>NZ_JAIOGQ010000009.1 GCF_019904135.1 Paenibacillus caui | reverse complement strand
TCGGCACCTCGGGGTGAATTGTTTCTCAATTCCTTGGCATAAGGTCTTAAGTCAAGAGCGCTGAAGAAGATAGGCAATCGCTCTTTGGATTCAAGTTTTTGCAGTTCATCAAAGGAAAATAGGCTTTCTTGTAGAATATACAAGGTGACTTCCTCCATTCTGGGGTTTTTGGTTTGGTCACCGAAAAACTTCGCCAAATTGGGGTGAAGTCCCTTTTTTATGCCTGAAAATCCTTGTGGCTCAAGGGCTTATATTACTGCAAAATGCTCAAATTAATAACGCTAAAGGAGAATGAAGACAATGCAAAAAAAATTATGTTTTTTCCTCCTCATATTAGTATTATTAGTACCTGCAACTTTAGTAAATGCAAAAAACCAGTCACAATTAAATGAGGATGTGGGTTACATTGATAGCAGATTACCTGAAAAAGATAAAGAGATACTTAAAGAAGTTATGAAAAATCTGGATAAAGAGGATAGAGAAAATGTACTCTTTATTGATGAAGATGGTTATTTTACAATGAATAAATTAGATAAGCTTAATGAATATAAAGAGAAGTATAAAGAATTAATTGGTCCAGATGGAAAATTAAAAAGAGATCCTAACTATAAAGAGAAAACAGTAAATCTTGGTGAGGCAGTAGAGCCTAATGTTAGTATTTTAAGTTATACTAATCCTACAACTTCTTGTCCATCTGCGAATTCGGGACCATTTAGAAAAATTGCCTCAGCAAAAGGCTATTCCAGAATTACCACTAACTTGTATTTACCTATAAAAGGTACGGATATATCAATGACCCCTAAAACAGTAAATACCCCAAATGGACCTCAAAGTACTTATGACACCGCATACATGTATGTTGGAGCTTATAATGTCGGCACTGATGGTAATACATACACTGTAGATGCAGGACTAATGTTTAATTATGGAGATAGCATAGATCCCGTTTATCCGACAGAAGAAACATGGGCAATGACATCTTTAGGTATGTCTAGTGTGATTTCAGGTTCTCCTGCAAATTTCAAAATGGGCACCTCCGCCTTTATGAAATTTTATATTCCTACAAGTAATCAAGCTGCTTTGTATGTTACAGGTACAGCAAAAAATGGAACACCATTAAGTCAAACAATAGTTTGGAATGTTTCGTCAATTAAAAATTTCTCTACTTACGGTACCAATATGCAAGTTAAAAGAATTACCGCTATCGGCCAAAAATATGAGGATTTAACTACAGGAAGCTATCTATATAATGCTCAATGGAGCGACGTAAAAGTAGGAACAGCATCAGGTACTGAGCAATTACAAAATGCAGCTAGTACAGCAACCAGTTGTGGTTACCAAACATACAATGTTCTTGTAGATTTTACTGATTTCTCAAGAGAAACAGTTAAAGTTAAAACAGGGACACTAACTCCGTAAATGAAATTTAATGTTGCACTTAGATATATTTTCTTCTAAGTGTAACATCTTTTCTTTCTAAGCGTCTAAATATTAAGCACAAGATAAGGAGTTGAAGTAATGATACGGAAGTTCTTGGCCTTCATTGTCATAAGTTTGTTTTGCTTAGTTGCTGTACCAGTGTCTTCAGCCGCAGAATTAAAAGAAAATGGCTTGCTGTTGAAATTGAATGGGGCGTATCTTATTTTTTCTAAAGGGACAATGCCATATATTGATTCTAACTTCAGAACGTTAATTCCTCTGCGGATCGTTAGTGACTCCTTAAATGGAACGATAAATTGGGATAACGCTAACAAAATCGTATCTTTGAATTCATCCGTACTTTCATTTAAAGCTAAAGTCAATGAGAACAAAGTGGAGCTAAATGGGAAAATAGTCTCAACGGATACCTCGATTGTAACAAAGAACGGTACTGTCATGGTTCCGGCTAAATGGATCGCAGAAGGGTTGAATATTCAATTAAGTTGGGATCCAAAAAATAAAGTTGTGTCTATGAATCATCCGGATTTTTTTGCAAAAGGCCCGTTAGAGAGAATGAGCAATGAACAAAATGCAGATCAAACCTTTGATCCGCAAATTATTCCGAAAAAGATCTATTATGAAGAAAAGAAAGGAGAATCGGTTTTTTTAAAAGTCAGAATATACAATGCTTCGAATAAAACCTATTCACAATTGCAAGATCACTTATTAGTCATCATTGATAAGAATAATTTTATTGAAGAAGGGTTAAAAGGGGAAACATTTACGGACAGATCTGACCTAGCATTAATTGAAAAAATAGAACCGGGCAAATCTTATGATTATTTTTTACCTGTTACTAATTTAAATAGTAAACAATTACAAGTCGGTTATCCGGAATATGCGTTTATTCGCTATTATGATAAGAAAAATTAAAGAAAGACGTAATTTTCAAAAAGAAAAGGACAACAAACTTTTGACAGCTTGTTTGGTCAAAAATTCATGACTCTTGGTATCCCAAGGGTTTGCGACATACAAGGAACCGGTGCCCAGTATAATGTTAAATTGGCAACGGGTTATCATTTATATTGATGATTAACAAAAGAATGCCTAGGGTTGGAGGGTAAATTGCAGCCTTTCTGAATATAGGGCCAAGATTTTCGACTGATTATTCAAAAGAATGGCCAGCAGAGCTGGCACGATGCCTAGTTCGCGGCGAATTTTTTACTACCTATGAAACTCTTCATTCCCAGCGTGTACGGAAAAAGCCATTGGAAGAAGAGCTTACATCCTATGAGGATTGTGAGAAAGGTGTCGACCTCCTGCTCAATTAGGGATAGCCGGTAATATAAGGACCCCTTGAGGGGTGGCAAAAGAGGGAAAGGCATTGAACTAAGTGAAAGCCAGTGTCTTTAGACACGAGCCGGTATCTGAGACTTATAGTCTAACATCAGAACCACCCGTCTAACGGGTGGTTCTGATGTTAGACGTTCCTGAGGCAAGCATCTTCTATCCGGTGAAAGTCCGGTCACGGAATGAAGGCCACGAAAGCAGTTTGGAACTTGGAACGGTAGCGAACAAGGGAACGGTATGATGTGAAAGTGGATGCATTTAACTGGGGAGACTCTTCCTTACACGGAAAGTTTTTTTGGTGGTGGAATACTATTCAAAAGGCTTTTTAGCTTAATTTTAGAGATTATTATTTGCTTTTACTCCTAATCAAGCCAAAGAAGTATAAAAAAGCCTCCTTTAAATTCATTGGAATTTGCAGGGGGCAATGCATTTTCTAAGAAAGCACTTATTCATCTTAGGAGCTATTTCATTAATTATTGAATTGTACTAATTGTTTTTAAACAACTCCAATACTTGCTCTTTTAGTCTTTTGTAATGTTTAATTTCAGATTGCGATCCAAAGTATTCAGTTTCATCGTTATTTCCATCCATTGAATTAATTTTTATAGTGCTGTTTGTGTTATATTGGCCCTGGTACATACCGACAATGCGATACGCACCCTCATCTGTGTTTCCAAGGAAGAGAATAAATTTATCGAATTTGTTCATCAATTTATACCCCTCAATGGTATATATTTCGTTATTATCCTCGTACGCTGGCTCAATTACAGAAATAATTTTGTCATAAACCACTCCTTTATGAACTTTTTGTATTTCAAACTCAGAAGTACTTGCACGTACAATAATTTCACCGTTTTCGTCAGTATAAAATTTAGGGACTCTATTTCCTGTGAACATTCCCGTTACAATTAAATCTGCCTTATATGTTAGTTCGGTAACAGTACTGAGAACAGGATAGTCTGCGTGTGCGGAATGGATTTTTTTACTTCCCATTGCTTTGGCATGATGATTCTCTGAATTTGTAATGAAGAAAATTACATATGCAATACAGGCGAAAAAGAAGAGCGGTATTAAGCCATATTTACTTACATATTTGAAAGACATAATTTTTCCTCCCTTTCTACCATCTATATTGTAAGTTGCTAATATCTGTTGATGATGGAGATGTTATTGTTAATTTACCAACCTTCATAATGGAATTAACATCAATATTATCCTGATGCTTAAGTGAAAGCACATGCCCTAATTCATGAGTTACTGTTTTCTGCTTATTGTCGGTTGAGAATCCCCAAGAATTCATGACAGCATTATTAAATACTACTGTAGCATAACTCCAAGTTGTAGTATCAACCGAGCTTATAGGGGAACCTGAAGAACTGTAGGGTTGCGTAAGAGCAAAATAATCTAATCCTGTAGAATTGTTGGCAGAAATTTGTACCTGTGCGGTAGATGATGTGGAAGGGGTAAAACCTATATTTGCATTCGTAATAATATCTAGAATGTTAAGACCGTTATTCACAAAGCTCGTATACCCATAAGTAGATACTGAAGATGATTGGTAAACCGATAAATTACTTACAGAAGAGAATGAATTTGGATAAAAAGCTGCAGAGTTAACTAATGGAGAGGAGGTTCCATTATACTCGATTTTATCAATAACAAAGCCAGTACTAACGTTTCCATCATTCGTTGTAATCAAATTGACATAAGCAGAACCAGTTATCCAAGGTGTCCATACATCTGTAACATAACCGCTTTGACTTAAGTAAATTGTCCCTGCTTCTTGTGTTGTAGTGTTATAAGAAGATGAGACAGAAACACGATCATTAGTTGCAGTTGCAATTCTTAAAAAGTGAAGTCTATAGCTTGTAATTGTGGAAGATGTGGTGACTGCTCGATCATAAATTCCTTTATAACCGTCTAAATAAGTGTCTGGATAATTTGATGAACGGAGATCTACTTCTTGAACGGTAGAAGCATACACATGTTGAGAAGAATAATAATGAGAGAAAACAACTGCAAAGATTACAAGAGCAATCGACGCGAAACGTACAATATGTTTCATTTTTTTCCTCCTATTGAAATTTTCCCATGGGCATATATAATATAGTATGAATTTACAAATATTACAATGATGGGGTGAATACATTGAGAAAAAAAGTAATTATATCCATTATATTGATTTTTATACTGACTATTTCAACAGCGGCGGCTCAAGGATTTAGCTTACGAGATTTGGAACGTGTAAGAGTGTTGTGGAATGGGAATGAATTGAGTGCATCCTCAAATGATACTGCGGTAGTTCTGAATAACCGTGTGTATGTTCCAGCGTATCTTTTAAGACAAGCTAAATTAACAGTGCAGTTAAACAATAATACTTTGTCTATTATTGATAGCAAAACTAAGTATATAAATAATCTGCATATACTTAACAAGTTTCAAACAGACTATTTCGATTCTTTTGCGGAAACGGATAAAGAAGCTTTAAGGTTACTTGGAAATATTATTCTTAAAGAAAGGGTTGATTCGACAAAAATTGAGCAGTTGATAGCCTCTGCAGAAAATGGCATTAAGGAATTTGATGATACTAGCTTGGCGATTATTGGCGATAGACCGGATAATCTTCTTTCAGAGGCTAGTCTTAGCGCGGAAAGTTATAGAAAAGCTATTAACAGTTTACTGAATTATGGGAAAACCGGGAGTGAAGCAGATTTGGAAGCTTTTTATAAGGATAGAGAAAAGGCTAGCGCGGCTAACAATTTGGCGAAAAGTGTATACAATGACTATTTTAACTTAAGTTTGGAGAAAGCCCTTCATTAGACGAATTGGGGAAGCTACAGTCGATATTATGCTTTTCTAACACCGGGCCAATGCCAAGTTTCTTTCAGTCTGAGCCATCGGATTTTGCCGCAAACATTCTGCGGTAATCCGAAGGAGCGAGGCCTGTACGCTGCTTGAACATTTTACTGAAGTAGACAGGCGTCTGAAATCCGAGTTCAAAGGAAATGTCCGTAATGGAATGTTCCTCGTTCAACAAAAGCTGCTTGGCCCGGTTCAGCCTGAGCTCCGTAATATGCTGGTGCGGAGTGAGACCGAATACGGCTGCGTAATTCCGGAGCAGATGATTCGGGGACATGCAGGCAATCCGGGCAATTTGGGCCAAGAGAAGAGGCTGCTTGTAGAAGGCCAGAATATAGTCCCAGGCGAGGCTGATTCGCTTGTAGATTTCTTCCCGAACCAAAGGGCGTACGGTTTTTAGAGCATACATTTCTTGCATCGTTTCATGTTGTATGCCAAGGATCAAGTGCATGATTTTGTAAAATTGTTCATCCAGCCAGAGCGTACCCCCCCCCCGATGGGAGGGGAAAGCACCCTTTAAAGCAGCCAGCCCGGCGGCAAGCTGGGGAGTGAAGCGATACGTTTTTTCGAAAAAATGGACGGGTCTGCCTTCCCGGTAAGGGTCGCTAAGCAGCCCCTCCGGCGATTCAGCCGCCGTCCGGGCGGCGTCCTCGGCCAGAATTCCCTAAAGCATCTCCGGCAGTCCGAATTCATCGGCATAATTGGTAGCCATGATCTTCGCCACTTCGGCGGGATCCAGAGTCTGGCCGAGCGCCCACATCATTTTGGTGACCAGCGCTTCGGTCGTCATGTCGTAGCCGGGGATGACCCCTTTCTCGAGCACCTTCTGGCCCACCTCGTAAATCGTCAGATCCCCGCCCTCATAAGGGCACTGGGTCGTTACCGCGATGCTTATGCCTTCCCGCATCAGCTCTTCGATTTTGTTAATCAGGCTGCGCTCCTTGAAGGGAACGCCGCCCATCCCGAAGCCTTCGATGACAATGCCTTTGTAGCCCAGCGACCGGATGGCATCAAAAATATGCGGATTGGTTCCCGGAATCAGCCTGAGCAGGAACACCTCTGCGCAGTAGTTGTCATTATAGGAATAATGGATCGGGTGCGGCTGCAGTAAATCCTTGTTGTAAATCACCTTGCCGTCTTCGACAGTTCCGATATAGGGATAATTAATGCTTTCAAACGCGTTATAGCTTCGGGTTCTTACTTTGGAGGCCCGGCAGCCGTTAATGATTTTCCCGTTGAAGACAACGAAAACGCCGGGGCGCTCACCGCAGGCGGCGAGGAAGGAATCGATTACGTTCTTTTTGGAATCCGTATGCTCGGCAAGTATGGATACCTGGGACCCGGTAAGAATGACCGGCTTGCCCACGGAACCGAGCATAAAGCTGAGTGCGGATGCCGTATAAGCCATGGTGTCCGTGCCATGCGCAATAACAATGCCGTCGTAACGCTGTATCGAACGGTGCACCAGTTTGGCAATGGAAGCCCAGTCTTCGGGCTGCGTATTGGTGCTGTCCATGCTCATCAAATCAAACGCATCAATGTGACAAATATTTGTAAGCTCCGGAATTTGCTCCAGAATATTCTCCGCGTTTTGCGTAGGCGTAAGCCCATTCTCCTGATAGGAAGAAGAAATGGTCCCGCCGGTATTGATAAATAAAATGTTTTTCATGCTAGCAGATCTCCCATGTGCAACAAAATAAGACGTCCATAGGCGCTAGGGCGGGCGTCTTATTTAGTATTTTACTATGAAACGCCCACGTTATAAATGGGCATTCATGGATAGAGGATGCCAGGGCAGCCGCCCGGTTCAAGGGGAATCTAATAAGTTATTTCCTGCCGCAATGGCCGCATTGGCCGCGCCGGCGGTAATAGTAGGCAATGGCGGCAAGCCCGAGAGCCACGCCCCAGGGGATCCATAGAAGCATAGGGCCTACCGCAGTGTTAATCTGATTGAAAATGATATTGTCTACGTGCAGGTAGCCAAGCTTGACGACGGTGAAAGCGAACGTAAAAACAAAGCCGGCGGCCGTTACCGCAATAGCTACCATAGAGGCCGGAATAACCGCGAGCAGAATAGGTACTCTTTTGCCGCCGATGAACGGGAACCAGGCAGGAAAGACCTCGCCCCATTTCTGGTTCAAGCCAAGCGTAAGCATTCCTCCGATGACGCATATGATTCCAAATACAAGGGCTGTTACTTGAGCCGACGGATTTTCCTGCAAAAATTCGTGAATGATCTTCGGATCAAATGCCCAGACAAACCGAGAAATGGCGTAAGGAAGCGGGGCGGCTGCCGCAATCCAGGTGATCGCACGACTCCATTTAACCAGAACAAACGGCTCGCTGCGCGCTTCCCTCCCGCAATAGACGCAAGCGCCGCGCGCCCATCGTTGATAGCCAAGAACCGCGAAGCCCCACAGCAAAGCGCCCAGAATGCACACGATTTGATTGAACATCAGCCAGTTGAAATCGAATTTCAGCAAAAAAGCGTAGGCCATGACCATAATCAGGCTGATATCAGGCACGAAGATGATCAACCCTGCGGCGAATCCCCACGCATAAGCGAGTATAAGCCAGCGGGGAAGGCTGAACCTGTCAGGGTACCGCATGACCAGGCTAATGTTGGCTCCAAGCATGCAGAGAATAACAAAAACGATCCCTCCGGCCTTTGCCGGAAGATAAGTGACTATGGCGGAAAATAAACCCGCCTGTTCATTATATTTGAAGGGGTATCCTTCTCCGCCAAACAGCCAGTACAGGTGCAGCGCCCCATAGAGCACGGACCACATCAAGGCCGCATATCCGGCCCAGGAGGGCCACCCTTTGATTCCCGCTGCCGGGCTTTTTTCTACATGAGACAATGGAAGACTCACATGCAATCATCCTTTCCGGTTACAATCTCCGTTTCACAGGTTCGATGATAAAACAGAGAAACCGGATTGGAACGCGTCTGCGGATCCGATTATGGACCCTCCGGGGGAACTGTTTGCGCACACTGCCATAGAGTTATAGACGGGCCGGAGGACCGGATGAACAAGCAGCATCGTCGCCGCTTTTTTAGTCCAGGCGCATTAGTCCCTGCTCCCAGGCAAACACGGCGGCCTTGGTCCGGTCAAGCATATGCAGCTTGCTTAAAATATTGCTGACATGGCCTTTCACCGTCTTTTCGCTGATGAACAGCTGCCCGGCTATTTCGGCATTGGACAAGCCGCCGGCGATCAGGCGCAGCACTTCGAGTTCGCGGTCGCTCAGCTCGGCGAATGGATTGGAGTCCGTCTTTTTCGTGCTGCGCACCTCCTGCACCACTCGCGCGGCCACCCGCGGATGCATGATCGATTCGCCGTCTACGGCCCTGCGAACTGTCTCAACTAACTGCCCGGGCTCAATATCTTTGAGAACATAGGAAAGCGCCCCGGCCCGCAGAGCGGGGAAGATATGTTTATCCTCCTCAAAAGAGGTCAGCACAATCACCTGTGAACGGGGACTGACTTGTTTGACGCGCCGCGTGGTCTCCACGCCATCGATCCCCGGCATGACCAGATCCATTAGCACCACATCGGGCACGAGCTCGCCAGCCAGCTTCACAGCTTCTTCCCCCGTTTCGGCTTCGCCGATCACCTGGCAATCGGGCTGCAGCGTGAAGAGGGCGCGCAAGCCATGCCTCACAATCGTATGGTCATCGACAAGCATAATTGTGATGGGGTCATTTTTTGCCAATTCGGATCACTCCTATCCACTTATATTCCGGTTTGTTCACACCGTACCACGATGACAGTGCCTTTACCCTTTTCGCTTCGGATGTCGATATCGCCGTCCAGACCCTGAGCGCGCTCACGCATGGAGGATAAGCCAACGCCTTCCCGGGCTTCCTGACGGGCATCAAATCCGCAGCCATTGTCGCTGATGGAAAGCTGGGCAATCTCCCCGCATTCCAGCTTCACCCGCACAGAGGTTGCCTTGCTATGGCGCGCTGCATTGGACAGCGCCTCCTGGGCGATCCGGAAGAAGGCTTCTTCGATGCTCGAAGATACCCGGTGCTCGCCGCTCACCTCGAAATCCACGGCAATCCCTGTCTGATCCTGCCATGAGCGCAAATAATCGCCGAGCGCATGCGCCAGATCCTTGCTTTCGAGGGCAACGGGGCGCAATTCCTGAATGAGCGAGCTCAGCTCCCGCTGCGTATGGCTGATCAGGCTTTCCGCTTCACTCAAATGCGAGCGGGCGGTTTGCTCGTCTTGACCGATCAGGGATTTGGCCGTATTCACCCAGATCGAAACGGCAAACATCTGCTGCTTGACGCTATCGTGCAGCTCTCTGGCGAGCCGGTTGCGCTCCTCCAGCGTCGCAAGCTCTTGACGTGTCCTGAGCAGGAGTCTGAGCTGTCTGGCCATTTGATTGAGCCTTTGACCCAGCTGCCCCAGCTCGTCCCCCGACGGATCCTGAACGAAAGTAGTGAAATCGCCCTGGCTCCATCGATCCGCCGAGACGAGTATTCTTCGAATCCGCCGGACAAGACTTCGCGACGTGACGATGCCGAAAGCAATCCCGACAATAGCGGCTCCAAGAAAGAAGAGGATCAGGCTCTGGCCTATAAACAGAAAGGCTCTCGGCAAGACACCCCCAAAACTGTAATAGGAAAACCGCACATGCTCCGCTTGAACCACCAGCACCCCACGGATCTTATTTGTTTGGGCGATCGGAGACACGATATATGCGGTCCCTCCGCTTTTGAACGTATAACTTGTGAGTTGACCAATGTCGGAGGGATTCAGCGAAAGCGCTGTCTGTATATTTTGCTGTACTTTGGCCGGGAGCATGGGTCCCCATTCGTTTCTCTCAAACGCCACATCTCCATCGGCTTCAATCAGGCGGCCGTCAGCATCGAGGACTGCGGACAATCCCCGAAATTCCGCTCCAAATTCCGATGGCCAGCTCTTTAACGCTTCCCGCAACTGATCCCGGTTGATGAAGGGACCGGTGAAATTGGAGCTTAAATTATAGGCCACGCTCCCGACCTGGGCAGCCAACATTTTACTTTTATCGTAGTTGACAACAGCAAGGAAAATCAGGGCAGCTATCATTTCAAGAAACAAGAGAACGACAAGTGTCGTGAGGATGTAGAATAAGGTCAATTTCCACTGCAAACGGCGGAATCGCTGAAAAAAACGGACTGAAGCTCTCAAACCTGTTTTCGTTCCTTCCGAAAAAAGAATTTTGTTGCCGGTTGTACTTCATTATATAGCGCTTATTAGCTTTTTCTGGAAATAAATTCCTCTACCCTATCGGTTCGGATGTATTAAACAATAATGGTAAAATAATGAAACTAAGAGTAAAATATAAAGAAATACCGAAAGGAAAGGATGGGACGAATTGATCAAACCAAAGAAACGCGCTTTAAAACGCACCAAGTCCGCTGCATTCTTAAGTTTGGCTGCGCTTACACTCCTTTTGCCGCAGGGATATGCCCTTGCCGATTCTTCTGGTGGGACGGATGTTCCCGCAGTATCTTTAACGGATGAAATGAAGGTGAAGATAGCTTCCGGCGAGATTTCTTCTCCAGATGCAGGTACAGCCGATCCATCCAAAGTCAAATTCACCCAGGAGCAAGCGATTGCCAAGTTGAAAGAGCTGTTTCCGGTATTGCAGAAGGCTAAAGCATCAAGAGTCGAGCTTGGCAATAGCCGTATCTTCCCCCCGCCTGAAAACCAGATGGTCTGGGACATTCAGTGGGAGGTTCAACAGGGCGATACATCATATGGATTCAGCAGCCGGGTGGATGCGATCACGGGAGATCTGATCAGTACATACTTGTCAGCGCCGGTAGAAAATGAAGCCTATTATCCGCCCAAGGTGACAGAGGAACAAGCGCTGCAGAAGGCGAAAGCCTTTATTTCCAAAGCGGTTTCCTCTGTATCCGCCCAGGATCTGGAGCCTGGGCTGAACGGCTGGGATGCGGACGGGCGAACGCTGTTCGGTCCTGTCGTTTATACGTTTAATTTCAATGTGAAGAAAAACGGATTGCCGGCCGATTTTAATCAGATCTATGTTTCCGTCAATGCGAACGGGGAAGTCGTTGGATTTACCGGCCCCTCTGATCATTTCGAGTCCCCGTCTCCCGTGCCGTCTATCTCTCAGGCGGACGCTGAGAAGAAGTACGCCGAAGCGCTTGATGTTGAGCTGGGATACATTCCAATCCTAAAGAACGGAATTCCGACCAGCTTCATTCTGGGATGGCAACCCATTGCCGGCACGCTCTACCCGCTTGACGCCCAGACCGGGAAAGGCATCGACTTTGAAGGAAATGAGGTTACCGTGACTAAGGCAGCTTACTCTGACGTTTCCGTCACTCAGGACGTCTTTCAACCGCGAAGCGCTGCTTCCGAGCTTACTGCGGAAGAAGCGGCCAAGCTTGTAGAACAGGTCGCTGTCATTCCGGAAGGACGAACTTTGACATCGCAGTCGTTAAACCCGGATTACAATAAGCCTGAACGAAAAGCATGGAGATTGACGTGGAGCGACAATACTGCAGGCTATCACCGTGGATTCCCGGCTCAATCAACGGCGGTGATTGCTGCGGACACCGGCCAAATTCTGCAGTTCGCCGTTGATGAGTTCGCCTATAAGGATGAGCAGAAGCCGCTACCGGATGCTTCCGGGACTACAAAAATATCTAAGGAGGCAGCCAAACAGAGAGCGATCGAGCTGGTTAACCGCTTGTATCCAAATGCAAGCAGGGATTTGAAACTTGCCGAGCACGGGGATGAATGGACTGCAATCAAAGACGGGACCCAGTACAGATACCAGTTTTTGCACTATGTGAACGGGATTCCCGTAATAGGCGACTCGGTTTCACTGGCCATAGACGCTAATGGAAAACTGCTGAATTACAGCGTCTCCCGGAATACCGATCAGGCCGAATTGCCCCCATACAAGGAACCGGCCCAGACCAAAGAACAGGCTTTGAAGGCTTACCGGGATCAGTATAAGGTAACGCTGAAATATTCCCGGTTCGGCGGCTTTTACATCGACAGCAACTATGCCAAGCTGCAGGTACGGCTGGTATACAGTCCCGAAACCAAGGATTCAGCCAAGCTTTTTAAAGTGCTGGATGCTTCAACCGGCAAATGGGTGAATACGTTCGAAAATACGGGACGGACGATAGCGGCAGCCGTCCCCGCCGATCTCGCAGGGCATTGGGCGGAGAAGGAGCTTGCTGCGCTTGTAAACTACCATGTGATTACGCCTGATAAAGACGGGAAAGTCAACCCGAATGAGGAGATTACGGCAGGCGACTGGCTCAGAATGATGGTTAGGGCCGTATCTCCGCACTATGAAAACTATGGAATGAGCTACGGCGGAAATGGGCCTGAGCCGATCGCAGGCGTTTCGCCTGACAGCGAGGATTATAAACTTGTAAGCTTTGCCGAACGGCAGGGTTGGATCAACCGGGATGCGAAGCTGCAGCTTGACAGCAAGCTGACCCGGGAGCAGCTGGCCGTTATGTTGACCTCCATTGTGAAGTATAATAAACTGTCTGCTTTTCTGGAGCAGCAAGGGGAGGCAAGCAAATTCAGCGATGCGGCGGCTATCGGGAACAAAGGCGCGGTTACGCTGGTTGTCAAGCTTGGCTTGATGCAGGGGCGGGACGGACATTTCTATCCGAAGCAGACCGTAACGAAAGCGCAGGCCGCTTCCATCATGATGAGACTGGTCAAGCTGCAGGGCAAGACGGATCAGGTGATCGGACAGCAGTAAGGACGTAAACGAGGCATTAGGACTAATTAACATCATAAGAGTAGATGGCTATAAGGAGAAGAGGCCGTCCCATACGTAGCTATTTGGCTATGGCGGGCGGCTTCTTTTTCAATTAGGGGAGAGAGCAATGGATGTTGAAAATAACAATTTACAATCCATTAAGATAAGACCTTTAATCATAAATGATTATGGAATTGTTTTAAATTGGAGCAAGGATGACACTTTTTGTTCGGCAAATGGATGGGATAAACATAGAAGTGCCGCAGAACTATATCAGTGGTGGCTTCATTGTGTAAATAATGCAGCTGAAGATTTTGTTCGAATGGGAATAGAATTTAATGAGAAATTAGTTGGGTACGCAGACTTAGCCTGTATTAAAGGTAATACCGCTGAATTAGGCATTGCAATCGGTGAGAGTTCGTTATGGGGAAAAGGCATTGGAATTAAATCTGCTATATGCATGATGGATTATGCTTCAAAGAAGTTAGGAATTACAATTTTTAACGCAGAAACGCACGAAACGAATACTCGTTCCCAAAAAATGCTTGAGAAAATAGGATTTAAAGAAATTAGTAGAATTGGTAGTGAAGAATACTTAGGAACGGAGAGCCGACTAATACAATATAGACTAATCTTATAGGGAGTTTTATTCCATAATCAACATTTACATTTAACAGACTCCAGCAAAACAAGCGCCGACGGATTAGTCAGCGCTTGTTTCTTAACAATATACTTACAACTTCTAAAGCGGGGCATTTTGGCGCAAGCGATGATGATGGTAATACAAGGCTGCTTTTGTCCGGTCAGGCAAAGCCAGCTTGGATAGAATTTTGCTGACATGCTTTTTGACGGTATAATCGGTAATGCAAAGGCGGGAAGCAATTTCCTTGTTTGAAAGTCCTTCGCTCAGCATCTGCAGTACTTCCTGCTCCTTGGGCGTCAAAGGGCTGTCGTTCTTCTGCATGCCTTCCAGCAGCCTGGCTTCCAGCAGGTCGTAGTCATAGTATTTGCGGCCCCGGCCGATCATATGAATCGCAAACAGCAGCTCATCGGGGAACGCTTCCTTCGGTACGATGCCTTCAATTCCCAGTGTTAGCGCCTGCTGCAGCTCTGGAGGATTCATGCTCGACGTGAGAAAGATGAACCGGCAGCCCGCACCGGCCTGCTTCAGCTTGTGGATCACATCCAGACCGCTTAGCTGGTTAATCCGGTTGTTCATAATACAAATGTCCGGCTTGTGGTTCTCAATAAGTCCCAGCGCTTCCGTTCTGTCAGCGGCTTCTCCGCACACCTCAATGTCGGGCTCCCCCTCCAGAATCGAGGTGATTCCTCTGCGCACCAGCTGATAAGGATCGACCACCATAACCTTTATGGGCATAATGCGCATGAAAGCTCCTTTCCTCGTAAACTCCATCGTCCTTATTATTCTCCAAAAGTCCTATGAAAAAAGAACTAGATAAAGTATACCTAGGCTTCCGATTTGCATCAATGACAGAAATTGTCGAATTATGTAGAATTAACGACCATTCCGGCGGGGTTCTTTGAAAAAAACAAACGACCAGCAGCCCATTCATACGAAAAAAGATCCCTGACGTGCAGAGCACAAAATCAGGGATCTTGAAAGCAATTCGGGTTACTCCAGATTAGCATGATTTCCGTACATCAGGCCGGAATTTAGTCCTTTGGCTTCCATAAGCCGCAATATCACGGCGTCATAGAAGACAAGAAGGGTCTGTTCGAACAAAGAGGCCATGGGCTGCATAGTGTGGTAACTGCCGCTCGCTTTGTCCTTAGGCGAACCTGGCAGTTTGATAGCCGTGCTGGCCAATGTCCCGATGGTGGACTCCGGATGGATCGTCACGGCGACGACGGAAGCTCCTGCGCCATTGGCTTTCTCGGCCATGGAAGCAAGACTTTTGGTTTCTCCCGAGCCGGAACCGATAATGAGCACATCCCCGGCCCCGATGCCGGGTGTAATCGTCTCGCCGACGACAAATGACGGAATCCCCGTGTGCATCAGCCGCATCGCAAAAGCCCGTCCCATCAGACCTGAACGTCCTGCCCCCGCTACGAATACCTGCCTGGATTCCATAATGACCCGGGCCAGCCGGCTTATTTCTTCTTCCGAAATCAGACGGATCGAATGCTCCAGTTCCTTCACGATCTCTGCGGCAAAATTCATATGCACCCGCACCTAAGCTTGCTTAACGATTTTTTGAATTTCAGCGGCAGCCGCCTTTTTGTCTTCGGCGCCGGTAATGCCGCCGCCAACGATGACCAGATCCGGCCCTGCACTGACAACCTCGGCAATTGTGCTGAGCTTTATGCCGCCTGCGATGGCGGTTTTTGCGTTCTTAACCACGCTCTTGATCGTCTTCAAGTCTTCGAAGGAGTTCAGGCCCGCCGCCTGGTGATCATAACCGGAGTGGACGCAAATGTAGTCAACGCCCAGGGCATCCACTTCCTTGGCTCTGCCGGCCAGATCTTTGACGTTGATCATGTCGACCAGAATTTTGGAGCCGTGTTTTTTGGCTTCCTCGACAGCGCCGCTGATCGTCAGATCGTCGGATACGCCAAGTACGGTAACAATGCTTGCGCCGGCTTCGGAAGCCTTCATGACTTCATAACCGCCGGCATCCATGATTTTAAGGTCAGCCAGTACCGTCAGGGAAGGGAACGCTTCCTTAACCTCTTTAACCGCTCTCAGCCCTTCGTTGATGACCACGGGGGTTCCGATTTCAACGATGTCAATATAGTCTGCAACTTCCGCAACGACTTCCTTTGCTCCCGGAATATCTACAAGATCCAAAGCCAATTGAAGTTCCATATTCAAAACCGCTCCTTTTATTTGTAAAATGATAAAAGCCAACTTCGCGGTACATCACCGCCGCTTTGGGTTATTATATTTCGGGTCTCTTCTTTTTCGGAAGTAGGCACTTTCCGGTGGTGTAGTTACGCAGAGGATACTATTGGCGCGGTTTGCTGCCCGGAAACGGAGTTCCAGAGCTTCTTTCCCTGTTGATGTTACACATTAGTTTCCATTTGGCGGGTACAGAGGTAGAAAGGCAGTAGTACATGATGATATACTGATTTTAAGAGGAGTGTGATGATATGGCGAATCAGGTGAAGGAACGGATTAATCTCAAGGAGATTAATTGCGAGAAAGAGCTAACGCTTGCGGTGATCGGCGGGAAATGGAAGCTCATTATTTTGTGGCATCTCGGCCTGGAGGGAACGAAACGGTTCAGTGAACTGAAGAAGCTGATTCCCCATATTACGCAGAAAATGTTAACCAACCAGCTCCGCGAATTGGAAGAGGATCAGCTGATCAGCCGCAAGGTATATCCGGAGGTTCCGCCCCGGGTGGAGTATTCCATGACGGAATATGGCCAAAGTCTGATGCCGGTGCTTAAATCGATGTATGATTGGGGCAAGAGCTACGGCGAGCAGGTCGTATGGAAGGAAGAAACGAAAGACAAGGACGATTCGCTTCCGGCCGCGTCCGCCAATTGAACATAAAGGAGGCTTCCTGTTACAGAAACTGGCGTGACAAGCGCTGGAAGCCTCTTTGCATTTGTGAAAGTAAGGGCGATGCCGGTTCAATGGAATACGTTGAATTTTTTTGTCGCATGGCCTTTAACCTTCATTCCCGGCTTGTTATAATGACATCGGAAAATAACGGCCAAGGTGCCAGTACAACGTTGAAACCGCATACACGATCTCTTGACCTCTTTTCTTCATTCTGCAATGCAAATCCATTGTAGAAGACTAAAAAAAGAAGGAGCAATCATCATGTGGAATGGAAATGAACGTGCGAAGATCAGACTATGGCCGGAGGACGCTCCCTATGCCCGGGGACAGAGCGAGGAGGATATTCCGTGGCTGGATGCCTTTCCTGTATCTTCGCCAAACCCTGCTCCGGTGATCATCGTTTGTCCGGGCGGCGCTTACGGCGTAAGGTCGGATCATGAGGGCGCGCCCGTAGCGCACTGGTTGAACAAGCTCGGCATCGCTGCCTTTGTGCTGCATTACCGCGTCGCTCCGTACTGCCATCCGGCACCGCTGCTGGACGCCGGTCGGGCGATTCGCTATATTCGCCATTCGGCGGGCAAATGGAATATGGATCCGCGCAGGGTGGGGATTCTCGGCTTTTCGGCCGGAGGGCATCTCGCGGCTGCGGCCGGCACGCATTTTGATTTAGGAGACAGCGCCGCAGCAGATCCTGTAGAACGCGAAAGCAGTCGTCCCGATCTGATGGTGCTGTGCTATTCGGTTATTACGTTGACCGATCCGTATACGGACCAGGGAACGCTTCATAATTTGCTTGGAGACCATCCGGATCCGGAACTTGTGTCCATGCTGTCCAATGAAACTCAAGTGGGACCGGATACGCCGCCAACGTTCTTGTGGCATACGGTCGAAGATAAGGTCGTTCCGTATGAGAATAGTCAGTTGTTCGCTTCGGCTTTGAGAAGAAATCATGTTCCTTTTGCTCTCCATATTTACGAACAAGGGGTGCACGGGCTCGGACTCGCCGCAGAGCACCCGGAAGTACGCACCTGGACCACGCTGTGCGAGGATTGGCTGCGGATTCACGGATTTTGAGTCAAAACCCGTAAAGAAAAGGATGCCGTCCAGGGAAGGATGGCATCCTTATTGAATTGCTGACCATATCCAGGTTGGTGCAGCTTGACTACAAAGGATCAATGATTCCGACTGTTTGCATATCTTTCGGCAAGTTTCTTTTGATGCGAGTGAAAAATATCTTCTAACCGGATCTCGTATTTGTTGGCAATCACGATCAGATTGCCGAGTACATCCCTAGCTCTTCCGTTAGTTCCTGTTTATGCTCCTCAAAGGAACCCCTTGTTTCATCAGGTCTGTCTCTGCCGATTTCAAGAGCCCTTATAGCTCGTGCGACCTCGCCCGTTTCTTCCGCCAAAAAGCCGATTCGAATAAAAATATCCAGATCTGACCAGCCTCTACTCTTATAGTAGTCCTTAACCCATTGCTGAAATTCGGTAACATCCATTTCTTTTCCACCTTCCCGCTTCTGTACAATCAAGTCTAACAAACATCCATTATTGGTTATGACGATGCGGCGCCCGTTTCCTCGCCGTACCAAAGCTGGCGGAAGCTGTCGCTTGTGGCGAGCAGCTGATCGGCAGTGCCTTCGGCTTCGATCGTGCCGTCCTTCAGCACGATGATATGGTCGGCGTGCGAGAGCGCCGCCTTGCGGTGTGACACGACGAGGCAGGTCGCCTCGCCGCGGTCACGGAACAGCCGCTCCCACAGCTTGCGTTCGGTTTCGACGTCGAGCGCGCTCGACAGGTCGTCGAACACGTACAGCTGTGCGTCGCGCACGAGCATCCGCGCAGCGGCAGTGCGCTGCGCCTGGCCGCCGGACAGCTTGACGCCGCGCGGTCCGACGAGGGTGTCGAGGCCCTGCTCCAGCCTGGCGACGTCGTCTTCCATGACGGCGGCGTGCAGGGCCCGCGAAAGATCGCTGCCCGCCTCGGGCAGGCCGAGCAAAATATTGTTGCGCAGCTTGTCGCTGTACAGCCGCGGAATTTGCGCCGTATACGCGCTCTGCGGCGGAACAAAGAAGTCGGCCGGCTTTGTAACAGGGCAGCCGTTCCACGTCATTTCGCCGGACTCGGCGGGCAGCAGACCCAGCATCGTGCGCAGCAGCGTCGTTTTGCCGGAGCCGATCATGCCGGTGATCACCGTGAAAGAGCCGCGCTTCAGCGTGAGGTCGATGCTCTCAATGCCCCGTCCGGTTTCGGGATACCGGTACGTCAGGCCGCGCGCCTCAAGCGTATACAGCGGTCCGGCGTCAATGGCCGGAGCCGTAATCGGGTCCCAAAGCTCGGACGTGGCGGCAGCCATCGCGGTCGCTGCGAGCTCGCTTCTCTGCGCTTCCCCCGCCCGCATTTGCACTTCCTGCGCAGGCGTCTGCGCTTTCTGCCCCCGCACGCCCTCTGCTGCCGGCGCGCCCTGGCCGCCAACTGCAGCTACGGGCCAGGTCGCCGCTTCGCCGTTTCGCGCCGCTGCCTCGGTGGTCGGCTGCGGGTTGGCGGCGTCTCTCCGACGTTTGCCGTATTTGCCGGGCTTGCCGATCCCGATATAAGCGGCTGCGGTCAGAATGGATGCCGGCGCGCCCTGGAGCATATTTTTCAGACGGCTGAAGCTGACGGTCATCTGCTTGTAATAGGTCATGAAGTTGCCGACGTTGGAAATCAGCTGCGTCACAAACGTCAGGTAGTAGACGAACAGGGACAGATCCCCGACCGTGAAATCTCCGCTGCGCATTTTGTAGCCGGCGAGCACAAGGACTAGCCCTGTGCCGAGATTGACGGAGTTGGCGAACACCGACGACAGCGCCTCGGTAATCAGTTTATCCTTCACCATGCTTTGGCGGCGTTGGTCGCTCAGCTCCACAAAACGGCTCACAACGCGCGATTCGGCACCGGCGACCTGGATTGCCTGCACATTGGAGAACATTTCGCTGATCGAGCTTGTGACCCGCGCGGTCGCCTTCCGGCTTGCCGCCCGGTATTTCTGAATCCGCGACGTTGCAATCTGCGCAGCCGTCACAACGAGGATCAGCGGCACAAACACAAACAACGTCATCTGCGCATCGATAGAGATGAGAATATAGCTTGCGACGATGACGAAACCAATCAGTCCCAGGGAGTCAACGGACCAGCTTATGGCTTCCTCGGTCTGATCGACATCGTCCCGAAAATTGCTGATCGCTTCGCCGGGCGAGCAGGGGATGGCGCGCGCGCCGGGCTCCTTCAGCACATGCGCCAGCATGTTGCGGCGCACGAGCATGCTCGCGCGGAACCGGAAATTGACGTCGGTCAGAAAGCCGCAGACGATCAGCGCGATCCGGCCGAGCGCCGCTCCGATCAGCAGGGCGGCGATGCCCCAAATCCCGAAGGAGAACTCGTAAGTTCCTTCCAGGTAATCGAAGAACATTTTGGTGACCAGCCCCGGCACCAGCAGAGACATATGAACCAGCGTCCAGGCCAGCAAGTTCATCAGATAGAGCGCCGGACGGTAAGCCAGCAGCCTCCAGAAAAAATGCCTTGGTTTCATGCCAGCACCTCCTCCATTCCAACGGACAGCATCCGGCTGAACCGGGAATCAGGGTCCGCTGCCAGCTTCGCGCGCGGTCCGTGCTCCAGCATCTGGCCGTTATCCAGAATCAGGATTTGATCCGCCCGCTGTACGGTTGTTAACCGGTGGGCAATAATAATGCAGGTTCGTTCCTGAAGCAGACGGCTGATCGCCGTTTCGATCCGGCTTTCCGTCAGCGGATCGAGTCTGGAGGAAGCTTCATCCAGAATGACAAGCCCCGGGTCCGTAAGGAATACCCGGGCAAAAGCGAGCAGCTGCGCTTCCCCTGCAGACAGGCTGCCGCCCCCGGAAGCGAGAATGGAGTCTAGACCCTCGGGCAAAGCTTCATACCACTGGCCAAGCCCCAGCTCGGCCAGCACGGCAACAATTCTGCCGTCATCGATGGAATCATCGAACAGCGTCAGGTTGTCCCGGACCGTTCCTTCCATAATTTCAATATTCTGAGTCACCATCGCGACCGAGTTTCGCAGCTCATGGAGCTTGCACTTTCGAATGTCGGTCCCGGCGAGTTCAATCCGTCCTTGCTGTGGATCATAGAAGCGGAGCAGCAGCCGGGCCAGCGTGGTTTTCCCGCTGCCGGTCCGGCCGAGCAGCCCGAGCGTCTGTCCCGGCTCCAGGCGCAGCTCAAGCTGATTCAGCGTTGGCTGTCCATCAGGCTCATAAGCAAACGTAAGATTGCGGAATTCAACGGACAGCGGTCCGCTCGGCAGCGGAGCGCCGGGGCCGTCCTTGATTAGCGGCTCCGTAGCCAGCAGGTCCTGAACGCGGACCAGACTCGCATCGGCTTTTTGCAGGTCCTCCAGCTGGGTGCGGATCTTCTCGATCGGTTTGGCCAGCAGCTCGGTGTAATAAAAGACGAGATAAACGGAGCCAAGAGTCAGTTCGCCGCGCTTCCACAGAATCGCGCACACTACAAAGGCTGCGGCGTTGCCCAGCGCGAAGACAAGGATCGTCGTGCTCCACATCAGGCAGAAGCCGAAAAAAGAGCGGATGCGGACAGGCAGCATCCGGCGAATCAGCTCATGGAACCGGTTCATCACATAACCGGCGGCTCCGTTGGCGCGCGTGTCTTCCGTTCCTTCCAGATGCTCGCCGATAAATCCGTAAAATTCCGCGTTAAGCGCCCGCCATTTGGTCCAGGAGGGCACGGCAAACCGGCGAATCCATTGAATGGCATAAACCGCTCCAACGACGAACAGCGTCATGGCGACGCCGACCCAAATATTTTCCCTGAAGAGCAGAATCAGAATTCCCAGCATGAGCAGTACGTTGCCGAGCAGGTGAATAATGAAGCTGGAAAAGAAATTGGCCAGCGCATTCACGTCCCCGTCCACCCGTTCAATAAGGGATCCCGATGTTTGCGTCTTGTGGAAAGACATGTCGAGCGACAGACAATGCTTCGCCAGATCGGCCCGCAGCTTGTTGGTTGTCTTCCAGCCAAGATTTTCGCTGTAATAAGCGGCGCAGACCGAAACGATCTGCTGAAACAGTGAAAAGCCAATAAAAAGGGCAGCCGCCGCATAAAGGGGCTGCAGACTTCCTTTTCCCTGGGCCGTATCGATGAAATAACGGATAATTTGCGGGTTAATTAGCTGCAGCCCGATCGACGCGAACAGCAGAATGGCCAGCCATATCAATAATCTGCGCTGCGGCAGCACATAGCGCCCAAGCATCAGGCGGTAATGCCCCAAGGGCCGGGACCTTCGCGGTTTCCCCTTGGCTGCTTGTTCCCCAGACATACGAACACTCCTCTCACTTATGTAACTGCAGACTGTTATTAAGGAAAAGCTTCAGTGAACCGTGAGCGCACGATGAGCAGCGGAACGTCCCGGTAGCACGCCCATATTTATCCTTATTCATTGTATAAGGAAACACACGTTCGCGCAAGCGGCAAGCGCTTCGTCAAAAGCGAGCGTTCCCTGATCAAGCAAGCAGGAAGGCAAAATATACGATAATGCGCGAAAAAAATAGAGCCTATCCTTTCTCCAAATGGAGAAGGACAGGCCCTTGTTCGATTGAATGCAGGTGCGCGTTATCCTGCTGCCGGAGCGGGTGCTTTCACCGCATTGGCCTGATCGTCCTGGTCGACCAGCGAATAATGTTCCCAGGCCCGGCTCCGCCAGCGGAAGTACATAATAATGGCCCGTGTCCATTCATCCGCCGCAATGGCCAGCCAAATGCCGACGAGACCGAGGTGAAGCTGGAAGACGAGAACGTATCCGAGCGGCAGCGACATGCATACCATCGACAACAGTCCCATATAAACAGGGAACTTGGCGTCTCCCGCGGCCCGCAGGGAGTTGATGATCACGATATTGACCGTCCGTCCGGTTTCCAGAAGAATACTGAGCAGCAGAACCTGCGCCCCCAGGCGGATAATGGCGATGTTGTCGGTGAACAGTCCGAGCAGCGGCACCCGGAACAGGATAATGAGAAGATCGATGACCACGGTTGCGGCCAGCGCCCATTTTGCGCTCTGCAGGACGCGGGTATAAGCATCCTGCGGGCGCTTGGAGCCTACATAGTGCCCGACAATAATGGCGGTTCCCATTCCGATAGCCATGCTGAACAGGTAAATGTAAGTCGAAATATTGTTGGCATACTGGCGCGTCGCCATCGCTTCGGCTCCAAGATAAGTCACATACAAAGTAAAGATGAGCTGGCAACACTGGTACGTAATACTTTCAAAAGCCGATGGAATGCCGATCCGCAAAATTTTGGAGATAAATTTCCTGGACAGGTGAACATAGTATCTCCACTCCACGCGGACTTCCATCACTCTGTACATCAGCCAGAAGAAAATAGCGAGACAGATGAGGCGGCTGAGCACGGTGGAAATGGCTGCTCCCTCTACTCCGAGCGCCGGCAGGCCGAAATGGCCAAAGATCAAAACATAGTTGCCGATAACATGCAGGATGTTCATCAGCAGGGAGACAACCATCGTCTCTTTGGTAAAGCCATGCGTCCGGATGGTGGCAGCCAGAGCGTTGATCAGGGCCTGCAGGAAGATCCCGCCCCCGACTATGCTGATATATGAGGTGGCGTACTCCAGAATATCGCCCTGAACATGCAGGAGCCGAAGCATTTGCCCTCCCAGCAAAAGAAAGGCCGAGCTCAACACCAGACCGACCGCCAGATTGAGCGTAATCGCATTGCCCGTTACCTGCGCGGCGTCGCTTATTTTCTTCGAGCCGAGATACTGGGCGACAACAATCGCCGCCCCGTTGCCGATCACTTCCAGCACGAGAATGGCGATGGCTATTATTTGATTGGCCGCGCCTACGCCGGCTACCGCATCATCGGAGACGGAGCTGATCATGAACGTATCGACGCTTCCCATTAACATAAACAGAAACAGTTCGAGGAAAATAGGCCAAGTTAACTGAAACAGCTTGAGCTGTTTCTTGCTGACAGCAGACGTGTTCTCTTCTACTGAGGTATTCAATTCGTCACCCTTCCATATTTTATCGTAAAACGGTAGCACCCCTTAGAGGGCGGTGCAGCCGGTTGCTTTTCAAACAAAAGTATGTTAGCACAGTTTTTATGAAAATGCAGCAAGCAATTTGAAAGTAGATGAAATTACCTAAAAACTTTCATGAAGACATACATTTTTCACCAAGAACGGGGTCATTCCGAAATAAAAAACCTGCCGCCAATGTTGAAAAGGCGGACAGGTTTTGTGGCTTTTTATTATAGTATATTCCAGAGGTCGCCAAGTGATGCAGAAATCAATCCTTGAAAATCGAACTGATCTCCTTCACATCGGCATCCGTCAGGTTTACTTCCAACGTCTTGAGGTTGTTTCTCACCTGTTCGGGCTTCTTCGCGCCCGGAATCAGCGCGTCGATTGCATCCTGCTTCAGGTACCAGGCCAGCACGACATGCGCCACTTCGGAGCCTAAGCGCTCGGCAATCGGGCGTATCTGCTCGACTTTGTCCAGATTGCGCGCGAAGGCATCGCCCTGGAACAGCGGATTATTGGCGCGTATATCTTTGAAAGCCGCATCTTTGGTGTATTTGCCGCCCAGCAGACCCGAAGCCAGCGGGAAATAAGGAATGAAAGAAATGCTGCTTTCTTTGCAGTAGGGGAGCAGATCCTGCTCGGCTTCGCGCTTGAACAGGTTGTATTCGGATTGCAGCACGTCGACATAACCGTCTACGTTGGCTTCGCGGAGCTGCTCTATGGAGAAGTTGGAAACGCCAATCGCGCGGATTTTGCCTTGCTCCTTCAATTTTTGCAGCGCGCCTACGGCTTCAGCCTTCGGCGTATGCTCGTCTGGAAAGTGAATATAGTACAGATCGATGTAGTCGGTCTGCAGACGTCTCAGGCTGTCTTCCACCGATTGCGTCAGGAAGGCGGGCGAATTGTCCAACAACACCTTGCCGTCTGCAAATTTATGGGCGCCCTTGGTGGCGACTACGGCATTCTGTCTGCCTTTCTCCTTAAGGACTTCCCCGATAAGCTCTTCAGAGCGTTCAGGTCCATAGATAAAGGCGGTGTCCAGAAAATTAACGCCAAGGTCGAGAGCGGTGCGAACCATCTCTTTTCCCGTCTCCTCATTGAGATTCGGATACAGATTGTGTCCGCCTACCGCATTTGTGCCGAGGCCGATTCGGTTTACCAGCAAATCGGTTCTGCCCAGCCGGATTTGTTCAGCCATTGTTCATCCTCTCCTTTTTCTGGAATCCTCTCCATCATATCAAAAACTACATATTCAGGACAGCTCGCAAGGGAAGTGGTCTTATACGTCAGGGCTTTGTTCAAACAGCCGGACAACCTCGATGATCACTTTAACGGCCTTCTCCATATTGTCTACCGAAATGTACTCGAACTTCCCGTGGTAGTTCTCTCCGCCGGTAAAAATATTCGGAGTCGGCAGTCCCATATAGGACAGCTGCGAACCGTCCGTTCCCCCGCGGATCGGCATGACAATCGGCTTGATGCCGAGCGTCTCCATCGCTTTATGGGCAATATCCACAATGCCTTTGACCGGCTCGATTTTGTCTCTCATGTTATAATACTGATCTTTCAGTTCAAGATTGATCCGCTCTGCGCCATATTTGGCTTTAAGCTCGTCAACGACGCTTGTGAGATAGGCTTTTTTCTGCTCGAACAGGGTCCGGTCAAAATCGCGGATAATATACTGGAGCTTCGTCTGCTCCACATCGCCGCTTATATTGTGCAGGTGGTAAAAGCCGTCATATCCGTCGGTGTGCTCAGGAGCTTCGTTCGCAGGCAGCCGGTGCTGCAGCTCCATCGCGATTTTGATGGAATTGACCATCTTGTTTTTGGCTGTGCCGGGATGCACGTTCGTCCCTTTAATGGCTATTTTGGCCGCCGCGGCGTTGAAGCTTTCGAACTCCAGCTCGCCCAGCGGTCCGCCGTCCATCGTATAGGCATATTTGGCGCCGAAGGCCGCCACGTCAAATTTATGCGGACCTCTGCCGATTTCTTCGTCCGGCGTAAAGGCCACCCGGATTTTACCGTGGTTGATCTCCGGATGCCGGATCAAATAGTCCATCGCCGTCATAATTTCAGCGACTCCGGCCTTGTCGTCTGCGCCAAGCAGGGTCGTACCGTCTGTGGTGATCAGCGTATGGCCTTTATACTCGCTCAGCTCCGGGAAGTCTTTCGGGGACAGAACGACGCCTAAATCCTCGTTCAGCGTAATGTTGCCGCCGTCATACTGTTCGACGATTTGCGGATTCACGCCTTTGCCCGTAAAATCCGTCGCCGTATCCACATGGGCCAGGAAGCCGATAACCGGCACGTCCTTGTCGGTGTTTGCGGGCAGCGTCGCCATCACATAGCCGTTATCGTCCATGCTGACTTCGGTCATGCCGATTGCTTTTAGTTCTTCTACCAACTGCCGGGCCAGCGTCAGCTGTCCTGGTGTCGATGGACAGGTCTCGTTGTCCTCATTGGACTGTGTATCCACTTTTACATATGTAATAAAACGTTCCACCATTTCTTTTCGCAAATGACAACTGCCCCCTTCAAAATTGTACATCTACTATTATTACTCCTTGGAGCGAAAATAAGCAAAAAATGGAGGGAAAACCTTCAGACCCTCCTGTCAAAAATGGTAGAATCCTGTATCATTCCTGACGATTGTTAGGTAAAATAGATAGATAATGAAATAGACAAAGGAGGCTGCTATGGGAGAGAACGCCATTATCCGCTTCGACCGGGTGACCAAACGGTATGATCAGGACGATCCAGTGCTGAAAGAAGTCAGCTTTGAGATAGAGCGCGGCAAATTTTATACGCTGCTTGGTCCTTCGGGCTGCGGTAAAACCACGATACTTCGCCTGATTGCCGGATTTACGGAGCCAACGGAGGGCTCTATTTATTTGAACGGGGTCAAAATCAACAAAATCCCTCCTAACGAGCGTCAGGTCAATACCGTATTTCAGGATTATGCGCTGTTCCCGCATCTGAATGTGTTTGAGAACGTTGCGTTCGGGCTGCGCATCAAGAAACTGAAGAAAGACGTGATCGCAAGCAAGGTGGGGGAAGCGCTGCGTCTGGTGAATCTGGAAGGCTATGAGAAACGCCAGATCACCGAAATGTCCGGCGGCCAAAAACAGCGTGTAGCCATAGCGCGCGCCATTGTGAATGAACCGGAGGTGCTTCTCCTGGACGAGCCTCTGTCGGCGCTCGACCTCAAGCTCCGCACCGAAATGCAGTACGTGCTGCGCGAACTGCAGCAGCGCCTCGGCATTACGTTTATCTTTGTCACCCACGACCAGGAAGAGGCGCTCGCCATGTCGGACGAGATTTTCGTCATGAACGAAGGCATTATCCAGCAGAGCGGGACGCCTAATGACATCTATGATGAGCCGATCAACCGGTTTGTTGCGGATTTTGTCGGAGAATCGAACATTGTACCGGCTGTGATGATAGAAGATTACGTAGTGGAATTCAATGGGAAAAGATTCGAATGCGTCGATCAGGGGCTGCGTCCGAATGAACCGGTGGAAATTGTAATCCGGCCCGAGGATCTGGAAATTACGGCGCTTGAGCAGGGCAAGCTTCGGGTGCGGGTCGATACCCAATTGTTCCGGGGCGTTCATTATGAAATCAGCTGCTATGACGAGTCTGGCCAGGAATGGCTTGTCCATTCGACCCGAAAGGCGGAGCCGGGCAGCACGATTGGTTTGAACTTTGAGCCGGAAGCGATCCATGTCATGAGATTCGGCGAAACCGAAGAGGAATTCGACAGACGCCTGGAATCATACGAGGTGAACAGCCATGCCACGTAACACAAGAGGAGCGTACCTGATCCCTTATTATTTATGGATGGTGCTCTTTGTTGCCCTGCCAGTAATCTTGATTGCTTACTATTCCTTTTTTGATGCCCTGGGCCAGTTCACGCTTTCCAATTATGTGAACTTCTTCACGCCTGTCTATCTGCGCATGACCTTAAGCTCTTTCTGGTATGCTGTCCTGATTACGTTGTTTTCACTCCTTGTGGCATACCCGGCGGCCTATGCCCTGACGCGGACGAAGCACAAGCAGCTGTGGCTGCTGCTGATCATTTTGCCGACGTGGATTAATTTGCTGCTTAAGGCTTATGCTTTTATAGGAATATTCGGTACATACGGACCGGTCAACGCGCTGCTTCAGGCAGCCGGTATCGGCGAGCAGCAGATCCTGTTTGGCAGCTTCAGCTTTATTTTTGTTTCGGTGTATATCTTTATTCCTTTTATGATCATGCCGATCTATAACGCCCTTGAGGACATCAATCCGACGCTGATAGCCGCGTCCCGGGATTTGGGCGCTTCCAGCTTTACGACGCTGCGGCGGGTGATCTTTCCGCTCACGCTGTCCGGGGTGCGTTCCGGGTGCATGGCCGTATTTATTCCGGCACTATCGCTCTTTATGCTGACAAGGCTGATAGCCGGCAACAAGGTCATTACGCTGGGGACCGCGATCGAGCAGCATTTTCTGGTCACCCGGGATTGGGGCATGGGCTCGACGGTGGCCGTGTTTCTCATCCTGATGATGGCCGTGCTGATGCCGATCTTCGGCAGCGGAAAAGAGGTGCGCAAATGACCGAAAAGAACCGGATGGGGCGCCTGTATCTGATGATCCTGTTTGCTGTGCTGTACGCGCCCATCTTTTATCTGATGTACTACTCCTTCAACAGCGGAGGCTCGATGCACGGGTTTGAAGGGTTTACCCTGGAATGGTACCAGGAGGTCTTTCAGGACACCCGGCTTATCATTATCGTCATCAATACGGTGGTGATCGCGCTGCTCTCGGCCACGATTGCCACGATTATTGGCGTAATCGGTGCGCTTGCCATCGACCGGATCCGGAGAAAAAGACTGAAGAATGCAATTCTCTCGCTCAACAATGTGCTGATTGTCAGTCCGGACGTCATCATCGGCGCCTCGTTTCTGATCCTGTTCACGATTGCAGGGATCAAGCTTGGATTTGTTTCGGTGCTGCTGTCGCACATCGCGTTCAGCGTGCCGATTGCGGTGCTGATGATTCTGCCGAGGCTCCAGGAGATGAGCCCGACGCTGGTCGATGCGGCCCGGGATCTCGGCGCCAGCCGGAGAGACGTGCTTGCCAAGGTCATCCTGCCTTTTATCAGTCCGGGGATTCTGACCGGATTCTTTATGGCTTTGACCTATTCGCTGGACGATTTTGCGGTGACTTTCTTTGTTACCGGCAGCGGTTATTCTACCTTGTCCGTAGAAATTTATTCGCGGGCCCGCGCGGGAGTATCGCTGTCCATTAACGCCTTGTCAACGCTCATTTTTCTGTTCACCATTCTGCTCGTGATCGTCTATCATTTCGTGACGCGCAAAAATGGGCGCAAGCAGGTTAAAGAGCCTTCGGCTGAAATGGGGGTGCCAAGATGAAACGGCTTGTCCGTTTGTTTCTTGTCGTTCTGCTCGTTGCGTTCGGGCTTATGGCACTGGCGGCCAAGCTGAACTCGAGCCAGGGGTATTCCGGTAGCAATACATTGACCGTCTACAACTGGGGTGACTATATCGATCCCGACCTGATTACGCGTTTCGAGAAGGAGACCGGCATTACGGTCATCTATCAGACCTTCGATTCCAATGAAGCGATGCTGACGAAGATCGAGCAGGGGGGAACGACGTTCGACATTGCGGTTCCTTCCGACTATGCGATTTCCAAAATGAAGGAAGAGCATTTGCTTCTTCCCGTTGATCATTCGAAAATTCCGAATTTATCGCATATCGATTCCCGGTTTCTGAATCTGGACTTTGATCCGAATAATCAGTATTCCATCCCTTATTTCTGGGGCACCGTGGGGGTTGTGTACAATCCTGAACTGGCCGGGGGCATTACCTTTAACAGCTGGAATGACCTGTGGAACCCCAAACTGCATAATAGTGTGCTGCTTACCGACGGGGCCCGCGAAATAATGGGCATGTCGCTGAACAGTCTGGGCTATTCATTAAACGATACGGATGAACAACATTTGCAGGAAGCGCTCCGGAAGCTGAACCGGCTCTCTCCTAATGTCAAAGCAATCGTCGGCGACGAGATCAAGATGCTGCTGGCAAACGGCGAAGCAACTGCAGGCGTCGTATTCTCGGGAGATGCCGCAGAAATCATGGACGAGAACGACAGTCTCAATTATATGGTGCCGAAAGAGGGCTCCAACCTGTGGTTTGACAATATGGTCATTCCCAAAACGGTCAAAAATCCGGAGGGAGCGCACAAGTTTATCAACTTTATGCTGCAGCCGGATGTTGCAGCCCAAAATGCGGAGTATGTCGGTTACGCAACGCCAAACAAGGACGCGCTTGCCCTTCTTCCCGAAGATATTTCGGGAGATGAACGGTTCTATCCGCCGGCTGAATTAACCGATCGGCTGGAAGTTTATAAGAATCTGGGCAAGCGGATGCTGGGACATTATAACGAGCTTTTTCTAGAATTCAAAATGCATAAGGAATGAAATGATGCGAGTAAATTTGAAGTTAGTTAAACGTTGTTTCACGAGGCTGAAAGGAAGGATAAGATGAGAGAAACGCTTGGCCGTCTTCGGTTTGTACAGTTTCTTGCTGCGGCATACCGGATAAAAGCCATTCGGATTCTGATTCCTGTCGCCATTTTCGGATTCGTGTTTTGGGTTGGCCAGCATGAGCTGAGGCATATCCGCCTGAGCGTCATGTTCGCCGAACTGCGGCGGATTCCGCCCCGGGCCCTTGTTGAAATTTTACTGCTGGCGCTGTTTGCTGCTGCGGTGATGTCTGCCTACGATTTTGTTATTCGCCGTCAATTCAAGTTCCAGGTAGGAATCGCGAGAACGTTCCGCTATGCCTGGATATCGAATACCTTTAACAACTTGCTGGGATTCGCCGGGCTTACCGGCGCGGGTGTAAGGGCGCTGCTCTATAAAAAAAGCGGCGTTCCCATGGCCGCCATTACAGCAGCAGTAGTCTTTCTGTCACCGGTGGTGCTGAACGGCCTGGCCGTGATGGCCTGGCTGGAAATCGCCGGACTGTTTCAGGCGCACGCTCTGATCCAGGAACATCGCTGGATGGCGGTTGCCGTTTGGGGGATCGCCCTGTATTTGCCGTTGTTTGTGGCCCTGCAGCGTACGACCCTCTTTGCAAAATGGTTCCATAAGCAAGGAAAGGAACGCTTTCCGTGGCGCACCATTCTGGAGTCGATCGGCGCTTCATTTGCCGAGTGGCTGTTTGCGGGCCTTACGTTCTGGCTAATCGCGACCCATGTGCTGCATGGCGTTTCGCTGCGGGAGATGCTCGGCATCTATACAGTAGCGGCGGTCGGCGGTATTTTGAGCATGGCCCCCGGCGGGATCGGCGCGTTTGACCTTACTGTGCTGATCGGTCTTGAGAACATGGGATTTCCTGCCGAGAGAGTGATGGTCGTCCTCGTCCTGTTCCGCTTTTTCTACTATATCATTCCATGGTTTATCGGGCTGATCTTGTCCGTCATTGAGCTTGGGTTGCCGGGCAAGAAGACAATCGTGAAAGGTGAACAGGCGGTGCGCTGAAAGTGCCCGCTGACGTACTGGCAAAAGCTCTGGCGCTGGCCGGTCCAGTTCCGCTTCCTCAGCGACCCTGGCGTCTGGGCGCTCGGCAAGCTGGTGGTGGTGAGCGGTCGGCTGCTGCTGTTCACGTTCCGTCCGCACCGCCTGATCAATCAGCCGACCGTACCGGAAGAGCCGTAACACCAGAGGGCTGCTGAATTCATTCAGTAGCCCTCTGTTCGATTTCAAACCCGAGATCTTCAATCATTCGGTGGTCAGCCGAGACGTCCTGGCCCTCTGTCGTCAGATAATCTCCAAGGAAAATCGAATTGGCCGCGTAAAGGGCAAGCGGCTGCAGCGACCGGAGGCTGACCTCGCGTCCGCCCGCGACGCGTATTTCCTTCGAAGGGCAAATAAACCTGAATAAGGCAAGCACGCGAAGCGCCTTCATGGCCGGTGTGGTTCCGGCAAACTCCAGCGGCGTTCCGGGAATGGCGTTGAGAAAGTTAACCGGAATCGAATCCGCATCCAGCTCCCGGAGCGAATAAGCCATCTCCACAATTTCCCGGTTGGTTTCTCCCATGCCGATAATGACGCCGGAGCAGGGAGACATCCCGGAGTGTTTGACCTTCTCCACGGTGTCTATTCGCTGTTCGTACGTATGCGTTGTCGTAATGCTGCCGTAGTTGGTTCGACTCGTATTTAAATTGTGATTATAACGGTGCACGCCGGCTTCTGCGAGCCGCTCAGCCTGTTCATTGCCTAGAAGGCCCAGACAAGCGCAGATCTTGAGCGGTGTCGTGGCGCGTATTTCCTTCACCGCCTCTACGACCTGATCCAATTCCTTCGGAGTCGGCCCCCTGCCGGAAGCCACGATACAGTAAGTGCCTGCCTGTCGGGCCATCGCCTCTTTCGCGCCGGCCAAAAGCGTTTCTTTATCAAGCAGGCTGTATTTTTCTACCGGAGCCTTCGATACGATCGACTGGGAACAATATCCGCAGTCTTCCGGGCAAAGGCCGCTTTTGGCATTAATAATCATGTTGAGCTTGACCTTTACGCCATAGTATTGCTTCCGCACCTTGAAAGCAGCCTGAAGCAGCGGCAGCAATTCCGTGTCTTCCGCTTCCAGGACAGCGAGTCCTTCCTCCATGCTTAAGCATTTTCCCTCCAGTGCCTTGTCCGCGATCGCCTGCCAATCCCAGGTTGAGGTTCCAGTCTCAGGGTACATGTTCATCAAAAGATAATCTCCTTCCTTAATGGGGCGGTCCTAATTGTTAACCAATTTTATTGAATGCGGTTAACAATTGAATTCTAGCAGACACGGCTTCCGATGTAAATGTTGGCAGTCAAGTGCAGACATCGTATCCTCAGGCAGCTGTTAAAATGAAAATGATGTCTCAGGCTCCACGCGCCTGAATCATTTTATTGGGGGTTACAAGTTCAAGCAAGATAAGCAGTAGCGTGACCATGTAGAAAACTAAAAAAATCCGAATTCGTTAGGGATATTTAAGACGAATGGAAGAGGAGGTAAAGAAACCTTCGAATCGATACCAGCCACAGGAGGCGAGGCCACTTGAACTAGACAGTGGGCATGGGAATTGGCCCCTCACTCCTACAAAGTAAACGGCTAAAGACAACAATCAAGGGGGTAAAGAGGGAAGATGGTTCCTGATATTAGCGAGTTTCAAACCGTCGCACTCACATGGAGTGCGACGTGACCTTCTGCGAACGCTGCCTGCGCCATTTGATCATTTCAATCCACGCACTCACATGGAGTGCGACAACGAGTCCATGGGTTGCTTGACGGCAGGCTGTTTATTTCAATCCACGCACTCACATGGAGTGCGACCGGTCGCAGCCACTGGCGCCTAACTAGCGTCAAGTATTTCAATCCACGCACTCACATGGAGTGCGACCATATCAATCGTTCGCGTTCCGTATGTGCTTCCATTTCAATCCACGCACTCACATGGAGTGCGACGCTTTAGGATTGGCTATGCAGGATTTCAGTCGTGATTTCAATCCACGCACTCACATGGAGTGCGACTGGTTCACGAAGAAATTTAGCCATTGTGCGTTGTATTTCAATCCACGCACTCACATGGAGTGCGACCACAATCCCACTGTAATAGACCGTAACGCTTCTATTTCAATCCACGCACTCACATGGAGTGCGACGCTTTGATTTAACGTCTTCCAATTCCAGTTCCAACATTTCAATCCACGCACTCACATGGAGTGCGACCTGCTTATCAATCCAACCGTAATTGTTTTTCAGGTATTTCAATCCACGCACTCACATGGAGTGCGACGGAATTTCTAAAGACTAAGCCTGTCGTGCAACCATCTATTTCAATCCACGCACTCACATGGAGTGCGACCAATGACGTTTCCCTCATTATCTACAAACTTATCTCATTTCAATCCACGCACTCACATGGAGTGCGACGTTTCAGACGATAGTTTAATAATTCGACCTTCATGATTTCAATCCACGCACTCACATGGAGTGCGACTCGTTGTTGATCCGATCTACTATATGGACTACGAGGCATTTCAATCCACGCACTCACATGGAGTGCGACTTGACCGGTCATCGGATCCGGATAGGTAAAATCGAAATTTCAATCCACGCACTCACATGGAGTGCGACGGAATCAAATGACGGGCTGGCATACTCCCCGAAGATTTCAATCCACGCACTCACATGGAGTGCGACGTGGATTATTGATACTTGATTTTGAATTCCTAGCAATTTCAATCCACGCACTCACATAGAGTGCGACATCACTGTCTCCGCTAAAGGTCCTTATGGACCATCATTTCAATCCACGCACTCACATGGAGTGCGACCATTAGCTATACGAGTAAAGTTGCCGTCGTCTATTTATTTCAATCCACGCACTCACATGGAGTGCGACGATAAGCATCTAAAGGGGCTTGTTCAGCAGGTTGGTATTTCAATCCACGCACTCACATGGAGTGCGACATAATGTAATGCAAGTGATTTATTTTTTTCAGGAGATTTCAATCCACGCACTCACATGGAGTGCGACGCATCCCGAAAGCGCGGTGGCATTGTGTCGGGATAATTTCAATCCACGCACTCACATGGAGTGCGACGCTTATCATGCCGTTTTTCCCTTCTTCCGCTGTGATTTCAATCCACGCACTCACATGGAGTGCGACTACAGCAGGTGTGATCGCATATAAAAAGCATCAGATTTCAATCCACGCACTCACATGGAGTGCGACTTTGTCCTGTTTGCCGTTGTATTCCTTTAGAATATTTCAATCCACGCACTCACATGGAGTGCGACACAGGCTAACATGTACCTGGTTGATCAGATTAGAGCATTTCAATCCACGCACTCACATGGAGTGCGACGCAAGATCAAGGATATGACATGGCAAAGGTGGAGCTATTTCAATCCACGCACTCACATGGAGTGCGACGCGGTGTTCCGTCCAGTTTCTCGCCTTGGTCATGTACATTTCAATCCACGCACTCACATGGAGTGCGACGCCCAAGTCGGACGCAACGATCCTGAACAGTGACATTTCAATCCACGCACTCACATGGAGTGCGACTGGGCCGATCATATCTTTTTATGACTCAACTGGATTTCAATCCACGCACTCACATGGAGTGCGACTCGGGTTCGAAGCCGTTTTCGATCCCCGACCCGATATTTCAATCCACGCACTCACATGGAGTGCGACAATAGCATGTACAACATGCCATCAAGGCCGAAGAAATTTCAATCCACGCACTCACATGGAGTGCGACCTCCGTATTGTTGAGTTGGTCCGGAAATCAGGAGATTTCAATCCACGCACTCACATGGAGTGCGACCTCGTCGCGATCCCGATCATGACCGAAATCCCTTCCATTTCAATCCACGCACTCACATGGAGTGCGACGATCCGGCCTTAACGTCCATTCATGTACCATCCAGGATTTCAATCCACGCACTCACATGGAGTGCGACTTGAAAAATGTTTTGAATGCTTCCGGCATGAAATTTCAATCCACGCACTCACATGGAGTGCGACGAATATATTGCCCAAGCTCTTATCATGGCTTGGAGAATTTCAATCCACGCACTCACATGGAGTGCGACGTGTCACTGTATTCATATACAGGCATCCACGACATTTCAATCCACGCACTCACATGGAGTGCGACATTTCTATTTTGTTCTCAACTCTTCCAGAAACGGAATTTCAATCCACGCACTCACATGGAGTGCGACAGACCAAGTAGCGCTTTGACAGCCTCAGCATCATATTTCAATCCACGCACTCACATGGAGTGCGACCAACGGTCAGCAGACATTGACAGCTCAACAATTTGCATTTCAATCCACGCACTCACATGGAGTGCGACTATATTCAGTTGCTGATTGACCAACCGAATCAATATTTCAATCCACGCACTCACATGGAGTGCGACAGTTCCTAACCTATGAACTGGACAAGGACGCTAACGATTTCAATCCACGCACTCACATGGAGTGCGACTATACCATAAGGAGGGCTGTGAGATGGCAATACCAATTTCAATCCACGCACTCACATGGAGTGCGACGAAGCAATTAAGCAGGTTAGAGAACTCGATGAAATTTCAATCCACGCACTCACATGGAGTGCGACGATCTATTCGCCCTCCTTGGGTGCTGTGGTAAAAGATTTCAATCCACGCACTCACATGGAGTGCGACTTAAGTATTTTGTACACATGTCCTCTAAACCAGCTAATTTCAATCCACGCACTCACATGGAGTGCGACGGATGAATCGAGAGTTTTACAAATCAACCAAATGATTTCAATCCACGCACTCACATGGAGTGCGACTCCCCCGAATCTCATATCGCGTTGTCCGTCCGCTTCATTTCAATCCACGCACTCACATGGAGTGCGACGGCGAAAATGCGCCCGATTAATCCAGTATTGGTATTAATTTGGCATCTTCTCGCTATAAATCTTGCAAAAAAGGCATGAATCAATCATTGACTTTTTCTGATGCATGATAAAAAAATCCAATTTCGACAAAATTCGAGGTGCGAAGGATCCGGAGATATCATGGGAGCTTGGGATCCGCACTCTAAAGGAATCAGCGGTCTTTCCATGTCATAGGGAGATTTTACGCCAATGTGTTCAACTATTGTCTTGTACTTATCTCCTAAATTAGGGCTTGCTTGACGAAATTTTTAGTAGAACTTCAGGGTAGTTGGGCTGAACACGAAAGTAAAAAATGAACAAAAAAGATCGCGCAATCTGCGTTCCAGGTTCATCCCCAGTAGTTGCAGGTAATTCCAAATTCCGTCTGGCATGCAGTCTTTCATTTCGTTGTCGTTGGTATCGTCTTTCGTTTCCTTAGCGCCTTGGTCGGTTTGTACGTATTCGTCACTCCATCTGCAAGGTTTTTCGATACGATTCCAGTGGTTTCCTTTGTAAATAAATTCGACAGAAAGAGTTCAAAACCCTTGTTTTTATCGGTTTTTAGCTAATTTTTTGGCGTTCAGCGAACCCTAAATATTGAAATCTTCAGTTCTCGAAAGTGAAGAAAGCGGTAGAGCAGAGCGTCCTGCTTCACGGGTTCGGGTTGTGTCTGGTGGACAACTTTATATTTATCTTTCCAGCTTAAAGGGAGGGTCAAAGTAAAGTGAAAGGTATCGTTCTTATACACGATGACATTTTCTTCGCGATTATAGGATTGTTTAGTGGCAGGACGGGGCTTTAGTTCATCGTATTTTTGCTTAAATCTTTAGATGAAAGAAGTGACATAGGAAACATCCCAAGCAGAGGAGGAATCGGCTTGAAAATCGGACGGTTGAAACGCTCTGATCAGCATAGCTAACAATTCATTCTGGCGGATGGTCTGATTCGGTCTGAATTTGCCGTCAGGATAGCCTGTTGTAACCTTGCGCTCTATAGCCCATTGAATGTCTGCGTATCCCCAATACGACTTCGAAATATCCTGAAACGAAGTGTCACCTGCAAAGGTTGGGACTGCATTCGAACTGACGATGATGGATGAGATGAATGCCGCGATCCAAAACTTTTGATATTTTTCATGGAAGCACTCCTCACTTTGATTATTCATCCGTTTTATTTCGTGAGTAAAGGAACCCGCCCAAATGGCCTGACGAGATCAGATCACGGGCGGGACCAAGCTTGTTTTTCAGGCGCGATATGACCTTCGGAATCCCGTCTTTGCAAAATTTTTAATAAAAATAGGGCAAAACCCCATATCTTATCCGTATGAATTCGAAATTTCGGATTTCTCGACCTCGTGCCAGCGATAACCGAGCAGGATTGGCGGAATATAAATAGGGCGTATCCACTGGTAGGTTAAATCAGGCAGAAGTTCCCCCAGTCCAAATCGCCCTTGTTCATCCAACTGCATTTTCCATTTACCGCTTGCCATCGCGGCTCCGTGATCTACCCGTTCTCTAGCTTCCTCGTATGAAATTTCCAGGCGTTTGTTATTTTCAATGGCGGCTAAAGCGGCTTCGTAAGCCCGCTTCTGTTCTAGCTCCTTCTTCTCCGTAAATTCCGAGTCGTATACAACCGAAAAATCCAGACCTTTGAGTTTGTTGCGTTCGATGAGATTTTTAAAGGATTCGGTTACGAATGTTCTTACTTCTGCTAGTTCTTTGAATTTAAAAACATACGTATTCAATGGAATTTTAGAAAAATCAAATACAAGGTTATTGAATCCTGCAAAATGTTTTTTTGAAGTCAGTTGAACATCGGATCGTTCCCAATCCACGCAGTCCAGAACATTTATTACATTCATCAGATACAAGTCTAGTTCCTGATGAGCTAATGGTAGAAACTCTACTTCATTAGATACATATGTCTCAAGTATGCTTTTAACCTGGTAGGAAACGATAGGCTTTCCATATATTAATTTTGGAAAATCCATATATGTTTTTTTATAAAGTGTCTCGACTTTAACAGGTGTCCAAATGTGTTTTTTAGATTCTCCGTTAAAGTCCCCGCAAATAGGATGGTCCCTATCGTCAACAGCTCTTAAAATCGTGGACTTGAAATTATTTCTCAATTCATAAACTTTCATGGATTTGACGCTCCTTTAAGGATGTTCCCAATCTTTAGTCAACCCTGCGTATTCCTTAGAATCTAGTACTAAAATGGAGTCTACAACTACCTTTATGTGTGAAATTCTGCTGCGAAATAAATTTATAGTAATCATACTAAAAATCCCCATATGGGTTAAGCCAACGACTCTTGAACCATTAGATTTATAAAAAGATTCGGGCCGAACTTAACAAAGCCACCTGAAAAATGTTTTTCTGTCTTCGTTCAATTGCGGCTGCGTTCCTTTTATGCTATAAAGGATGTAGTTTGTGCCCGCCGGCTTGTCCGTCCGGGTTACGTTAATAAGGCTGTAAAGGAGCTGTCAGGATATTATGTCTACCGAGATGAACACACAAGAAGTGATTAACCTGATTAAAACCAGCAAGAAGAAAACGCCGGTTAAAGTATATGTGAAAGGCAATCTGGAATCCGTACCGTTCGGAGAAAACGTGAAAACGTTTATTTCCGGAGAGAGCGGTGTCGTATTTGGCGATTGGGCTGATATTCAGCCGGTTCTGGAAGCGAACAGCGGCCAGATCGAAGATTATGTCATCGAGAACGACCGCCGCAACTCGGCCATTCCGATGCTTGATCTTAAGAACATCAATGCGCGCATTGAGCCGGGCGCTTTCATCCGCGAAATGGTCAGCATCGGCGACAACGCCGTCATTATGATGGGCGCGGTCATTAATATCGGCGTCACGATCGGGGAAGGTACGATGATCGATATGGGAGCAGTGCTTGGCGGACGCGTGAAAGTGGGTAAAATGTGCCACATCGGTGCGGGCACCGTTCTAGCCGGCGTTATTGAGCCGCCTTCCGCGCAGCCGGTTGTCGTGGAGGACGACGTGCTGATCGGCGCCAATGCGGTAGTGCTGGAAGGCGTTCGCATCGGGGAAGGCGCCGTTGTAGCAGCGGGTGCCGTCGTAACGGAAGACGTGCCTCCATTCTCTGTCGTTGCGGGAACGCCAGCACGCGTAATCAAACAGGTCGACGACAAAACAAAGTCGAAGACCGAGATCCTTCAAGAGCTCCGTCAGCTGTAATCGGCAACCGGGCGAAAAACAAAACCTTAAGCTATTCAGGGCTCGGCGGCTGCGCCGGGCTTTCTGTATTATAGAACAAACGGGAGGGTGACCGAATAATGAGTTATTGGGATTCGGAGAAGACGAATTCTTTCATCGCGGTAAGACGCGACTTGCATCAGATACCCGAGCCGGGCTTTCAGGAGTTCAAAACCCAGCGCTATTTGCTGGACTATTTGGACAAGCTCCCGCAGGAGCGGCTGGAAATCCGGACATGGAGAACCGGCATTCTGGTCAAAATCGCCGGAACGGCGCCGAAGCGGAAGCTCGGCTACCGCGCCGATATGGACGGGCTGCCGATTGAGGAGGAAACAGGATACGATTTCCGCTCCAAGCATAAGGGCTATATGCACGCCTGCGGCCATGATCTGCATATGACGATCGGGCTTGGCATTGTAGCGCATTTTGCGGAGCATCCGATTGCGGACGATCTGATCGTGCTGTTCCAGCCAGCGGAAGAGGGGCCGGGCGGCGCCCAGCCGATGCTGGCCAGCGAGGAATTGGCAGACTGGCTGCCGGACCAGATTGTGGCCCTCCATGTGGCCCCCGAATACCCCGTAGGCACGATTGCGACACGGCCGGGCATTCTGTTCGCGAACACGTCGGAGCTGTTCATCGATCTTGTAGGGACGGGCGGACATGCGGCGTATCCGCATAAGGCGAACGACATGGTCGTAGCGGGCTGTCAGCTTGTCGGTCAGCTGCAGACCGTGATCTCCCGTAACATCGATCCGCTGGATTCCGCGGTCATCACCATCGGCAAGGTCGAGGGCGGGACCAAGCAAAACATCATCGCGGAGAGAGCGCGGCTGGAAGGCACGATCCGGACGCTGTCGGCGGAGTCGATGAGCAAGATCAAGGCACGGATCGAAAATCTGGTCCGCGGCATTGAGACCGGATTTGAATGCCGGGCCGAAATCAATTATGGCGCCAATTACCGCCAGGTGTTCAATGAAGCTAAGCTTACCCGGGAGTTTATGGACTGGCTGCAGGAGCGGGATGATGTGCAGCTTCATGAGTGCACCGAGGCGATGACCGGGGAGGACTTCGGTTATTTCCTGGAGGCGGCCCCTGGCTTCATGTTCTGGCTGGGCGTAGATACGCCGTACGGGCTCCATCATGCGAAGCTGGAACCGAAGGAAGAGGCCATCGGCCTCGCGATTTCGGTAATGGCCGACTATTTGACCTGGAAATCGAACGGCAAAGAGCACAATTAGGGCTTGCTGAACAAAGGAAATCCTCGTGATTGTGCGATAATCTTTGTAGATGGAGTGACGAACGTGTTCAACTGGATTTTTGGATTTTGAGATTAATAACAGCAAATAGGCTTCAAATCAGGAGCAGCCATTTGGAACGAATAAGTATTTTTACTTTCCAATCTATTATATGAATGCTTTCTTATCTTCCAAAGTTTGCTATAATAAAACTTGTACACGAAACTGGCTTAAAAGGACGGTCGGCTAATCTCCCGGAAGGGAGGTGATGCCTGTGGAGATTAAGGATGCTTTGACGATCATGATCAGTTTTGGCGCGCTTATCATTGCGCTGCTGACGCTGGTGGTGGCCATCGTCGCAGCGATTAATCAAAACACAAAGAAATAGACCGCCCTACGCAAAGGGATGCGGTCTATTTCGGTCGTAACACCTTAGCACAGCCGACCGCTCTTTAAAGCGGCAAGTGTACATGGAGTCGTGTGGCAAGCACGACTCCCTATGTATTTTTATCTTAACACACTTAAAAATATACCTCAACTAATGAGAAAACAATAAATGATACGAACAAATGATCTTGCACATTACAAATCACACACAAAAGCCCTTACCTGATCCTTCTTGCCGGTATCAGATAAGGGCTTTATTTTGCTCCCGCTACCCGGTTACTGCGCGGACAGCTGTTTGTTCACAAAGTTCTCCAGCCGGTTCATTCCCTGCTCAAGGACTTCCATGGAGTAAGCGTAGGAAATCCGGATATAGCCTTCGCCGTATTCCGAAAAGGCGCTGCCGGGGACGACGGCGAGGCCGGCCTCATCCAGCAGCTTCAGGGCGAAATCCATCGATTTCATGCCAAGGTGCTCAATCGAAGGGAACAGATAGAACGCCCCTTCCGGCTTGACGAGGGGAAGCCCCATGGCGGTTAAGCGGTCGTAGACATAGTCGCGCCGAAAGCGGTAGGCTTCCTTCATCGGCAGGGCGTCATCAAACCCGGCGGTCAGCGCTTCAAGCGCCGCATACTGGCTGATCGAGCTGGCGCAGGTCACATTGTACTGGTGCACCTTGACCATATGCCGGGTGATTTCCGCCGGAGCCAGCGTGAATCCGATGCGCCAGCCGGTCATGGAGTGCGATTTCGACAAGCCGTTAATGACGATCGTTTTGGAGCGCATGCCGTCCAGCGCGGCGATCGATTGATGAGGCCCATCGTAAATCAGCTCGCTGTAGATTTCATCGGAGATAATAAATATGTCCCGGTCCTTAAGCAGATCGGCAATATCCTGCAGCTCCCCGCGTGTCAGAACCCGGCCGGTCGGGTTGGAGGGATACCCCAGGATGACTGCTTTCGTCTTCGTAGTCAGGTGGGCTGCTATCAGGTCCGCGGTCAGTTTGAAGCCGGTGCTTCTCGCATCCGCGTACACGGGATTTCCGCCGGATAATCGGATGAGCGGCTCATAGCCCGGGTAGATCGGCCCCTGCAGGATGACTTCGTCCCCTTCGTCAAGAATCGTCCTGAGGGCGATATCGAGCGCTTCGCTGGCCCCGTTGGTGACGATCACCTCATCCACTCCGTTATAGGTCAGGCCGTATTTGCGGGCTATAAAATCCGCTGCCGCTTCCCTCAGCTCGGGCAGTCCCGGATTGGGGGTATATACGGTGCGCCCCGCATCAATGGCCCGATGGGCCGCGTCCATAATATGGGCAGGCGTCGGAAAATCGGGCTGGCCGATCGTCAGCGAGAGGGCGTCGGGATATTCCGTCACTTTATTGGCAATCTGGCGGATGCCGCTGATCTGAATATTTTTAACTTCTGAATTGATTAAATGTTCCATTGTGCGAACAAGCACCTGCCTTCTTCCTGTAATCTCTATAACTAGTGTACAACAGGCGGAAGGAGAAGGGGAATAGCCGCCGTCAAGCCATTTCTTCTGACGGTTCCCCTCGGGCACCCGCTTATCCGTTTTGCGCAGGATCCTGTTCCGGCTGCGCCCATACCGACACACTGCCCCCGTTCACCGGGAATACGCCGAATCCGTCCCCGGCGATCGTTACGCGGTCTTTGCGGTTGCCGGTCAGATCCACCCACACTTCCCCGGCCCTGGCTTGTCCGACCAACATCCTTTTGCTTCCGTCGTCCCCGTTTGAAATGACGACCGCGCACCCGGAGCGCACGGCTTCTGGATCGCCAAGCCGGACCCAGCCGATTGTATTCGGATGGTCGAAATAATCTTCCTGCTCGCCGTAAGCCTTGTTTGCCCGCGCATACAACAGCGGATCGATGGCAGCCTTCTTGCCCGGGATCGGCTGGTCTCCGCCGATCCCGTAATAATCTCCGTAGAAGACCACCGGGTAGCCGTCCTTGCGCAGCAGGATCAAGGCATAGGCGCTTTGCTTGAACCAGTCCTGCACCCACGACTCCAGCGATTCGGCCGGCTGAGAGTCATGATTGTCCACAAAGGTGACCGCGTTCATCGGATGCGACCCCACCAGAGTATCGTTAAAAAGGGTCCGCAGGTCGAAGCTTCTGCCGGCCGCAGAGGCCGCTTGCAGCTTATAGTGGAGCGTTACATCAAACAGGTCGATCTGATAATCCACGTTATCCAGAAAGCGCCGGCAATTTTCAAGGTTCGGATTCCAGAACTCGCCTACCAGATAAAATTTGTCGCCGTACTTCTTTTTCATGGAGACGGCAAACTCCCTGATGAAATCGTGATTGATATGCTTGATGGCGTCCAGACGGAATCCCCCGCATCTGAGCGTGTCCGCAAGCCATTCTCCCCATTTGGCCATTTCCTTACGGACAACGGGATGGTTGTAGTCGATATTGGCAAACATGAGGTAGTCATAGTTGCCGAATTCGCTGTCCACATTGGAATTCCAGTCCTTGTTCTCGCCGAGAATGCGGAATATCCCTTTTCGTTTCTGGCTTTGGTCATAGTCGGTTCCGTTGAAGTGTTCGAAGTTCCACTTGAAATCGGAGTACTTGCCTTTTCTTCCTGGAAAAGAGAACCTGGTCCACCCCTCGATTTCAAAAGGCCCGGATATCGCTTCGGTCCGGTTATCCGGATTGACTTCAATCACGTTGAAGCGTTCCGTCTCATCCGCGCCCGCCTTGTGGTTCATGACCACATCGACATAAACCTCAATGCCGTGATCACGGCAAGCCCGGATGGCCGAAACCAGCTGCTGCTTCGTACCGTATTTGGTCCGGACCGCCCCTTTATGCTCGAACTCCCCCAGATCATATAAATCATAGACGCCATATCCGTTGTCGTCCGGGGTGATCGCCTTGGTAGCCGGGGGAATCCAGACGGCATCGATGCCGGCTTCCTTTAGCCCGGGCGCGAGTTCGGCAAGCCTGTTCCAGTGCGTTCCGTCCGGCTCCAAATGCCATTCGAAAAATTGCATGATCGTATGATTCCGTTTCATGACAGGCTGCCTCCTTTAAGTTTTGCCTGTTTAGAAGTACCTTACGGGCGGTATGCTTCAAACCGCCAAGCGGCATATTCTGCGGCCTAATGGTTATACGTTATAATATAGACAGGAGAATCCTTATTTAACAGGACACGAGGTGATAAACAAGAGCGGGATTAACCATAACCCCGTTTGAAGACCGATGACGATAACCGAGCAGCCTCAAACCAAAACGTGCAGCTATTGTTTAAAAATAAAACCGGTCACCGATTTCAGGCGCCGGACAGGAAGGCGGGCCGGCACAGGCTCGCGAAGGGGAGCCTGCAAGGAGTGCAGGGAGCAGCGTGCGGAAACCGCTACAGCTACAGCCGCTGCCGCGCGGCTGACCATGAGGAATGCCCCGGCCAAGAGTCCGGCGGACCATAAGCCGAATAAACCGAATAAGCCGAAGGCGGCAGGGGCGGAGCCCAAGCGGTCCGGGTCCGCTAAAGCTCCCCGGCCTCTTGACCTGGAAGATCTGAAGCCGCTGCGCTCCGGAATGATCCGCATGCGGGGGAAAAGCGATAAAGGCCGCCGCTGGCAGCAGGAAATTGATCCGGAGTTGGCCAAGCTCCTGGTGAAGGAGAAGGCGGCCGTCGTCGTGAACCGGCATACGATCCGCCGCTTGTTCACGAACAGGGAGTTCAGACAGTTTATTTTGCAGAGGGATCACTATACCTGTCACTACTGCGGAGCCTATGGCGATACCATTGACCATCTGCTTCCGAGAGCCAAAGGCGGCCATACGACGCCGGTCAATTGCGTGTGCGCCTGCAATTTATGCAATCAAACGAAAGCTGATCGCGATGTTGACGATTTTTTGCTGAACCTCCCTCATCCAAGATGATGCTGCTTCCCCGAATGCAGCAATAAATAAACAGTTTGTAATCATTTTTAACGGTTTTGAGACCCGATTTTGGCAGAAGAGGAATATAATCAGGTTATGAAATGATTAAATACTTTGCCTGCGTTACAGGTGCATCTAAGGGGTGCGGATGATGTTGAATCGAATGGGCTCATCGTTGCTGCTGTTGATTATGATTGCAGGATTGTCGCTATTGACGCCGTATCAGGCCATCGGTCAAACGAAAGTGATTACGGATAAAGCGGCCGGGGAAGAGGTCACAAAGACGTTCACCGCATATATTCATACGATTAAACAAACGGACGGAACGACTTATGTAAATGTGGATCCGATCAGCTGGTATCAGGGAGAAGCGGCCGATCGTATTTTTAAAGAGCTGGAGCCGGAAGGCTATAAGGAGCTTGGAGGCTCTCCCGACGGGTATTACATTGTGAACAATACGGAAGAGCATGATTCATATGCCGTAAAACCCGATGCGGAAGTGCTCATGCAGCTCTACGACCGTGACGGTCATCCGGAAAATGCGGATATCCGGTGGAATGAGCCGATCACGCTGGACAAATTCGTGACAGTATTAGGCAAGGGCGGACTGCTTGATCCCGCGTCGTTCCCTTATCACATAACGGTGCAGGACGGACAAGTGGTGAAAATTGTACAGCAATATATTCCTTAGGCTTCATGCATCGGATCTCTTTGAAGCCTGACTGACAGCCACTCTTTACAGGGTGGCTGTTTTGCATGCATCGGCTCGTAAAATGAAACAGGCCGCTCCTGTAGCGGAGCGGCCTGACGCGGTTCACGCAAGACTATTCTTTGGAAGATTTCGTTTCCGTTTCGGAATAGGCAACGGGTTTTGCTACCCATTCGTCGGCTTCAGGCTCAATGTCCACGCCGTTTTCCATCTTTTTCTGCTCCGCAAGGGAGTCGCTGTCTTTATTTTGTTTGTTGCGGATTTCTTCTTCATTGGGTTGACCCATCGTAAATTCCTCCTAAGTCTTGATGTTGTCTACTTTGTTTATAGTTGCCCGCTCGAGGCAATTACAAACATGTTTTATCAAGGTTTCGGAGGATGATTCGATTTACACCTGGGAGACCAGCGTCTTCAAATACTCGCGGATTTGATCTGGCGTCTTCGCATATTTGCTGTGCAGGTGGGCAATTTTCTCGCCGTTCTTGTACACGAGAAGGCTGGGAATTCCGCGGACTTCATTCTGCTCGGCAATATCCTGAAATTGCTCCGCATCCATGGCATAAAACCGCTTGTCGGAATTCTCTTCTATAATCGGACCGATGAAACGGTCGAGATTTTTGCAGTCGGGACACCAGTTTGTCTCATATTTAATTACTGTATAACCGTCATCCTGAATCAGATTGCGGTACTGCTCTTCCGATTGAATCTTCTCCATAAATGTGCAGCCTCCTATACCTTGAAATGTGATCTTTGTCCTTGCAAAAGAAGGACAGCTTCATTATATACCCCCACCTCCTATACCGCAACCGGCTTTAGCCTGCAGCTCCGGGATGATTGGCGGTAGAAAAAGGCCTGGTTCGGTGATAATCCTCGTGGGGCCGGTATAATGGCTCTACCTGCAAACAGCGCAAAATACTTGTGAAAACCCTTTCGTCTGACAAAATTCACGTCGTTTCTGCCCATGGGAAACCGGTTTGTTCTTTAAAATTTGAATGATAAGGTCAGATAAATGCGAATAATGCAATAGAATAACGCATAAAATGTATGCAAAATTTAGAAAAGTTCAAAAATTTATTTCAACTTGATATTTAAAAGGTGTAATATAGGAGAAGAGAGTTCGTTTCGGACTGTTGTTATTCACCATTTCGTCAATAACATTACGGGAATAACCTGCGATGATGTGGTTTGCGTATAGAGTAGGCCCATGGTGTAGGGGCTCTTTTTTGTGGGTAAAATAGAGACGAGTGGCTGATCGGCATATCGCACAAGCTGATGCTTTCCGAATTTATTGGCATCAGTGTGCCCGAATAAAGACGGACTGCAATCTAAGCGTAAAGGAGGACGTTCCAAATGTCACAAACTATTAATCAATCCGATGCACAAGGGGCTCAGACTGCTGCAAACACGAAGGATCTGGTCGATCAACTGCTTAAGCCTGAGGTACAGCAATCTCTAGCCGCCCTTGTGGATAATCTGCCCAAGCTGACGGAAATGGTGAACACCATGACTCAAGCCTATGATGTGGTGCAGGCTCTGGCTACTGACAAAGTCTTTGTTGAGGACATCAAAGCAGGTTTTTCGGGCGTTGTAGGTCCGGTTGTCGGAATAGCGAAGAATGCTGCTGCAACAGCCATTGAAGCCGGTGAGCGCGTGAAGCGTGATCAATCGCCAAACGTTAGCGTTTTCGGCCTCTTGAAGATGCTGAAAGATCCTAACGTGCAGAAGGCGCTGAAATTCAGCCAGGCTTACCTGGATGTGCTGAACGGCCAGAAGAAGTAATCGTAAAATAAATCATAATGAAATAAGCATACCGAACGGAGGATGGAAATGTCGAAGCAAATATTGATTTTGGGCGGCGGATACGGCGGACTGCTGAGCGCGCTCACTGCGCGTGAATACCTAAGCGCTGAAGAAGCTGCCATCACGGTCGTTAACCGGTACCCAACGCATCAGATTATTACGGAATTGCACCGTCTGGCTGCCGGCAACATTGATGAGAAGGCTGTAGCTCTTCCTTTGGAAAGACTGCTGAGCGGCAAGAATGTCAAGCTGGTTGTCGATTCGGTTGAGGCGATCTCTCCGGACGAGAAGCAGGTTAAGCTCGCAAGCGGCGCAACTTATAAATATGACGCGTTGGTTATCGCGCTGGGCAGTGAAACGGCGTTCTTCGGAATTCCAGGGCTGAAAGAAAACAGCCTTACGCTAAAATCGGTGGATGAAGCCCATCGTATTTTTGAAACGGTTAAAACACGCCTTGACGCCTACAAAGTATCCAAGAACAAAGCGGATGCTACTTTTGTTGTGGGCGGCGGCGGTTTGACCGGCGTCGAGCTTGCCGGCGAATTCGCAGACGAACTTCCTGAGCTTTGCCGTCAAAGAGGCATCGACTATAACGATATTTCGCTTTACTGCGTTGAGGCAGGTCCTACGATTCTGGCCGGATTCCCTGCAGAGCTCGTGGAGCGCGCTACAGTCAGTCTGGAGGCGCGTGGCGTTAAATTCCTGACCGGCGTGCCGATTACCGAGCTGAAGGATAACAAGGTGCTCCTGAAAGACGGAAGCTCCATTGAATCCAGCACGGTGATTTGGACAGGCGGCGTACAAGGCAACTCGCTGGTAGGGGAAAGCGGAATCGAAGTCAATCGTGGACGCGCAACCGTTACAGATACGCTCCAATCCACGTCCCATAAAGACATTTTCCTCGCGGGCGACAGCGCCGTGGTATTCCCGAAAGAGGGCGAACGTCCTTATCCGCCAACCGCTCAGATCGCATGGCATATGGGTGAAACGGTCGGTTACAACCTGTCCGTCTTCTTCAAAGGCGGCACAATGGAGTCGTTCCATTATGTCAGCTCCGGTACGCTCGGAAGCCTTGGCCGCAAAGACGGCATCGCCATGGTTGGCGGCAGCAGCACCCGCCTGAAAGGCATGCCTGCGTCCCTGATGAAGGAAGCCAGCAACATTCGTTACCTGGCACGCATTAAAGGATTGTCTGCACTCGCTTATTAATATTTATTCATGGAAAAGCCGCTCCTTAAGCTGAAGGGGCGGTTTTTTTCATGCAGAATTGGTATGGCTGGTGTATAATAAGTCTAAAACTCTCAGAATACATACAGGAGAAGTACGCATAGGCAAACAAAGCGCAGATGCCTGAAAAACGACGACAACCGAGCCGGCGCTTCTCGCAAGCGGAAGGATTTCAAATGAAATCCCTTACACATTATGTAAATAACCACTGGTCTATTTCATGAATTTGCTGAAAGATGTGAAAAAAACTAAACATTTAGACCTATATTGACGAAAAATATAGGAGAGGGGAATCATATAGAAAGGGCGGAGAAGGACCTATGATGAAGCGGCTACGACAAAGCATGATTACCCGTTTGAGCGGATTGGCGATCCTTTGTTTCGTTATTGTTATCGCCGGAATTGGATTCGTTTCCTATAATGAACAGAAGAGTTTATATTACGATCAGCTTAAAACCAACGTGACTCTGATTCAAAAGCCGTTGCAGGAACAAGGGACAACCCTCGAGCAGGCTATCCTTAGGCTTGGAAACGATAAGAAACCGGATTTATCTCAGGTCTGGTTCCAGTCGACCCAGCAAGCGATGGATATGTTTAGCGGAACAGGTGTAATTGCGAACACCTATTTACTCCAGCCCAAAGAGAAAGAGCAGCAAACTAACGGGAAGGCGACCCGGAATATTCTTTTTGCCAACAACGGAATGTACAAGCAGGGTCTAACTCCGATGACACCTTTCGAATTGCCTTCCGCGGTCAAGAAAGCCATTGATTCGGCGGAAAGCACCGGGCAAGGTCTGACATCGGTCTATAGCGACAAACAAGGGAAATGGATCAGTGCAATGGCTCCCATTAAAAATGAGAGGGGCAAAGAGCTCGGCGTACTGGTCATCGACTTCGACTATGACATCATTATGAAGCAGTTGAACAAAAGCTTATGGTCTGCCGCATTGATCGGCATTATAGCCGGAATTGCCGGGATTGTCCTTATTGTCTTGATGATCTACTGGATGCTGAAGCCGATCGGTCAATTGTCCCGTATTACGAAAAAAGTGGCCGAGGGCGACCTGACGCAAACGCCGGATATTAAACGCAACGATGAAATCGGTATGCTGTCGAATCATTTCAGCACGATGATTCTTAATATTCGGGACATGATCTCCAAGATCGGACATTCTTCGCAAGAGGTGTCCCAAACGACGGAAGCCTTGAAGCTCGGTTCTGAGCAGACTTCCCAGGCCGCTTATTCGATTACGCAATCCATTGCCGAAGTAGCTGCCGGCTCGGACCGGCAGAAGCGCAGCACGGAGGAAAGCGGCAGAGGACTCGAAGAAATGTCGATAGGCATTCAGCGCATTGCCGAGTCAGCGTCCGTCGCAGCGGAGTCTTCCTCGAGCGCTCTCAGCGTTGCCGGAAAAGGCGGAGAGCAAGTGCAGCGCAATTTGCAGCAAATGAATTCCATGCGTTCTATGGTGGAGGAAGTTGCCGGCTCTATTCGTCAATTGGGCGTATTGTCGAAGGAGATTGGCGACATTACGGGGCTGATATCGGATATTGCCCAGCAGACTAACCTTCTGGCGCTGAATGCCGCGATCGAAGCGGCAAGAGCCGGTGAACACGGCCGCGGTTTCTCCGTTGTGGCGGATTCCATTCGTAAGCTTGCCGAGCAGTCCCGCACCTCCAGCGATAAAATCTACGAGCTGATTCAGGTCATCCAGAAGAGCACCGCGGAAGCGATAAACATGATGGATCGGGGCTCGATCGCGGTTAAGGATATGTCTGAAACCGTAAATGGGGTTCACATGGCTTTTAATGATATTGTCAGCTCTGTAGAAGATGTAACCAAGCAGATTATGGAAGTATCCGCTTCGTCCCAGCAAATGTCTGCAAGTTCCGAACAGGTTACGGCATCCATCGTGGAGCTGTCGAGCATATCCAAGCAAACATCCGAGTTCACGCAGAACGTGGCGGCTTCCGCCGAAGAGCAGCAGGCTTCCATGGAGGAGATTGCTTACTCCATTAAATCCTTGAACGAAATGGCCGAAAATCTGCGCCAGGCGATCGTAAAATTTAAAGCCTAACAGAGTGTAAAGGGCCGGCTGAGTGCCGGGAGTCTCGATTTTTGGGTGCATGCATTCGCCTTGGGGATGGCATACTAGGGCAGCGACCTATTCAAATGGTTAATGACAACCTAAGGGAGGCGTTTGTTCGATGACAAAGGACAAGCATCAAAAGCGGGAACGCCAGATTGCCAGCAACAACGGTCAAAGCGATACGGCCGGCAGCCGCGGCGAACTTCAATCCGGACGGCTGAGCCAATTCAAGAACCACAGCCTTGGAGATGGCGGAGCACCCAATGAATATTTGAACAGCGAGAGCGAGAAAGACTAAAAGGCCTGGGTAGCGAAGGCTGCATCAGGCGTTTGTTAAAAGCCCACGTTTTGTGGGCTTTTTTCATTTTCTGGAGCTGCTCACCCTAGGTCATTCATCTTTTTCAGACATCCGGTACCGCTTTAATTTGCCCGTCAGCCATTTCACCAACTGATCGTCGCGCACCAGCCAAACCTTATGTTTCCGCTTCAAAAAGCGCTCCGCTTCAGCAAAGCTGCCAAAGCGTTCCTTCAGCATGGCATCGTTCCACTCCACAACCCATTCATTGTCCTCCATGGATACAAAAATCATGGCGCCGTCCGGGCTCTCAAATAAGGATCCGGATTCCTGGCCTTTCAAATTATAACGGTTGCGGAATGCATCGGGACGGAGGGGTTCCAGCACAAATGTGCCGGCAACAAATGACCGGTACACCTCTTCCGTCATCGTACACCCCGAAGCCTTGGCATGACCGCCTCCTCCGTAACGGCCCGCGATTTCCGAGACATCGACATCATCATGGATCGTGCGCAAGCTCATTTTTCTGCCCCCCATATTCAAAATAGCGATGTAATCAAGATGCGGATGATCTTTGCCGAGAGTGCTGGCCAGCTCGGAGTGGTACGATTCAGCGTGCACAATTCCCGCGCATTCCTTGCCGATGTATGTCTGAACGAGCTCTCTCCTCTTGCGGCGGATGTAACGCTCGATTTTATCCTCTTCCAAATCAAGCAGCTTTTTCTCAAACTCATCAAACTCAAACGGTCCGCCGGATTGCAGCCGGCTAATCATTTTCTCTTCGAACTCATCAATGGACACCATGTAAAACAAATCGTTCAGCCGTTTGGCCTGCTGCCGGCCCGCGTTCTCCCATTCCCACGTATCGTACAGCCGCACGAGCTCAACAAAGTCATCCAGCGCTTCCGTAGGTTCGAGCAGCCGCTGGCGGATGAGATAGTCATACAAGAGCGACGTGGCAGCCGCGGGTCTCCCATCCCGGTGCTCTACATGTACAGACCCCCAGGGATGCGTGTTGTAATGAAGAGCCGTTTTGTGATGATCGATCAGCTTGAGCTCACCGCCTTCCGCCGCATAGGCTTGCAGCAGCTGTTCCGTATCTTCGCTTACCGACAGATCCGTGATAATCAGAAAGTCGGACCCGATTCCTTTTTCGGCAGCGCGTTCCAGAAAGCGCTCCACCTGCTGGCTGACCCCGCCGAGCGAATTGTAGCGGACCTCCACATTCGTGCCAAAAGCGCATTTGGCGATAATACCGCACCCTACCCCGTCCAGATCGTTATGTGTATATATGTGATACATCCTCCACAGCCTCCATCTATCCGATTATTTCATACTCGCCGCTGAACAAAAGCGATTAATATAGCGCAGCTTATACTTTTCCCCTATTTTGTTCCGGAAATACAATCCATACGCCTGAACAAATGATTCCCCCGTGATTCTTTGGTTCAGACTTATATAGGTTTGCCCCAAATTACGCATACTTGAACTTATCCCCGAAACATTGTTCACAGGACGGTCACTTGAACGGTCATTACTGATGTAAAAGGTGGGATACTGCCCGTGATTAGGGTAAAATCTAATAGACAGCATTTATCCAGAGGAGGCTTGATATCATGCAAAAAACAAAAATCATTTGTACGCTCGGACCTGCCTGCGACTCCCCCGAAGTCCTGAAGGAGATGATCCGGGCGGGTATGACTGTTGGCCGGCTGAATATGGCCCATGGAGAGCTGGAAGAGCATGCAAGACGCATCGACAATGTCCGGGGCATGGCGAGGGAACTGGGCACCTTTATTCCCATCATGCTGGACATCAAGGGTCCGGAAATTCGCATCGGAAAGCTGAAGGAGGAGTCGGTATTTCTTCATCCGGGGGAAGAGATTACGCTGACGGCGGAGACGATATTGGGGGATGCGTCCCGGATTTCCGTCAATTATCCCGACATGCCGAAAGTGGTCAAGCCGGGAGACCGTGTTCTAATCAATGACGGACTGATAGAACTTACGGTGCTGGAGGCAGAGGGTACGGAAATGCGCTGCACCATTGTGAGCGGCGGGACGCTGAAGCCTACGAAAGGGGTCAACCTGCCCGGCGTCAAAACGACGCTGCCAGGAGTTACGGAGCGCGATATCCGGCATATCGAGTTCGGTCTTTCGCACGTCATCGAGATGATCGCCGCTTCGTTCGTTCGGAAGGGCGACGATATCAGGGAAATCCGGCGGATTCTGGAGCAGCACGGGGCAGGGCATGTTCAGATCATTTCCAAGATTGAGAACGGGGAAGGGATCGAGGGTCTGGATGACATCCTGGAAGCTTCCGACGGCGTCATGGTAGCGCGCGGCGATTTGGGCGTGGAAGTGCCGGTGGAGGATGTGCCGATGCTGCAAAAGGAAATCATCGACAAGTGCAACCGCGCCGGAAAACCGGTTATTGTGGCGACCCATATGCTGGAATCGATGCAGGTCAACCCGCGTCCAACCCGCGCCGAGGTCGGGGATGTCTTTAATGCTGTCGTTCAGGGCGCGGACGTGGTCATGCTGTCCGGAGAATCGGCGGCAGGGAAATATCCGGCTCAGGCGGTTCGCACCATGGCGACCGTTGCCAAAAAAGCGGAGAGCATCCTTGATTACCAGGACCAATTTATCAAGAAAAGAACCCAGCAGCCATCGGACATTACGGAAGTCATCAGCCAAAGCGCGGTTAACGCTTCTCTGGAGCTGGATGCGGAAGCGATCATTATTTCGACCGAGAGCGGGTTTACGGCGCGGATGGTATCCAAATACCGCCCCAAGGCGCCGATCATTGCCGTTACCCCGCACGAAGAAGTACTGCCGAAAATCTGCCTTTTGTCCGGCGTTATTCCGGTTCTCGGGGAGAAAGTGGCTACAACCGACGAAATGTTCGAGTCGGCCATCCGCAACGCCCTGAACACCGGATATATCCACAAGGGAGACACGGTTGTCTTGTCTGCGGGTATTCCGGTCATGCAGGCCGGAACGACCAACCTCGTGAAAGTGCAGAAGGTATAACCTGGCGGATTCGGCCAACCGATTAAGGGCAACCTTTCTGGATCGCATGATAACGTAAGCTGATATAATGGGGATAGCGTGTAGAATGCAGAAAAAGAAGGGTTGTCTATGGGCCTGCAATTGGACGAAAGCGAATATAAGGTATATGCGGACGGAAGGGTCATGGAGCTGCTGCCAAAGGAGTTTGCACTGCTTCAATTTTTATACACAAACCGGGGTATAACCTTCAATCGCGCGCAGCTCCTGGATCAGGTCTGGCCGCTGGAATATCCGGTTGAACGGACGGTAGACGATCATATCTACCGGCTGCGAAAAAAGCTCAGAAGCATTCACGGCCTGGAGATCAGGACGGTTCGCGGATATGGATACAGCCTCGCCATACAGGAGCCTTCAGCCGGATCTCCCACTCATCCTACGATAAGGGATCGGGAAGTTCGGGATGCGATGCGCGAAATCTTTTGCAAATACCATCAATACGGACAGGGGAAATCCATGCTCAGTCTTGCAGAGCAGCAGGGTGCGCTCGGTTATGAAATGGATCCGTTCTATGCGATCTATGTCCACTTCGTACAAGGGGACTGGGATTGGCTGCTGAATACGGAGGAGGTTCCGCTGGGCGAACGCCTCTACTTGCTGCTCCTGATCTTTATCTTTTCCGGCGATCCCGTGAAAGGGATAGAATTCTGCGAGAAGGCTCTGGAGAACAAGGCTTTGTCCCCTTTCCGGCACATTGAGATGGAATTTCTCAACATTATTGAGCTGTATGCCTGGACAGGACAATTGGACAGAGCGGTGGAAAGAATCGGACTGGGCCGCCGGCTGTTTATCGGACCGGAATTTGCAAATTTCCTGCTCCCTGCAGCTATTATGGAGATGCTTGTCCAGCTTCTTGCAGGTAAACCGGATGAGGAACTCGCCATGCAGGCGGGGAGAATCGAAAACATACTGTCTGAAAAACCTTACCTCCGCGAAAAAGGCAGCTATCATATCGTCAAGGGTCTGTGGTTTGTGACAAGAGGAGAATGCAGCGAAGGCGAGAGCTTGCTGGATAAAGGTCTGGATATTCTGGATATGTCCGGATTTATTCCTTTAAGAATGCATGCGCTTAACCGGCTTTTTCATTCCTTTCGGATTCTGGGCTGCCATGGGCCCATGCAGCTCAAGTACGGGAGACTTCTCCGAGAAGAGCAAAGAAGGCAGGAGATGAACCGGTTCGGGCAGCCGCTGGAAGCGACCCTTCTGAACTATCTGGATAGCCTCTGATATTTCCCTGATATTCCTCTGATATTCCTTCATTAACATGAAGATCAAGACAACGATCTTTACAAAATGGAGGAAAGAAGAGATGAAATCATCATCCACACTTAAAACAGACCTGCTCAAAAATAAAGTCTATTCTCGTGTTTACACAGCATATGCGGCAGCAACCTTAGGTGACTGGTTCGATTCGCTGGCCATCATGGCTCTCGCGGTCTACAAATGGCAATCCAGCCCCTTGATGCTGGCGCTGATTCCTGTAGCGTTCGCGCTTCCCGGTGTTTTGCTGGGATCGATTTCAGGAGTGGTGGCCGATCGGTTTAACAAGCTAAGGCTGATGCGCCTTTGCGATCTGCTGACCGCTTTATTGACAGTGGTCATTTTGTTTGCTCCGGGCATGACCTGGCTTCTTCCCTTGCTGACGCTGCGTTCAGCCCTTTCCACCTTCAGCGTTCCTGCCCAGCAGGCTTTAACCCGGAGCATCGTTCGGGAGGATCAGCTGCTGCAGGCAACTTCATTGAACGGATTAGTTGGACAAGGCTCCAAAATTGCTGGGCCGCTCCTGGGAGGTACGGCGCTGCTCGTCTTATCCCCGCAGTGGTGCATCTTGGTAAATGCCATGGCTAGACTAGCTTCCTATCTCCTGCTACTGAGTGTCCGAAATACAGGGGACACAAAAGCACAAGCCACTGACGAAGCAGCCCGGCCCATTCGGTTTCGCACCATGTGGCGGGAAGGGTGGAGCTATTTGCTCGGCAACAGACTTCTGCTCAGCATGATGGTGTACAGCCTTGCGGGTATGGTGGCCATTCTGGTGGTGGATTATCAGTTTACGAGCCTGTTTCGCGCATTGGCGCCTGAAAAAACCTATCTGCTCGGCTATTTTATCGCTGCGACAGGCATTGCGGCCGTGCTGATCATGCTGGTTATGGGGAAAATGAACAGACAATCCGGGTATGGCCTAAAATTAGGCGGCGCATACATTCTGATCGGAGTTTCGCTTGCAGGAGTGGCTCTCCTTCAGCCGGGTGTGTCTGTCGTTCCGGTGCTCATTCTGGGACTTGTGTTGGGACTGGGCAATGGGATATTTATCGTCACCTTCAATTATAGCCTGCAAAAAGAGACGCCGCCTCATATGACCGGCCGCATCTTCGGGATTCAAAATACGCTGCTTGGCGTTGTTCAGATAGGAGCCCCGCTGCTTGGAGGCGCATTGGTCCAGGCTTCCGGTCCAAGCCGTATTTTTCTTGTGGTAGGCCTAATCGTCATGGCGATCGGAACGGGGGGGTTACTGCTAGGCCGGCTTCTGTGGCCGGCAGAGGAGACGGACCGGGTACATGAAGATCACGCCGAATTGCCCGGTTGATGCCCTCCAATGTTTAATTCATGCAGAAACGGATGCCGTCTTTGTAAGGACGGCTTGCCGTTTCTAATTTATATTTCCGCTATTGTTCCTGCTACTTGTTTGTCCCATGCTGCTTTGTCGGCAGTGCAGCGTTTGGCGAGCCTTTGCCCCGTTTCCTGTTTCGCTCGGCTTTCGCCTGGTTTTCATGCAGCTTCTCCACATATTCGTGCGTATTTTCCAAGGGTCTCGTTAGCCTCCTTTCCACAAGATCGTCCCCATTTACTATGCCCTATCCGTTCGCCAATCATGAGAATGCAAATGCCAAATAAGTCCCTTCCTATCTTTCGGTTCATCCGGCTTCATCTTACTTCATTTATGCCCCCGAATCATTCATCCGTTTATCATCGAATCTTCATGATACCGGTCTGCCTATGTGTTAGAATGAATTCAGAAATTAGATCAAGTCTAAATATAGGGAGAAAGAGGTGTACCCGATCGATGGATCAAAGACTGACGACTAACCAGGGAGCGCCGGTAGGCGACAATCAAAATTCGAGAACAGCCGGAAGAAGCGGACCTACGCTGCTTGAGGATTATCATCTGCTGGAGAAGCTCGGGCACTTTGACCGTGAGCGGATTCCAGAGCGCGTCGTTCACGCGCGCGGAGCAGGGGCGCACGGCGTATTCCGGGCGGAAGAGAACCTGAGCCGATATACCAAGGCGCATTTCTTGCAGGAAGCAGGACGGGAAACGCCTGTATTTGTCCGGTTTTCGACGGTGATTCACGGGACGGGATCTCCTGAAACGGCCCGCGATCCGCGCGGGTTTGCGGTTAAATTTTACACGGAGGAAGGCAACTACGATCTCGTCGGCAACCATCTGCCGGTGTTCTTTATCCGCGATGCCATCAAATTCCCGGACATGGTGCATTCCCTGAAGCCATCGCCGGCTACCAACGTCCAGGAGCCTGGGCGCTACTGGGATTTCATGACGCTTTCGCCGGAATCAACGCACATGATGACATGGGTGTTCTCCGATAACGGGACGCCGGCAAATTACCGGCAGATGGACGGTTTCGGCGTGCACGCCTTCAAATGGGTGAATGCCGAAGGCAAAGTGACGTACGTGAAATACACGTGGAAATCGAGGCAGGGTGTCCGCAACCTGTCCGCGGATGAAGTCACGGAGGTTCAGGGGAAAGACTTCAACCATGCAACACGCGATCTGTTCGATCATATCGAACGGGGAGACTTCCCGGAGTGGGAGCTGTATGTGCAGCTGATGCCGCCGGAAGATTTGGATGCGTGGAGCTATGATCCGCTGGACGCTACCAAAGTATGGCCGGAAGAGAACTATCCTCTCATGAAGGTCGGAACGATGACGCTGAACCGGAATCCGCAAAATTATTTTGCCGAAGTAGAGCAGGCCGCGTTCTCCCCGAGCGCAACCGTGCCCGGCATTGAGCCGTCGGAAGACAAACTGCTGCAGGGCAGGCTCTTCTCTTATCCGGATACGCAGCGGTACCGCCTTGGCGCTAACTATTTGCAAATTCCGATCAACTGTCCTTACGCGCCGGTGCGCACTCATCAGCGCGACGGCCTCATGAACGTCAATCAGGATCCGTCGCCTGTGAATTACGAGCCGAACAGCCATTCCGGCAGCCCGGTCGAGGCGCCTGCCTACCGTGACAGCGTGATGCCTCTTCACGGCCAGGCAGGACGGGAAAAAATCGAGAAAACCGATGATTTCAAGCAGGCCGGTGAGCTGTATCGAAGCTTTACGGATGTGGAGAAGGACCATTTGATTCGCAACCTGGTTGACGATTTGAGCCAGACCAGCGAGCAGATTCAGCTGCGGGCCATTTGCAACTTTTTCCGCGCAGATGCGGAATACGGCATGCGTCTCGCCAAAGGGCTGGGTATAGACATCAGCGGGTTCGTACCGGCCGGAACGAACCGTTAATATAGATGAGCAAGTGAAGCAACCCCGGAGAACCGCATGAGCGTCGCCGGGGTTGTTTTGTTATTGGTTCCGTTCTTCCTTGATTCCAGATATCCATGCTCATGGATGTTATGTGACTTGGGAATAGTAGATGCTCTCATAAGCATGGGCTTCCTGTTCAATCGTAGGAATGAGGACGGTATTCATATTGGATTTGAAAGTGTTTAATAAGGCGGGATTAGCGAGCAGTGCCCGGATTCGCGCAGCGAGATGTCTGGCGTCGCCTAAGCGGAAAGTATAGCCGTTGACTCCGTTCTGTACCTTTTCCTTCATTCCGCCTGCATCTGATACGATGGCCGGAACGTTATAGGACAGCGCTTCAAGAAGCGCGAGTGGATAGTTTTCATACCAGACAGACGGAACGATGGCAACATCTACATGTTGATAGATTTGCGGAAGATCACTCTCCGCGTATGGCCCGCACAGTTCCACACGTCTATCTAAAGCCGCCATCTGCTGCAGCTTTTCCGTATAAGCCGCTGGTCCGGAGCCGTAGATTTTTAGCCTCAGCCGATTCGATTTAATTTGGGACATTGCTTCGAGAATGAGATGTACGCCTTTATGATCGTTTAGTGATCCTCCATAGAAAAGAGTGAGCCTGTCGCCGCGCCGATATACTTTTGTATTCCTTAGAGCCGGATCGCGATTAATACCGTGACTAAGCACCTCCACCTGCAGATCAGGCAGCGAATATTTCATCATCGAGGCGAGAAACAACGAAGGTGACAATATTTTTCGGGCCGATTGCAGCAGGGGAATGTGTGTCGCGAGTCTCTGCTGGACATCCGGAATCTGGCAATGCAGCAGACAGGCAGCGCCTTGTTCCGGTCCTGCACACAGATTGCCGCTCGTATGAAGCATGATCCCTTTCGGACAAGCAAACCAAAAGTCCGTTAAGGTGATCATGTAGGGTACGCCGGCACCTAAGCTTGCCTGCATAAACTCCATCGCCCGCATCGGATGCCCAATATGAATAAGATCAGGTTGTTCCTGGGCAATGACTTTATCTGCAAATGCAGTCAAATCGGGATTGCCAATTTCAAATGACTGGGCCGGATCCGCATGTCTTGGCCGATAGGCAACCACAGGAACCCCTTCATAGTCATATTCATGGTAAACGACATTACCGTCCGCAGCGGGAAAAGTATCGGGATCTCTTCCGCTGAAAGCGGCGACTTTCACGCGATGCCCTTTGCTGAGCATTGCCTTGGCCATATTTAGTACGAATTTCTCGGTTCCGGTATAGGAATCGGGGAAAAATTGGTGGACCAAATATAAAATATTGAGCGGTCTTTCTGGTGTTCCGCGATTCGCCAGCTGAGGGTCATAATGGTTGACTTCCGGCAACTGCAGTTTGGGAACATGGATCAGGGGGCGCGGCTCAAATGCTCGAACATGCTTGTTGCCCGCCCGCCGTTTTAAAAGATGTCCTTTTCGTTTGAGCCAGTGCAGCCTCCTTCTCAGATGGGGTTTGCGCGTGAACAACAAGCGTCTCTTTCTTATTCTTTTCGTTAACGTTTTTTTGCTGCGATTTAGGCCGGGTCTAATTTTTATGCGGATTCGTTTCATGTTCATTTGACGTTTTGCTGCGAATCGCTTTCCTCTTTTCTTTTGCGACAAAGGTAACACCTCCCGTCACAGATTTGTCCCTCGAATCAAGACATATGTCTTATACTATATGTTCATTGAAAGCAAAAGTTCGCGGGGGGTTCCGTGGATTTTCAATACGCCTCTTGCTGCCAATCACCTTAGATAGGTTAGGAAGATCACATATGCTATAATATTGACCTGGTATAATAAGGAATAATTAAATGGTGAATGGTGATGTTCCAATCATAATAGAGAAGGAACATGGGAGGAGAGAGAAAATGGACAATAACAAACCTGTCATCACGATTCGGGATTTGCGGATGAGGTACGGCGAGAGATTTGTATTGAACGGCATTGATCTGGATGTGTACCAAGGGCAGATTATTGGCTATATCGGGCCGAATGGAGCGGGGAAAAGCACAACGGTCAAGATCATGCTCGGTTTGGTCGAAGGATACACCGGGGAGGTTCGAATTCTGGGCACCGATATTGCCGGAGACAGTATGGATTACAAGCGCAAAATCGGCTATGTCCCGGAAATTGCCGAAATTTATGATACGCTCTCCGCGCAGGAATATTTGACCTTTATCGGCCAGCTGTACGGCATGCGGGAGGATGATGCCGATCGGCGGTCCCGCTATTTAATGGAAATTCTCGGGCTTAAGGACGTTTTTGGCAGCAGAGTCTCCTCTTTCTCCAAAGGGATGAAGCAGAAGGTGCTGCTGATCTCCAGCCTGCTGCACAATCCGGATATTCTGTTTCTGGACGAGCCTCTCAGCGGCCTCGATGCGAACAGCGTCATGGTGGTAAAGGAAATTTTGGCGCTGCTCGCGGAGCAGGGCAAAACGATATTTTACTCGTCGCACATTATGGATGTGGTGGAGAAGATCAGCAGCCGCATTATTCTGATTAACGGAGGGCGGATTGTCGCTGACGGCAGCTTTGTGGAGCTGAAGGAACAAAATCACGAGGGCACGCTGGAAGATATTTTTAACCAGTTGACGGGCTTTAACGAACACCGCAGCCTGGCCGAGCAATTTGTATCGGTTGTGAATGAGGTGAGGATATGAACGATTTCCGGACTTTGAAGCTGCTGGACAGGTTCCGGGGAGCTTTCGAGGGAATGGGGGTTCAGTATGACCAGATGCGGCGGATTTTGCAAGTGAAGCTTACAATGGACGGCCGCAGGGTCCCGACCATTGTGGGGAACTCCTCGCGCAGGCAAAAGGGCACCCTTCTTGGCGGAAGGGAGTCCAGCACGCTGAAGGGACAGAACGGAACCGGCGATGACAGCAACCGGTTTATCCGCTCCCTGTGGGTCTATGCCCTCTTGGGGATCGTCATGATTCCGTTTGTCATTATGGGAAACAATTACATGTTCCAGATGAGTTTTGTGTTCGGCATCATGCTCTTTATGGTCATGACATCGCTTATTTCCGATTTCTCGTCGGTGCTGCTCGACATTCGGGACAAGAACATTTTATATTCCAAGCCGCTGAACCACAGGACGATCAGCATGGCGAAGACGATCCATATTTTGATCTACATGTTGTTCATTACAGCGGCTATCATGCTGCCTTCTTTGCTGGTGGGACTAATCAGAAACGGCATTGTCTTTTTCCTCATCTTCCTGGTTGAAATCGTTCTGATGGATTTTCTGATCGTGGCTCTCACGGCATTTCTGTATTTCCTGGTGCTTCGCTTCTTCGACGGGGAGAAGCTGAAGGACGTGATCAACTACGTACAGATCGGCTTGACCATTGGCATAACGATAGGCTATCAGCTCGTGTTCAGGCTGTTTGATTTCGTAGATTTCTCCTTTCGGTTCCAGCCGAAATGGTGGCAGTTTCTGCTGCCCCCGGTCTGGTTCGCCGGCCCGTTCGAGTACGTGCTGAGCGGAGATCGCAGCGGGTATGTGGCGGCTTTTTCCCTGCTTACCCTCCTGCTGCCGATTGCAGGCATACTGCTGTATATTAAAATGATGCCGGCTTTTGAACGGAATCTGCAGAAGCTGTCGGAACAGACGGGGCGCGAAAGCAAAGGGCTCACCCGGCTGTGGAGGCTGATCGGCAAATGGATGTGCCGGACACGCGAAGAAGCGGTATTCTTCGGCTTTGCTTCCGCCATGATGGCGAAGGAGCGGGAATTCAAGCTGAAGGTGTATCCGACGCTCGGCTTTTCGATTATTTTCCCGTTTATCTTTCTGTTCACGAACCTTCAGGACGGCAGGGGGCTTAGCGACCTTGCAACCGGAAAAATGTATTTGTTCATATATTTTTGCGGGCTCCTTGTTCCATCTGTTGTGATCATGCTTGGTTTCTCCGGCCAGCATAAGGGCGCCTGGATCTTCCGGGCCATTCCGATTCAAGATATGAACGCGGTCTATAAAGGAACGCTCAAGGCTTTCCTTGTGCGCTTGCTGGTGCCTTTGTTTCTGATTGAAGCGATTATTTTCACGGCGATTTTCGGGCTGCGCATTATCCCCGATTTGATCGCGGTGCTGCTGTGTTTGTTTCTGTACACGTTCATTTCCTATCTGCTGCTTGGCCCCGAGCTTCCTTTTTCAGAGCCGTTTCAGGCCGTGCAGACGAACCGGAGTTTGAAAATGATTCCGCTGATGCTGATTCTCGCCGCATTCGGATTTGTACATTACGCAGCAACCGTAATGAGCTACGGTGTGTATTTGTATATGGGCATTCTGCTGATTGCGAATATAATCGCCTGGCACCGGGGCTTCACGGATGTCTCCGGGAAGCGTGGGTTTGCACAACGGTAGGTATGCAGCGGTGGAACCCCATACTCATTCCCTCACCTAAGCACAAACGTGTCACATAGCACAGCAAAGCAAAGGACCTAGCGGTAATTTTCCGCTAGGTCTTACTTAAGGAGACTAGCCGCCCTTATTCCGCTCTCGACTTCAGAGCTTCGATCATGGAAATGCGGTTGATTTTTTTCTTGCTGAACGCTTTGGACAACTCATAGATCAGAATGATAATTACAAACCCCAGGCCCAGGTACGCGTAATTGATTTTTACGGGCAAAACAAAGCTGGTGCTGTCGGCGACAGATTGAAACATGGCCTGCATGGAGGCGAGCAAGAGCGGAACGCCGATGATGAAGCCCAGTATAACGATATAGGTGGAGCTGTTCAGAATTAGCGAAAAAACTTCTTTTTTCTTATACCCGAGCACTTTCATCAGAGAAATGTTTTCTTTGTTCTCTTCGATGATCAGGGAAGTGACGACATAGATCACGATCAGCCCGATGACGAAGGACATCAGCGAAATGATGCCAAGCATAGCCTGAATCGGCTGGGTTACGGAAGCAAAGGCGGCTTTGGCATCGGACGCGGATGACGAACTGAGCAGCTGATCTTCGGCAAAATGGAGTTTATCCATGCTCCATACGCCTAAATAGCTATTCTGCGGATATCCCAGCATCTCATTGAATGCGGTTAGCGGCATGAAGATGTACTCGCCGATATAGCTGTCCGCTATGCGGTCCACCTTGATGCTGTATCGTCCGGAATCCAGCTTGCTTATGATCCCGATCGTGTCGTTCTGCTTGATATTCAGCCGGTCGGCCAGCGGCTTGGTGACGATCACCTGGTCAAAGCGAAGCGGGCTGCCCGCTTTGTCTGCGAGCGAAATCGACTTGGTATCCGGGCGAACGCCATAGACGATAAAGCTTTTTTGACCGTTCGCCGTTTCGGTGAAAGGCGACATGGAGAACGGCTCGCCGCTCGCCGGATGTCCCTGCTGCAGCGAATTAAACACATATTCGTACTGATATTTGTAAGCATCCTCGTAAGTGTCTTTCAACAAGAAGTCCATGGAGCTCTTCATGGTGAAGCCGAGCAGCAGCAGCATGGTGGCCAGCGCAACGCCGAACAGGAGAAACAGGCTTCGCGGCATGCTTCTGAGCTGTTCCCGGATTTTGAATTTTGTGGAAAATTTAAGCTTGTTCAGGGACAATCTTCTCTCGAGAAAGCCAATCTTGCGGCTCTGTCCGCCGCCCCTCATGAGCTCGATCGGAGAATGCCCCAGCGCCCGGCGGACAATGAAAGTTCCGCTGATCAGCAGGAAGAGCAGAGGCAGGAGGAGGCTGACTGCCAGATGAGCGATGCTGAATCGAACGGAGTCAATCGGCATATTGAAGTACGCTACCATGAACCCGAGCATCGGTTTTAAAGTAAGCGCCCCTAGCAGGGTTCCGATCATCCCGCCTATGACGGCGATCACGAAAGGATAGCGGAGATAATGATTCATGATTTCTCTCATCCGGTATCCCTGGGCGTAAAGAGTCCCGATCATGACGGCTTCCTTCTTCAGCATTCTCCATATGACGATTCCGGTTAAAATGCAGGTTAAGAGCAGGATGGTGACCGGCAGCGCGGCACCGACCTTATTCATGTTGGCCATTTTGGCGGTCACTGCGGTGACCCGCGGATTTTCGTCAATGTTGATCCATTTCAGAATGACGGTGTTTTGGCTCTTCAGCTCATTTTTCAGTTCCGCAAGTATGCTGTCCGCAGAATCCGGATCGCCCTGCACCTTCACGCTGTAAAAGCTGCTTCCCCGGTGAAACGCCGCAAAATCATCCTTGCCAATCACTGCGATCCCGAAATGGTCCGGATCGTTCAGCAGATCGCTTTCCTTCTTGAGCGGATAAATATAGTTCGGCAGCGACATGAACCCCGAAACCGTGAAGTCCTTTCCCTCCACGCGAATGCTGTCTCCAACCTTGATATGATGCGCTTTGGCGTAAGCGGGATCCAGCAGGATATCCCCGCCGCTTAAAGCTCGGCCTTCGATCAGAGCATACAAATTCACTTTGTCGTTCTCCGCAAAGATGCGCAAGCTTTGATCTGTGCTTACGGCATAATCGAACACACCGCCTTTGTCTATAACGACACCGAACTTCGATTCAAGCTCCGGAATGTTTGTGAGCGCCTTGTCGGTAACGAAGCTGGCGTCTTCCTGGACATATTGGGTCTCGAAAGAGGAAGTGATATGGTCCATATTGACGCTAAGCTGATTAAACATCGTATAGAGCAGGCAACTGATCAAAATAAGGACCAAAGAACCGAGATACTGGGCTTTGTTGTCCAGCATCGTTCTTGTTATTCGTTTATGAATGACCATCACCATTCAATCCTTTCCGCAGGCATCACGGATTCGTTCACCGTGCTCTCCACGATTTCCCCGTCTCTGACTTTGAAAATCCGGTTAGCCATCGCACTGATGGCCGTATTGTGCGTAATCATCAGAATTGTCGTGCCGTACTCCTTGTTGATTTGCTGCAGCAGCTTCAGAATGTCCCGCGAAGTGTTGAAATCGAGCGCGCCCGTAGGCTCGTCGCACAGCAGCAGCTGCGGATTTTTGACTACCGCCCGGGCGATGGAAACCCGCTGCTGTTCTCCGCCGCTCAGCTCCTTCGGGAACCGGGATTTCTTCTCCAGCATTCCTACCGCTTTCAGCACCTCGTCGATCTTTAAAGGCGATTTGCTGATGTTGGACACGACTTCGACATTCTCGCCCACCGTAAGATTCGGGATCAAATTGTAGAACTGAAAGACAAAGCCGATGCAATCCCGTCTGTATTCGGTAAGCTGGGCATCGCTTATCCCGGTGACCTCGATTCCGCCTATGGTCACTTTGCCGGCGTCGGCCCGGTCAAGCCCGCCGATAATGTTGAGCAGCGTCGATTTGCCGGAACCGGATGGGCCCAGGATGACGCCGATCTCGCCCTGCTCAAGGCCCATTGCGACGCCTTTTAATACCGGGGTGCTGACGTCGCCGGTTTGATAGCTCTTCTGTACCGACTCCAAGTTCATAAACATTTATTTTGCCCCCATTCCGTTGATTAACAAATCGGTGAAGCTCCTAATCTCATGATCGTGCGCCTCGTAAAAATGATCGTCCAGAACCGATTCGCCGGCGTCTTTGACTTTGTTCAGGAAATCTTGTTTGAATTTGATGGATGCGCCGATCATGAAGAGAGCGAGAATATGATCGGCGATGTCATTGCGGATCGTCCCATTCTTCTTGCCGTCTCGAATGAGCTGCAGCACAAATTCATCCGACATCTTCATCATCTGGGCCAGCGACTCGTCGGCTACGCTGCTGAATTTGCCCAGAAACACATCCTGGAGAAAAATGGTCAGTTCCTTCTCCACCTTGAACTGCCTCCATGTTTCTTTGGAGGATTGATACAAGCTTTCAAAGAGGTTATTCGCCGGAACGGACTGGATGGAACTGTACTTCTTGGTCATGATGTCCATGGCCCAGCGGACCGAGTATAAGAAGAGCTCTTTCTTATTCTCAAAATATTGGTACATGCTTCCTTTGGCCACGCCTGCCTGTTTGGCGATTTCACCGATGTTGCCTTTTTCAAAGCCCTGGTTCAAAAACTCGCTGATTGCTGAACGCATCACCTTGTCCTGCTTCTCTTCACTTAAATTGAAAAATGTGTCTTTAGGCAAACGATCTCACTCCTTAACAACGAGGGTTTAAACTTTCGTAAACGAAAACCAATAATGTGACTTTTCAGTCATATGACTTACTAGTCACATTATAGATCGGGGTAATCGGGAAGTCAATCATTTTCGGGCAAGATAGGCGCTTGACGGTGGGGGGAGGCGGAATTAAGATAGTTGTAAGTTTTTTACGTATTACATAGGAAAAGTTCACTGTTTTTTTGACCTAAGGATAATTAAATTGAGGAGGATAAACGTCAACATGACAGAGAAGAGACGGGTTACAGCTGAAGATTTGTACGCCATGACATGGATTGCAGGGATGGACGTTCATCCGTCCACCGGCGAAGTGGTTTATACGGCTAAGAAAGTAAACAAAGACCGCACCGGATATGTGACGCAGCTTCGTCTGCTTGGGCCTGACGGTACCGACCGGGCCTACACCTCCGGCGAAGGAGATGCGGCTCCAGCCTGGTCGCCGGACGGCTCGAAGCTTGCTTTCCTGCGTAAGGCGGACGGCAAAATGCAGGTCTGGCTCATGCCGAAGGAAGGCGGCGAGGCGTCTGTACTGACTCAGGCCGAACATGGGGTAAGCAGCTTTCAGTGGTCGCCGGATAGCACGTACCTGCTCTGCAAGCTGCCGACCGGCGGACCGGGGGAAGACGGGAAAGAAGACAAGAAGGAGGACAAGGCTAACAAGGTTGCAGTCATCAACCGGACCCGTCCGAAATCCGACGGCAGCGGGGAATGGGACGGGCGGCGCTCCCATTTGTACCGGGTAGACCCTTCAAACGGTGAGGCTATCCAGTTGACCGAAGGCGATTACGATGTTGAGGGCTTCACATGCTCGCCGGATGGCCTCAACATCGTGTTTGCCGCCAACTGGCCGGAAGACCCTAAGGCCGATCCGGACCTGATGCTGACCAACGACCTGTTCGAGATGTCCGCAGGCGGGGGGACGCCCCGCAGGCTGACTTCATCGAAGCTGGATATCGGGCAGCCAGTCTTCTCGCCGGACGGGAAACGGATTGTATTCCTGGGAGACGACCTTTCCTACAGCAACGCGACGCTGGTACAGCTGTACAGCATGCCGTCGGGCGGCGGTGGCGGTGAAGCCGAATGTGTTACGGCTGGCCATGATCTGATGATCGCGGCTGCGGCGGTCAGCGATATGCGGGCCGGCAGATTTTACAAGCCGGTCTTAAGCCCGGACGGCACTTCCGTATACACGCTGGTCACGACGAAAGGCAACGTGAACCTGTACCGGTTCGCTCTGGATGGGAGCGGCGAATATGAGGCGTTCAGCCAAGGTGATCGCGAAATCTTCGGCTTTGCTGTAGACAAGGCGACCGGCGATTTCATCCTTGCCTCGGCCGACGCCGTTCTGCCCGGGGATTTATACCGACTCAGCGCTGCCTCGGGCGAGGAGCAGCGCCTGACCGAGCTGAACAAGGAGCTGCTTGAGGCTGTCCTGATCAGCGAGCCGGAAAGCTTCTGGTTCGAAGCTTCAGGTGGCGAGCAGATTCAGGGCTGGATCATCAAGCCTGCCGGCTACGAGGAGGGCAAGGCATATCCGGCCGTCCTCGAAATTCACGGCGGGCCGCATGCCATGTACGCTAATACGTTCATGCATGAATTCCAGCTGCTGGCCTCTTTGGGATATGCCGTCGTGTATACCAATCCACGGGGCAGCCACGGCTACGGCCAGCTGTTTGTGAACGCCTCCCGGGGGGATTACGGCGGACGGGACTATCAGGATCTGATGGAAGCGGTGGATGAAGCGAACAAACGTTTTTCGTTTATCGACAGCGAGCGCTGGGTGGTTACGGGCGGCAGCTACGGCGGCTTTATGACGAACTGGATCGTCGGACATACGAACCGGTTCAAGGCGGCGGTGACGCAGCGCTCCATCTCCAACTGGATTTCCTTCTATGGAGTCAGCGACATCGGGTACTTCTTTACGGAGATGGAGATTGACGGCAATCCATGGGAGCATACTGAACGCCTGTGGAAGCACTCGCCGCTCGCTTACGTCCGCAATGTCGGGACGCCGCTGCTGATTCTGCACGGTGAAGAGGATCTGCGCTGCCCGATTGAACAGGCCGAGCAGTTGTATACGGCGCTTAAGCGGCTTGGCAAAGAGACGCAGCTTGTCCGCTTCCCCGGCTCCAGCCACGACCTGTCCCGTTCAGGGCGGCCGATCCTCCGCGTGGAGCGCCTGAACCGGATTGCCGGGTGGTTTAATCAATATTTGGAATCTTAATCCTCTGCAGCAAATGATGCACACCTCGTAAAAGCGGTGTTGGCCCGGATGCAAATAGACGATCCGGGCCGAGGCCGTTTTTGCTTATTGTTGCTAGGATAAAATAGTTATTTTAAAAGCCGTTTTTCCATCAAATAGCCCCCACCTTGTCATCAAGATGAGGGCTCATATATGCTGCAATCAAGATCTGAACACGCGACAAGGCAGCGGAAGCGATGGCGGCCCTGGTAGCTGGCTGTCCAGCATTTCTGACCTTTCCGGGCTGAAGCACCGCGAAACTGATTCATCGGTTCTTTCCACTTTTCGAAGGTCTTTGAAATCAAGATCTAAGGGATTAGATGAAATATCTTAATATGTGCTACTTTTCCATCTTTCACCTCAAACTGCATATGGTTATACTCCTGCACGTTTCTAATTTCATATGCACAATTATTGGGGTCTGTTCTCCCATCTTCCGAAATTTTTATAGCTGGATAAGCATCCTTGATCTCCTTAACCGTACTTCCTAATTCAATCCCTTTTGAAGTTGGGTAGCCTCTTTTAGTGACAACCATTGTCATAATCCAAAATTTCTTACCATTGTCTTTGGGGGAGAATAATTCTAATTCAAGGCCATTGTACTTTATTTTTTTTAGAAATGACCCTGTAAAGCCATCTCCTTTAAGTTCATGGATATTTTGGGAAATGGGTTTTCCCAAAACTTGTTCTAAGTTAATTTCGTTATCCCAAGCATGGAGCGAAATTGAGGTGTTATTTATCAGTAGTGAGAATTCATCCACTTGTGGCTGAATGGTACTGTTCAAATTTTCCTCAGGTGGTATTGTATTTGTAGACTCACTTGGAGTAACTGTGGTCTTATTTTTCTCTTGGTTGCCTAAACAACTAGTCATCATGGAAAGTGTTAAAACAATGACAAGCACCCCTACAGATCTCTTCATCATTCACCCTCTTCTCCCGAAAAAATAATGGACACTTAATCGTATTCTTTCCATCTATATATTAGACACCTTCGAAATGTAAATAGTTTCAATGCTAAACGAAGTGAAAACACGTTTTCAGTAATATAGGCCAACCACATTTACCTGGGCTGGCCTTCTTTTTTCCTTGCTTATAACTTTGTTGAATATTATGGCATTACAAAAGATTTATACTGAATCGACCATGAAAAACTAGATGGATCTTTGGGTGGATGAGTATAATATTGTGGCCATAATCCCCAGTTATCCGATGTCGATGACATATCTGCCCTTATACCTGCCAAATAATAATATACGGTTTGTCCAGAAGAAGCAACCGCACTAAAGTCATACTTCCATCTACCGTAAGTGTTAAATTTTGTCATCTGTTTCGGTGTTGATGACCAAGTACCGGTACTGCCAATTTTATAGTAAACATAAATTGTCGAAAGATCTTCCCATGCTCCATCATCCATCGTATAACCTGTAATATATACTGAGCTACCAACTATGGAGTCTCCTGCTAAATAATCCAGTGATTCCCCATTATTCCAAGTTGAGATAGATGTATGTCTATATAAGTTGTACAATTTATACGAAATGCTATCGGTTGAATCTGTTCTAGCAAAGTGAAGATGAGGCGGGAAAACCTTGTAAGTGTCTATTGTACCAACTACAGTAGTTCTCGAAACTGAGCTACCAACACTCAAAGAACTACTAGGAACAATGTGTAAATATTTAATGTAAAATCCATCTGGCGTACCATTATTGTTAGTATCCAAATTAATAATGATATTCCCTAATTGGCTTGAAGTATCTGTATTCTTTGAAACTACTTTTCCACTATAAATAGCGTATACATTTCTTCCAGCTGCCATACTAATATCTGTTCCGACATGAGGACTAGTACCAGTCGTTCTGGGCTGGTTTGTCTTACTATTAACAGCAACAAACGCATCATTTCCGCTGGTATCATGTGCCGGTGAATAAGCGTTAATAATAGAATTTAGACCGTAGATTTCAGAAAAAGATCGGGAAAAATCGTATGCAAATGCTGATGACTGAAAAAGCAGGGTTCCTGCTATAATCGTCATAATAAATAAAAACTTGGATTTCATTAATGTCTCCTCCTTATTTCAGTTCATTGATATTAACTAGATAAGAACTCTGCTCAATGGTTCCCTTTTTAATAACTACAACCAAAAGATTTTCAGAATCTACCCATGAAAAACTATCGATAACATATCCATCATCAGGGGAAATCTTCTTGAAGGAAGCAGCATTTTTCAAATCATCTAGAACTAAGATATTGGTATCGAATGAATTGGGATCAGGATAATTTTTTATCGCAATATGTGAACCAGATGGGTCAGCAAGCAACATATCTGCTCGCCCAACACCTTCATTAATTGAATGTGTTTCATTAGTCTTCATATCAGTAATATTAATGTTACCTAATTCAGGAGCAATAACGAACGGGTAAACCACAAGAGTCTCAAGGGCGACATTATCTTGGATAACCTTATTGGAGCTATCCTCCAGATTTATTTCTACTAACTTATTATTGTCACGAATGAACACTTGGCTACTTTCTCCCCAACCGGCAAATTCAAATCCACCATCATATACAGCTTTTTCATTATTGTTTTTAAAATTTTTAACCCATAATTGGCCGTTACCGCCACCGTTCTTTACTGCATTACGGTTACTATAATAAATCAAATAATCACCGTTTGGGCTATAATACGGTCTTTCACCCCAAGCCAAAGGAAGATCTTCAACCTTTTTATTTTTTAACGTTGTGTATTCAAAAGCGTCAACTTGATCTGATAGAACTTTTGTTATCTTAGAATTTTTTATATCCAGTTGATAAAGAGATCCATTATATTCAATCAGATATTGATCACTATTTGGTATTGGACTTAATTGATAGCCCTCTTCGCTATTGGGCAGTACTATATTTTTATTTGACTTAAGAACGTAATGGAATTTTAATCTTAGCTCTTTACCATCCATATTAAACTCGATTGTCTTCTCGTTTTTTTTATCATCAATTTCTAAACTACCATCTTTACTTAATTGACCTGACTTAATATTAAATTCTTTTGTTGACTTCCCTGTAACGGGGTCAATTGAGTCTGATATTTCCTTTTTTGTAATCTGGTCCTGTTCTGAATAAATAACTCCATCCCAAAATTTCAAAGATCCAGGAAGTTTACTCGGGTTCGCGCCAAAAGCAGCTCCAGCTGCTCCAACAGCGATCACCAAAACTGCTCCTGTTAAAAAAATAGCCTTCTTTTTCACATTAAATCGCTCCCCAATTGTAGTTGTTTTCATTAATATACAAATATTGTGTAATATTACCAGTAAGATTGTATCACGTTTTTTTGGTAATAAAACAAAAATTTTACATCAAAATTTGACATGCTCGACCAAATACTTACACGGATCAAGTCTTTGGTTTGACGCATTTGCTCGGATTCCGATTTGAGCTGCGCTTACGCGACTTAGCTGACTCCAAACTAGGGACTGTCTCTGCTTCGCTTATTAAGGGAAACTAGGCTACTATGCTAGACAAATCAGTTTAGCTACCTACCACGCTTCGGGAGATGGGACGAATCGAAAAAACGATCTTCATTCAGGATTATCTTTCAACGTCCCGAACCAAGCTTAGAGTATGAAAAAAAAACGCCAAGCCGGACAGGATCAAAGGCTTAGCGTATATTTTCGTTAAAATGATGGCGGGACCTGTTTATGAGCTCGCTTTTCTGTAGTCGACTTATGATTTCGCTCACTGTTTTCGAAAGATTGTTAAGTTAACCTTAACCTGAATTGGAAAGTGAAGTAAAATAAGTTGAATCCGTTTTCAAAGGAGAATGCCTGGAAGGTTTGAAATCAGGCCACTCGCGTAACACGGATACCGTCTTTGTAAAGGACGGCTTTGCGATTTCTACTCGTATCATCATTTTTTAACAAGGGAGGATCAGCTATCGTGACAGTAGACTCCGGTGTTAGGTTGCCTAGAAGCCGGCCTGAAATTCAAGGCATGGGTTCAAGCGGAATCATTAATTTTGTGAATGAAATGAAGCTGCAGCAGGTGGAACTGCACAGCCTGATGGTGTTGCGGCATGGCCAGGTGGTAGCGGAGGGGTGGTGGGCTCCTTATAAAGCTCATTTTCCCCACAGCTTGTATTCGCTGAGCAAGAGCTTTACATCCGCCGCGATCGGCCTGGCTGTTTCGGAAGGGAGGCTTTCCCTGGATGACAAAGTCATTTCTTTTTTTCCGGATATTCTACGGGACGGCGAGTTGTCCCCCTACTTGCAGCAGATGACGATTCGCCATTTGCTGACCATGTCCACCGGGCATGATAAGGAGACGCTGAACATTGATGGCAGGCAGCAGAGTAATTGGATCGGCACTTTTTTTCAGGCGGAAGTGGTGTTTGAGCCGGGTACCCGCTTTGTCTATAACAGCGGAGCTACTTACATGCTGTCGGTCATTCTGCAAACCGTTTGCGGCATTACATTATACGAATACCTGCAGCCGCGGTTGTTTAAGCCGCTGGGCTTTACAGGCGCTAGATGGGAACTGTGCCCCGATGGGTACAATACAGGCGGATGGGGCCTCAGCTTGACTACGGAGGATATCGCCAAATTCGGGCAGCTTTATTTGCAGCGGGGGATTTGGCAGGACAGCCGCCTGATCCCGGAATCGTGGATTGACCTTTCAACCTCCAAGCAAATCGAAAGTGAAGAAGAGGAGAACAGCCACTGGGGCCAGGGGTACGGCTACCAGTTCTGGCGGTGCAAGGACGACGCTTACAGGGCGGATGGCGCGTTTGGGCAGTTTTGCATCGTGATGCCGGAGGAGGACGCAGTGGTGGTGACGACTTGCGCCACTCAGCAAACGCACCTTGTATTAGATGCGGTATGGACACACTTGCGCGGCGCAATGGGAGAGGAGCCGGTGCAGGAAGAGGCAGGCACCTATGAGCGGCTGAAAGATACGCTGCAGAAGCTTGAGCTGACTCCGCCCCGCTATTTGTTCGACTCCACGTTGGAGAGACGCGTGACCGGCCTTATTTATGCATTAGAAGGCGGCGAGCTGCCTTGGAGCCGGATCGGGTTCTCTTTCGGCGAGCAAACTGCCGAGCTCGGGCTTTACTTGGATTCGGGCGATATGGAAACGATCCGCTTCGGCAGAGGCGTTTGGATAAGAAACCTCATTGCATTGCCGGGACAGGAGCAGCAGCCGGCGATGGCCAGCTTTACCTGGGAACAGGAGCACTCGCTGCTCCTGACGTTGCGGTTTGCAGAGACCCCGCTTTGCGTGACTGTCAATATCGAGTTTGCGGATGAAGGTATTACGATGCGCCAAAGCAACAATCTGTCCTCCGCTGAAGAAGTGATCGTACAGAAAGGAAAACGGGAGAATGAATGATACAACTCGGTGAGAAACGTGGTTAAGTCCTGCATCCGGCCCGCAAATATCACAGCCGCCGCAGCTTCACCTTTAGGCTGCCCGCCAGGCAAGCATACGAGGAAAAGCGGCCTTTCTCCATACGACAACACCCTGCACCCTGCGGAACCCGGTTTGGCTTAAAGCACGCCGGGTTCATTTTTTATCCTCTCGGCTAGCGCCTATGATCTGCGGAATGAACAGCAAGAAACAATTAGCAATTAAATTTAGATAATAGGTTAAAACCATTTGACAATAGTGTTTAGACGCTATACACTTTCTTCTATGATGAATAATGATGAACTTTCAAAAGAGAAAATTAGCAACATCCTTTTGGATGTGTTCAAAACGTTTGCTAAACTGGACAGGAAGAATAGGGATTATGGTGTAGGTGAGCCTTTATTTCATTCCGAGATATATACGCTTAATGAGATTAGAGAGCATGAAGGCATCCATATTACAGCGCTGGCTGAACGTTGTGGAGTTACGAAAGGTGCAATATCCCAAGTACTGAAAAAACTTGAACAGAAAGGGCTAGTCACCAAAGAAAAGGATGTTCGCAATCAATCAAGGTTAATTCTAAAAGTAACCCCTAAAGGTGAGATTGCATACGCTCGCCATTTGGATTATCAGAACCAATTCAAAAAAATGGTCGTGGAAGTATTAGGGGATGCTCCCGACGATAAGGTGCTATTTATCAAAGATTTTTTAATGAAGCTAGAAGAACAACTAGGCAAATGATAGCATCTTTTTTTTGGATAATGTGTTTAGTATCTATACGCATTAATCACTAATTTTGTGGAGGTCATTTTATGGAACCCCTTATTGTGCTCGTTGTCGTCACGTTTGCCATTCTCATTGCAGGAGTTGCTGGGGTAAGCCGTTTGCGCCCATGGCCCGTTGCGCTTCGAGGCGGTCTTGCAGCAATGTTCATTTTAACCGGCTCAGTTCATTTCGTTTATATGCGGACAGAGATCATTAGTATGGTTCCTCCTATCTTGCCTTATCCCGCCTTGATTGTAACGATCACCGGTGTACTGGAATTGGCCGGGGCAATAGGTTTACTATGGCGTCACACTGTCACATGGGCAGCCAGCGGGCTATCCCTTCTACTGATTGCCATGTTCCCTGCCAATCTTTACATAGCTATTAATGGTCTTGCGACGAGTCCGGAGGATGAATTGATTCCCCGCACCCTGATGCAAATCCTCTTCCTTACCGTGAGCCTTGCAATATGGATGTTTTACCGCCGTCATCGATTTGTAAGGAAACACGTTAATGATTTCGAACAGTCCAAATGATACAAAAATTTATTGCTGAGAGGAATGCGCGGTTGACATTGCCCCCAATTGCTATATAATTTTCAAAAACATACCGGAAACAGAAATGGGGAATAGGCGATGTGCGCTGCAGGAAGAAAAGCATTATATGAAGTAAGCCGAAGACTGGCCAAGGTAGCTTTGGGAGAGGAAGCAGCCGATCTCGTTGTCAAAAACGGAACGCTGGTGAATGTGTATTCCGGCGAACTGCTCCCGAATGTGGATGTAGCCGTTGCGGACGGACGGGTGGCTTACGTCGGGAATGCGGAGTATACGATCGGAGCAGGAACAAAAGTCGTGGATGCCGGGGGCAGGTATATGGTTCCGGGATTGATCGACGGCCATATGCATGTGGAAAGCACCATGATGACCGTGACCGAGTTTGCCAAAGCGGCCATTGTCAAAGGCACGACGACTGTGTTTATGGACCCGCATGAAATCGCCAATGTGTTTGGCAGCGAAGGCGTAAGCTGGATGCATGAAGAGGGGCGGGCTCTCCCGCTGAAAGTATTTACGACGTATCCGTCATGCGTTCCCGCAACGGACGGGCTGGAAGATGCCGGAGCGGCGCTCGGCGTGAAAGACATTGAGGAAGGCCTTGCCTGGCAAGGCGTCGCGGGGCTGGGGGAAGTGATGAACTTCCCGGGAGTTGTGTACGGAGATCCGAAAATGAAAGGCGAAATAGAGGCCACCATCCGGGCCGGCAAAACGGTGACGGGTCATTTTCCAAGCGATGATGGGAACATGCTGCAGGCTTATATCGCCTCAGGGGTCACTTCGGACCATGAGACGGTAACGCGGGAGCAGGGACTCGCCAAGGTGCGGCTCGGCATGCATCTGATGATCCGCGAAGGCTCGGCCTGGCAGGACGTCAAGGAAGTGATCAAGGTGATTACCGAAGATCATGCGCCTACCGGCAATATTACGCTCGTTACCGACGACGTTTATCCGCAGACCATCGTGGAAAAAGGCCACATGAACCATGTGGTCCGCCGTGCGATCGAGGAAGGAGTCGATCCCGTAACGGCCGTTCAGCTGGCTACGATCAATACGGCCCGCTATTTCAATCAGGAGCAGGACCTGGGCGCGATCACGCCGGGCAAATGCGCCGATATCCTGCTTGTGGACGATCTGAAGCAGATGGTTCCTTCCATCGTCATTGCGGACGGATCCATAGTTGCCGAGAGCGGAGTTCTGACGGCCGAATTTCCGGTATATGAATATCCCGAACAGGCGCGCCGTTCCGTCAACCTGGCAAGACCGGTTGAACCCGCCGATTTCCTGCTGAAGAGTAGAAAGTACGCGGAGACGGGAGCGGAAACGGACAATTCGGCCGCAGCAGGCCGAACCCGCGTAAAGGTCATTCAGGTGATCGAGAACAGCGCCCGGACTGGAAGCAGGGTAGCAGAGCTGGCTGTTGAGAATGGCGTTATCCAGCCGGATGCAGCGGAGGACATTGTCCGCCTTGCCTGTATTGAGCGCCATCGCGGCAGCGGCGAAATCTCCCTTGCTTTTGCAAGCGGCTTTCAGCTGTCGAAGGGCGCGGTCGCTTCAACGGTTGCGCACGACAGCCACAACCTGCTGGTGATGGGCGTAAATGAGGAGGACATGGCGTTTGCTGCGAACCAGCTTGCGGAATGCGGCGGCGGCATGATCGCCGTTCTGGACGGCAAAGTGCTGGCCCGAGTCGAAATGCCGATTGCAGGTCTGATGTCCGATAAACCGCTCGACGAGGTTGTGGTTCAGGTGCGGGAGCTCGAAGCCGCCTGGAAACAGCTGGGCTGTCCGCTCAATGCGCCGTTCATGACATTTTCGCTGATCGCTCTGCCGGTTATTCCCGACCTGCGAATTTCCAATCGGGGGCTTGTGGACGTGACCACCTTCCAGCTGACGGAAGTGGAGCAGTAAGGAATCCTTGTAAAACAATAAAACCGCTGAGTGCTTCCCGTGAGAAGCGCCAGCGGTTATTTTTCTTGCAGAAACAGATGCAATCTTGTTAAGGACAGCTTTGCCGTTTCCGCTTGATTTCGCCTGGTTATTAGAGTTGTTGTTCGAGCTTCTCTTCTTGTTTAAAAAGGTCGAGGCAGAACCAGGTGATGCTCGCAAATCCGGCGACCCCGACACAAGCCATCAGAATCATCATAAGCTGCTTTCACTCCTTTTTGCTTTTCTAGAGCCATCATAACGGAAGCCGCACATCACCCGCATGGCCCATATGGGCTATATAAGCCTTCTAAAATTGAACGTTGTGAGGCAGATCACAATCCGCTTTTGTCAATGAGGTTTCAGATATCAAACCCGGTGTTTTCGCTTTCGTTTATGCCGGAAATGTGTGCAAAAAGCATAAATTTTGTGATTTTGGTCACAAATTTTATGAATTTACGGTCGATAGTGTGATTTATGTCACAATTCTTTGTGGCGAGAACTGCCAATATTAAAAATAGCGATACAACTATGCAGACAATAAGCTGTTCACAAAATCAGAAGAGAAAAAGGAGAGTTTGGACAATGGATCCGTTAGTGCTTGCACGCATCCAATTTGCCGCGACGACGATTTTTCACTTTTTCTTCGTTCCCGTTACGATCGGTTTGGTGTTCATGATCGCGGTGATGGAAACGATGTATGTCGTCAAGGGCAAAGAGGAGTACAAAAAAATGGCAAAGTTCTGGGGCAAAATATTCCTCATCAACTTTGCAGTCGGGGTCGTAACCGGCATCCTGCAGGAATTCCAGTTCGGCATGAACTGGTCCGATTATTCCCGGTTCGTGGGAGACGTGTTCGGGGCGCCGCTGGCGATTGAGGCGCTTGCCGCCTTTTTCCTGGAGTCTACGTTTATGGGGATCTGGATTTTCGGTTGGGACCGTCTATCCAAGAAGGTGCATTTGCTCAGCATATGGCTGGTTTGCATCGGCACCACGCTGTCGGCTCTGTGGATTCTGGCCGCGAACTCGTTCATGCAGCATCCGGTAGGCTTTCAGATTAACAATGGCCGAGCGGAAATGAATGATTTCTTCGCCCTGATTGCCAACGGACAGCTGTGGGTCGAATTCCCGCATACCGTACTGGGGGCGCTTGCGACAGGCTCGTTCCTGATCTGCGGAATCAGCGCTTACAAGATGCTCAAGAAGCAGGACTACTCGTTCTTCAAGAAATCTTTTCAAATCGCGATTATTGTAGCTCTCGTGTCCTCGTTCCTCACGGCGGTTTTCGGGCACCAGCAGGCACAGTATTTGGTCAAAACCCAGCCGATGAAAATGGCCGCTTCCGAAGGGCTATGGGGCAAGAGCGGAGACCCGGCAGGCTGGACGGTGGTTGCTTTCATTGATCCGACAACGAAAGAAAATAAATATGAGCTGAAAATTCCTTATTTGCTCAGCTTCCTGTCCTACAGCAAATTTTCCGGGGAAGTCAAAGGGATGAATGAGCTGCAGGACCAATATGTGAAGCAGTACGGGGAAGGCAACTATATCCCTCCGGTACGGACGACATTCTGGAGCTTCCGCATTATGGTCGCTGCCGGCAGCCTGATGATTCTGTTTGCCGCTTATGGCCTCTATCTGTCGGCGCGCAAAAAGCTTGAACGGCCAAACAAATGGTTTTTGCGTATCATGCTGCTCAGCATTTCCCTTCCATACATCGCCAATACGTCAGGGTGGATCATGACCGAGTTCGGCCGGCAGCCTTGGACCGTATTCGGTTATATGACGACTGCGGACAGCGTGTCGCCCAGCGTAACCGGCGGGCAAATTTTGTTCTCCCTGATTGCCTTCTGCGCCATTTACTCGGTGCTTGCGGTCGTGATGACGTACCTGTGGGTTCGGGTCATCAAGAAAGGCCCATATGCGGTAGATGCGGCGGATGAGCATTCAAGTGATCCATTCAGCAAGGAGGGTTATCATGCTGTCTCTTAATGAACTTTGGTTTGTGCTAGTTGCGGTGTTGTTCATCGGTTTCTTCTTTCTGGAAGGTTTTGATTTCGGAGTGGGCATGGCGACAGGAGTCCTTGCGAAAAATGATACCGAGCGCCGGGTGCTCATCAACTCGATCGGCCCGTTCTGGGACGGCAACGAAGTGTGGCTGCTGACGGCGGGCGGCGCGATCTTTGCCGCTTTCCCGAACTGGTATGCCACCATGTTCAGCGGCTATTACACGCCGCTTGTCGTTCTGCTGCTGGCGCTGATCGCCAGAGGCGTTGCCTTTGAATACCGGGGCAAGGTGCATGATCGGCGCTGGAAAAAAACATGGGACATCTGCATTTTTGCCGGCAGCCTCCTGCCGCCGTTCCTGCTCGGCGTTGTCTTTGCGGGCTTTATGAAAGGCCTGCCGATCGACGGCCAAATGGAAATGAAGGCCGGGCTGTTCGATATGGTGAATCTCTACACGCTGCTGGGCGGCGTTACGGTAACGGTGTTGTGTTTTGTCCACGGCTTGCTGTTCACAACGCTCCGCACCGAAGGAGAACTGCGTGAACGCGCCCGGAAACTGGCGAAAGCCATGCTCTTTCCGCTGGCCGCTTTGCTGGCGGTGCTCGGCGTTTCGACCTATTTTGCAACGGATATTTTTGAAGTCAGAGGCGCTGTCTTAAGCGCTCTTGCTGTAGTCGGTTTGATTGCCTTCCTGCTGGCCGGTTATTTCATAACGAAAAAGCGGGACGGATGGGCGTTTGGCATGACAGGGGCCGTCATTGCACTGGCCATCGTGGGCGTATTTACGGGCTTGTTCCCGAACGTGATGATCAGCTCCATCGACGCAGCGTTCAATCTGACGGTTGATAATGCGGCATCGGGCCACTACTCCCTGAAGGTGATGACCATTGTCGCCATATCCCTGCTGCCCTTTGTGCTGGGCTATCAAATTTGGAGCTATTTCGTGTTCCACAAGCGGGTGCATGAGAAACAGCATCTGGAATACTAACAGAATACTAACAGATAGGGATTAACGAGAATGGATAAAGATTTGCTGAAGCTGAAAGGAATCAGGGCGGTCATGGTCCAAATGGCCGCTCTGACACTGATCCATAGTCTGGCTGTAGTCCTGCAGGCCAAATGGCTGGCGGAAGTCGTCACAGGCCTGTTCGACGGCGAGCCGCTGCAGGAACAATACGGGGTGACCGTATTGTTCCTGTTTGCTTTCGCGGCCCGTCAGCTGACCGGGATGCTGCAGCAGCGGATCGCTTATCGGTTCGCCGAAAGAACGGGTACTTCCCTTCGCAGGGAATTGCTCGGGAAGCTGTTTCAGTTGGGACCGCGCTTTACGGCCCGCGAAGGTACGGGCAAGCTGGTCACGCTGGTGCTGGATGGCATATCGAAATATAAGCTGTACCTGGAATTGTTCCTGCCGCGCATGCTGGCTACCGGGATGACGCCGGCGCTGATCCTGCTGTTCGTATTTACGCAGGATACGATGTCCGGCGTCATTCTCATCATCACCCTGCCGATTCTTATTGTGTTTATGATCCTCGTCGGATTGGCGGCCCGAAGACAGACGGAGCGGCAGATGAACAGCTACCGGGTGCTGTCCAACCATTTTGTGGACTCGCTGCGCGGGCTCGAGACGCTGAAATATCTGGGCCGAAGCAAAGGCCATGCCGGCTCGATCACTGCGGTGAGCGACGGCTATCGCTCGGCAACGATGAAGACGCTGCGCGTTGCCTTTCTCTCGTCATTTGCGCTCGATTTCTTTACGATGCTGTCGGTCGCTTCGGTGGCCGTCAGCCTGGGGCTCCGCCTTGTAAACGGCCATCTGTCGCTGCTGCCGGCGCTTACCGTGCTGATTCTGGCGCCGGAATACTTCTTGCCGGTCCGTATGGCCGGCGCGGATTTTCACGCCACGATGGACGGCAAGGAGGCGGGCCAGACGATCCGGCATATCATAGCCGCAGCTTCTTCAGAAGAGACGGAGGAACCCGGCGGATCAGAAGCGGGCCGCTCATACACGCGCTCGCAAGAGAGACAGGTTCATTGGACGGGAGCCAGCTCGCTCGCGCTGTCTTCGGTTACCGTATGTCATGAACAGGGCAGTCGCAGTTCGCTGGATAGCCTTACCGTGACTTTGCCGGGCACCGGTAAAATCGGTATAATTGGCGAAAGCGGAGCCGGAAAATCCACCCTGATTGATGTGCTGGGCGGCTTTCTGAGTCCGACTTCCGGAACTTTCAAGCTGGACGGGCTGGAGCTGCCTGCGCTGGCCGAACAGAGCTGGCGGGATTTGATCACGTACATTCCACAGCGCCCGTATTTGTTCAGCGGAACGCTTGCCGAGAACATCGCTTTCTATTCCCCTGGCGCTTCGCGCGCGGAGGTAGAGAAAGCGGCCAACGCAGCGGGGCTGGGCGATCTGATCGGCAGATTGCCTGCAGGGCTTGATACTCCGGTCGGGGGAGGAGGACGCCCGCTCAGCGGCGGTCAGGAGCAGCGGGTTGCCCTGGCAAGGGCGTTTCTGTGCAGCAGACCGGTCATGCTGCTCGATGAGCCGACGGCGCATCTGGACATTGAGACGGAATATGAGCTGAAGGAAACGATGCTGCCCCTGTTTGAGAACAAGCTGGTGGTGCTGGCTACCCACCGGCTGCATTGGATGAAGGAAATGGACCGGATCCTGGTGCTGGATCAGGGACGTATTGTTGAAGCCGGAAGCCATGAAGAATTAATGGCCCGCAAGGGAGCGTATTACAAGCTGGCATGTGCAGAAAGGGAGGAGCTGTCGTGAATGGAGAAGCTTGGTTTCGGCCGTATTTCCGCAGCTATTTCTGGCGTTTTGCGCTGATTGTGCTGCTAGGCATTCTGACCTTCCTGTCGGCGGGGATGCTGCTCTTCACCTCCGGTTACCTGATCTCCAAATCGGCGCTCAGACCGGAAAATATCCTCATGGTTTATGTTCCGATCGTGGGCGTCCGCACGTTCGGGATTTCCCGGGCCGTGATCCATTATGTCGAGAGGCTTGCCGGGCATGACGCCGTGCTGCGCATTCTGTCAAAGATGCGGGTTAAGTTGTACCGGCTGCTTGAGCCGCAGGCGCTCTTTATCCGCTCCAGATACCGGACCGGGGACATCCTGGGCGTACTGGCGGAGGATATTGAGAATCTGCAAAATGTATATATTCGCACGGTGTTCCCGTCCATTGCGGCACTGGTCATGTATGTGCTGGCCGTTATCTTCGCCGGCCGGTTCAACGGGGGACTCGCGCTTCTGGCGGCCGTCTACATCTTTGTTCTTGTTGCCGTGCTCCCGTTCATCTCCTACCGGTTAACCCGCGTTAGACACCGGCAGCTTAAGCAGGAACGCAGCGGACTTTACCGGAAGCTGACCGATGCAGTTATGGGGATCAGTGATTGGGTAATCAGCGGCCGTGCTGCACAATTTGCGGGGTCCTACGAAGCGGAGGAGGCCCGGGTGCTTCGTCTTGAGCGCAGCCTCCGGACCTGGGCCCGCTGGCGCTCTCTGCTGGGCCAGCTCATCGTGGGCCTTGCGGTCGTGTCGGCCGTGTACTGGTCCGGACAGCAGTATGCGCGTGGCGGAATCGACGTTACCCTGATCGCCGCGTTCGTGCTTGTTGTGTTTCCGCTGATGGACGCCTTTCTGCCGATCTCGGAGGCGATGGAGCGGGTTCCGCAGTACCAGGACTCCCTGGAGCGTCTGAACCGGATCGCGCGGCAGCGTGACGGGAGCGAAGCGGGTTCACAAACGCGTACGGAGTCAGGGAAGACAGAAGCGCCAAATGCAGGGCCTCAAACGGAGGAGTCCAAGAAGGCCACAGCCAGCCGGACATTAGAGGCTCTTCATATTTCGGTGCAGGACGTGTCATTCGCCTACGGCGATGGAGAAGAGCCTTCGGTTTCAAGCGTCAGCCTTGACATTCCGCAGGGCAAGCGGATCGCGATTGTAGGCCGCAGCGGAGCGGGCAAGTCCACGCTGCTCAAGCTGATACAGGGCGCACTCGCTCCATCGGCAGGCAGCGTGGCCTTGAACGGGACGGAAGCTCTGCGCCTTGCTCCCCGTATGTCCGAGCTCATTGCCGTGCTCAACCAGAGCCCGCATTTGTTCGATACGACCGTAGGCAACAATATCCGGCTTGGGCGGCTTGATGCTTCGGATGGGGAAGTGCATCAGGCGGCCGAGGCAGCGCAGCTTGGGCCTCTGATCGCCTCGCTCCCGGCGGGCTATGAAACGCCGATGCACGAAACCGGACAGCGCTTTTCGGGCGGCGAACGCCAGCGTGTGGCGCTTGCCCGCATTTTGCTGCAGGACACGCCTGTCATCATCCTGGATGAACCGACGATTGGGCTTGATCCGAAGACGGAGCGTGAGCTGATGTCGACCATTTTCAAGGTGACGAAAGGCAAAACGCTGATCTGGGTGACCCACCATCTCATTGCGGCCGGCCTCATGGACGAAATTATTTTTATGGATGAGGGGACGATCGTGCTGCGCGGTACCCATGAAGAGCTCATGGGGCAAAGTGAAAGATACCGGAAGCTGTACCGGCTCGACCGGCCGGAGTAAGCGGCGAGTGTTCAACGAAAAAAGTAGTGAAAGGGGAGAGGATAATAATTGAAATATTTGTTATATGATTTGCATTTAGCTCAAAATATGGACAATATCAGTGATGACAAATTAAATTATATTGAAAGACAATGGCAACAAAACGTTGCAAAATATCAAGAAATATTTGAGACTTTATCTGACCGATTACCTCATGATGTTTTTGAGCATTTTAACTCTTGGGGGTTTCACGACTACCGTTTAATAAAGATTGAGTTCGAACATAAAAGCCTACTTGATTTAAATGTACATTTCACAATTTCAAGTGACGTTAATAATATTGAAAATGAGAAGTTATGGGTATTGAGCTTTTATAAGGTCTCACTATATAAATATCAGCATCATAATTATGAAAATGAAGAAAGTATTTATAATAGAGAAGTAGACGATTGGTTATACCAGGAATTTTTGCCGATTAACCAATCAACGATATCATTTGAAGTGCTATTTTCATCAGGAGGAAATGTTTTATTACATTTTCCGAACAAATCAGTATCAATTAAAATGATAAAATAAACACAATACTATTATTTTTGTCCCAAGGTAGGGCCGAACAGAACATCCTGATCGGTGACCAGTGCCCGGCACGCAGTGGCAGACCAATGATATAATGCTGGCCAAGTTTAAAAAAAGAGCAGGAGGGGGTGACTAACCCCCTCCTGCTCTTTTTCGGAATGAAAAGCCTCTTTCACTATCGAAGCCAATCCAAATTTGAAGGGGATTATTTGATCAATCCCGCTTCTTTGGCCTGCTGCTCTGTGAGAATGAACTCTTCGGAAGGCCAGGTATCGTCATCCTGGCCGATGCCGAACCACTGCATGACTTGCGGCCAGATTCCTTTATCCACCGCTTCGCTCTGCGTAATGATAATTTTCAAGCTTTTGATCTCTCCTTCCGTGCTCTTTATTCATGTTTACCCTACAGCATAGGAATGTATTCCGGCAGAGGGCACTATGAAAAGACCCCCTTGCGGAAGGAACAGGCAAGGGGGCCGGAAGAAGCACTACATATAAGGATTCGAAGCTTGTGGGGAGCTTCGGTATTGCACAATCCTTTCCATAATCTCCTGTTCGGCGCGCGCATTCCAGGATCGGACCATGCCCGGAATGAGGAACAAGTCCACGATGATCCAGACCGTCAAAACGGCAGCGCACCCGAGCAGCAGTACGAGAAACACCATGCTCAGCAGATAGGACTCCAAGCCGGTTAGTACGAGAAAAGCAATGTAAAAGAAGGTTGCGGCCAGAAAGAGAACAAGCTGCGCGACGGCCGTACCCGTTCTTCTTAGATAAAACCGGTGTATTCCCAGATGCCCGCCTATAAGCATAAGGTACGCAATCGCCAGAGACTTCTCATGGCTCTGCAGCTCGGAATTCAGAACCAATAGCTCGTTTGTCGTTAAATCTTGCTTCAGGATAGCCATTAATATTCGTTAAATGGCCGGTGGCCTCGTTCATATTCGATCTGGCTGAGAATCTCGTTCTCCAGTTTTTGATTGTGCTCCTTCACCCACGTATGGGTCAGAAAAGCATCCACGATCCACCAAATCCCGGTGACTGCCATTCCGATCAGAGTTAGGGACAATATCAATTGTGCGATTGCAGATCCTTTAAGACCAAGATAGAACCGGTGTCCGCCAAACAAGCCGAGAAAATACCACAGCACATAAGCGACAACCATATTTTTGCCGCGGCTTTTCAGCTCGGAATCCAGCAGCAGCAGCTCCCTGGTATCCAGCTGGCTTTTTCTTGCAACGTTGTAATCCATGCCCATTATGTAATCCCTCCTAACTTTAATATATCCCATTATCAATGCCCCCAGTATACACGTAATCCGGCTAAGGGGCAATAAAAAAAGGGACAGAAAACTGTCCCTTCGAGCGTTATCCCTGCAAAGCAAGCGGTATGAGAAGTGGAAATTGTTGCTGCTTTGCCGGGATGATATTATTTGTCAAAAGAATTCCAGTAAGTGACTTCGTCCACCGTCAGACGCGAGCTTGGATGCCCTTCTTCGGCTGCTTTGCCGAGAGCGATTAGAATCGCAGGCTCCAGCGGGTTAGGCACTTCAAAAGCTTCCTTGAACTTGTCGGCGTTATAACCGCCCATCGGTACGGTATCGTAGCCTTTGGAACGGGCGATCAGCATCAGCTGCATCGAGATCAGACCGGCATCAAAGGTGTTGATGCGGCGAAGCACTTCCTGCGGCAGCCCGCCGTACATCTTGATGGAATTTTCGATCATTTTGTCGCGGGTCGCCTCGTTCATGACGCCAAACTCGGCAGTGCGGTTGTAAATTTCCGGAGCCTTGTCATAAGATCGCATGTCTACGAGCACGGCAATAATCGCTGAAGCTTCAACGACCTGATTCTGATTGAAAGCAATCGGCAGGAGCTTTTCCTTCAGTTCCGGTTTGTCAATGATCAGGAAGCGCCATGGCTGCAGATTGGAAGAAGAAGGAGCCGTGATCGAAAGCTCCAGCATTTCCTTGATCTCTTCCCGGGATATGCTCACGGAAGAGTCATAATGGCGAACGGAATGCCGTTCCCGCAAAACGGTTTCGAAATCCTGGGTTGTCTTCAGTTGGTTGTTCATATATACCATCCTCCCAAATTGTTATTATATACTGTGTTGATAAAGACACAGTTTATAGTAAACGCCGGCTAGTTCCGAATAATAAAGTCGGTCTCCGGCAATAAAACTATGCCGTCAGATCGGCAATCGTATAATCCTTGAGGACTTCAAGGATGTTCGTATGAACTCTGCCGATAATCTCCTTGAACGATCCTTGCATTTCCTGTCCGAATTCATGGGGACCGGTCGCCTCCAGCATTGCGCTCCAGCAGGGCTCTTTCGCTTCCAAAGCGAGGTAAACTTCAGCGAGCGTAATCTCATTGGCCGCTTTCTTAAGCCGGTATCCGCCGATGCGTCCTTCCCGGGTCTCGAGGATTCCGCCGCACGCCAGCTGCGACAAAATCCGGCGAATCAGCGTGGGCTCCGATTTGATCTGCTCAGCGATCGTATGGCTGGGACAGGGATCGTCGCACCGTTTGGACAGGACAACAAGCGCCTGGAGGGCAAGCCCAAACCATTTAAAATTCGGCGATTTGCAGACTCCCGGCTCCTGAATCATAACGGCAGCCGCCTCCCTTATTGTTAATCTCTGACGCTTAGTATACTCGCAATCTGTGGCAACTGCAAGCACAGTTTAAACGGGGATAGATAAAGCCATAAAAAAGCGGGGCTGACTTACTTAAGTCAGGCCCCACGGATTGTTCGCTTTACTTGCGGTCGGCAATGGTTATATCGACACTGCGCATATGACCCACTTCTTCTCCGATCGCCACCGTGCCGCCAAAGAGGGCAGGGATCGTTTCGAGCGGCGCTGCCATCGTGCCGCCAATATTGGCTACCGGCGCTGCAAGCTTGACCGTCTCTCCATTCACCACAGCTTCGTCCGAACCAACTGTAATTTTGGCGGCGCTATCCCCTTTGGACAGCGTAATCAGCTTTTTCTCCAGGTCATAATCGAAGGCGATGCCCAGCATTTTCGCATAGCTATTGAGCGGGGCCATGATCACATCGCCTGCGGTTGGCGGTATAAACCCAAAGCTTTGAGGCTCGCTGTTGACTTTGAGGTCGATAGAATAAACGGTTCCTTCTTCCTTGTTCACTACGACATTCTCGGCCTGCCGTTTCAGCAGTTGTATGTTTCGCTCCAGACTTTCGGCAGTGACCTGGTGGTTTCCCTTCGAAATTTCATCGACAATTACGGAATTGATCGCCCCGGAATGGTGCGACAGATCCTTATATTGATCGAGATTATACGTAATATCGACCTCCGTCTGGAACTCATGAATGCTTACATTGGAGAAGGAACTGAGCTTCTCGAACATATAGCGCTTCATTTCCAGCTGGTTGGCGTACCGCTGCGGATTGGTGGTGTACCATACCTGCTGGCGCAAAATGGAGTACGGCGGATAATAGAAATAGAATGTCGTTTCCGGATGGTCTTTAACCAGACTGAGCACATTGTCGTCAAAGCTTTGTTTGACCGATTCCAGCGGATCCTCATTGTCGCCGTATGCCGATTCATTGTAACGGGCCGCCTCCCAGTTTTTGATGACCCGCTCCGATCCATATTTGACAGACCTGTCCCAATTGTTAAGCCGCTCCAGAGAGGTGTGGTTGGCCGCCCTTTTCTTGGAGTCTTTAATCGCATAATAAGCGTTTTCGATATTGGATTCATTGAAAATATATTTGTAATCATTGAAAATGTTCGTATCGTACAGGTAATAAGGAAAATCCCCCTGATCGCTTACATGATTACCGCGAAACGCAAAATAATCCAGTCCCCACAGCACCTGTTTCACTTGTCCCGTGCGAAAGGCGACATTTGCCGTCAAATTCTGCTCTTTGGCGGTTGAGCCTGCTATAGACAGCTTGAGCACGCTGCCGCCAAGCTTTGCTCCGACTTCGCTCGGCAGGAAATTTTCCGTCATGGAGCTGCCGATAATAATCGTGTCATATTTGTAATTTCGGGCAAGCCCGGGGTTCTGATATCTTTCCTCCCAGGAAAATTTGGGCGTATAGAAGCTCGCCTTATGATAAAACTGCAGCGGATCAATCAGATAGACATAGGATCCAACCAGCAGCGCAAAAACGATGATCATGCCGAAAAACTGAACAACAAATTTTCGATACGTCGCTCTTTTGTACTTCAATGGGAAAGTCTCCTTTTTACCGGCTTGTCCGTAATTTAGAAGCTAAAATACAGGAATTCGCTGATTTTGTTGAAATAAACAACGGCAAATACAAACAATGCCGCGGCAAAAACAGCGCTCCGCAGTCCCGGCTTGAATCTTTCAAGCATCTGCATGGAATTGCGGCACAGCAGCGCTATCAGCATAAAGACAATCAGCCAGGCCAGATTCGTTTTGTCGATCGTGGGAATCCCGATTCCATTCAGACCGACCATGCCCTTCAGAACCTTGATGGCATCCTCCCAACTGGTTGCTCTGAAGAAGACCCAGGCGAAATTGATAAATTGAAAGGTGATGAACCAGGCCAGCCATTTCGGCATACGGATGCCCGTTTTTTGCCAAATGCGGTGAATGAACTGGGCAAAGCCATGCAAAAATCCCCAGAAGACAAACGTCCACCCGGCTCCGTGCCAAAAGCCGCCAATCAGCATAGTCAGCATTGAATTGATGTGTGTCCTTGCCGTACCTTTGCGGCTGCCGCCAAGCGGAATATAGATATAGTCCCGCAGAAACCGGCTGAGGGTCATATGCCAGCGGCGCCAGAAATCCTGAATGCTTACAGACTTATAAGGCGAATTGAAGTTGACCGGCAGCTTGATGTTGAACAGTAAAGCAACCCCGATCGCCATATCGGAGTAACCGCTAAAATCATAATAAAGCTGAAGCGTATAGGATAGCGAAGTCGTCCAGGCCTGGACGAAATTCAAATGAGTTAACGTGTCGAAACCGTTCGTCGCTACGGGAGCGAGTGAGTCGGCGATGACGACCTTCTTGAACAAGCCGATGCTGAACAGGAACAAACCTTTGGCTACATTGCTGAAGTCCAATCGCTTGTTCCGCAGCCGGTCGAACTGCGGCATCATTTCCTTGTGATGCAGAATCGGGCCGGCAATGAGGTGAGGATAGAAGGTCACAAAGAGAACATAGCTGACGATGTTGTATTCTTTCGCATTTCCACGGTAAGCGTCAACAAGATATGCAATTTGCGTAAAAGTGAAAAAGCTGATTCCAAGCGGAAGCACAATATGCAGCAGTTTGAAATCCTGAGACAGCAGGGCATTGGCATTGGTAATGAAGAAATCGGCGTATTTGTAATAGCCGAGAAGCAGTACATTAACCGTAATGGCAATGGTTAGCACGAGCTTGCGTCTGCCTGCACCGCCAGTCTGCATATGCCCGATGGTTCTGCCCATGATGTAATTGAATGCAATCGATCCGAGCAGCAGCGGAAGATACCGTATATCCCACCAGCAGTAGAAGAATAAGGAGCTCAGGGCAAGCCACAGCTTGCTGGCAAAGATCAGCTGAAGCCGGTTAAGGATGAAATAAATGATTACCGTGACGGGCATGAAGACGAAAATAAATTCGTATGAGTTGAACAGCACGCTTGGAAACACCTCTTCAGTAATTTCTATTACAACAGATTCATACCGCTTTAACAACGTGAAGCAAGCTTCACTTGTTTCAATATACTAAAAAAGCGGGAGACGGGGCAATCCAATTGGCGACAACATGTATGAAAACTTGGTGGAAAATTTTCGAAATTTGGCTATTCAAATAACGGGACCCGGGGATCGAGACTGCAGCAATGGACAAGCATGGCATGCAATTGCCCTCTATGATGATAAAGGTGGGAGACGATTTCGAGAAGCCATTCATAACGGGTATAGGTTACGCCCCAATAAGAAGTGATGTCCTGTTCAAGTTCTTCGTCGGTAAATTGAGCATATTTGCTTACAAGAAATTGGTAGTTGTTAGCCAAGTTTTCTTTGATCTCATTTAAGGTTTTGAGCGAAATATGTGCATAAAAATTACTCATGCTCTCCTCGGAAGCTCCGTCCGCGATCAAAGCATCTGCTTTGCAGATAATGGAAATATGCTCTAGCAGTTCTCTGATGGAATGTTTACCCGGCGTGGGTCTTTTCTGCAAATCATCGTCCTTAAGCTTGTCCATCATCTCAATCGTGGTATGTACAGCAACTTGAATCTGATGCAAAGCGCTGGAGCAATAGATATTCATTTTCTTCTCCCTGTTTGGTTATTTTGTCAGTTAGGACTATTATAGAACATACGATCGTTTATTAGCTATAAAAAAACCGCTCGGGGGAGCGGCATATCCGGATAAAAGTATATGGAAATATGGGCGGCTGCATGGTAAAAAAATCAGAATCACCTGCTGACTTACTGGAGCACGAACGACATCACTACCGGCGCGATTCCCAAGGTGATCAGGGCAGCCAAAATCATGGATATACTGGAGATCGTACCTGTAAGCGAACTAAGCTCAAATGCTTTGGATGTCCCTGTGCCGTGGGCGCTGGTGCCAAGCAGAACCCCGCGGGCAATTTCACTTTCAATCCGGAACAGTTTGACGATAATCGGTCCGAGGATCGTGCCGAGAATCCCTGTAATGATGACAAAAACGGCTGTCATGCTTGGTACCCCGCCGATCACCTGCGATACGCTCATCGCAATCGGCGTCGTTACGGACCGCGGGATCAGGCTGTTAATCAGCGATTCATCCAGATGCATCCATCTGGCCAAAAAGGCGGAAGAAATGATGGCGGCAATCGAACCGCTAAGTACGCTCACGAGAATTTCTACAGCGTGCTTTTTCAAGACGTTAAAGTATTTGTACAAAGGAACAGCAAAGGCTACTGTAGCGGGCTGCAGCAAATCGGTCAGCAGTTTCCCTCCCTGATTGTAAGACGAATAAGAAATCTTCGAGGCAAGCAGGCACAGAACAAGAACCAAAGGTGTAATAATCAGCGGAGAAAGATAAATGCGCGGCTTCATTTTGTACACTCTTTTGCAGACCCAATAAACAGCCAAAGTAAACAGTAGACAAATCAAGCCAACAATCATGGGTGTTTCTTCTCCTTTCGTTTGGCAATGCGGGCAGCTACCATACCTGAACTGAGCATGACGACCACTGTGCTAAGCACAACGACAAGCAGAATCTGAAGGCCTTCGCTTTCGAGCAGCGGAATATATTGCATGACGCCTACGGCGGATGGAATAAAGAATAGCAGCAGTTCAGCAAGCAGCCAGTTCGCACCGCGTTCAATCCATTCCAGCTTGATGACTTTGGTCTGAAGCAGAATGAAGATCAATACGATTCCGAGGATGCTTCCCGGTATTCTCAGATGGAGCAGTTCCGAAATTTTGTTCATCGCGATGGAAACGAAGAACAAAATGGCAACCTGCACAATCCCGGTCAGCAGGATTCGCAGTTTATTCATACTACGGATTCTACCCCTTTCATTTTCTTTTGTTACTGAAAAGTTTACAGCACTTCTTTTCATAGGTAAAATGCATATACAGAATACATATCATTCTTATTGTCTATGGGAAATGAGGTCGATCACGTTGGACATTCGCCAGCTGCAATACCTTGTTGAGGTTGCCAGACAGAGAAGCTTCACCAGAGCCGCCGAGGCTCTTTTCATTACACAGCCAACGATCAGCAAGACGATACGTGTCATGGAAGAAGAGCTTGGAGTGGTCCTGTTCGACAGACAGGGCAAGCAAATCGAGCTTACCGATGCCGGACGGATTATCGTAGAACGGGCGCAGGATATTCTGAATTCTTTCCAGAGCCTTTCAGCGGAGCTCGATGACCTGCGCAATTTAAAAAGAGGGCATATTCGCATCGGCCTGCCGCCGATGGTGGGCGCAAGCTTTTTTCCGAAATTAATGGGCCTGTTCCACCAGCGTTATCCGGAAATTACGATCCGGCTGTTTGAAGATGGAGCCAAGAAGGTGGAGATCGATGTGGCGGAAGGAGCGCTTGACCTTGGAGTCGTTGTACTGCCGACCAATGAGGAGGGCTTCAGTTGCTTTCCCTTTGTGGAAGAGAAGCTGAATCTGATTGTACATCCTTCCCACCGTCTCGCCGGAAACAAGGAAGTGGAGCTTAGCGAGCTGCATGAGGAATATTTCATTATGTTCGCTGAAGATTTTGCGCTGCATGACCGGATTATTCGCGAATGTCAGCATGCGGGCTTTCAGCCGAGGATCATCTATGAAAGCTCCCAGTGGGATTTGATCAGCCAGATGGTCGCGGCCAATTTGGGGGTGGCGCTTTTGCCGGAAGCGGTTTGCCGTGAAATGGATCCTTCCCGCATCTCCGTTTTGCCGATGGTCAAGCCGATGATTCCCTGGAAGCTGGGAATCATCTGGAGGGAGGACCGGTATTTGTCTTTTGCCGCGCGGGAGTGGATTCGCTTTGCACGTATCGTACTTCAGCAGGAAAGACAGAAGTAATTCCTATTCATGCATAATTTTGTTCATTGGGGCAGAGAGTAAACCTGATGAACGTTATGGTGAAAGGGGACAACAAGATGAAGCGCTGGACGCTGGCTTTGATTGCGCTGATGATCAGCCTTTCCTTGCTGCATGTGCCCAAGATGAATGCCACTGCATCTGCACAGGATCGGGCATTTCACTTTGGTTTCAAGCGCAGCCAGAACGGAAAGCTTCCTTCCATCGACGAGGAAGGCTTTAAGGATATTATCGAGCGGAACGATGCCGTATTTCTTGGCGATCCGACCCAAAAGGAAATCTATCTGACCTTCGATAACGGTTACGAAAACGGGTATACCAAGCCCATTCTGGATACGCTCAAAGCCAAACAGGTTCCGGCGATATTTTTCATTACCGGGCACTATGTGAAGGACCAGCCTGAACTGGTAAAAAGAATGGTGGCCGAAGGGCATTTGATTGGCAACCACTCCTGGAGCCATCCGGATATGACCACCATACCGGACAGCAAAATCAAAGAGGAGCTGGAACGCGTACGCGCCGCAGTGGCCGAGGTTACGGGCATCCAGGAAATGAGGTTTGTCCGGCCGCCGCGCGGGATATTCAGCGACCGTTCCCTGAAGGCTTCCAGGGAGGCCGGGTACCGCAGCATCTTCTGGTCGGCAGCCTATAAAGACTGGGATCCTAACGATCAAAAAGGAGCGGACTATGCTTATCAAAAGGTTCTCGCCCAACTGCATCCCGGAGAAGTGCTGCTGCTTCACTCGGTGTCCAAAGACAATGCGCAGGCACTGGGGCGAATTATAGATGAGGCCCGCAAGCAGGGGTATACCTTCAAAGCGCTGACCGAGCTTCCGGGGGCTTAAGCAAGGCCGTACACCGGTCAATTTAAGAATGGCTGCTGACGTTGTCAAAGCAAAAATCACTTTAGTAACATATGAAAAGGGGCTGCCCATAGTCTTTGTACAAGACTTTCGGGCAGCCCCTTTGTTTAAAGCGGGATTTAACGAAATGAATTAGTTCGCTTTCTTGATACGTCCTTCGATTTTCGCTTCAACCTCTTTGCCAGCGAATTTCTCTTTTACATAGGTGATAAACGCGTCAAGGTCCACTGGGCCTGCTACACGGTTGGTTCCTTCTTTAAGAACGGTAAACCCGTCCCCGCCGGAAGCCGTAAAATCATTGACGGCAATCGTGTAAGAAGCGGTGTCTTCAATCGGAGTTCCGTCTGCTTTCTTCAGCTCGATAATTTTTTCTCCAGCCGGTTTACTGTCGTCATATTTGTAGGTGAAGCCGGAAATCTGACCGATTCTTGTTTTGGCACCGCCCCATTGCTGGTTCAGCAGTGCTTTCAATTGGCTGCCGGTTACGGTCAGCTTGATCATCACATTGCCGAACGGTTCAATGCTGAACATGTCGCCATAGGTTACGTTGCCTGCCGGCATATCGTTGCGGATACCACCGGAGTTCATAAAGCCGAAATCCGCATCCATCTGGATCCGCATGCTGTCTGCAATCAGGTTGCCTAGCGCGGATTCGCCGTCAGCGTTGGCAGCGCGGGTAAGGGCAGCGGCTGTCTTGCCTACAGGTGCATTCAGGATAGGAGCATTTAGTTCCAGATACTCGCTGATCATCTTCGTGATGGCTGCATCCGGCGTTATGCCTTCATGCTTGACATCAACGATATCGGCTTTTTTGGCAGTAATGTTCTGCGTTGCACGGTCGACAACCAGATCCACATCGGAGAAGGCTGTTCCGTAAGAATAGGATTCGATAACCAGCTTACCGTCTACCATTGCGTTCAGCTTGCCATGGTCGTGTCCGCCGAAAATAACGTCGACTTCATCATCGATGCTGTTCGCCAGATCAACCACTTCACCGGTCGGTGCGTCGTTTTTGCCAGAGAACGGATCATGCGCCAGAACTACAATGGATTTGATGCCTTTGGCTTTCAGTTCGGCAACCGCTTTGTTTACGGCCTCGGTTTGATTGGTAAACGTCAAGCCTTTAACGCCTGCCGGACTAACGATGGTTGGAGTAATATTGGTCACGACGCCGATGAAGCCTACTTTAACGCCGCCTACTTCTTTAATTACATAAGGATCGAGAAGCAGTTTGCCGCTTTCGTCTACAACGTTGGCTACCACGTACGGGAAGTTCGCGCCTGCGAAGTCTTTGCCGGATTTCGGATTTTTACCGCCGTTAATCAGGCGAAGCAGTTCGGCCGAGCCTTTGTCGAATTCGTGGTTGCCGACCGTTCCCACTGCAAAGCCCATGCGATTCAGGAAATCGATGGTCGGTTCGTCCTGAAGCAGCGCAGATACCGGACGGCTTGCGCCTACCGCGTCACCCGCGTGAATAAGCAGGGTGTTGTTGTTGGTTGCTTTATATTTTTCAAGATAGGCTGCCAGGTAGTCGGCTCCGCCTACTGTAGCAACCACTTTGCCCTCTGCGTCCTTTAAGTCTTTGCTGTAGTCCAGCTGACCATGGAAGTCGTTAATGCCCAGCAGTTGGACGGAAATGTCGGTAATGAGCGTATCGACAACCTTGGCGGCTTCAGCGCGGGTAGAGGTTGCTTTTGGAACAAAACCGCCGGTGCGGCCGGTCATCACTCCGCGGTCTACCACAACGTTAATAGAAGCTTTAGCCCAAGGGCTGATCTTGGCGCTATCGGCAAAGGAAGCGGAAGTGCTCACTTTGATCGTTTCGCCTGCTTTTACATTCAGTGCGTGATTCGCCATAACCGCCATTTGCTCGCGTGTAACCGGCTCATTTGGCGAGAAGGTCGTTTTGGTCGTTCCTGAAATAATTCCGTTCTCAAATGCAGCTGCGACGGCAGAAGCATACCAGCTGCCCGCCGGAACATCCTTGAAGGAAGCCGCCTTGCTTGCTTTAAGGTTCAGAGCTTTCACCAGCAGATTCGCAAATTCCGCACGGGTAATGGTAGCGGAAGGATCGAAAGTGGTGGCTGTTTTGCCTTGGGCAATTTGCTTGGAGGCCAAATCGCTAATATAAGGATAAGCCCAATGGGTTGCAGGCACATCCGTAAATTCAGCTGCCGGCGCTGCAGGCTGTGGCGTACTCGGCTGATCCGGTGCGCTTGGCGCTGCCGCCTTGGTCAAATCAATGGAGAAAACTCCAAAGCCTTTGTCGTCCACCTTGCCGGTGTATTTAATGTTGCTTGTCAGCTTGGCGTATTGCTCAGCTTTCGGCGCAGAAGTGAAGGTTACGTTTACGCCTGCTTTAATTGGAGCAATCGACCAGTTGTTATCGGCTGTCGGGTTGATTTCCTTGCTGGCCGTAATATAGTCCATCAGAACTTGGCGGTTCTCGTCCGGTCCGTCAATGACATAGGTGCTGCCTTTAACGCCCGGGAATTTGCCGCCGCCGCTTGCACGGTAGTTGTTTGTGGCAATAATGAAATCCTGGTTCGGATCAATAGGCTTGCCTTGATATTGCAGATTAACAATACGGCTGCTGCTTGCATCGTTAACCGTACCGTCCGGATTGTATTTGGCCGGCTTGGTGACGTCGATTTGGTAGGTTACGCCGTCGATAACGTCAAAATTGTAAACCGGGAAGGCAGGATTCAGCAGCGGCTGCTCTTCCGTTTTGTTCGGATCGATCTGATTGAATTTGACTGCAGACATTTCCAGCCATTCCTTCACAACGGAACCTTTAACCAGAAGGGCCTTCAAAGTGTTGTCGTACAGGTAAAGGTCGCCGGCACTCTTGATAGCCAGAGGTCCTTTGGCGATGTCCGTATATTCTTCAGGGCCGTTGCGTCCGGCCTTGAAAGGAGCGCCTACGGACAGAACCGGCGTATTTGCATACTGCGGAAGGTTTTTCTTCACGTAGTCGGCAACGTATTCTTTCTGAGCATTCGTTACGATTTGTACGGACGGATCGTCCTGAACCAATGCGAAATAACTGTAAATAGGCGCCGTCGTTGTGCCGATCGGGCTGTTCGTGTAAGCAACCGTCGCTTCGTGCACGTCTTTCACGGCATCAACGATCGCCGGGTCCGGCTCGGCGAGCGATTTTTTGGCTGCGGAGTCATAAATCGCTTTAGTCGAAGATTGGGAATCGGCTACCGTCCATTTGCCGTCCTTCTTCTCCAGCGTCAAATCAATGATGCCAAGGTTGTTGCCGCCGTATCCGGCTTGTACGGCAGGAACGCCGTTAATCGTTCCCTTTGCGTTGTTGACTTCAGGCAGAACGTTGCCCGATGCGTCTTTGAACAGGGCGTCCAACGCTTTGTCGGTTGCCGTTGGGAACACTTTGTGAGTGTGAGAGAAGGTGATGGCATCAATGCCGGGTACTTTACTGAGCGGAAGGACTACGTCCTCATCCATCTCATTTGCTCTGGCCTTGGCGTTGAAGCCGGTATGCGCCATAGCAATGACCAGGTCCGCGCCCTCTTTCTTCATCTCAGGCACATACTTTTCGGCTGTTGCAACGATATCCTTCGTAGTGACTTTGCCTTCCAGGTTGGCTTTGTCCCATTGCATAATTTGCGGAGTAACCAGGCCCAGTACGCCGATCTTAACCGTTTGCTCCTGGCCGGCTTCGTCTTTGTAGGTTTTGGTCAAAATTTGGTAAGGCTTATAGCGGTTTACATCGTTATCGGGGTTCTTGTCTTTGTCGTCGTTATAGATGTTGGCGTTGACATAGGGGAAGCTGGCTTTCTTGATGACCTGTTCCAAAAAGCTCAGGCCATAGTTGAATTCGTGGTTGCCGAACGTCGCCGCATCATAGCCCATCAAGTTCATAGCTTTGTATACGGCGTGTACTTCATCAGCTTTGACAGGATTCACAAGAGCCTCATAGGTGCCAAGAGGAGTGCCTTGAATCAGGTCGCCGTTGTCCACCAGCAGTGTGTTGGGGACTTCCTGGCGCGCTTGCTTAACGAGCGTTGCCGTTCTGGCGAGGCCGACAGTCGGGGCATCCGCGCTCTTGTAGTAATCATAGGAGATCAGGTTCGTATGTATGTCCGTTGTCTCCATGATTCTCAGCTTCAGCGATGCGCTGTCTGATGCTGCAGATGCGACTATGCCCTGAAAAGGCAAAATCATCAAGCTGACAGCCAAGGACGCGGTAACTACTTTGCCAAGTTGTTTTCTAAATCCATTCCTCACGAAGTATTTCATCCCTCTCAATGTCAGATTATATAACTCTATTAAAAAAGAGCTACTAATATAATAATAGAGAAACCCTGAAATTTATAGGTAAATTTTATGAAAAACCCGTTTTTTTTGACCGGTGGGAAATTAGAATGGAGGGAAACGGAAAAAGGCCCCTGAAACAGGCGCCCTTTTATATCGGTATGGATGGACTAGTCTGTCGGCAAGAGAGGGAATTTGATGTAAAAAGAGGTTCCGCCGGACCCGGTTTTTACGTCCATTACCGCACCGTGCCCGGCAGCGATTCGGTAGCATATGGGCAGCCCGAGGCCCGACCCGTTCTTTTTGGTTGTAAAGAAAGGGTCCCAGATATGCTTCAGCTTGTCCTGAGGAATGCCCTTCCCGTTGTCCTCAATGATCAGGACCGCCTCGGACCCTTCCGGAAAGGTGTGAATCGTAACGGACCCGCCTTCGGCCACCGCTTCAAGGCCGTTCCGCACCAGGTTCAGAATGAGCTGGCGGAGCTGGCTCCGGTCCAGGTTGATGGCGCCGATCTCGGACAGGTTGGCGGTGACGGTTTTGCCGGCAACGATGGCGTCGGCTTCCAGCAAGGGAAGGAGCTTCTCGATGAGCTGGTTCAAATCTCCGGCTTCAAGCTCCGGACTGTCATTTCGGGCGAGCGAAAGAAACTCGCTGATAATGGCGTTGGCCCGGTCGAGCTCTTCAATCATAAGCCTTAAATAGGAGGATTGGCGGGGGTTCTGCTCCTGAGCCTCCATCAGCTGGAGAAAGCCTCTCACCGTCGTCATCGGATTCCGCACTTCATGTCCGATACCGGCTGCGATTTCCCCAACGGTATGGTACTTGGATAATTTTATAAGTTCTTCTGCGTAGCGTTCATGGATGTAGGTGTCGTGAATGATGGTGACCCTGCAGGGGATGTCGATAAGATCCAGAAAAAAGGAGTGCAGAAAGCCTGTCTTCTGCTCGCTGTTTGCGTTTGTAAACGTGACTTCCACAGAGTCGGGAGAGAATGGGGAGTTGTTTAATATATAGTCCCAGAGCGCATTCATATGAACCAAATGAGATTCATTTGTAAGGATATCACCCAGTCCAAACCCCGTAAACCGGGTGAAAGCCTGGTTGGCGGCAATAACCTGTCCATCACGCAGCGATGTAATGACCATGGGATCGGGGTTGTCTGCGAACAAGGGTTCCGACAAGGCGACGGAAGAATAGAAAGCGTATTTTTCCTTTTCCGGTGCGCTTCTGTTTTCGGCAGGGGGGACAGAAGGCTTCAGGCAAAATCGTTTGAGCGTAGGAGTAATGACATTGCAGATGGTATGTAAGAATTCTTTTTCATAAGGAGCGTAAGAAGATTTGCGCCTGGAACCGATGGCCAGAATGCCCGGCAGCTGCTGGACGAGCAGAGCCAAGCTTACGAATGATTGCAGACCGACATCGCGAAGAACCTCCAAATAGGGTTCCGTTGAAGCTTGTATATCATCGGCGTCGAAAACTTGCTCTTTCTGAAGCGATGGCAGACTGACAGGTGTCCCGGGTATATAGCACTTCAAAAGCTCCGTCTCGAAAGGAGTGATGGCGCCTCCCCAGCAGACCGGATGCAGCTTCGGGCTGGCTTGCTCATCCAAAGCGTAATAAATGTAAAAATCCAGATCCATGTAAGGTTCAAGCTTTCCGAAAAGGCTGTCGAGCAGTTCCTTCGGGCTGTTGAAGCGATCCGCGGGAAACAGTTCTTCAGAAAAAATTGTGTGGATATTATCGATGTCTACTTTGCAGAAAGCCAACCTAATCACCTCGTTTTTCCTCGTATTCTGTCAGAAGAGGAGCTATGATACCCATTATAGTAGGAAAGAGCAAAAATAGAACCGATTTTGAGAAATATCCAATCCAGTATTCACGATATGGCCCGGAACGGACGCGGGAATGCAAAAGGAAAGGGTGCCCTGGGCCATATTCATGGCGTTATAGGGCACCCTTTGCTGCAGGCTATAAGAAAGGATAATCTTACTATCATTCATTTCTGTCAGGCATAAAGAGCTTCGAGCTCAGCGACGAGAGAGCCGACGTAAGCGACTGCCCGCGAGATCGGCTCTTTCGTCGACATATCCACCCCGGCCAGGGCCATCAGTTCAAGCGGGCTCTTGCTTCCGCCTGCTTTGAGCACCCTTGAGCGCAGCCAGCCTCCTCATATGGGGGGCAAGTTCCGTAAGCAGAGTGTCATGAATCCGGTTGTAAATGTGGGTGGATACCTGCTGCGGCTGGAGCAGCATTTCGGTCACCGAGTCGTAGCCGCGAAGCCGGGAGAGCACAACCTGCTTTTTCACTTCGGTTGCGTAAGCTTCGGCAAAGGTATGGCGCGAGCCGTGCAGCGATTTGGTGAAAGAGGCGTAGGCCTCGCGGCGAAGCTTGGTATCCGCCGACATCTCGTAGTTCGTTTCGTAAAGGCGGAAGGAAACGGGCTTCTTGTTCTCGCCTTCGCCGATATCGTCAAAGGTCATATCCGAGAGCTTGCTCCGAAGATAGATGCGGTGAGGCGCGCCCAGCACTTCGCCAAGCGAAGCGAGCACGCTTTCGGTCTCGGATCCGAGGCGATGAGGCTTGGTTGCCAGAAGCAGCTTGAGGCTGCGTTCAAACGGCGCAAGTCCCGGTTCTTCGGCAACATAGGCTTCAAGCTTGCCCTCCTCAAGCTCCAGCAGTTCGGAGTCGATAAAGATCAGCGAGGAGCTAATCCGCGACATCACATCTCCGGCTTTGGCGGAACGGGCCAAATTGGCAGGGTTTGTGCCGTCTTGCGACTGGCGCAGCCGTGCGTAGGCTGAAGCTTTCAGAGCCTGCTCCATGAGCGCTTCCCGCTCGTTCAGGCAATCCAGCAGCACGCCAGGCCCCTCCCCAAGGCGGCCCTTGAAGCGTGTCATTTGATTAGCCTTGGCCTCCGCGTCCTTTAGGCTGGCTTCGAAAGCTTCCTCGGAGGCGAACAGGTCGTTCAGATTCCAGGTCGCTTCGGTCTGGACCTCGTCACGTGTCAGTATTTTTTCCATATTCATAGCTCCTTTCTCTTTAGCGGCAAGCTTCTGCTGATGTCAGCAAACCTTCCATATATCAATAATAACATAAATACTAGATGCCATAAAAAGGGATCGTGCGCGGGACGGCTCGATGAATCCGCACATCCGGTAAATTCCCCAAAGCAGCCGAATAGCTAGGCACCGAACAGCCGAGCAACCGGGCAGCCGAGTATAGTCCCTCTTGCGGGCGTGACTATACCGGCACTTCGCGGAAGCCCCTGGTCATGTCCGAACCGCAAAGCGGGCACAATCTTTCGTTCAATCCGGCTTCGCGATCGCTGACAATCCGGACCCAGGCGCTGCACGAGCGGGAGTTGCAGAGCCAGGCGGGAACAGGGCGGACCTTCGCCTGATTGCCGGGAGCGGCTGCCTCGCCCGGTCCTTTGGCGCTGCGGAAAGAGCCTTTACCCGCCGCCAGGTCGCCGTGATGGCCGGAAACTCTGGAAGCACTGCCCGCGTGTGCCGATTGGACCGATTGCGCCGGTATTGGCGGCTTTTGCGGCACGCCGTGATGCCCGCGTGCGCCTGCCTGCCGCGCGTGCCCGGGCTGCGCGGCCGCCATGTTCCCCGGGCCGCCGCTCGGGCCCCCCGCGGCACCGAAAGCCGCGAGCAGAAAGCGGGATACGCCTGCCTTTTTGCCCCGGTAACGCGCGGGCGAGCTGACGCACAGCTCCTCCCGGGCCCGCGTGACCGCCACATAGGCGAGGCGGCGTTCTTCTTCCAGCGCGGCCTGGCCCTTCTGATCCGCCGAGAGCTTGGGGTGGATATCTTTCATCCGCTCTGCGTCAAGGGCAGAAGCGTGCGGCAGGCTGCCTTCAGACGCGCCGATGAGGAAGACGACAGGGAATTCCAGGCCTTTGGACCGGTGGATGGTCATCAAGGCGACCCGATTCCCTTGCTCTTCCAGCTTGCGGGAGCGGCCTTCCTCATTTTTGGCGATTACATCGTCTATAAAGCCGATGAATTCGGCAGTGCCGGTGAACCGCTCGGCCGATGCTTCAAGCTCGTCCAGCAGTTCCTTCAGCATTTCCCTGTGCAGCGTGGCTGCCTGACGCTCATCGGTCTCCAGATAGCTGTTGTAGAACCGGCTTCGAATGAGCCGGATCGCCTCCGCGGGAGGTTGCTTGCGAAGGGAGCGGATCAGCTCCAGCCGATCCCTGATTTTATCCGTTTGAAAGTCCTTCAGGCCCGGCAGGGTCAGCAAATGGATCAGGGGCCCCTTTTTCGCCCGGCGCTTCTCGCATTCCATAATATGGGCCATGCCGAGATTGCGGTTGATATAAAGGGAGGGCAGTACATTCTCCATGGCCGCAAAATCGCGCCGGTTCAGGGAAAGCCGCAAATAATCGAGCACGGGGCGAACAGCCCGCTGCTGGTAGAGCAGCTGCCCGTCCCCGTATTCGATATGCGGGATTCCGCGCAGCACAAGCTGCTCCAGGATGGCCCGGCTGTTGCTGGCGGCGCGGTACAAAATGGCGTAGTCGCCGTAAGTTCTTTTTCCTGCTGCTACCTCTCTTTCAATCCGGTCCAGCAGAAACTCGGCTTCCTTGTCCGTTGTATACGGCCTCAGATACATCGGCCCCACGGCCCCATTCCGCCTGGCCGCCCTCAGCGTCTTCGACCGGCGCTGCAAATTATGTCGGATCATATCATTCCCGAGTCCGACAATTTTCGGATTGGAGCGGTAATTGATGTCGAGCGTAATGACGGATGCTTTCGAATACTGCTTGTCGAAATTCAGAATAAATTCGCTCCGCGCTCCGTTGAAAGAGTAGATGGTCTGGTCGTCGTCGCCGACGGCCATCAGGTTGCTGTCCGGGCCCGCAATCATTCGTACCAGCTCGTACTGGAGCAAATTCGTATCCTGAAATTCGTCCACCATCAGATAGCGAAACCGCTGTCGCAGCCAGCGCAGCCTTCGCGGATCTTCCTGCAGCAGCCGGTAGGAGCGCAGCAGCACATCATCGAAATCCATGACCTGCTGCTCGGCCTTTACCGCTTCGTACCGCCGAAAAATCTGCTTAAGCTCTCTTTCTGTCTCGCTGGTTTCCGGCAGTTCACTGATCTCCACCATATTCATTTTGGCCGAGGACAGCAGCGCAAGCAGCGTCTCCGGCTGGTAGGCGTCCTGCGGCAGACCGAGCTCGCGCATGATCTGCTTAAACATGATGTGCTGCCTGGTGGTGTCTGTAAGCAGGTCTATCGCTGCCCCTTGGCTGTAGAGATAGCGGAGGAAAAAGGCGTGAAACGTCCTAGCCGAAAGCCCGCTGATATTGTGCGTATCCAGCTCCGGCAGCCCGGCGATCCGTTCGCGCATCTCGGCCGCCGCTTTGCTGGAGAAGGTAAGCAGCAGAATGCTGGAGGGGGCTACGCCGCGGACGGCGATCAGGTACCCGGTCCGGCAGACGAGGACGGACGTTTTGCCTGAACCGGCGCCGGCCAGCGTCAGCGCGGGCCCGGTCCCGTGGCGGACCGCCCTGATTTGCTGCCGGTTCAGCAGGATTCCGTTCGCTTCAAGCCTGCGGAAATACCAGGCGTCCGGCTCCCTGTCATCGACAAGCTCCCGGCTTGTTTCCGAGGAAGCCGAAAGTGCGGTAGGAATCCTGCCTTCGGCGCCTTCGGGCTTAAATTGAAATAAATTGGCTTGCATCGGGTTCACCTTGCTTTTCATCGGTTGTTTCTTGCTGCCTGAACTCTGCTGGTAAGCAGCGCGTTAAATAAATATAACATAAGATTGGAAGCCTGAAAGAGGCATAATCCGAAAGAAGCGGGACGAAGCGCCTTGCGGCGCCAGTGGGCAAAGCATGAAATGCTTCATGTTTAAATGGATGCCAAAAAGGGCAATAGGTAAGAGAAGCGTGACCGACGAACAGATCACAAGGAGGGTATCTATTTATGAGCGAGTTGGTGCAAAGCGGCAGCGGTTTTATTTTGCAGGAGGACGGACGGCCTGTGGCGGAAATTTCTTATATACTGGACGGAGACACGATGACGATTGACCACACCTTTGTGTCGGAAGAGCTTCGGGGCCAGAAGGTAGGCGAGCAGCTTGTCCGGAAAGCCGTCCACTATGCGCGCGAGAACGGGCTTAAAATTGTTCCTGCGTGTTCTTATGCGCTTGCTTTGTTCAGACGGCATAAGGAGTATGCCGACGTATGGAAGCAGTAATGGGCGAATGGGCGGCATAAAAGAAAGTCCGTGATTGAGACGGAAGGCGGAATATTGTATGATGGGGGATGGAATGCCTAAAATTATAATCAAAGTGAGTTGAACATAGATGAATCCTAAATCCGCTAACTATTCTATGCCCCCGGAATGGGCGGAGCATGAGCGCACGCTCATCTCCTGGCCCGTTCGGGAGTCCATGGTTTTTCCGGAGCAGTATGAAGAGGTGAGCCAGGGTTATCTGGAGCTGATCCGGGCGATTGCCGAATTCGAGCCGGTGTCGGTTCTTGTCAACCCCGAGGATGTATCCCGTGTGCGAGCCTTGTTCACGGAGGACAATATCGAAATATTGCCGCTTGAACACAGCGACGCCTGGCTGCGCGACAACGGTCCGACGTTTGTTCTGAATCAGGCAAGGCAGCGCGCCGGCATCAATTGGGGCTTTAACGCCTGGGGCGAGAAGTACGCGCCGTTCGATCTCGACAATCAGGTGGCCGGGAAGCTGCTCAGCCGTTTCGGCATCCCCCAATTTGATGCGCCGATTATTATGGAAGGCGGGTCCTTCCATGTGGACGGCGAAGGCACGCTTATTACGACCGAAGAGTGCCTGCTGAACAAGAACCGCAATCCTCATTTAAGCCGCGAAGAGATTGAACAGGTGCTTAAGGATTATTTGAACGTGGAGAAGATTATCTGGCTGAAGCGCGGACTGGACGGCGACGAAACGGACGGTCACGTGGACAATGTGGCCTGCTTTGCAGGCCCAGGGAAAGTGCTGATACAGGTATGCGATGATCCTCAGGATGCGAATTATCAGATTACCCGTGACAATCTGGCCGTTCTGGAAGCGAGCACGGATGCCAAGGGCAGAGCGATCGAGGTCATTCCGGTGCAGCAGCCGCCTGCGGTAAGCTATGAAACGGCGCGGCTGACGCTGAGCTATTTGAACTTTTATTTTGTAAACGGGGGCATAATTCTGCCTTTCTTTGGCGGGACGGCTCTGGAGACGGACCGTTTGGCGCAGGAAGTGCTGCAGAAGACGTTTCCGGACCTAAAAATTCGTACCGTAAACGGCATGGCCGTCATCCGCGAAGGCGGTAATGTGCACTGCACGACACAGCAGATGCCTGCCGGAAAGTAACCATGCGGCACCATCAAGAAAAGGAGGGATTGACCTTGAGAAAAGTGAAGGTTGCAGCCACACAGATGAGCTGTTCCTGGAATATAGAAGAGAACATTGCCAAGGCAGACCGGCTGGTGCGCAAGGCAGCGGAGCAGGGAGCGCAGATTATTTTGCTGCAGGAGCTGTTTGAAACGCCCTACTTCTGCCAGAAGGAGAAAGCCGATTATTACCAGTACGCTACCGAAATGGAGCACAACAAGGCGGTAAGTCATTTCAAAGAGGTGGCCAAGGAACTGAAGGTGGTTCTGCCGATCAGCTTCTATGAGAAAAAGAACAACGCCCGGTACAACTCGCTTGCCGTCATCGATGCGAACGGCGAGGTGCTCGGCCGATACCGGAAAAGCCATATTCCGGACGGACCGGGCTATGAGGAGAAATTTTACTTCAATCCCGGCGATACCGGGTTTAAAGTCTGGAACACGCGCTATGGCAAAATCGGCGTCGGCGTCTGCTGGGACCAGTGGTATCCCGAAGCGGCGCGCTGCATGGCGCTGATGGGGGCGGAGCTGCTGTTCTACCCGACAGCGATTGGATCGGAGCCGCAGGATTCCGCCATCGACTCGAAGGATCATTGGCAGACCTGCATGCTGGGGCATGCGGCCGCCAACCTGGTTCCGGTTATTGCCTCCAACCGGATCGGCGCGGAAGACGATGAGGATTCCAAGATTACCTTCTACGGCTCTTCCTTTATCGCCGGACCTCAGGGGAACAAAGTCGATGAAGCCGGACGGGACGAGGAGACGGTGCTCGTAGCCGAATTCGATCTGGATGCGCTGGAAACGCAGCGGATTGAATGGGGCATTTTCCGGGATCGCCGTCCTGACTTGTATAGAGTTATTGCTTCTTACGACGGGGAGCAAATGATCTGACGCTTAGCTACAGGTTTTGAAACATGAACAAGGCATTCAAACGGATAAAGTTTGGATGCCTTTTTTTAAGCTATTTGGAGGTTCACTCATCGGCATAAACTGCAGAGCTGGGACCCGAAATCGCGGTCAACAACACGCTGCCGCTTTTTGTCTTGATGTGTACAAGAGTGCGTTGCCCGATTCCGCGGTTTAAGTTAAATTGTAACTAACCTGAATTTTATTCATCGTACAACTATCAAGATCAAAGACGGTGATGAACATCAATTCTTTAAACCGGTACGTGACGCGGGACGGATATTTGGATGAACGCCTTCTTGTTCGAAAAGAGCCTCTGTATCAAGGGATGAACGGCCGGTATGTCGAGCGGTTTTTCGTTTCGCCGTCCGAAAGCTATATATTTAAGCCTGTCACGCATCCAGGGCAGGAGGAGCGGGAAGCTTGGATCTATGAGCACATCCTGCCGCAGCTGCCCAGAGTATATCCCGAGATGCTGGCCAGGTCCCCGAAAGGGGAGCCCGGGTGGGTGATCTACGAGGATCTGGGAGCGCTTGAACACAGGCATGATAAGAAGACGATGCTGCAAGTCGCCGCGCTTGCTGCCCGGTGGCACACGCTCCCCGCCGCGGAATGGGAGAAGGCTGACCTTGCGGCCCCCAAGCCGCCGATGGAGTCGATGGCTTCCTTTCTCACTGAGCGGGAGCAGGATGTGGGCGATATCCTTGGAGAGCTTTCTTTGCCGCCGGATCTGCTGCGGAACCTTGCCGAATGGGCGATCTCCTTTGTCGGAAGCGAAGAGCGGGTGCTGTCCCATGGCGATCTGCATGCGGGGAATTATGCGCTCGCTAAGGAGAAGCTGTATATTCTGGACTGGGAGCATGTCCATCTGAACTCGCCACTGTGGGATTTGTATCATCTGATCGATATGTCGCACCCGGTCTTTCCCCGGAAAATAGCGGTTACAACCGAACTGCGTGAAGGGGTCCTGCAGGCGTATTTGAACAAGAGGCGGTATTACGGGAAGGCGCTGAACCCGGAGCGATTTGTGATGAAATATTACAAATTCTCGTTAGTTTTTTCGCTGTGGATGGGGCTGCTCATCAAGTCGGACCTGCATCACGGCAGTGTTCACTGGACCAGACAGCAGCTTGAGCGCCAATGGACAGAGTGCATGGACAGCATTGCGGGGTGCGCTGCGTGGCTATGTGCTTTAGGGGACGGCGGAATGTCCCGGCAAATCAAACCAAGGGAGTGACCCGGATGACAAAGGTTGGACTCGTCATGCGAAAAATTCAATTTGCGGAAGCGCAGGGCCCAAGAGTTTTTGCGGAGCGTCTGCGGGAGATCGGAAAAGAGCTGGGCGTCGAGATTGTCTTTATATCGCCGGAAAGACATGTCAGCGGGCATGATTGGCTTCCTGGCTATGAACATGAAAAAGGCGATCTCGTCAATTACGATATTGTGCTGGACCAGATTTATAGCCAGAACATCGAGCATGTCATTTACACCGTTTCCGGCTTCACCTATTTAAAAATGTTTATCAAGAACAGCGTGCTGTTTCCCCACAGTTTCCCCGATCCTGCGCTGACGGGCTATGAAATGATGAAGCCGTTCTACTCCATCGTCGATAAAGCCATTGTTCAGACCGAATTCCTGAAAAGGCAGATGGCGCTGCAATTCGGGGTAACCGACGTCACTGTGATTCCGATCGGGTTCAGCGAACATCTGGCCAGCCGTTTCCTGAGTCCGGACGACATTGTGGATAACCGGATTCTCTGGATCGGCCGGGATGAGGAGAACCGGCGTCCGGATCTCGTGATCGAGTATGCCAGACAGAACCCCGACAAGGAAGTTTATATGGTGTTCGGGGGATTGCGCTACAAGGAAAGTATGAAGAAGTATGCTATTCCGGATAATGTTACGCTGAAGTTTGCCTTGTCCCAGGAAGAGGTTTTCAAGTTGATGAACTCGGCGAAAGTATACTGGAGCTGCTCCAAATTCGACACCTTTGCCATGCCCCTGACCGAAGCGCTTGCCATGGGGAAGATTGTAGTAAAACCTGAGCACCCCTGCTATGACCATATCAGCGCGGCTCACTCTTTTGCCGGAAATGAGAAGAACTGGTTTGAGCTTGTGAATATGGCTGCCGCACTGCCGCGCAAATGGTCGCCTCAGAACAGGGAGTATGCCTTTGACATGTTCTCGGAACGGGTGATGAGGGAAGGATACCGAAAGTTTTTCGAATCGTGGCTGCAAGGTTAACAAAACAGTCTGTCCCTTAAGCGTTCGCGTATCAGGCCAGACTGTTAGCTGCATCGTATCTATGGGATTATCGCCGGGGATTCGCGAACAAGGATTTGACCTTGGCAAGCCCCGAAAACGGTCGTTACACGTTCTGTTTCTCGATTAGATCAGCCTGAATGCACTCAAGCTTCCGGACAATCTCTTTCTGCCATCTTGCATCGCCGAGCTGGGCGGCAAGGTTAAGCAAATCCAGATAATCGTCAATACTCAGACCAATTCTGGAGCTGTTCTTCATGTAGGATAACTTCCCTTCTGCAGGATGATTAATTCAATAATGATAATCATTATCATGTGCTTAACTTCATTATGCATCAAATACGAGCGTTTGCCAATACTCTTCAAGAAAATAACAACAACAAAGTCTCATGCATAGCAGGATCAAATCGTGTGGTTTCACTATTTCAAATTTGTGTTATAGTACGGGAAAATGAAGAAATGATCCTGATAATTTGGGAGGCACTATGGAGACAGAATCTCTCTTAAGAGTTGAAGAGCTGGCGTTAAAGAAGCATAAAATGTTCAAGCGGAGCTGGATCCGATATATCGCAAGGTCTATGCTGGCCAGCATGTTCATCGGTTTTGGCGTGATCGTCGCGTTCAAAACGGGCAATTTCTTTTATGTGGAGAAGTCGCCTTTTACTTATCCTATGGCCGCGGTGACGTTCGGGGCCGCCATTATTCTGATTGCCTACGGCGGCGGGGATTTGTTCACCGGGAACACCTTCTACTACACCTATGCAGCGCTTCGCAAACGCCTGAAGTGGAAGGAAGTGTTCAAGCTGTGGGGGTCCAGCTACTTCGGGAATATTTTGGGGGCGCTTGTATTTGCGCTGCTGATACATCTTACCGGACTGTTTGATTCCTCTTCCGTAAAAGGTTTCCTGCTCAGCGTAGCGGAGCACAAAATCGAAGCGCCTGCCTTGGAGCTGTTCTTTCGGGCTATTCTGTGTAACTGGCTGGTCTGTCTGGCCTTCTTTATTCCGATGTCTTTGCAGGGGGACGGGGCCAAGCTGTTTGCGATGATGCTGTTTGTCTTCTGTTTCTTCATTTCCGGTTATGAGCACAGCATTGCCAATATGTGCACCTTTGCGATTGCCCTGGTACTGAACCATCCGGAGACGATTACCTTCTCCGGCGTCATTTATAATCTGATTCCGGTCACGCTCGGGAATCTGGTTGGCGGTGTCCTGCTTATGGGGGTCATGTACTACTTCGTGAACAAACCGTATTTCGAAGAACAGGACAAGAGCGGGCTCCATTAGGAGCCGAGTGAAAGGAGTGTTACTAGCGGGTGAGTGGCAACGAATTGGCACCGGAGCTTTATGACCTGCTGAGCGGAACCGGCCTTGAGGGCAAGCAGGGCGAAGCGATGATGCTGCTGACGGTCTCGGAAGATGGGTGGCCGCATGCGGCCATGATCAGTGTCGGCGAAATTGTAGCCCTAAGCGGAGGGCAGCTCCGGATCGGCTTATGGCCGGGCACAACGACAAGCGGTAATATCCGGCGGACCGGGAAGGCAACGCTGGCTGTCATTTATCAGGGTAAAGCGCATTATGCAAGACTGCACCTTCAGCCGCTTGAGAAGCTGCAGGACTCTAAATATCCGCGGGACCGGTATTCCGCCGGTGTTATTGCCGCCAGACAGGATGTGGCAAAGTATGCGGATATCGTCAGCGGCATCCGCATCTCGCTTAAAGAACCTGATGAGGTGCTGGCCAGATGGAAGGATACGGTCTGCGAGCTGTTACGGGATTAACGGGGGGGCAGGGCGTTTCCAAGACGGATAACGCACAAACGTATCACATAGCACAGCAAATTAATGAAAATCAAATGGGCAGTGGATGTTGCAATGTAGAAACGGGTATGTTAAGATCGTGCTGACACTTAACGATTGGAGTTGAAGAGGATAATGTAATACTTCTTGCCACTTTTTTAAGGAATAAAGCAGAATTTGTTTTATTCTTTATTGGCAAGAAAGTTACCTTATTCTCTTCACTCAAAAAATATATCCTTTTCATACCCTGCACCGGGTTGGATGTGCCGTATTTTTTGAGCTACAAGAAAGGTAACTTTCTTGTAGCTCTTTTTTATTTTGACAAAGGAGGTTGCCGACACATGTCATTGATCAAGGTAACGAACCTGACGTTTGCTTATGACGGCAGTTACGACAACATCTTTGAGAATGTAAGCTTTCAAATGGATACCGACTGGAAATTGGGCTTTACGGGGAGAAACGGCCGGGGCAAGACCACGTTTCTCAATCTGCTGCTCGGTAAGTACGAATACAGCGGAACGATTTCGGCAGGCGTCAGCTTCGAGTACTTCCCATTCCATGTTGAACACAAAGAGAACAATACCGTCGACGTCGTCGCCGACATCTATCCGGACTTTGAGCACTGGCAGCTTCTTCGCGAGCTTTCGATGCTGAAGGTTTCGGAGAACGTGTTATACCGGCCGTTCGAATCGTTGTCGAGCGGAGAACAAACGAAGGTGCTGCTGGCGGCCCTGTTTTTGAAGGAAGACCGTTTTTTGCTCATTGACGAGCCGACCAACCATCTAGACCTGCATGCCCGGAAGCTGGTCAGCGATTATTTGAACGACAAGAGCGGGTTTATTTTGGTGTCGCACGACCGGGCGTTTCTCGACAACTGCGTGGACCACGTTCTTTCGATCAACAAGACCCATATCGAAATCCAGAAAGGAAATTTTTCCGACTGGTGGGAGAACAAACAACGACAGGACAACTTTGAGATGGCCGAGAACGAAAAGCTGAGGAAGGACATCAAGCGGCTGTCCGAAGCGGCCAAGCGGACGGGCAACTGGTCGCACGAAGTGGAAAAAACAAAAAACGGCACCCGCAACTCCGGCTCCAAGGTCGATAAAGGGTACATCGGTCACAAGGCCGCCAAAATGATGAAGAGGTCCAAATCGATTGAGCAAAGACAAAAATCCGCGATCGAGGAAAGATCCCAGCTGCTTAACAACGTTGAAAGCTCGGAAAGCCTGAAAATATCTCAGATGGCGTATCACAAACAGCAATTAGTCGAGCTTGACCGTATTTCGATTCATTACGGCGAGAAGAAGGTTTGCCGCGACGTCAGCTTTACTGTGGAGCAAGGGGACCGCATTGCGCTCTCCGGTCCGAACGGCTCAGGCAAATCCAGCTTGCTCAAACTGATTTGCGGCGAGGAAATTCCTTATTCCGGCACGTTTCGAAGAGGGAGCCAGTTGAAAATATCCTACGTTTCGCAGGACACCTCACACTTGCGGGGCAATTTGTCGGAAGTCGCCAGAAACAGCGGGATTGACGAAAGCTTGTTCAAAGCGATTTTGAGAAAACTCGATTTTTCGCGCTTGCAATTCGAAAAGGACATCGCTTCTTTTAGCGGCGGTCAGAAGAAGAAGGTGCTGATCGCGAAAAGCCTTTGCGAGAGGGTTCATTTGCATGTTTGGGACGAACCGCTCAATTTTGTCGACGTCATTTCCCGGATGCAAATCGAAGAGCTGCTGCTGGAGCATTCTCCGACCATCCTTTTTGTGGAGCATGACAGCGAGTTTTGCAAGCATATCGCGACAAAGATTGTGGAACTGAAAGACTAACAATTTCTAGGAGGATGAAAGCGATGATGATTGAGGTTGTAGATGATTGTGTGAACCGGTTCCTGTTAGGTGAAGCGGTTCACAAAAAAACAAATCGGTTGCCGGAGGTTTACCAATCTATCGACAGGTGCACGTAGCGATCCGTCTGCAAACGTATGCGCTTTTTCTGTATAGTTGGTTAATGACGTGTCAAAGCGCCAACTGACGGTTGCTTTTTTAGGTTTTCTCCGGCGATAAGGAGAAGACATGAGAATAACCTCGAAATATGAAACGATTCGGCGAATGTTGTCCGACTTCAAGCAGCCCGAGTATCGGTATGCTCAGATTATGGACGCGATTTTCAAGCAAAACGTCAGCGAATACGAACGGATGACCATACTGCCCAAATTTTTGCGCGACGAGTTGACCCGGATGCTTGGTCCGAACGTCTGCAGCATCGTTCCGGTAAAGGAACTCACGTCGAAACAGGTCAACAAGGTGCTGTTTGCCATAGCGGGCGACGAACGCGTGGAGGCCGTGCGACTTACTTATGAGCGGGGGTGGAAATCGTATTGTATTTCCACGCAGTGCGGCTGCGGATTCGGGTGCAGGTTTTGCGCCACCGGTACCATCGGCCTGAAACGAAATCTGACCGCCGACGAAATTACCGACCAATTGCTGCACTTTCGCTTGAACGGCCACGCCTTGGACAGCGTCTCATTCATGGGCATGGGGGAGGCGCTCGCCAACCCGCATATTTTTGATGCAATAACGATTTTGACCGACCCGCATCTCTTTGGTTTAGGACATCGACGAATTACGATTTCCACGATCGGCCTGTTGCCGGGGATCGACAAGCTGACACGGGAGTTTCCGCAGGTCAGTCTAACCTTCTCGCTGCATTCGCCGTTTGACGATCAGCGAAGCGAGCTGATGCCGATCAACGACCGATTCCCAGTCCGCGACGTGCTGAAGGCATTGGATCGTCACATCCGGCATACAGGGAGAAAGGTGTATATTGCGTATATTCTTCTTCGAGGAGTCAACGACTCGACGGCGCATGCGGAAGCAGTTGCCGAGTTGTTAAGGGGAAGGGGACCTGGGGAACATCTCTACCACGTTAACCTGATTCCATTCAATTCGACCGAAGTTACGCCAGACAGCTATCGGCAATCTGATCCTAGTCGGATTAAAGCGTTTGTTCGGATCTTGAAGTCAAAGGGTATCAGCATCACGGTCCGAACTCAATTCGGATCGGACATTAACGCGGCATGCGGCCAGCTATACCGCTCCGAATAATCGATGTCAGAAATTAAATTTATTACGCCGGGCGCAGCGGGTCTGCGGCTGGAAAGAGAAACGGCTGCCATGAAGAGGGCAGCCGTTTTGATTTGCGGCGTAGGCTTGCAAGTAAATAAAAAGACGGTCCTACCTGAAAGTGGGGAGTTATCGTATTTTCCTAGAATCGCCGAGGACTACTCTGAAAAAAAAGCCTCTAAGCGGCAAGCTGGCGTCGGTACTCAACCGGCGTCAGCTTTTATTATAATTGTTTGCAAGTTTCCGGGGTCCGAAGTAAAGTACCTGAATCCGCCTTGAAGTGGAAGCCTCGCTTTGTCGGGTTATTTTGCGCCCCATTATGTTTTTTTATATGCGAAAAATGGTTTCTTTTGGCTGGAAATGCACGGTATAATGATTGGGATTCTTCAAAAAACAGCTTTTGGAAAAGGTTTCAGTGCAGGGTAGGAGGATTTTATGCACATTTTGATTTTGAAATCAGTTCTGCCGGCATCGTCGGCAGCAGTATTGTCCAGGAACGGCCTTGCCAAGTTGCTCAGCGGCTTACCCGGAGAAGAAAAGAAATACCAAGTATATGAATTTATGTCAAATATCTGTATGGGGTTGGTTATAGCTCTACTTGCAAGTCTTGCACTGATGAAGCTATACCATAATCGTCTTCGCAAAGAAGTGCGGGCGGAGAGAGAATTCGCCAAAGAGGTTTTGAATCACACCGATATGTTGGTGTGGGCTGTAAGGCCGAACGGCAGGACCGTTTACTTCAATATCCAAGCGGAAAAACTTACCGGGTTGTCCGGGAAAGAGATGTTTGCTTCAAACTTTGAGCAGCTCGGCATGGCAGGTTCCGGATTTGAACTGTTGGCCGGGGCTATGAAAGAGGCTATGAATTTTCATTTGATGGATTCCAGGGAAGCCATCTTTACGGATCCGTCCGGACAGGAGCACTGCCTTCTGCTGCGGACCTCGGTGGTCCGGAATACGGCAGGACAGGCTGAAGCGTTCGTGCTGAGCGGAGTCAAAATAATGGATCGGAAAGAAATCGAAAGAAAGCTGCAAAAGGGCTATTCCGGGCTGCAGCGAGCCTATCATGATCTCGCCGAAACGCAAGCGGAACTGAGACAGCAGTTTGAAGAACTGGCGGCGAGCCAGGAAAGCCTGAAAATAAGCGAGGAGCGGCTTTATCTCGCCCATGAAGGATCAGGAGCGATTATCTGGGAAGCGGATTTCAGCACAATGGATTATTATGTGTCCAGCCGGTGGTACGAGCTTCTGGGCTATGAGGAAAGGGAGGACCTTTATCCTGAAGCGGAGCTGCTGGCCCTGGTTCACCCCGATGATGCAGAAGAGGCGGAGAAAGCGCGCCGGGACCATCTGGAAGGGAAGACGCCTTCCTATAACGCCGAATACCGGATGCGGACCGGTGACGGTGATTACAGATGGCTTCAGGTGCGAGGCAAAGCGCTGCGCAATGAACAGGGTGAACCCATCCGATTTGCGGGTTCTCTGATCGACATTACCGAACAGAAGAACTATGAGCTGCGCCTGCGCAGCAGCTACAAGGAGCTTGAGACTACATATGGGGAACTCGCAGCTACACAGGATGAACTGAAACAGCAGTATGACCTGCTCGTCGACAGCAGGGACCGTCTTCGGGAGAAAGAAGAAATGCTGCACAAAATGGCATATTATGACTCGCTCAGCGGCTTGCCGAACCGGGTCTATCTGCTGGAGGAGATGGACCGTTATTTTTCCAGTCCCGGACGGAAGGCAGCACTGCTGTTCATAGATACCGACAACTTCAAGAATATTAATGACACGCTCGGCCATAAATGGGGGGATTTGCTGATCAGGGAGGCCGGCACAAGGCTGAAATCGCTTATTCCGCCGGAGGCGATCATTTTTCGGCTGGGCGGCGACGAATTTGTGGTGCTGGTTAAAGAGGCCAAGGGGCAAGATGACGTCTTTCAATTAGCCATGCAGCTGGTGAAGGGCTTCAAATTGCCTTTCACCATCAGGCAGAGCGAGCTGCATATCTCGATCAGCATGGGGATTGCTTTCTATCCGGAGCATGCGAACAATCCGGAGGAATTGATCAAGAATGCGGACGTCGCCTTGTATCATGCCAAAAAATCAGGCAAAGGCTCTTTTAGAGTATATGACCACTCCATGAAGGTTGAGCTTCTGGAAAGGATGAAGATTGAAACGCATCTGCTCTCGGCGCTTGATCATGACGAGTTTCAGCTATACTACCAACCTCAAATTGATGCAGATTGCCGAAAAATAATAGGGTTCGAGGCGCTGCTGCGTTGGGATAGCCCCGAGCTCGGAAGGGTATCGCCTGACAAGTTTATTCGAATTGCCGAAGACAGCAGGCTGATCCTGGCGATCGGCGAATGGGTACTGCTTACCGCATGCGCTTTTCTGAAGAAAGTGCACGAACAGAGCTATGCGGATTGTAAAATTTCGGTCAATATCTCCGTGATGCAACTGAAGCAGGAAGACTTTATGGAGACCTTGTCGGGGATATTGGAGGAAGTCGGCCTTCAGCCGGAATTTTTGGAGATTGAAATTACGGAGTCTATTTTTATGGATTCGTCGGACCGCAAGTCTCTTGTGGGCAAGCTGGACCAGCTTCGGGCTATGGGGATCGGCATAGCCATGGATGACTTCGGCACAGGCTACTCCTCGCTCAGCTATTTGAGGGCGTTCGAGCTGTTGACGTCTCGTGGGCAAGAAGAGGCTTGACGCGCCTTCCCGCCTTATCGCAGGGCGGGAACATTCAAGGGTTTTGGCTTGAAATGGGCCGTTCAGCCTGGAACGAACAGTTTTAAACCTGATAGGTGAAGTCCGGATGGACGAGAAGAGGGGCTGTCCCGAGCAGTTTTCACTGCTGCAGGACGCTCTTTTAATTTTTGATCTTTAGGCACGAAATAAAAGGTTCGATTGAGTGGGGATACTTGCCTAATGAACGGGATTATTTAATCGCTTGGCTTCCGCCTTCAGCACGGCTTTGACAGCCGGGTCGTCCGACAAGGGCCACACGGGCTCTCCGGGTGCAAGGATTGAGGGGGTAGTCTTGGTCTCATCGTCGACGGTTCCGTCAGCTTTAAGTCCCATCATCAGCCGCATGCGAAATACAAAACCGCTGTTTGGAAGAGCCACGATCGGGCTTTCCCACCCTAAGCCGTCTCCGAGCGTTTGCTCCCCAACGAGTGTGGCCCATTTTGTCTCCTCTGCGAAGCAGGCCCATCTTTCTGACGAAGAGAAGACCGATTTATCAACAATCATATAAATCTTTCCATGAAAACCAACGGAGTTCTTTGGAGTTATCGTTTCCGTATGAGGTTCGAACTTCTTGAAGTCCGTAAATGTCTCGGGCGGGAGATGGGGCAGATGATACTCCTGAATTTCCTCAATCGGTTTTAAGGACTTATAGCTATCCCGTAATTTTGCCCTTAAAAAGGGTTCAGCAAATGCTCCTCCGCGATATAGCAGGTAATAGTGCCATGTAACGGGTTCATTGATCAACATCGGGACTAGATTGTCGCTCCAGTAGCTGCTGTCCCCGCCGCCGTTACCGCGAATGTCAATGATTAAGGTGTCATAATTTCGTACCTCCTGAAGGAAAGGACGAATGACCTCCATATCTATGGAAACTTGAAAGTAATCTAGAGTAGGAATGCGCAAATAGGCCACTTTGTTCTTATCGATAATTTCTGTGGATACTAGTGGATAAGATTGACGAATTTCAGAAGAAACTTGCTTCGATACAGAAGGTGCCTTGTTTACCAAATATCTAGCTTTGACGTTCTCCTTGTTCATTTCATCCAGCCAGGGCTCGTGATCCTCTAATTGTTCCAATAAGCTCTTGTAATACAGATAAGCTTTTGTATCAAACATGGCAGTATGCCCGTTATGCAAATCTTCCAAAATCAAGTTCATGGTCCGATAAAAGGCCCTATCATCTTTGGTCTCTGCCACCATGCTGCGGTACTTCTCTTTATTCCCGAGCCAGTCTATGCCGTATGAGCGCTGATTCACCTTCAGGAAAGGGTAATTTTCCTCGATCAGCTGATACATATACTCAAAATCTTCCAATTTTTGTTCGGCCGTAAGCAGGGCAGGTGTCTTCCGAGAATCGGTTCCGATTTTTTTCTCTGAAGAGACTTTCTGAGTACTGGAGGTGTTTGGGTAGCAGGAAGCAGTAATCAATAATAGGAGCAGCATAGGAAGGAACAATGGGAGCCGTTTCATAGGCAAACCTCCTTAAAGATGGATATTTCTGAAAATTCCATAATAGGTATTCTAAGGGGGGAGAAAATGAACTGCTATAATTTAACTCATAATATGGGAAAAATGGGTTAATTTATTTTCCGATACCTATCAACAAAAGCAGACAAAGCCCGACAATCGTTTCCGCTCGATTCCCGGGCTTTTTTAGTTCGGCTGCAGCGTGATCCCGCAAAAAGATTTGCGCTCCTCCGCAATACATTTTCGGTTACAGATGGGGGCGTTAATTTTATTATTAGGGTTGAAAGTCCAAGCGGTGCGCGGTTTTTTAACCTTTAACGCTTATTAGTTCCGGGGTTCCCGGATACTCAGGTTGCTATATTATTTCGGTCACAGCGCGAGAGATCCCGTTCGACAATCAGCGGCATTTCAATGTCATTTTTGCGAAATTTGTCGAGGATTTTATCGCTCTAGCTAGCCCTCAAGGAAGGTGGAATCATGCAAGCGGCAGTACAGGAACAATATGTGGAATTCGGCATTGAGAATGAGCAGTATGCGATCCGGATCCAGGAGATTCACGAAATTATCAAGATGCAGGACATTACTCAAATTCCGAACGTGAAACCTTATGTGAAAGGCGTAATCAACTTAAGGGGAAAAATCGTACCTGTTCTCAGCCTTCGCGCCATGTTTGAGATGGCGGACAAGCCCTACTCCAAAACAAGCCGGATCGTGGTCGTCCATCACCGCGAGGATACGGTCGGCATCATCGTCGACCGGGTCAGCAAGGTGACAACCTTTACCGATATTCAGCCGCCTCCGGATCGCGTTGGAGGAATCGATGGCAACTTTTTCGTCGGAATCGGTTTGAACGGCAGCGCCCTGGTCGGGATTCTAAAACTGGATGAAGTTCTGCTTCATGAGGAGTGATGCCGCATGCTGGCAGAGTATAAAGAGGTATTTCTGGAGGAGCTGGAGGAGCAGCTTCAGCTTATGGATGAAGTGATTTTGCAGCTGGAGCAATGCGGAGACTCCGGCGAAGTCGTGCAAACCCTGTTTCGGGCAGCCCATACGCTAAAGGGTTCCTCAGCCGCAATGGGGCTTGGGGAGATGCAGCGGCTCACCCATCAGATGGAACATCTGCTCGACCAGGTCAGGAGCAAGAAGAGAAGTGTCACCCCGCCGCTGATCGATCTGTTGTTCAAATCGATGGACATTCTGAAGCAGATGAAGCTTGACATGGAGCAGCATGATGCAAGCTTCGTTGATATTACTAGCTGCTTGCTGGAACTTGAAGCGTTCGGCCGGTCGTCCGGCGAATCGCCCAGTGAGCCGCCCAGCGAATCGTCCGGCGACAAGGCTATTCCGACTGATGACGAGGCAGCTTTCGGGGCGGACAGTTTCAGGCGGCCCCTTCCGGAGCAGACGCTCTCCACCCGGCTCAAAGTGCAGGAAATGCAGGAGAAAGGCAAGCGCGTTTATTGGATTCAAATCGGCATAGCACCCGAATGCGTCATTCAGGGCGCCAGAGCTTATGTCATCCATTCCATGCTTACGGAATGGGGGGATGTGCTGATGGCTTCGCCTGAAGCCGAGAGTCTGGACGAAGGCTATGTCGAATCGCTGGTCTTGACCTTTCTTTTTGCAGGAAATCTGGAGGCGGAGGAACTGAAGGCCCGTCTTACGAGGCTGGTGGATGTGGCTGGCGTTCACTTGGTGCCCGAGCCTTTTGATAGAGAAGATATGACGATCCCTGCGGCCGTAGCTGTGGAAAAAACAGCGGGACAAAGTGGGACCCAGCCCGTGGAAAAATCCAAGTCGACAACGATTCGTGTCAGCGTGGACCGGCTGGACCACCTGATGAATCTGGTAGGCGAGCTGGTGATCGACCAGACCCGCATTGAGCAGATTGAACGGAAGCAAAGGCAGAGATTTCAGGATGAATCGGTGAGCGAGCTGGGCCATGTCTCGGATCACATCCACCGGATTATCAGCGACCTGCAGGAAAGCGTCATGAAGGCCAGAATGCTGCCTATTGAGCAGCTCTTTAACCGGTTTCCGCGAATGATCCGGGATTTGTCCCGAAGTCTCGGCAAGGAACTGGACCTGGTCATGGAAGGCAAGGAAACGGAATTGGACCGGACCCTGATCGAAGAAATCGCGGATCCGCTGATCCATCTGATTCGAAATGCGGTCGATCACGGTCTGGAGAGTCCGGAACTGAGGGAGAAGCTGGGGAAATCCCGTAAAGGCACGCTAACCATTCGCGCAGCCCACGAGGATAATCAGGTCGTGATCTATGTCGAGGACGACGGGAAAGGAATTGACGCTGCAAAGATCAAAGCCTCGGCATTGAGAAAAGGGATGATTCGGGAGGAAGAAGCCGAACTGCTCAGCGAACGCGAAGCTGTCAATCTGATCTTTCGGCCCGGTTTCTCTACGGCGCAGTCGGTCAGCGATGTCTCGGGCCGAGGCGTCGGCATGGACATCGTCCGCAGCCATATCGAGAAGCTGAACGGGCTGATTGATATCGAGACATCGCCAGGGCAAGGGACACGGTTCAAAATCAGACTGCCGCTTACGCTTGCCATTATCTCCGGTTTGCTGGTCAAGGTGATGAATCAGACGCTGATTGTCCCGATGAGCAGCATTGCCGAGATTGTGCGGGTGACGGCTCAGGATATTAAAAACGTGCACGGCCGCCCGGTGATCGTTCTGCGCAAGCAGGTCATCCCGGTCGTCGATATGAACGATCCTGTCCATCCGGATTTCCACAGGACCGGAAAAAATCACATCCCCCTGATTATCGTCGGATTGGCGGAGAAGCGGCTGGCTCTGGTCGTAGATGAGTTGATAGGCAATCAGGAGATCGTAATCAAGTCGCTCGGTTCTTATATAGGCAAAGTCGACGGCATTGCCGGAGCTACGATTTTGGGGGACGGCAATGTTGCGCTCATTCTCGAAATATCCGCTTTGTTCAACCCAACCGGCGGATACAAATTTTAGGGAACAGTGATTTTACACGAGTGGATATATGTTTGTCAATAAACATGAACGGGAGTAGATGAAGGTGAAGTGGTTTTATAATCTGAGAACGTCTGTAAAGTTAATATCCGCTTTTTTGTGCATAGCATTGATTTTGACCTTTGTCGGATTAGTTGGACTGAACAATTTGGGGAAAATGAACAGCAGGATGGGGAACATGTATAATAACAATTTGGTTCCCATCGCCGAACTTTCGTCCGCACAGGCCGTATACCATCAGATCCGTATAGCTGCAAGGGATATGAGCATGATTGCCCGTTCGGCAGAGGAAAACCGGCAGTATGAGGACCAGATTAAAAGCTTGCAAGCCCAATTGCTGGGAAAGGTGAATCGATACCGCCAAACCCGGCTGACTCCTCCTGAGGAGGAACTTTTAAAGAAATTTGACCCTGCCTGGAAAGCTTACAGTCAATCTTTGGAGAAGGCTATTCAGCTCAACAATGCCAACGACACCCAAGGATTTATAGCTTTGCTGCAAGGCGAAATAAATAAAACCGGAACCGAGTTTTCGAAGGTCATGGATGACCTGGTCGCTCTGAACACCAATATAGCGGATCAAACGAGAGAAAGCGGAGACAAGGCCTTTCTGTCATCCCGGAACATGACCATCCTGATTATCGCCGTTTCGTTTGCAGTCAGCATCGGATTCGGAATCTATATCGCCCAAATCATAGCCCGGCCTTTAAACCGCACCGTCAAACTGGTTGGCCAGGTTGCGGAAGGCGATTTGCGGGAGACGCTGGATATCGATACGAAAGATGAGGTTGGACAGCTGGCGGCTTCGGTGAACGACATGGTTATGAAGCTTCGCGGCACCGTCGGGAGCATTCAGAATTCCGCCGAAAATGTTTCAGCGGCGTCTCAGCAAATCTCGGCGAGCACCGAGGAAATCGCCAGCGGCAACGCGAGTCAGGCTCAATCGGCCCAGACGATGGCCGAGCTGTTCAAGGAACTGTCCGAAGCGATCAACTCTGTCGCCATCAGCGCTGAGCAGGCTGCGGACTTATCCAATACAACGATGAGCATTGCGCAAGAGGGAGGAAAGGTAGTCAGAACCTCCATTGAAGGCATGACTTTGGTAAGCGAACAGGTATCCAGACTGGAAAATGATTCGAACCAGATCGGCGATATTATTGAGGTGATTGACGATATCGCCGAACAGACGAATCTGCTCGCTTTGAACGCGGCCATCGAGGCCGCGCGTGCAGGCGATCAGGGCCGGGGATTTGCCGTGGTGGCCGATGAAGTGCGGAAGCTCGCCGAACGAAGCGGTGAAGCGACCAAACAAATCACGGCGATCATTAAGGGCATGCAGGAGAATACGAGACAAAGCGTGCAAGCTGTGAGCGAAGGGGTCCTATTCTCGCAGAAAACCGGGGAAGCATTTGATAATATACTGGCGATGGTTAACGAATCCGCAAGCAAAGTGGGGGAAATCGCCGCTGCGAGCGAGCAGCAGGCAGCCCAGTCTTCGGAGGTGCTGTCCTCGATCGAAGTGATATCCGCGACCACCGAAGAAGCGGCGGCCAGCAGCGAAGAGACGGCAGCGACAGCCCAATCCCTGGCGAATCTGGCGGAAGAATTGAACCGTTCCGTCTCCATTTTTCAAACCCGGTAAGCTATTAAGCACCAAACACCAGGAAAACTATAACAGAGAAGAGTGGTATGTAGATGGCAAAGATCAGGGTTCTTGTCGTCGATGATTCCCTGTTTATGCGCAAGCTCATTGCACGCTTTATAGAGGAAGACCCGCTGCTGCAGGTGGCGGGAATGGCTTGCAACGGCGAGGAAGCCGTCCATATGGCGAGCAAGCTGCGGCCTGATGTCATTACGATGGATGTCGAAATGCCGGTCATGAACGGCTTGGATGCGCTGGAGCAGATCATGAAGAAATGCCCGGCTCCCGTAGTCATGCTGAGCTCCTTGACACAGGAAGGCGCTAACGAAACGATCCTGGCTCTTGAACTCGGAGCCGTTGATTTTATTCAAAAGCCTTCAGGCTCCACCTCTGCGGATTTGTACCGGGTGAAGGGCGAAATTCTGCTTAAAATCAAATCCGCCGCCGAAACCCCGCTGGCGGCCCTAAAGCCGAGGCTGCGATATCGGCAGGTAGCTCAGAGAGCGGCTTCGATCAGCCGCCCACTTGCGAACGGAGCGGCTGCAAGAAAGAGCTTCAGCCAAATGATCGCGATCGGAACCTCGACAGGGGGACCAAGGGCGCTGTCTGAAGTGATCGGAGCGCTGCCTGCCGGTTTCCCATACCCGGTTCTGGTCGTTCAGCATATGCCGCCCACATTTACGAAGTCATTGGCCCAAAGGCTTGACGCCTCGTCAAGCGTTCGGGTCGTGGAGGCAGCAGACGGCGAGACGATATATGGAGGGACGGTGTATATCGCCCCCGGCAATTATCACATGACTGTACAGGAAGCAGGCGGCGAGTATAAAATTAAATTGAATCAGGACCCTCAGCGGAATGGCCACCGGCCATCCGTTGATGTTTTATACGAATCCGTTGTGAGGCTGAATCGGCTAAAAAGGCATTACGTCATTATGACCGGAATGGGAAGCGACGGGGCCAAAGGCATGCTGCTCGCCAAGGAATCCGGATCGGCATCCACAATCGCGGAGGCGAAGGATTCCTGCGTTGTATTTGGAATGCCAAGGGCGGCGATCGAATACAACTGCGTAGACCATGTAGTTCCATTAGGCCGTATTGCTGCCACAATACTGGAAGTCACCGGCTAGTAAAGCCGGGAACGGCCGCCATCTCGATATGTTCGATTCTTTTATATGAAGGGATTGGAACCTAAAAATGCCTCTGAAGGAACTTTCCGAACAGGAGCTTTTGCTTCGCCTGGATCACCGGCAGGAACAAGAGGGCGTATTGCTCTTCACGCCGCTCTGCGGAACCTGCCAACTGGGAGAGAGGATGCTGGATATTGTTGAAGCTACCGGAAAGGCTGTCCCGCTATTTAAAGTCAATATCAATTACTCGCCTGTTCTAAGGGAGCGATGGCGCATCGAGAGCGTTCCCTGTCTGGCCCTGCTTAAGGGAGGCGAGCTGATCCTGAAAGAGTACGCCTTGCGTTCGGTGGATCATTTGTTTCATATTCTGCGGCGGGACAAGCCTTAAGCCTGTCCCGCCTTTTCGTGTTCGTGTACGCCAATGTCGCCCCATATGGCTATTGCATCAATTCATTCAGCCATTCAGCTGCCCAGCCAGCCATTACGAGAGGTCAAGCCATCGCTCTGCCTCTGGACGTAATGAAGAGCTTGTACCATTCTTCACGGGTAAGGGTTACATGGACCGCTTCCCCGCAAGCGGCGATACGCTGCGGATTCACCGTGCCGATGACCGGCTGGATCTGTGCCGGATGCTTCAGCAGCCAGGCGAGCACAATTGCTTCGGGAGCGGTGTTCTTCTCCTCGGCATAGCGTTTGACAAGCGCCGCTGTGTTCTGAACGGCTTCGCTCTGGTCTGCCGTGGAGCGGCCGGAGAACAAGCCCTGGGCCAGCGGACTCCACGCTTGCAGCTGGATGTTCTCAAGCTGGCAATATTCCAGCGTCCCCTCCGGAAAAACATTGTCCGCGGCAACAGCCTGATTGACGTTCACGCCGGTTTCCACAAAGCCGGCCTTGAGCAGGCTCATCTCCAACTGGTTTACGATCAAAGGCTCGCCCAGGGCGGACTGCAGCAGCCTGATTTGCCCGGCGCTCATATTGGACACCCCGAAGTAGCGAACCTTGCCGGAGAATTTAAGCTGATGCAGCGCTTCGGCGACCTCATAACGGTCCATCAGGGGGTCGGGGCGGTGCAGCAGCAATATATCCAGATAAGGAATGCCAAGCCGCTTCAGCGAATCGTCAACGCTTGCAATAATATGTTCTTTAGAGAAATCATAACGTCCGGGCGCTTCGTCGTCGCCGTCATACAGGCGAATGCCGCATTTGGATTGGATGATGATTTGTTCCCTTAAGCCCGGGCGCTCTTTAAGCACTTGTCCGAACACTTTCTCGGCCTTTCCCCGGGTGTAGATATTGGCATGGTCAAAAAAATGGATGCCCGCTCCGAGAGCGGCTTCAACCGCTTCGTGAGCCTGCTTGACATGTTCACCGGTAATAGGCTTGCTTGCGTCCCATTCACCCCCAAATCCCATACATCCCAGCGAAAGTCGGCTTGCCGGGATGCCTCTTTGCTGCAGCGGCATGTTCATGGATAGATCACTCCTTTAATCCCAGTTTGATAATAATTATAGAACAAATAGAGAAGAGATGATAGCGATTCCATTCCCAGTTTAAGATGAGAGGTTGACGAATATGCATGGCAGATAATAGTCTAAAATTATGCAAAATAAAACTTGGAAAGGAATGATCTGATTGAATATATTTGAAGCCATCCGTACCCGCAGAAGTATTGGAAGAGTGTCCGAAGAGGAGGTGCCGCGGGAATCCATCGAGCGGATTCTGGAGGCGGGAACCTGGGCGCCTAACCATCGCCGGACAGAGCCGTGGAAATTCTTTGTGCTCCGGGGCGAGGGAAGGAAGAAGCTTGGACTGGCGCTTGCGGAAATCGCCAAGGCTGAGGCCGGAGCCGTAGAAGCGGAAGAGCTGGATAAACTCGAATCCAAGGCGCTGGACAAGGCAAAACGCGCCCCGCTGGTTATCGCCGTAGCCGTCGAGCCGACAGAGAAGGAGGGCGTCATTGAGCTTGAGGAATACGGGGCGGTGTTTGCCGCGATCCAGAACATGCTGCTTGAAGCGCATGGGCTTGGACTCGCTTCCGTTTGGAGAACGGGAGAGCCTGCCTATCACCCGATCATGAACAAGCATTTTGGACTTAGCGACAAAGGGAAAATGCTTGGGTTCCTATACATCGGAAAGCCGGCGCTCCCAAGTATGCCTGAAGGGAAAAGGGAATCCTACCTGGCCAAAACTGTCTGGATCGATGAGGTGTAAAGATTTGGTGCGTTTTGGCGCGGTGTCTTTTGGTTAATTGATTTATAACTGCTTGCTGGCATAAATTAAATGGAAGGTTCTCCAAAGGGAGGGGTCGTATGAATGTATCCGTCAAACCGAGAATACATGATCTGGATTTTTACAGAGCGTTCGGCATTTTGGCTGTGGTTGTCATCCATATGACCTCCTATCCCGTCGTAAGGATGAGGAGGGAGCCAGACAGCGCGGCGGCTATTTTTTACACCTTTTGGAACGGGATTAGCCAGTTTGCTGTTCCGGCGTTTATTTTTCTGAGCGGATTGGTGTTGTTCTACAATTATTGGAGTCCTGAACGGAGATCGCGTTCCTGGATCGGCACATTCTATAGAAAAAGGCTTTTGTTGATATTCGTTCCTTATGCTCTATGGTCCTTTATCTATTTTCTGATCATGGAAATTGAGCGCGGCAGGCTGCCGTTCTTAAACCTAGGACAGTTTTTCCTGAGTCTTGTGACCGGACAGAATTATGAACATCTGTATTATTTCATTATGTTGAGCCAGTTTTATATTCTGTTCCCGCTGCTGCTCATGGCTGTAAGGTCAATAAAGATGGCGAGGCAACTCATCCCGTTTGTGTTTGTGTTTCAGGCCTGCTTTTATTTCCTGAATCTACACCTTCTCCACTGGCAGTCCGGAGATGTCTTCATCACCTATTTCCTGCAGTTTTCTCTTGGCGCGCTGATGGGGATGGGCTACGAAAATGCGATGGGAAAGCTGCGAAAATGGGCAGGGCTGTTTTTTTTTGTGTTCATCGGCAGCGGGCTGTGTTACGTATTCGCAGGCAGATTGTATTATGAATGGGTTCCGGCGCTTCTCCCCTACAAAATGTATCTGAACTTTATCATCTACTGCGTGTTCACCGTGTCGGCCAGCTTAGCGCTGCTGCTCGCGGCCCGTTTTCTATCCCTGCATTTGACCGGGGCCTTGGCCAGAGCGCTTTCGGCGATCGGCGCCGGGTCTTTCGCCATTTTTCTGATCCATCCTTTGCTTCTGCACTATTGGAGAATGGCCGTGGTTGACAGGTACGGGCAGTATTATCATTATTTGACCCTGCTTGGTGGAGCGGTCGTCCTCTTCTTGTCTTGGGCTTTTTATAAAATGGCGAGAAGATGGAAGTGGAGCTGGATATTGATCGGCAGATAAGAATGTTCGTGTTTCAAGGACTTATACCCTAATTTATTTCGAAAAATGCTTGTATCTGATATGGAAAACGAATAATCTCCCTTTTATCATTTGACATATTCGGATATTGTGTGTATTATTCGTTATGTTGCTACACATCATCAACAAATAAACCGAATCGTTCGTATATCCTCAGGTAATATGGACTTGAGGGTTTCTACTAAGGAACCATGAATTCCTGGCTACGAATAGGGTGCTCTGCATACCTGTATATAGCCGGGATTTTTGTTTTTTCGAAAATGCTCAACTTTAGGGGGAACGATGAAGACGATGAGCCGATATGATGCAATTGTAGTTGGAGCTGGACCCGCCGGGATCTTCGCCTGTTATGAACTGAGCCTCAAAGCGCCGCATTTCAAGGTGCTGCTGATTGATAAAGGACACGATATTTACCGCCGCCGCTGTCCGATTCTGGAAGAGAAGATTCAGTTTTGCCCGCCTCCGGCGGGACGCAAGGAATTTGCCGGCTGTCTGCCCGCATGTTCGATTACAGCCGGATTTGGCGGGGCGGGCGCTTACAGCGACGGCAAGTTTAACATTACAACTGAATTCGGCGGCTGGCTGACCGATTATCTGGCGCCTTCCAGGGTGCTGGAACTGATCCGTTATGTCGATGCGCTGAATCTGAAGCATGGAGCGACTACCACAATCACCGATCCGCTGACCGATAAAATCCGCGAAATCGAGCAGCGCGGGTATGCGGCAGGGCTCAAGCTGCTGCGGGCGGAGGTTCGCCACCTCGGAACCGAGCAAAACCTGGAAATTCTGAAGTCGATTTACGAGTATTTGAACCCCCGCATTGACATGATGTTCAAGGCGGAAGTCCAGGATATCGTGACCGTGAAGGAAGGGGAGGGCTACCGGATTCAGGGGGTCACGCTGAAGAACGGGGAGACGTATGAAGCGGATCTGGTCATGGTCGCTCCGGGACGGGACGGCTCGGCGTGGCTGACGGACATTCTGAAGAAGCGCCGGCTCAAAATGTACAACAACCAGGTGGACGTCGGGGTCCGGGTGGAGACAAGCGATGTGGTGATGCGGGAAATCAACGAGAATCTGTATGAAGGCAAGTTTATCTTTAACACTTCGGTAGGTACCCGGGTCCGCACGTTCTGCAGCAATCCGTCAGGCCATGTGGTTGTGGAGAATCACAGCGGCGTGATGGCAGCGAACGGGCACTCGTTCAAGGACCCGGCTCTCGGTTCTTCCAATACGAATTTCGCGCTGCTGGTGTCCCACGCTTTTACGGAGCCGTTCGACAAGCCGAACGAGTACGCACGCGAAATTTGCCGGCGGGCCAACGACTTGTCAAATGGCGGCGTCATCGTGCAGAAATTCGGCGACATTATGCGCGGGCGCCGCTCGACAAAGGCGCGGATCGCGGAAGGGTTTCTGGAGCCGACCTTGAAGGAGGCTGTACCGGGCGACCTTGGACTCGTGCTTCCTTATAACACAATGAAGAGCTTGATCGAAATGGTGGAAGCGCTCGACAAGGTCACGCCGGGCATCGCGTCCGAACACACGCTGTTCTACGGGGTCGAAGCGAAGTTCTATTCCGCCCGTCCGAAGCTGACGGAGCAGCTGGAGACGGAGATCGGCGGCCTGTTCTGCGGTGGCGACGGAGCCGGGATCACACGCGGGCTGGCCCAGGCTGGAGCGGCTGGCGTATGGATTGCCCGCAGCATGCTGGCCAAGGCAGGCGTGTAGCCGATAGACTCAGGCGCAATAGCAAAGGGGCCGCCCAGGCGAAACTTCACCTTATGGGCCATGGGCAGCTCTATTTTTTACCCGATAAAGTCGGCCAACCGTTTGTTAAAGGCATCGCGCTCTTCCCACATTAGCCCGTGGCCGCTGTTTTCAAACGGGATAAGCCTGGAGGTTTTAATGCCTTTATGCTGCGCCATGGCGAGCGGGAACAGACATATTCGGTCATGAACGCCATGCAGGATCAGGGTTGGGACGTGTATCGTCTCCAGATCGGCGAACAGTTTCTCGTCCCTTAACGAAGCCAGAACCGCTGCAGTTGACCAGCCTGCCGCCTTGAGTCCCATTTGGAAAAACCAGTCCGAGAACGGTTCGGTCACATGCTGGAAGAAGAACATGTCCCCGAACCCCTCCAGCATTTTCGGCCGGTCATGATAGGTATCCTGTATTAAACGATTTACATCTTCCTTAGGTAGTCCATAGGGGAAATCGGGCCGCTGCGTGAAGCTCGGAGCAGCCGCCGCGAATAAAGCCAGTTTGGATACCCCGTGTCCTTGATGACGGGCCATGTAGCGGATGGCGATCGCGCCCCCTACGGAGTGTCCGGCAAGCGTGAAATTTTGGAGTCCAAGTGCATCTACCACGGCCCGCACATCGTCAGCCAGCCGGTCATACGAGTAACCCCTCCAAGGTCTGTCGGACTTGCCAAACCCTCTGAGATCAAGGCCGATACACCGGTACCCCATTCCGGGAAGCACATCAAACTGGTATTCAAACAGGTTGTGGTTCGCCGGCCAGCCGTGTATAAAGAGGATCGGCTTTCCTCCCCCCGGGTCAACGTCTTCAACATAAACTTTTACGTTTGGTTCTACTTTTACGTAATATTCCATGCGGATTCCTCCTGGCTAATACAGTCTTGTTAAAGATACGTTATTCACTGCGGCTGGAATGGGTGAATGCCTAGAGTGCCTAACCGTTATTACGGTATCACGAGCGGCTTGCGAGCAAAGGCTGCCGGGCGGCTTCTCTTTTTACGTTTGCAAGCGATTTCCCCTTTGCTGCCGTCCCTTTAAGCCATATCTTTCAACCGCCACAAATTTATAACCGGAAGCGCTATTTGAGACGGAAAAAATGTGCTACATTAGCCTAAATAATCCTTATTTTGGGAAAAAGAGGAGGATTTGCGGGTGGCATCCATACGTATCGGCAAAATCAGCTATTGGCATGTGCATGCATGGGATTATACGAATGAGGCTCTGGCTCATCCCGATACCGGGATCGTTGCGGTATGGGATGAGGATCCGGCAAGAGGCCAGGAAGAGGCCGGAAAGCTGGGAGTTCCTTTTTACGCTTCGCTGGATGAGATGCTTGCAAGCGATATCGACGCGGTCATTGTCAGCGCGCCAACCCGGATGCACCGGGAGGTGATGACCAAGGCTGCACGAGCGGGCAAACATATTTTTACGGAAAAAGTGCTTGCTCCTACGCTTAGGGAAGCGAATGACATCCTGGACGAGGTGCAGAAGAACGGCGTGAAGCTGATGGTGTCGCTGCCCCGGCTGAATGACGGGTACACGCTGGCAATTCAGGACGTATTGGCGGAAGGGCTGCTCGGGCGGATCACGCAGACCCGTGTCCGATTATCCCACAATGGAGCGATCGCAGGCTGGCTTCCGGAGCATTTCTACAGCCTGGAGGATTACTGCGGGGGAGCCTTGATCGACCTGGGCTGCCATCCGATCTATTTGAACCTGCTGTTCCTGGGCGAAGCGCCGGAAGAGGTGTCTGCGCAGTTTGGTTATGTCACCGGCAAGCAGGTTGAGGATAATGCGGTCGTCCTGCTTCAGACAAAATCCGGAGCTGTCGGCATTGCGGAAACGGGCTTTGTGAACAGCTTCTCGCCGTTTACGATCGAGGTGCACGGTACCGAAGGCTCGCTGCTGTACGGAACGCCGGAAGCGAAGCTGCTGCTTGTGACCAGCCTCAAAGGCGAAGAATTCGCCGGCAAGTGGCAGGAGCTGCCGATACCGCCAAACCGTGAAAACGCATTCGAACAATGGGTCGGCCATATACACAACGGTACGCTGGCGGAAGAGAACATTCGTCTGGCTTTGGATCTGACGAAGCTAATGGAAGCCTCCAACCGTTCGGCGAGGGAGCACCGCGCTGTCCGTCTGGAGGAGGTTTGAGTTTCCGTCAGGGGCAAGGGTAGGGCCGCTAAGAAGATCGGCCGCCCTAAATTTTTCGCCTTCAGAATGACACGCTGAACCGTATCATAAATAACGGCAAGTTTGGACAAATTTTGATGAAGTTCTTGAAACTACTGTGCCCTTCAAAGTATTCTATTATTAATAGAATACTTTGTGGAGGAAATTATGATAAGTATTTGTTTCTTTAATAACAAGGGCGGGGTAGGAAAAACAACTTTAGTAAGTAATATTTCTTCTTTTTTTTCAAACTCTGGGTTGCGAGTATTACTTATTGATGCGGACCCACAATGTAATGCAACCCAGAGTATTTTGCCTCCCGAAATGTTAGAGGATTATGAAAATTTAAGTTTTGATACCCTGTTCCAAGTGCTGGAGCCATTTGAAGAGGGAGAAGTTGAAATTAATACAACCATAAAGCCACTTGGAAAGGACTCAAATAGGTTTAATATAGATATCTTGCCAGGACACCCAAGATTATCCCTTTTGGAGGATTTGTTAAGTAGAGCGTGGCTTGAGATAATTGGAACTGAATTAGGCGGGTTACGAAAATCTAATTGGTGCTATCAATTAAATAAATCACTAGAGAAGGATTATGATTTGATTATCTATGATGTTGGTCCTAGTCTAGGTGCGCTGAATAGAAGCATCTTAATTGGATGTAACTTTTTTGTTACTCCAATGGGGTGCGATACTTTTAGTATCATGGGCGTAAAGAATATTTCCGGATGGTTGAATGATTGGCATAAAACTTATGAAACTGGGATAAATGCGGTAAGGCAACGTAATGAGGAAATGTTAAATAAGTTTATTACAAGGGGTAAAATACTCGAGAGCCTAAGTGAGCAAGCTAGATTTGCAGGCTATACCGTTCAGCAATACATAACAAAGGTTTCTGGAGGAGAGAGGCGTCCAACTAAGGCCTTCGAAAATATCCTTCAGGCTATACCATCACAGGTAGTAATTAATTTAAGGGAGTTCATTGGATCTGAGCTTCCCACTGATGATTTAATCTCACAAGAGATCTTTAAATTGGGTGATATTCCTCACTTATATTCTCTTGTTCCATTAAGTCAAAGTGCAAACGCACCTATATTTAAACTGACTAGTAAAGATGGAATTGTTGGAGCCCAGTACAGCCAAATTGAAGAATACAAAGAAATGCTAGAGTCTATATCAATGAAGCTACTTACTAATATAGGGTTCGGTGAATAAAATGTCCATTATGATACCGGGAACCCAAGGACAGAGAATATTCTGGCCAGAATCTTTAGTTGCTGAAGTCGCTGAAAGAAGATGCATTATTATTCTAGGTGCAGGAGCTTCTGCTTCGTCTGTAGCTCAAAATGGTCAAAGGCCAAAAGATTGGAAAGGATTCCTTTTTACGGGTATTGATTTGATGTGGGATGAACGAGCTAAACAAGAAGCTAGGGAGTTAGTTGAATCTAGTTCTTACTTAGATGCTGCACAAGTAATGAGAGATCATATGTATGATGGTGATTTTAGAGATTTAATATTAAGAGAATTTCAACATCCTAGATATCAACCATCAGATATTCATAAAATACTACTGAAAATTGACCCCAAAATTGTCATCACCACTAATTATGATCAAATATATGATAACTATTGCTTACATGGGGGTGCTTACGAAAGCTATAACGTTTGTAAATATTACGAATCACATGCATTGAATGATTTACGATCTAACAGAAGAGTTATACTTAAGGCCCATGGTTGTGTAGCTGACCCATCACGTGTGGTCTTAACAAGGTCAAAATATTTTGAAGCTAGAAACGATTATCCTTCTTTTTTTAGCATACTAGATGCGTTGTTTTTAACACATACCCTGTTGTTTATCGGAAGTGGACTTAATGATCCTGACATTAACCTGCTTCTTGAGAATGCTAATATTGCTGCGAAAAGTTCAATGCCTCATTATGCATTAACCCCTAGAGGAAGACATAATTCTATTAAGCAGGTTATGAAAAAAACATATAATTTAGAACTGTTGGAGTATGAAGAAGGCAGGCATGAGCAGGTAATTACTGCACTCAAAGAATTAGAAGAAGCAGTTATATCATATCGAGTTCACAGAGGTACAGGTTTTTGAAGAGGCGATAGGTATCGCCTCTTTTTCGTGTTACGGTTACTAGTTAAAATGAAAGCATGCCGTTACAGACAGCGCGGAGAACCGTACCACAAGTGATGGTACACACAATCAGAAAAGAAATAGTACTTGAGAGTAGCTATATCAGCGAGTCTGTAAAATAGTTTGTGTAAACTCCTAAACCCAGTAAAATGGAAGTCATAGAAAGGTTGGGAGAATACATGGGACTTTGGTCAAAAGAACAACTACGGGCTTTCATTAAGGAGAATAACCTGGTCACCGCACAGGATGCACAAAATGCTTTGAAAGACCTGTTTGCCGAGACATTGCAGGAGATGCTGGAAGCCGAGATGGACACGCATCTGGGCTATACGAAGCATGACGTGCAGAACAAGCAGACCCGAAATAGCCGCAATGGAAAAAGCAAGAAGACGATCACGAGCGAGTACGGCGAGCAGGAGATTGCGGTTCCCAGAGATCGCCAAGGCGAGTTTGAACCGCTCGTCGTCCGGAAGCATCAATCGAACGTAACCGGCATCGAGGACCAGATTATCGCGCTCTACGCCAAAGGCGTCAGCACCCGCGAAATTCAAGATCATCTGCTTCAGCTATATGGTGTCGACGTTTCGCCGACGATGATTTCGAACGTAACGAACAAGATCGTGCCGCTGATCAAGGAAT
>NZ_JAIOGQ010000083.1 GCF_019904135.1 Paenibacillus caui | reverse complement strand
CGAGGCCGTATCGTTGTTCGCCACGTCCTTCTTCGGCTCCTAGCGCCTAGGCATCCTCCGTGTGCTCTTAGTAGCTTAACCAAATCGCTCGGATTTTGGGCTGTCCGCTCTGTTGCTCCTTCCTTTCTGAGATTAGGTAAAACCCTAAAATGGTTGAAAGGAACTCGCAAAGGATCGGCCATCTCCAAAATGCCTCGCTAAACAGTTAACTCTTCAACTTGTTTGACACAAGTTTCAGCTAAAAGATGTTCTAAAACGCAAATTCGTTTCGTTATCCAGTTTTCAAGGATCAAGTTTAAAGATGGTATATGGTGGAGCCAAGGAGGATCGAACTCCTGACCTCCTGCTTGCAAGGCAGGCGCTCTCCCAGCTGAGCTATGGCCCCATACAAATTCCATCAAAACTGAACAAATGGAAACACATCAGTATTTGTACCGCTTCGCTTCGGAAGCGAGGTACTCCATAGAAAGGAGGTGATCCAGCCGCACCTTCCGATACGGCTACCTTGTTACGACTTCACCCCAATCGTCTACCCCACCTTCGGCGGCTGGCTCCTTGCGGTTACCTCACCGACTTCGGGTGTTGTAAACTCTCGTGGTGTGACGGGCGGTGTGTACAAGACCCGGGAACGTATTCACCGCGGCATGCTGATCCGCGATTACTAGCAATTCCGACTTCATGCAGGC
>NZ_JAIOGQ010000082.1 GCF_019904135.1 Paenibacillus caui | reverse complement strand
AATTATCGGCATGGGAGTGTGCCCGAAACCAAAACCAAAAAGGCGTGGACTGGCAGTTTACTACCGATGAAGCAAGGATCAAATTAAAACGCCTTTACCCACAATTTAAGGATTGATGGGGTACTAGTAACTTTTGAATTTTGTTCAATTCTTCGCTTGTTAATTCAACTGTAACTTTTTTTTTCTTCTTCATTATCCAATTGCAACACCCCTGATACCATTTTTTTATTCCCTCCTATGTATCACAAGCTATGATACATTTATGTAGCAACTTTGTTACATCGTATAACAAATAAATAGGCATGTAAAGAATTATTTGTTACATCTTGTAACAAATATGTATCACAAGATATGTTACATTTATGTATCACAAACTATGTTACATTTCTCTTTCTATATCTCCTAGTAGGGTTTTTCTCCATACAATGTTCAGGTAGTATTTTTTGAGAAACCCACTCAAAAAATCTCCACCTTTCTTTCATTGCATTCCGAAATTCGGCTGGTTTTCAGCTTTCGCCAAGCCGAACAGACCAAAAACAAGGATTAGGTTGCTCGACTTGGACTAGCAATTGTACCAGCCGAACCACCCAGTCCTATCGATCCATGCAGTTCTCTTTTGCAGTATTCAGTTACGTTAAGTTCCTGGGGGCTAGCCCCCAACCCCCCAGCCAGCACTCACACCCAAAAACAAGGCTAGAGTAAAGGGCAGAAAGTTCTGCCCCTCCTCATCAAACCGTACGTGAGGTTTTCCCTCATACGGCTTTCCGATGTTCGTCATTCATGTGCATGCAGATCACAAGAGCGTCTTTAGTCCGAGC
>NZ_JAIOGQ010000081.1 GCF_019904135.1 Paenibacillus caui | reverse complement strand
TGAAATCGGGTACACTACTTGCTATAACCCTTTCTGCGATTGGATCTCCTTTCTGTGTGGAAACTAAAGGATACCATACAATCGCTTGAGAGGGTTATATTTTTATTGAGAACTTTTCACTGTCCAGTTACTAATATGGTGTTAAAAATGCGCCAAAGTGATGGCACCTTTACAGATAGTATTAGTGATAACAAAGGAAGTAATGGACGGAAAGACTATCTTGCTACCTATATGGCTTTATATGTACTCCATACTATTAATCCAGATTATAATATGGAATATGTAAAAATATGGATCGAAAAAGCATTTCAAGATGAGTTTATATCATCATCAAGCATATTTGATAAAGTAGCAAATATTAAAAACTTGGTAGATATAGCAAAAATTGTTGAACCGAAACTTTTAGTTAAGTTTAATAATGAACTAGTTGCTCTACTAAATGACTATCAGAAACATATAATGGTCAAATATGACAAAAGTTACCCTATTAATATTTTATCAACATTAATAGAACTAGCTAATGATTTGAATTATAAGATTAAAATATCTCCTAACACTATTTTTAATATTGTTAACCAATATAAAAGTGAAGATGGAGGTTTTAGTTTTTTTATTAATGATAAATCTAATGCCTTATCTACTTATTTAGCAATTCAAATGTTACAAGATAATTCTCAATTCACAATAAGGAACGGGAAAAAAGGCTCTACACCAAAGTTAGTGCTTGAACAGTCAGCTAGTTTATGCTAGTGAAAATAGCGAGCATAGTTGCATTCGACCAGAAGTCCCTGTACATACCGATCTCGATTACGGGTGAAGTAATGTCTGC
>NZ_JAIOGQ010000080.1 GCF_019904135.1 Paenibacillus caui | reverse complement strand
GCCTGCATGAAGTCGGAATTGCTAGTAATCGCGGATCAGCATGCCGCGGTGAATACGTTCCCGGGTCTTGTACACACCGCCCGTCACACCACGAGAGTTTACAACACCCGAAGTCGGTGAGGTAACCTTAGGGAGCCAGCCGCCGAAGGTGGGGTAGACGATTGGGGTGAAGTCGTAACAAGGTAGCCGTATCGGAAGGTGCGGCTGGATCACCTCCTTTCTATGGAGAATCGTTTCCTGCGAGGAAACATTCAACTATACGGTCAGCGCAAGCTGCCGAACAGCTTTGCCCTCAGGCAAAGCAACCTCTCACTCGTTGGTCAGTTTTGAGAGAGCAAGCCTCTTTCAAGCGTTTGGTGATAATGGCGGAGGGGTTCCACGCGTACCCATCCCGAACACGACCGTTAAGCCCTCCAGCGCCGATGGTACTTGGACCGAAGGGTCCTGGGAGAGTAGGACGTCGCCAAGCGCAACCCCTTTACAGGGTTACAAATCAATACAAGTTAGGGCCCTTAGCTCAGTTGGTTAGAGCGCACCCCTGATAAGGGTGAGGTCGGTGGTTCGAGTCCACTAGGGCCCACCATTCCTAACTTCATGAGTGTTTCATGATCGTCGGAATTATGGGGCCATAGCTCAGCTGGGAGAGCGCCTGCCTTGCAAGCAGGAGGTCAGGAGTTCGATCCTCCTTGGCTCCACCATATACCATCTTTAAACTTGATCCTTGAAAACTGGATAACGAAACGAATTTGCGTTTTAGAACATCTTTTAGCTGAAACTTGTGTCAAACAAGTTGAAGAGTTAACTGTAAAGCGAGGCATTTTGGAGATGGCTGATCCTTTGCGAGTTCCTTTCAACCATTTTAGGGTTTTACCTAATCAGGAAAGGAAGGAGCAACAGAGCGGACAGCCCAAAATCCGAGCGATTTGGTTAAGCTACTAAGAGCACACGGAGGATGCCTAGGCGCTAGGAGCCGAAGAAGGACGTGGCGAACAACGATACGGCCTCG
>NZ_JAIOGQ010000008.1 GCF_019904135.1 Paenibacillus caui | reverse complement strand
TTCCCGGATGAAAACATATTTGACCGCAGAGACCATGCATGTCTGGGGAATTCGGAAGGTGACCACTCACCAATATCTGAACGCAATTGTACTGTTGGCCTCTGCACTGGCGATGGCACGTCAGTCAGCTAAAGTCGCTGCTTAAATTTTTGAACGAACAGAAATTCTGCAGGTCTGCCCTTTTTTATGTCCGAAGTCACCTGAGACGAAAATACACCACCAACTACTCCTTAGATTCTGCTGTCTAATTCTCAATCACGGAATTATGCAAAATGCTCATTTTATAAAAGTATCGGACATCCATTCATAAAATTTATTCTTTTCTTCAAATTGTGGATAATGAGCTGATTTCTCAAAAGTAATAAATTCTTTTTGATCGGCTTCAATCATATCAAAATATTTTTTTGCTGCATTGTAGGATGTATCATAGTCATATTTACCCATGACAAAATAGAAAGGGATTTTAAGTTTTGTTACGATATTTGGTAATGGATTTTCCAATATATCATTTAACAACATCTTTTGAGAATATGCCATCCCATAGTTATAACGAATTAAATCTAGTAAGTTATACTCACTGCTTAATAAAACACCTATGTTATCACCATCGGGGTTATCAATGAGTCTTGCAGACCCGCCATATTTCATAACATAATTTCGCGGGGTAACCGTATCGCCATTTTTGATCTGTTCAGTTAATCCTTGTAAATATACAACATCATCCGTATTGCCAGCCTTTTGAGCCTGATCAATACAGTAATTCAAACTTTCAATCTCACTTTCTCTTGTATCACTCATCTGCCCGATCCCAATATAGGCTTCATATTTTTCAGGGGCTTGATAGGCAGCTTGCATTGCAATATACGTACCAAAAGAATGACCCATCAGTATGACCTTTTCTTTACCAAGACGTTTTGATATATAATCTGTCATGGCTAATAAGTCCTCTACCAATAAATCTGTTGAAAGCTTGGAATAGTCCTCAAAAAAATGATATGATTTTCCACTTGCTCTTTGGTCGTAATGAACAACCGTAAACTTAGTTTCCAACAAGTCTTGGTATTTGTCGACATACGGTATTTCTGGAGTTCCAGGTCCTCCATGTACAACAATAATAACAGGATTATCCTTATCATTGCCACGTATCATAATTTCAAGATTACTTCCATTTATCTCTACTTGTTCTAATGTACTTATACTGTTATCACCTTTTATATCCGGAGTCCATGTAGGGAAAAAAAGTGCTATTATAAGTAATATTATAATAATTACTCCGATATTTCTTAAAATTCTTATTATTTTTTTGAAATTTTTCATATTCATTCTGTTCCTCCAAATACTGTAACTGTAATGCTTTTATCTTTCAGACTTATCCTGAAACTTAGTTATAAATGATTCTATATTATTGAAAAGTCTGGTAAGTTTTAAAATATCACTCTTTGTAATATCTACATAATAATAATTCTTTGTTCCTTCTCGAGTAACTCCAATTAAATTTGCATCTTTTAGCACCTTTAGATGGTGGGAAACTGCTGGACGAGATAAGTTAGTCTTTTTGGTAATTTCTCCAACCCTAATCCCTTTCTCACAGTCACATTCACCTTCAATCAGCGCAATAATAATAGATTGACGGGTTTCATTTCCAATCGCTGTTAATTCTTTTTGACAATCACTATATTCTTTCGCTAATTCTTTCAACCAATTTGAATATTTTGACCTATGCAATATTAAGCTCCTCTGTTTAATGATTTAATCTTACGAACCATAGTATCATAGAAGAAAACTTAAAATAATATTGGGAAAGAAAATCGAGACAATAAGAAGGGGTTAAAATATTCCGGCAAATACCTGGAAAGGCAGGGCCGCAAGCCCCGTTCTTACCAAATGCGCCGCAATGAGCGGGCCTATGCCGGCCCTTTTGGCAGGCGGAATTACTTCGGCGACATAGGTTAGAGCGACAGGGGAGAATGTCGCTGCGGCGGCTCCCTGCAGACATCTCTGCAAGAGTTACGTAAAGGGAGGACAGGATCAGCAGAGCCGACCAAAACAACAAGAGAGTTCGGACAAGTATCGCCAACCGATGAAATCGTTGCGGAAATCGAGGCGAAGGTGTTATAGCGAATCTTCTTGTCGCCATTTTACGGCGTGTCGCCGGGTGATGAGCAGAAATTCGTCTAAAGCCGGGGATTTCCATTTCTTCGCGTGATAAGCGATCTGGGTGGCAATCCGCTGCGGGGTGTCATCCCAGGCGAGCTTGGCCAGTTTGCCGTCACGAAGCTCATTTTGCACGGTAACCAGCGGGAGCAGGGAAATACCAAGTCCAGCCATGACGCACTGCTTGATGGCCTCGATGCTCCAAAATTCGAGATTGAATTCCGGAAATACGCCGTGGCTGTTCAGATGCCGTTCAAATAAAGTCCGGTAGGTACAGCCCGGCTCGGTATTTAGGATCGTTTCATCCTTCAAGTGGAAGGGCTCCACGACTTCAAGGGAGGCGAGAGGGTGATCTACAGGGGCAACCAATGCCATCTTCTCGTCGATCAGGATTTCCTTGTGCAGATCTTTATCCTCGGTTTCAGGCTGCATCAGAAAGGCGAGATCGAGTTCGCCAGAATGGAGCAAACCGGAAAGTTCCCAGCATAGGCCCGGCTTTAAAATAATTTTTACTTTAGGGTAACGTTTCCGGTATTCCCGAATGATTCCCGGCAGGCGAAAAGCGGCGAGGGATTCGGGCGCACCGATGACCAAAGTACCGGCTATTTCCTCCTCAGAACGAAGTGCGTCCTTTGCGAGGGTGTGCATTTTGGAGATTTCCTGAGCGAACGGCAGCAGACGCCGGCCTGCGTCGGTCAGTATGATTTTTTTGCCAATCCGATCAAAAAGCGGAGCTTCCAATTCGGTTTCCAGGGCTTGAATTTGCGCGGTAATGCTGGACTGGGCATAGTCAAGCTTAAGGGCCGCCCGCGTGAAGCTGCCCGTTTCCACTACGGTCAAAAAAGTATGCAGATGGCGAGACTCCATGGCAACCTCCCTATCATCGATATTTCGAATGGATACGATTTGAATTTTCTGTTTTTCCGATGAACCCATTATCTGATACGATAATCAAAAATACAACAAGGAAAGTGTGATCATGAATCATGGCAAATTCGAATCAGATTCCAAAAACAATCGGGATGCCGCAGGCCATCGCCCTGTATATCGGCGCCGTGCTGGGGTCGGGGATACTGATTGTTCCCGGCTTGGCGGCTGAAATGGCCGGCCCGGCTTCACTGCTGGCATGGGGATTTATGACCCTGCTTGTACTGCCTATGGCGCTAACGATGGGCATGCTGTCGGCTAAATTTCCGAATGCCGGGGGCGTCTCCCATTTTGTAACGCTGACGTTCGGTCGGAGAGCCGGGGCGCTCGTCGGCTGGTTTTTTCTAATGTCGGTACCTATCGGAGCTCCGGTAGCCGCTATAACCGGGGCCGGTTACATGACGGCAGCCATGGGCTGGGGTGAAGGGGCTCGGTTGGCCATAACCATCATCATACTGGCGGCCGGGCTGCTGACCAACGTGATCGGAATGAAATTGGCGGGCAGGCTGCAGATTGCTGTCGTTCTCGCCATTACCGTCGTACTTCTGATGGCGATTGCAGCCTCTTGGCCCAATATGAAGGTCTCTCATTTCACGCCGTTTGCTCCCCATGGATGGGTAAGCATCGGGCAGGCGGCAGCTATATTGTTCTGGTGCTTTATCGGCTGGGAGGCGGTATCCCATTTATCCGAGGAATTCACCGATCCGCAGCGCGCAGCCATCAAAGGAATCAGGGTCGCCGCCGTTATAGTGGGAGTGTTGTATTTTCTGACGGCGCTGGCCACGGTGGGTACGCAAAGCTACATCAAGGCTGGATCGGACGCATCGCTTGTGTGGGTCATCAGCCGGCTTCTGGGACGCTTTGGAGCGCTAGTTGCAGGAATGACAGGCATTTTTATTTGTACAGCTACCATTATCGCCTATGTGGGCGCGGCTTCCCGGCTTGCGTATGCCTTGTCCAGGCAGGGCGAGGCCCCCAAATGGATGGGGCTGTTGTCCAAACGTTATCAAACGCCTATTGGCGGAATCGTCTTTCTCGTCTTTTGCTTTATAGTTGTGCTGTCTTTGTACGGAAGCGGCGCGATGTCCCTGACTACGCTTATACAGTTTCCCAATGCAACCTTTATTTTGACCTACCTTGGCGGCTGTGCGGCGGGAATTCGGCTGTTAAAAGGCAGCTTTTGGGGTGTGGCCATCAGCCTGGTATCTTTCATCTCAACGGCCATTGTTTTCCCATTCGTGGGATGGGCGATTGGTTATCCGTTTGCTATTGTAACGGTATACTGGGCTGTGAGAAAGCTGAGAAACAAACGGCACGGCCAAGCGGTGTATCAATCTGGAGGGGAGACGCTGAAGCCGTAGAAAGGATCGGAAGGTGTGCCTTATTCATCAAACAGTTGACCTGCTTATCTCTTCTTGATGACGACGATTGTAGTCGTCTTTTTCTTTTTCATAATATTGTATGTGGTAAGTGAACATGATAATCTATTAGTAGAAAAAGGTTGGGAAATAGTGGGGAATAATTGACCTTTTTCTTAGTCTATTATTCCATTTTGACTCATAGAATAACCTATCAAATATTTGATAGGAGGATGAGTTAAAATGGCTAAGAAAAAAGGAGGAAAAAAGATGAATGCTACCGTTCCAAAACTTTACTTGGTAGGCAGTTCTCCTTCTAAGATAAAAACTCAGAAAAAAAAATCGGATCCATATAAGGCTGTTCCTTTTCACAAAATGAGCGAAAAAGATAAGCGTGAAAGCATGGAAGCTATGAGAGATGACGATTAAATAGACGGGGGTTTTCAATTGGAAGGATTGAAATACTCAGATTACGACCAGTGGTCTGAAATCAGTAAACAGTATATATTTGAAGCGTGGGTTCCCTTTGTACCCGACAGACCACTTGATTTTTTTGTACATAATGAAGGTAGTGTAACTGAAGGATTTATTACTTCTGTTATTGATGATAGAACAGTGTATTCAATTCATAAAGCAGTTATCCCTTTAAAGAGAAGAAAAGTTGTTATTTTAACTGCCGATAGTCTTTGTAAGGATAAATACTATCCAGACATCTTAGTTGCCAAAATTGTTTCGATTAAAGATCATCATCGAGATCAAGAATGGTATAAGCTACTAGTTCAAGATAAACATGCACTCTTTGTCCATCTTCCAGCCGAGATTACTGGAGAAGAAAGTTATATAAATATGGCACAAGTCACTTCTATCGGTAAAAAACTGCTAATTGAGAAGAAAAACATTTTATCAGCAGGACGTATGCAGCTAGTAGAACGAAGACATAAAGAATGTATCGACTTAGGAGTAATTAAAACTGAGATTGAAGAAGCTATTAATGAATAAACACTTAAGGTCACTCCCCTCAAAAGGAGTGGTTTTTTTGTTCTTGTAATTTCTTTCTCGTACAGGAAGCGTACGGCGGAAGACGACCCGCTAAGAAGAAATTTGCTGATCGAGTACAACCATTAATCCAGGTTACCCATTGTAACTCGATAAAGAGATATAATGGGTTTATTTTTTTCAGTGTAACAAGGTAACCAAACCCATTTATAGAAGAACTTGAACAGCTTATTCAGGAAAATATCGAAATAAACATAGTTCGGAGGGGACTAGTGGTATAATGGACAAGCGGGCATTAATTACAGGTGCATCTTCCGGTTTCGGAAAAATATTTGCTTACGAACTCGCCAAAATGGGCTTTTCGTTAGTGCTGATTGCTTGTCATTAATTCCGTCGGTTTTGGCATCATAGGAGATTTACATCAAATTCCGCTGGAAACCGAGCAGGAAATGATTGATGTCAATGTAAAGGCATTGCATTATTTTACAAAAGCTTATGGGCTTGAAATGGCAAAGAGAAGAGATGGAGGTATCATCAATATAGCCTCTACGGCGTCATTTATTTCTATGCCTAACTTTAATGTCTATGCTGCTACCAAGGCATTTGTCCTAAGCTTTACGGAAGCTGTCTCTAAGGAACTTCAGAAGGATCATGTCCACGTTATGGCCTTATGCCCCGGACCTGCCTATACCGAGTTTTTTGATATAGAGAAAATGAATGAGCTTAAGAAAAAGGCCAGAAACATCCCGCTTATGATGCAGCCTGAAAGGGTTGTAAGAGAAGCCATTTACGCATTCGAAAAAAAGAAGCGAATCTGTATTCCCGGCGTACGAAATAAACTTCTTAAATGGATTTACGGGTTAATCCCGAGAGAAACCATTTTAACGATATTGTACCGATATATGAGGGTTAATAACGGATAGTGGAGGAATTCAAATGCAGCATAGATACACGAAAATTTTAGGGTCGGGTACATATTTGCCGAAAAGAATCGTGACGTCTGCCGAGATCGATCATAGAATAGGGGTTCCGGAAGGATGGTCTGAAAGAAAATCCGGAGTGAAAATCAGGCATTTCGTCGAAGACGAAACGGCTTCATTCATGGGGGCGATGGCGGCGAACCGAGCTTTAGAACATGCAGGGTTAAGCCCAAATGATATCGATTGCATCATCGGCGCCAGCGGCACCATGGAGCAGCCTATTCCTTGCAATGCCGTTTTGATCCAACAAGAACTGGGCTTAGGCAGCTCAGGTGTACCTTGCTTTGATATGAACTCAACCTGTCTTAGCTTTCTGGCAGCGCTTGATGTGGCATCCTATCTGATCGAAGCTGGAAGGTATAGCCATATCCTGCTGGTTTCCAGCGATATTTCATCGGTTGGACTGGATTGGCAGCAGCAAGAGAGCAGCATTCTGTTTGGAGATGGAGCAGCCGCTTTTGTTGTTGGAAGAAGCCAATCAACCGAAAATAGTAGAATACTGTCATCAAGATTAGAGACTTACAGCAAAGGAGCCCATTTGTCTGAAATCCGCGGGGGTGGAACCAAGGTTCACCCAAGAAAGCATACCGAATCAACAAAGGGCGAATTTCTGTTTGATATGAACGGCAGAGCTATTTTTAAAATGGCTAGCGAGTTAGTTCAAAGTTTCTTTGCAAGATTATTTGAACCGTGCGGCATGTCGATGGAAGAAATGGACATGGTCATTCCGCATCAAGCCAGTCAAGCGGCCATGAATCTGATGAGAAAGCGCCTGGGAATCGATGAGGACAAGTTTATGAATATCATAGAGAATCATGGCAATGTTATCGCTGCATCCATACCTATGGCTCTCCATAAAGCCATTGAACAAGAAAAAGTGACCAGAGGCGATAAAATTCTGCTGTTTGGCACATCTGCAGGGCTGTCTCTCGGAGCCATGATCCTTGAATATTAATTTGCCTTGGATAACAATTATTTTCAAGATAGGTGATGAGATATGAACGTATTGGTTACTGGAGGAACCGGGTTTCTTGGCAGCAGGCTGGCTTTAAAGCTGAATGAGTTAGGTTATCAGGTTACGGCCATTGGAAGGAATGAAGCCGCTGGTCATAAACTGGCGAATGACAACATTCATTTTGTCAGATGTGATTTAAGAGATACGGAACAAGTGTTTCGTTTATGTAGAGATAAGGACTACGTTTTTCATTGCGGGGCGCTCTCGTCGCCTTGGGGAAAATACAAAGACTTCTATGACATCAATGTTGGGGGAACGCATAATGTGATTGAAGGCAGTAAAAAAGCCGGCATTAAAAGGCTCATTCACGTTTCAACTCCCAGCATATATTTTGATATGAAAGATAAATGGAATATAGCGGAATCCGATCCTTTACCCATACGGCCTATTAATCATTACGCCAAAACGAAATTGATGGCAGAACAACTATGTGATGCTGCATATAAAGCGGGGTTGCCTGTTATCGGGATCAGGCCGAGGGGGCTGTTCGGACCTGGCGATACAAGTATCATTCCGAGATTGATCCGGGCAAACAGCAAGTTTGGAGTCCCCATCATCAATAAGGGCAAAGCGTTAGTAGATGTTACGTATGTAGACAATGTCGTGGATTCGCTTATACGATGCAAAGACTCGGACAATAGTACACTAGGTAAAATGTATAATATCACCAATGGTGAACCGATGTATTTTATTGATTTAATCGAACGAGTATTTCGCCAGCTGAATTTGGATTTCCGCCCCAGGATGATCTCTTTTGACACCGCTTATAGAGTTGCATCCATGATGGAGTTGATGTCCAAAACAATTCTGTTTGGGAAAGAACCCATTTTAACAAAGTATTCCGTAGGGGTACTCGCTAAAAGTCAAACGCTCAGTATCAAAGCAGCGCAGGAAGAATTAGGATATCAACCGAGAATAAGCATTGAACAAGGGATCGAGCAATTTGCCAGGTGGTGGAGCGAGGCCAGCCATGATAAATAAAGTACAAATCTTTTACGCCGGTTACTGCATCCACCCGGAATGCATGGTCATTAAACATGGTCAATTCAGAAAAGCGAAATTTCCAGCATTATTTGCGCTTTTAGAACACGATAAATATGGCAGCATACTTTTTGATACGGGGTATACGAAGAGATTTTTTTCGGAAACGGAGAGGTTCCCCTTTAACATTTATTCCAAGTTGACGCCTGTAGTTTTGGAAGACGGAATAAGCGCTAAGGAAATCCTGGAATCGGAAGGTATTCACGCCAGCAGTATCAACTACGTCATTATTTCGCATTTCCATGCCGATCATATTGGTGGTCTTAAAGATTTTAAGTCTGCCCAATTTGTATTTAACAGCGATTCCTATGATGCAGTTAAGGACAAGAGGGGGATTAGCGCTTTAAGGTCAGGCTTTCTTCGCGGCTTGTTGCCTGAAAATTTTGAAGAAAGAGCCATGCCATTGACCGACACAATGAAAATGGATATTTCTGAAGCAGCAGCTCCGTTTGAAACAGGGTATGATTTGTTTGGAGACAAAAGTATTATTCTTGTCAAATTACCTGGGCACGCCATAGGACAAATTGGAGCGTTGGTTACAGATCGAGATCACCATGAGTATTTTTTTGTGGCTGATGCAGCATGGAGGAGTGATGCCTATAGACAGTTCAGACCTCCAAATCCAATCGCGTATATGATTATAGATCAGCGAAAAGAGTATATAGAAACTTTGGGGAAATTGAACAAGCTTTATTTGCGCAGACCGGAACTTCAAATCATTCCTTCTCATTGTATGGAGGCTTTCGGGGAGAAAATATGGATAACTTAGGATTGCTGCTGACAAGTTACATGAAATACAAATATTTGTATCACTTTAAAAACAGAGACCGATTTGAGCAATGGCAAAGCAGAAGAATAAAGCGATTTCTAAAGAACATCATTCCAAAATCCAGATTTTATAGTTCTTTCTATAAAGGATTGAATATTGAGGATTGGCAGCAATTGCCTACAATCAACAAGCAAATCATGATGGATCATTTTGATCAGCTAAATCTATATGGCATTAAGAAGGAAGAGGCTTTTAAGATCGCTTTTGAAGCAGAGAAGAGCCGGGATTTTTCGCCTCAGCTTGGTGATGTTACCATAGGTTTGTCTTCGGGAACCTCCGGCAATCGTGGTTTATTTTTAGTAAACTCGAAAGAACGGGCTGTTTGGGCAGGAGCGATCTTAGCCAAGGTGCTGCCGGACGGCCTTTTCGCTCAAGAAAGGGTAGCTTTCTTTTTAAGGGCCAATAGCAATTTATACGAAACTGTCCACTCCAAGAGAATTCAGTTTAAGTTTTACGATATATTATACCCTGTAGAAAAACATGTAGAAGAGCTTAATTCCTATCAGCCCACCATACTGGCAGCCCCGCCTTCCATTTTAACCAAATTAGCTCACAAGATCCAACAAGGACAGTTATTTATTCATTGCAAAAAAGTGATTTCTGTCGCTGAAGTATTGGAGCCGATCGACGAACGGTTTATTCAGGAACAATTCAAGCAAACCGTGCATCAAGTGTATCAAGCAACGGAGGGCTTTTTAGCAACCACATGCAAGTATGGGACACTGCATTTGAATGAAGATATTATTAGTATTCAAAAAGAGTATATCGACATGGAATCCGGCAGGTTTATGCCTATTATCACTGATTTCACAAGAACATCGCAGCCCATTATCCGCTATAGATTAAATGATATTTTAACGGAAAGAAAAGATCCATGTCCTTGCGGTTCGTGCTTTACAGCGATTCATTCAATTGAAGGCAGAACCGACGATATTTTCTATCTCAGATCCAAAACGGATGATCAATTCATCGAAATTTTCCCTGATTTTATAAGAAGGGAAGTCATGATGACTTCTAATCAAATTAAAGAGTACCAAGTGGATCAAACATCGCCGGATGTTATCGAACTCTATTTAAACTTTGGGGATCATTGTAAAAATGAATCGATCGTGGCCGCATTAATTTCCAATTTAACTCGTTTATTCACATCCATGAATTGTATCGTCCCGAACATGGTATTTATGGGAGAAATCAGTGAGCAAAGCAGTGGTAAGAAATTAAGAAGAGTCCAAAGAAAATTTTTATTGGAATAGATAGCATTTTTTGAAGGAGATCGAGGTAATGAAGGAACTCTTCTATGTGGGCTTTATTGCTTTTATCGTTTTGCATGGTGTGAAAATAACGTTTGCGTTGCGGTACTGGAGGAAGTGGCACGAGGATCGCTTCAGTTCTGACGAAGGTGAAGACAACATTTCAGTTGTCCAGCCGATTTTATCCGGCGATCCGTCTTTGGAGCAAAATCTAATTGAAAACTTGCAAAACTCAGTAAGTGTTAACTTTATTTGGCTGATTGATAAGCGTGACGTGGAAGCACAGAGAATTACTGAACATATATTAGAACGCCATCTGAAGGATCGAAGCAGAATTAAAGTGCTGCATTTGGATGATGTTCCCCAAGGTTTAAATCCAAAAATGTATAAGCTGGAACATGCAAGGCCTTTTTTGAAAAAATATACGGTTGTGCTCGACGATGACACGGTGATCCAATCCAAACATTTGCAGCAAGCCGTAAATCTTCTGGAGCAAAAAAACGGTTTAATTACCGGAATCCCTTATTACCATAGTATGGGAGGGCTTTATTCCCATTTAGTGACTGCATTCGTTAACTCCAACTCCCTGTTTAGCTATCTTTCGATGGCATTTGTAGCAGAGCCAAAGACCATTAATGGGATGTTCTACATCACAAAGAGTAAACTTTTAAACGAACTGGATGCATTTAAAAACGTAGAAGATAAACTTTGCGATGACTACGAGATGGCCAAGCTGTTTAGGCAGCACCAAATTCCATTGATACAAAGCGTCATGCCTTGCAAAGTCATGACAACGATCAAAGATTTCAAGCACTATAAGAAATTAATGAAGAGATGGATGGTTTTCGCCAATCAATTTTTAAAACAAAATATATCTTTTTATACCATGCTCATCGTCATCATTCCTTCCTTATTACCCGGCTTGATGCTGGTCACATCATTGCTGCTGGGTGCAAAGTTTTTTCTATCATTTTTAGGCATTCATTTCATAAAATCCTATATGACCAGTCGAGTCAGAAAGCGATTATTAAAAAATGAGGAAACATTTTCAGTAGTATGGTTTGAACTATTAGCTGATTATTTGCAAATCATTCACTATGTCCATGCCTTGGTATCTCCGCGAACGATTCAATGGCGCAACATGACGATTCATATGGATAAGGACGGAATGAGGTTTTAAAGATGAAGACCTATATTAAATTATTACAAACCCTTGATGTAAAGGATTCTTTATTTGTTCATCAGAAGAGGATAGCGTTTCTTTTAAGCGGACAAAGCGATCTGAAGCATTCTGAACTCTCTTTGGAGCAAAAGAATCTGCTTAGGCTGCAAACGAGCGAACATGATCCTGGCATCTTACAGAAATATGATTCAGTTTGTTTATTCCACCTTTAATAAAAGCTACAAGCAGCTTATAGCGAAGCATCTGCAGCCGATTTTCGATGGTAACCGGGAGATTGTTGTCATCTGTCAAAGCTCCGGATTACATATGCTTAAAGCAGCGCTTCCTTTTATGACGCTCTATCAAGAGCTGAAGATTACCGTCATTGCGCTTGGACCGGTAACCATTGGAAGGTTTCGTGAGGATCGATTTAAACTGGTTGTTTTTAAGGGATATAAGGACTGGGTTTCCCAATGTTTTGACCGGCAGCCTGTTGACTACTGGGTATCTTGCAATCATTTCGAATATTGCGGGTGTCAAGAGCTGATTGATGCATTAGGCGGTGTTTTGGACAATGAACATTAAAATCGACTTTATCGCTCCTCCTTATAGCGGGCATTTAAATCCATTAATTGAACTGGCGCTGCCGCTTCAAAACAAAAATTTTGATATCAGATTTATTACGGGGACTCAAAAGATTGATTTATTAAAAAGCTTAGGCTTTGAAGCTGTACCTATACTGCCCGGACAACCTGATGCGATGGAGAATATTTCAAATACCGATAAACCTGTAAAAAGTAATTTCTTTCTATTGCTGAAACAGCTAAAAGAGAATTTAGCCCTCATCCCGACTTTAAAGCAAGAACTCGAGGTTCTGTTAAAGGACAATCATACCGATCTTGTAGTCGCTGATTTTGTGGCCGTACCGGCAGGAATGGTGTGTGAAGAAATGAGCATCCCATGGATCACAACCATCCCAACTCCCTTTGCGATTGAAACTCGAATGGGTACACCAAGTTATTTAGGCGGACTCCGGTATGGGAAGTCTTGGTCACATAAAATAAGGAATGCGGTTGGCCGAAGGATGGTTCACGCCTTCAAACAAGCCGTTCAGTTTTTGTGCAGAGATGAGCTGGAACATTTAAACTACAGAATATATAGAGAAGATGGGACTGAACGAGCCTACTCATCACAGTCTATATTAGGTTTAGGGATCGAAGAGTTCGAATTTGAGAGAGATTGGCCAAGTTCATTCCGCTTTATTGGAGCATGCTGCTGTTCGCCTGAACCTTCTATAGATTTAAAAATGCCTTTTCATGAATACAATCAATCGGTTCTGGTCAGTTTAGGAACGCATTTGGAGTGGGCCAAACAAAAATTGGTAAATGACGTTCAATTTCTAGCTGCCCGTTTTCCTGAGGTGCTCTTTGTAGTTTCGTATGGCAGACCTCATCATAGGAGCAGCGAGTGGGTTTACCGCGATCATAACGTGGTTGCTTTTGAATATGTACCCTACAGCCAATATTTAGATCAGTTTGATGCTGTCATTCATCATGGCGGATGCGGCATCACTTATAACTGTATTCAATATTTGAAGCCCTGTTTAGTCATTCCTCATGACTACGATCAGTTTGATTATGCAGCACGAATCGAATATCACAACATTGGAATAAGAACAACCAAGATCCGTTCGAATCAAGCTATAAAAAGTCTTAGAGATATTTTGCAGGATAACAGGAAAGAAGAATTATCGGCATTCAACCGCTGCATGCAGAAATATAATCCGCCCGATGAGCTGGAGAAAGAGATCTATCGTATGCTGGGGGTTCACCGTTGAAAGGGGTGGGGTGTTCCTTGTAATTGCAGGCTTTTTTCTTTTTCACAGCGTACAGGCACGGCCATCGCCCACATAAAATGAACAGACCGAAGCGATATCGCTCATTTCTTCAGGAGATGTCAGCATTGCTCGGACTATTCAGCGCGATTGCCTTATTCATCAAACAGTTGACTTTCTGATGAAACAAAAGAACGAAGAAGAGTTGGAACAGTTGGGTGAAGCTAAAGCCAAATCGCTTACGAAATCGGACTTGATGCAGATATTCAGGACTTTCAGTTCTTGAAACGCGGACTTAAATTCTCTTGGTAGTAGATTCAGATCGGGTTGTTCATTTTATCATGAGAGAAGACACCTCTTCAGTGTGGTAGTAGAAGCTTGAGACTCTTTACCAATCGAAGGGGTGTCTTTCTATCTTGCAAGGCGGTGACCCCAATCTTAGTATGAGGAACACTGCTGGTTTTGATCAGTTCGTAAATCACATTACGGCCAACATGATCGATCACTATGTTGTTTAAGTAAACACTTTAAAATATGGTATGATTATTATAATAAAAGTATTTGGAGGAAAATTATGAAAGATTATGGATTGCAATTTTCCCTGATGGGTCTTTTGTTATACGCATTACAGCTGCTTCCTAATATAATTTGGAAGCTTGTACCTCCAGCAAATAATGTGCTTACAAAAAACAGTTCTGCCTATAATATACTGAATATTATAGAGGGATTGTTTGGAATGATAACGGTTATTCTGATGGTTGTTCTGATAAGCAAAGGCGAAGGAAGAAGCAGTAACTATTATATTGGACTGGCGATTCTGTTTTTGGCATTCTATTATATTTCATGGATTTTCTATTATAATGGGGTAGTTGCTCCGTGGTTACTCATCCTAGAAATTGCTTCCATGCCGCCTTTGTATTTCTTTTTTGTTGGACTTTGGATGAAAAACTATGTTCTCCTCGTTCCGTGTGCTATTTTTGGAATTGCTCATATTTTGATTACGTGTATTAATTATTTAGGATCTTAAAGTATTTTTATTAAAATATTCATGGTTGAGTGCGGCCAATACTTAGGGCTTGCTGAACAATCCAAATCCTTAACTGCCACAAAAAAAGAATTGTAGCTGCTTTTGTCAAATTCATCTGCAAGGAAATACCGGAAATCGAACCAAAACTCTTGCAGATGGAGGTACTCACCGTGTTTCATCGAAGCGAAAACATACCCGATCTTCTCGAAAACTTTTACCTTCCTTTTGGCGGGAAATTAAACCCCAACAATCGATGCGTACAATTGACCAAGCTCGTCTCTTGGGACAAAGCTGAGGAGAAGTATGTCCAGACCTAAGGGTCTCCAATGGTGGGGCAAATAGGCGCTCGGCTCCCTGCTGATCAAAGAACGTTTGGGTTTAAGTGATAGGGAGACACTTTGCAGATCATGGATAACCCATATCTCCAGTACTTCCTCGGTTATAACGGATACGCGGATAAAGAACCCTTTCACCACCTCGCTCCTGACGCATTTCGCGCCCGTTTGGGAGCAGTATAGTTTTGGCCGATATAATCTACCGCAACCGGGAGAATCAAAAATTTACAAAATCTTAGGAATCCGACTAAGTGGCCCCGCGCTGGGCAGTCCAACCGCAGAGAGCCAGGTGGCAGGCCGGAAGCAGGAACGTTTTAATGCTGCAGAACGCAATGCAATTGAAGGCAAGTTCGGAAAAGGGAAGCGGCGGTTTGGTCTGGGCCTTATCCGAGTAAAGGGGAGCCGCATCCAGCATGACAGTAATCGCCCTCCAGTTCATGGTGATGAATCTGGAGCGCAGATTACGGGCTCTTTTTGTACATTTTTTCAGAATCGTCATGCTAAGGCCGCTATTCGTGGGTTAGTCTTGCAAAAAAATCGTTGAGCAAGCCCCAATTAAGTTTGGCATTGAAGATTCCGCCTATGACAAAGTGATGGCAACTCATGTGAAAGAAAGCAGGAAGCGTTACGATACATTGGAAAATGTCGCGGATATGATTCAAATGGGGACTCCGGTTTATCGGGACAATAGTGAGAACTTTTTGCTCACAATTATGCTATCGATTATAGCAAAGAAAACGATTCGCGCAGTGACGGTCCTTCAGCGGAGATATTGGAACCTGTATCCATCAGAGAAAAGTTCAAAGAGCAGCTGGGGCATTGGGAACAGTTGTACGAAAAGTAATGAGAAAGGAGGGGATTCAGGCGCTCTTGATAGAACCTTTTCGGCAATGGTTTATATTTTAGTAGCTCCCCAACATGCTTATTTTTGTAGTTTAGGGCAAACTTGGCGACAGTTGTCTCAAGTCGGCTTCTTTTTCACAGCGTACAGGCACGCGTAGGCCATCGCCCACATAAAATGAACAGACCGAAGCGATATCGCTCATTTCTTCAGGAGGTGTCAGCATTGCCCGGACTGTTCAGCGCGATTGCCTTATTCATCAAACAGTTGACCCTGCTTGTCTCTTACGTGAAAAATAATGCGTTCCCCCAGCCACTAACGGAGGAGGAGGAAACCGAACACCTGAAGCGTATGGCCGAAGGCGACCCGGTGAGCCGAAATTTGCTGATCGAGCACAACCTGCGGCTTGTGGCTCATATTGTGAAGAAATTTGACAACACCGGCGAGGATCTGGAGGATCTGATCTCCATCGGTACGATCGGCCTGATCAAGGCGATTGAGAGCTACCGGCTTGGAAAAGGAACCAAGCTGGCTACCTTCGCCGCACGTTGTATTGAAAATGAAATCCTGATGCACTTAAGGTCCCTCAAGAAAACCCGCAAGGATGTCTCCCTGCACGATCCGATCGGAACGGACAAAGAAGGGAATGAAATTACCCTTATTGATATTCTCGGCAGCGAAACGGACAACGTGGCCGATCATGTAGAGCTTAAAATGGAGAAAAGCAAAATTTATCAAAATCTCGATATCCTGGACGAACGGGAACAGGAAGTGATCAAAGGGCGTTTTGGACTAGAGCACGGCGGAGAGGAGCGGACCCAACGGGAGATTGCCAAGGAGCTGGGCATCAGCCGGAGCTATGTGTCGCGGATAGAGAAAAGGGCGCTCATGAAGTTGTATCATGAGTTTTATAAGAAGAAGTAAGAGGTACGTCTTAAATACTTTTGATATGGGATCAAAATAATTTTAGGGTAGCCATCGAAACGGCTACCCATTTTATGCTTTAACATTGACCATTGCCACGCCGTGTTCATTTTTAGTTAGGTTACTCCACTTTTTCAATTACAGGCATTACTTTCTGGCCTTGAATCACCAAAAAGACATCTCCTTCGAACGGAAAAATAATGACTTCAGGATTCGTCAGATTTGCTGTTGTACTTTGGTCGCTAATCTGCTTCCATTTGTCTCCGTTTGCTAATTCAAAGACTGTTCCTTTCTCAAACCCCGTAAATTTGCCTTTTATAGTTGTTTCGGCATAAAGAGGGTCCTGTTTGATTGAATCGGCAATATTGTTTTTATTAGGTAAAGTAACCGGATCTTCTTCAGTTTCTTTATTAATGGTTTCAAAAGGCACTTTAATGTCTACGAATCCTTCTGAATAGGGTGCAACTTCGTACGGCTCAAATCTGTAAACAATGCCCTTGTCGTAATAATAAAAGCTTTGGTTGATATTAAATTTAAACGTAGATGCGCTGTCGGGATATACATTTTCACCTGCGGCATATTTTTTGGCAAGCTCTGCGGATAATGCATTTTCAAGATTGAACTGCTGGTACTCCTTAGCAACAATGTCTTGTAGTTTAATTTGCTTTCCTGAATTTACATCAAAGTTATAAGAAACTGAAGCTAACATTCCATGTGCTCCACCTGCATATAGATAGTCACTGTAAACGACAGATAATATTTTGCCATTGTTGAACTTGGTGCTTGCCGTAGTTTTGAAATATCCTGTTTTATCCGTCTTTTTCGCTTCATTGTTTGATACGGCTGCTTTTACTGCATGTGTTTTCAAAATTTTATTGATTTTATCTGTTGCCGTTTTATTGCCGCCGGAAATTTGGATATATTGTTGACCTTTATAAGTATACACTTTTGTTTTTATTGCTGCGCTAGCCGATTCTACAATATGTGGTGGGGCAACCATTACCATTAATAAAATTAGCGAAATTGCGATTGCTACAGCTTTTTTCATAAATGTACCTCTCTGAAATAAATTTTAAATTTTTCGGTAATAGATCTTAAAAATTATTATAAGAAATGACAAAGTGTAAAATGGCTAAGGAGGAGGTGGGGTTGGCGTACTTATGGGGACGATCCCCTTTAAAACGGATGGAATCGTACTCCTCTAAGTGATAAGTATCGCCGTTTATTTCTACCGTCAATTGGCCGGACATTACGGTAACAAATTCCACCACACCTGTCTGGTGCGCTTCCGAAAGATATTCCCCTCCAGGCTGCAGGTATCCCCGATAAAGCTCCATAAAGCCATGGGAGTGAAACAAGGGCTCGGCAACAAACACGTTGTCTGAACTGATAAGCTTGAGCCCATCCTTTTTACGGGCAATGGAAACATCAGATTCGATAGAAAGCAATGCGGTGATCGGGATGGTTAGCCCATTTGCGATTTTCCAGATCACAGATAATGTAGGATTCGCTTCTCCACGTTCGATGTTGCTCAATGTCAGTTTACTGACCCCGATTTGTTTGGCCAAGGCCTCAAGGCTGATTCCTTTATTCACCCGGAACTGCCGCAGGTTAGCGCCGATCCGTTTCCCCACTTCCCCTTCTTCCAACGGTTTTTCGATGTTCATTTTATCCTCCTTCGATCCAAAGACCTATTCTGAATAAGGTTTTGTACATTAAAATATATGAAAAGTAAATTATAATATACAAATCAAGTGTGGTTTTATATTATAATAATCTGAAAGTTAACTTTATTTTATCAGATCGCTGTTTAATTTACACTTCACTGGTTAACTTTTTTTGCTTTTTCATGTTTGCGAGTACTGTCTTTAGATTCTTAGAAATAAGGAGGTTGAACTGAGATGGATGATGTAAAAAGAACGATCAAAACCGGTATTTTAGAAGCTTTACCGCTAGCCTTTGCCATTGCAGCATATGGCTTATCTTATGGGGTACTCGCGACAGAGGCCGATTTTAGTTTGGCGGCTTCTGTCGCCATGTCCTTGCTGGTATTCTCCGGGGCTGTACAAATTGTAGCTGTCGGCATGCTAGCGTCCGGCGCAAGCCCGGCCAGCGTCCTTTTTACCTCGATTTTATTAAATTTGCGTAATTTGTTGTACGGAGCTGCTCTTGCAGAGGGGCTAGCCCCTGCGAAGAAGTGGAGATGGCTGCTGTCTTTTGGTGTATCGGATGAACCTTTTGTTTTGGGCAGCTCAAGGTTTAAAAAATATGGTCCGGACCCTCTTTATTTCGGAATCGTTGCCGGTGTTTTCTATTTGGCTTGGATTATTTCTTCGCTCATTGGAGCGCTGGTTGGAAACCAGGCAGACCCTCAAAAATGGGGGTTAGATTTGGCTTTTCCGATTACGTTTGCAGCACTTCTCATCCCTTCTCTAAAGGAAAAACCGGTAATTGCAACCGCGCTCGCTGCTGCCGTGATCGCGATTGGGTTCGAATATTTCATGCCGGGCAATGAGTTTACGATCATGATCACTGGTGTTTTAGCGCCGCTGGCAGGTCTTTATTTGAAGAGGAGATCCCTAAATGCTTAAATCTTGGTTTCTAATCGGCTTGCTTTCCGTTTCCACTTATCTATCGCGTATCTTCGGCGTTGAGTTCATGGCAGGACGTGAGATGAGTCCTTCCTTGCGTTCATATTTTAATTATGTGCCGATTGGCATTATAACGGCATTGATCATCAAACAAATCCTGGTTCCCTCGGCTGGCCAGCTCGCTATTTCACTTCCGGTTCTTATAGGTTGTCTTTCCGCAGCAGTAGCCATCAGAATCATAAAGATGTTTCTTCCTTCTGTTATCATCGGAGTCATGATTGGATGGTTAGTCCGTTACCTTTTGAGTTAAAAAAGAGAGATCGTGCAATTGAATGATGTCATCAGCAGCTGGTACCGCATTTGCCTCGGTATCGGCTATTTTTTATTATAGAAAATTATTTCCTGATTATACTATACTATTCCTGCTATACTATTCCTGAAGTACCAGAAAAAAAAGGCGGAATGATGCGACTGCGGGCACAAATGGAGGAATTTTGTCGACAAATGGAGAAGTAAGATTAGTTGACTATGGAGAGAGGAACGTTTACTCGTATGAAGATAGAATTCAGGAAACTGATGGTATTATACATATTGGTTATGGGTCTTCTTTTAGTCTTTTTAAACGGCATGTACTACTATACAATGCGAAACACGCTGCTGGACGGCCAGAAGCAAAGCATAGAATTCATGACTTCCCATATTAAATCCTCCCTGGAAATTACTCAGAAGGGGGAAATGCTGTTCGAGGAAACATTGTCCGACAAACTGCGCCTAGCTGCCATAGCGGCTCAAAATCGACTGCCTCACAAGCTGAATGATGTTACGAATGAACAGCTCAGGGAAGTAAGTCGCCAATTGGGGATTGAAGGCTTGACGCTGTTCAAGTATTTGAAAGAGGAAGACCGTTTTATAGGAGTGAAGTCAAGCGATCCCAAAGAAATCGGATTGACCACGGAAACCTGGGGCGGCGGAAAATGGAATGTTGTGTTTAAAGAGCTGATGGAGAAGCATGATGCCACGCCTATTAAAAATTTTGGCGAAAACTTGCCCCATTTTTGGGCAGGTCCATACGACACCTCCTCTTCGGATACTACCAGGATCAGCAAATGGGGTTATTACAATGACGGCACCACGGACTATTTAATTGATCCCTACATCTCGGAGGACATTATCAAGCGATTTCATGATCAAGCCGGTGTAGAGTTTAATATTGAAGACCAGAAGAAAAGTAATCCCTTTATTTTGGAAATCGGCGTACTCAACGATAAAATTTTGCAGGGAGAGTGGAAAGCTCCCAATCCGAACAATCCCGAATGGCATTCGGAACGAAAGCTGCTTTATGGTAAGTACACGTATACTTCTCCGGAAGATTTGACATTGGCAAAAGAAGCATTTTCAAAGATGGAGAGGGTCCATAAAGTGATGACCATTAACGGGAAATCGGTTTTGAGGACGTATTCGCCCATCAGCTTAAAGGACAATGTGAACAAAGGGTTTGACCGAATGCTTGTCATTGTGACTTCCGATATGAAAAAAATGACCTCCGATCTGATCCATAGAGAAATCAGAATATCTGTCGTTGCCCTCGCCATTTTGGTGTTTGGGGGCCTCATGCTGACTGCGGTCGGTCGTTATATCCGAAAACAAAGCAAGATCGTAGATGATGTTCAAAGCATGTACCTGCAAAATATTGAAAGCTTGTTCAAGACGGTTAAGGAATACCGCCATGATTTCATCAATCATATTTTTGCTTTGTCAGGGCTTGCGAGCATTAAAAAATACAATGAGCTCGAAGAGTACCTCCGCAGCCTCTCCCATATCAACAAATCGCTCAATGATATTATCGATATCCATATTCCTGCATTTAGCGGTTTAATCCAAGCCAAAGCCGCGCAAGCCCTGGAGCGCAAAATCAACTTTGAATATCATTTTAAAGGTTTTGACCAATTGAATCTGGACATCATGAAAATTACCAACCTGGTTCGGATCACCGGAAACCTGATTGACAACGCTTTTTATGCGGTACAGGACCTCGATGAGATTAACCGTAAGGTAAAGGTAATTGCTCGTGTTGAACACAAAGCGCTTACCATCCAGGTGTTGAATAATGGCGAACCCATTCCGGAGCAGATAAGGGAGCGCATTTTTGAACACGGATTTTCTACAAAGCCCAAAACAAACAACAGCGGATTAGGACTTTTCATCGTCAAAAAAATTACAGAGAGCTATGGCGGCTTTATCCTGTTGGAAAGCGGCGGCGAAACAACAACGTTCCAAATCGAAATTCCTTTGAGTCCCAAAGAGATCGTTCAAGGAACGTAAATCTTATAGGGCAGGGCCGGCAGGCACCCTGAGCATGCCCGCGAATGCTCAAGGTGCTTTTTGTCTGCTCGCTTTATGCTCCAAATTCGGACCAGTGCGTTGGACGAGTGAGTGCAGGCGGCAGCTTTGTGGCGGCATCTCCCTTTGCCGAATTGATCTGCGCTTGGGTGAGGAAAATACTTCCCCTGAGGTCGGCGCCTCTAAGGTCTGCATCCCGAAAGTCAGCCCCGATGAGGTCGGCCACTCTCAGGTCGGCGCCTCTGAGATCAGCGGCAATCAGATAGGCTCCTCTCAAATTGGCTCCGCTAAGGTTGGCCCCTCTCAGCTTTGCGCCGATCAGATCGGCCCCTCGGCCGTAGGTCTTCCGGCGGCCTGAATGTTCCTTCTGCGAGCGAAGGGCTTCGGCTCGCACGAGTTCGCTGGCCCGCAGGAGCAGGGCATTGACCTCTGCCCGGTGTGCAGCCACGTTCAGTTCCATGAGGGAATCTGGATCAAGGCGAGTGAGGCGCTGCGTCTCTTCGAGCGCCAAGCGGAGCTCACCGTGAATCATTCGTGCGGGTTGAAGAGTTAGCGCTTCGGTCAGATACCAGAGGAGCTCATGGAGCTGCCACATGATCGTGAACACTTCATACATTTGTTTTGCGGATCCCGGGTTTTGCCGCCAGTCGCGTCCGCCGAAGGTTACCTTGGAAACCTGTTGTCCCGCGCCGAAGCAGTCATATACCGTGCAACCTCGAAAGCCCAACTTCCTGAGGCTGCTGTGAACACCGCAGCGGAAGTCCGATTGCAGGTTTTGGCAGGGCTGCCCGGCAGCTTTGTCAATCGCGAAGTCCGCCGAAGCAGCGAAGGGGAGCGCGACACAGCACAAGCCGAAGCAATTCTCGCAGTCGGCCTGCAGATTGCGGCGGCTGCTGCCCTCAAAAGGTCCTGAATTTTCGTGGTTCTCAGACATTGCTTCAGTCTCCTTACTACGCTTCATCTTATTTTCCATACATGCATCGTCTAATCTTTTCTTAATAGAAACGATTTTTACAATCCTTATATGATATTACTGGATATTCTATCCGTCAATGCTTGTTCGGGAGGGAATGAAAAGCGGACAGGCTCCTGATCTGGAGTCTGTCCGCGATTGGCCTTACGTGTAGATCAAATGCGCGCTCGCTTTACAGTCTTTGCTCGGTACAATTCGTACCCAGTGAGCGCTGAATCCTGTAGGGAACTCGTGATGGCTGTATCCCCCAGGGGGAACCTGAATTTTCTTATAAGGCTTCCAGGTGCCGTTGCCGAGGAAATCGACCTGAACTTCAAAGGAGACCTCGCATTCCGCTTCATGTGTAAGATGCAGAACCTTATGCTCAAAGCCGGTCATTAAATAAGGATCGGAAGGTACCCAAGCCTTGACTTCTTCTTCCCACCATGGGCCGCCCCAACCGGATGGTTTTCCGAAATTCCAGAGATCGTCGGTTTTGCCGAACCATAAATTCGACTGCGGCTGTCCGGCCAGCAAATTGGTGTCGCCAATCGGAGTTACCTGATTGCCTGCCAGCACGAGCAACCCGCGCCACGAGCAGAAATCCGGAATCATCCGCAAATGGGTGCTGATCGGCCTAACCCCCCACACTTTGCCGCCGAAAGCGTTATGAGACAGCTCGTAAAACATTCCGTGGAAATTCATCAGCAGCCGCTCTGTCTCGACTTCACGGATGCGCGGCCATTCGGTGAACCACATGTGGTCCATGGCTTGCGTCGCCTTAGGCAAGCGGTAAGTGGACCATTCGCCTTTGGTGAACACTCTTAAAATAGCGGACGACTTGTCGAAACCGGTGGCGAATAAAGGACTTAGGCCCGACGAAGCGACCTCGCAAAACGGATTCTCTTCCAGAACCGTCCAGCATTCCCCGTCCCATTCGGCTAATCTTCCGTCGCTTTTGTTGCCCAGAAATTCTTCTTCATCATAAGTATTGTTGGCAATCACGACACGTCCGTCTTTCGTCCAGCCGCCTTTGAAGTGCGGATAGCATTTCTCGGATACATGAAGCTCTTTAAGCAAATCGAACAAAAGCGTCGTCTCGAGAGTATACACGTTCGTCTCGAACAGCAGACCTTCCATAGTAAGCACATACAGCATTTCGTCCGGATGGGTCAGATGGGTCATGCAGGCGGTCAGGCGATGGTCGACCAAATCCGGAACGGTCCGAACCTTGCCCTCGATATCGATCAGGTGCGGGCCGATCATCAGTTGGCTCGAACCTGCATGTATCATCCGGTTCGCATAAGTTCCGACAACGCTTTCAGGTCTTTTGACGATTTTAAAATCGTTGTTGACTTCAAACAATCCGGTCCCGCTGCCCGTATACGATTTGTGTGCAACATAAGTGATGAACCAAAGCTTGTTAGCCCATGGCATGACAGCGCCGATCCCGGTTTCGGTACGTGCTCCTTCAATGCCTGCAGTTGCCGTCAAATGGGGGATAACCCCTGAAATATTCAATGGGCTTACAGTCATATTTTTTAGCCTCCTTGTAGTTTGACTTCATTGTTGACTTCATTGTAAAGTATCAATATTACTTTGATAATGTATAAATTTATCGTTATACTTGTAAATAATTTCAGATGTGGAGGCAAGCCATGGAGGACTGGGAGCCGGAGCTCTTGTTTCATGTGTACGTAGAAGGCGCCAAGCAATTCATGAAGGAGTATGATAAATATACGCATTGGAGCTGCTTTATCGTGGATGAAGGCGAATTCACGTTCAGGATGGGCAGCATGATCGGAAAGGCCATTAAGGGAGACATGATCCTATGTCCTCCCGAAACAACGTTTTATCGCGATACATCCTTCTTAAGCTTTCATTTTATCGGTTTTGATTGGAGCGGCGGGGGTCCTTCATCCCTAGAGGAAATAGCAGAGGACGGAAAAATCCGTCTGATCAACACGCGGCGCTTCAACTCGACTCTGGCGCTATTTCGGGAGACGGATCATTCCGGCAGCAGAACGGCCTTGCAGTATAAGAAGCATCTGCTGCGGGATCTTTGGCTTTTATACGTCATGGAGAATCGCCGTCAGCCGCAGACGAGCTTGTTCAGCGAAAATCCGTTTCTTCAACGCGCCGTCCGTTTGCTTGAGCAGAAGCTGGAAAAGGGCCCTGCGGTGAAAGCAGTGGCCCGGGAAATAGGGATCAGCCAGGTGCAATTGTTCCGGATATTCAAGAAAGAATTTCAGATGACTCCAAGTGAGTACGTGCACCGGATCAGGATGGAAAAGGTACAGCAATTTCTCGTCCAGACGAATTTGACACTGGCCGACATTGCGGAACGCTGCGGGTTTACGGATGAACACCATTTGAGCAAGAGCTTTAAGAAAGCATACGGAATTAACCCGTCGGTTTATCGAAAATCCCATATGCTTTAGCAAGCGGTGGGCCTACGCCGGTTGGAATGGCGGTATATCGTTTTATTTTTTCGGGACTATATTTATCTTGCCATCCAGCCGCCGTCTACGCATAAAATATGTCCGTTCAAATAATCGGATGCGGCAGAAGCGAGGAAGACAGCGGGACCTTTCAAATCTTCCGGGGTTCCCCAGCGGCCGGCCGGAATCCGGTCCGTAATGGACTGGGTGCGCTGCTCATCCTTCCGGATCGGCGCCGTGTTGTCGGTGACCATGTAGCCCGGAGCCAGGGCGTTGACCTGAATCCCTTTGCTTGCCCATTCATTGGCGAAGGCTTTGGTGAGACCGGCGACGCCATGCTTGCTTGCTGTATAACCCGGAACGTTGATCCCGCCTTGAAAAGAAAGCATGGAGGCAATATTGATAATTTTGCCGCTTCCTCTTGAAATCATATGCTTGCCCGCCAGTTGGGAGAGCAGGAACACCGTATTCAGGTTGATGTCGAGGACATCGTACCAATCCTGGCTGCTGTGTTCTGCAGCGGGCGTGCGGCGGATAATGCCCGCGTTATTTACCAGAATGTCAATGCGGCCCGTCAGCTCTAGGCCCTCTTTGAATACGCTTTCCAATTGGTTGGCCTGACTGAGATCGACGGAGATTTCGGCCGCTTTTCGTCCCAGGGCGGTCACGCCCTTAACCGTTTCCTCGCTGCTGGACAGGGAGACCGCAACAATGTCGGCTCCGGCTTCGGCGAGTCCCAAAGCGATGCCCTGGCCCAGCCCGCCGGAAGCTCCGGTCACCAGGGCTGTTTTTCCGGTAAGATCAAAACATTTCATATCTATTCTCCTTATTTATAGGTTTAAGGGCAGTTTATTTGCGGCATTGCTGCATTACTGTTCAAGACGGATTCCGGCCTTACGAAACTGCTCAGCCGTTTCTGACGGAAGGGCCCGATCTGTGATGATGGCCGTCATTTCAGACAGAGGGGCAAAGGTACGCAAGGCGCTGTGTCCGAATTTGTGGTGGTCTACGACGGCAAAGCTTTCGCGCGAAGTCTCGATCAAAGCGCGTTTAAAGTCGATTAAATCGCCGGTGTATACAGATAATCCGTGCTCCGGATGAACTCCGGTTGCGGAAATGAACGCTTTCTGAATATTCAGGTTCCGAATATAAGAGACGGCTTCAGGACCGGCCAGCATGTTGCGGACCCGGTAGCCGCCGGGGACAACGAGCCGAACGTTCTCCATAGGCGCCAGCTCGGAGATGATGTAGACGTCATTCGTGATGACGGTGATCGGGCTGTTTCCCAGCCGCCGGGCAATTTCGAGCGTTGTGGATCCCCCGTCCAGGGCAATGATATCGTTCGCGAAAATGAACCGGATGGCCGTTTCGGCAATTTCGGATTTCTCTTCCGCATGCTTGACTAAAGGCTCCTTTCCGGGAAGAATGCCGAACTGGTCGCTGTTGGCCAGCACCGCACCTCCATGGACGCGCAGCACCAATCCCTGCTCCTCAAGCTTCGTCAAATCCTCGCGAATCGTCTTGCCTGTTACCTGAAGCCGCTCGCTGAGCTTTGCGACAGTCACTTCCTTTTCGGTCAATAAGGCTTCCATAATTTTCTCGTATCTGCGTAAAGGGTTCATATCCGTTTCATCCGTTCTATATCAGTGTGTTGCTATTTATTTTAGCTCCTTCATAGCCACCCCGTCCATATCCTCGAACACCTGGTTCTCACCGGCCATCCCCCAAATAAAAATATAATTGCTGGTGCCTACACCGCTGTGAATGGACCAGCTTGGCGAAATGACGGCCTGCTCATTGCGCATCACCACATGCCGGGTTTCCTGAGGCTCGCCCATCAGATGGAACACGACGCTGTCCTCGGGAACGTTGAAGTACAGGTATACTTCGGACCGGCGGTTATGCGTATGCGCTGGCATGGTGTTCCACATGTTGCCTTTCTTAAGCTCGGTCATGCCCATGACGAGCTGGCAGCTTTGAATCCCTTGTTCATGAATATAACGATAAATGGTTCGCTCATTGGAGTTGTCAATCGCACCCAAATGAACGTTGAAAGCATCCGATGGGCTTGTTCTCACGGTTGGGTAGGTTTTGTGAGCAGGGGTGGAGTTCAAGTAAAATTTGGCCGGCGCCGCAGGATTTGTGCTTTTAAACAGAACCTCTTTCGCACCTTGCCCAACATACAGGCACTCCTTCGAATCCAAGGTGTAGTCCGTGCCGTCTACGCTCACCGTTCCTTGGCCGCCAATGTTGATAATGCCGATTTCCCGGCGCTCCAGGAAGGTAGCCGCCCCGATTTCCTTCGGGTCCGCCTCGAGCGCGACCGCTTGATTCACGGGAACAACGCCTCCCACGATAAACCGGTCGACGTGAGAATAAACGAGGGTCAGCTCATCCTGGACAAAAAGAGACTCAATCACAAATTCCTCACGCAACCGTTCGGTATCAAACCGCTTGACTTCATTCGGATTGGAGGCATAACGGATTTCCATGCAGCATTCTCCTTTTTATCAATCAATTTAGGTTCATATAGGTACAACTTAAAACTTTTTGGTGCATAAATCAATAGTTAATACTAAAACAAACATAAATAAACGTTCTTTTATTTGTTTATGGATTTAAAACGCTGATTTCTGAAAGGAGCGGATGAGTATGGTGCCTGGATCCCCCAGTGTTTCAATCGTTCCAATCGCACCCGAGGTGGTGACGTTCGGAGAATCGATGGGGTTAGTGATATGCGCGGACCAAAAGGGGCTCGAGTACAGTTCCGGTCTTGAAATGTCTTTTGGAGGAGCGGAGAGCAATGTGGCGATCGGGCTTGCCCGGCTTGGCCGCCGGGCGGGCTGGTTCGGCAGGCTGGGCAGCGACCCGCTGGGCCGGCGCATCTTCAAGGCGATCCGGGGAGAAGGCGTTGACGTATCGGGCGTCTGGTTCGCGGACGATACGCCTACCGGACTCATGCTGCGGGAGAAGGCCTTTGGCAAAAGCTCGGTGTACTACTACCGTCGGCATTCTGCAGCGAGCGGCATGCAGCCGGAACATTTGAACGAAGCGTATATTGCTGGCGCGCAAATTTTGCACATTACCGGGATCACGACTGCGCTGAGCCCCTCTTGCAAAGATACGGCGTTCCAGGCTGTTGCGCTGGCGAAGAAGCACGGGACCAAGGTCAGCTTCGATCCGAATCTCAGGCTCAAGCTCTGGAGCATCGATGAAGCCAGGCCAACGCTGCTGGCAATCGCGGAACAGGCTGACTATTTCCTGCCCGGGCTGGATGAGCTGCGGCTGCTTTACCAAAAAGAATCGCTGGCAGAGATGCTGCCTGAGCTGAACAAACTGCCCGGTATGAGCGTCATCAAGGGCGGGGAACAAGCCACTTATTTGCTCCATAAGGGTGTTTTGTCGGAAGTGCCTTATTTTCCGGTGAGGGAAGTCGTTGACCCGGTTGGCGCGGGTGACGGCTTTTGCGCCGGGTTTCTGGCCGGCCTGCTTCAGGGACGATCCAATGAGGAAGCAGTCCGTTTGGGGAACCTCGTCGGGTCGATGGTCATCCAGGCGCCTGGAGACTGGGAGGGCTTGCCGGCATGGGAGGACGTGGAAGGTATTCTTGAAGGAAGAGTTCATGTAGAGCGTTAAATGGAGTTAGCAGGTTTTTGATTACTATGAACAGGGGATGCACTGCATGGTTATGAAAAAAATTGAAATCCTGCAACAGATTGCCCGGGAGGGCATAGTCGCCGTCCTGCGCGGGGAAACGCCGGAACAGGTGGCAGAGATGGCGGAACAGGCGATCGCAGGCGGCATTAAAGTCATTGAAATTACGCTGACTGTTCCCTACGCCCTGGAGGCCATCGAGAAGCTGGCCCGCAAATACAGCTGGAACACCGCCCAGGAAAAAAACCGCGCCATCATCGGCGCCGGAACAGTGCTTGATCCGGAAACGGCGCGGGCCGCGATTATGAGCGGTGCAGTATTCGTCGTCGCACCGTCTGTCAACCCTGAAACGGTGAAACTTTGTAACCGCTATCAGGTGCCTGTCATGCCGGGAGCGATGACCGTGGGCGAAATTCAAACCGCCCTGGAGCTTGGAGCCGACATCATCAAGCTTTTTCCGGGCAATGCTTTTACCCCCTCGATGATTAAAGCGATCAAAGGGCCGTTTCCGCAGGCAAACCTGATGCCGACGGGCGGGGTTTCTTTGGACAATTTGGCCGAGTGGGTCCGTGCGGGCGCTGTGGCGGTGGGCATCGGTTCCGACTTGACCAGCGAAGCGGTCAAACGGCAGGACTATTCCCTAGTCGCGAACAAGGCGGCAGAATACGTGAAAGCATACCAATCAGCCGTAACTGGCGAACAAAATTGAGCGGATGGCAGAGGCGGCAGGAGCTGCGCGGGAGGCGGTTCCGGCATGGCTGGAATAGAAGGCGCTGACATGGCGGGCCTGCTCGCTGCTCGGTCAAGTCTCCTCGGGCGCTGCCGGTATCAGGAAGCGGAATAGCGTCCGCCACATGCCGGCCGAGGGCTTCTGCCCGCATGTGGCGGTCCGGTTGGGCCAATGCTTGTACAAGCGTCGCTATTCCTACACCGGACCGCGCGCTGATGGCATCAAGGGTTGCGGCGGGCAGTCCGCCTTCCTCCAGCTCGCGGGCTGCACACAGCGCTGCTCCATGGGTGCGGGCGCAGCGCGGATGTTTGGCGTGAGCCCGGCAATTCTGCACGGCCTTGCTCTTCTTATGATCGCTCCCCTTAAACCAGCTTTGACAATGCCGCAAAATCCTCGCCTGTAAGCTCGATTCCAGCCGCCGCAATATTTTCCTCCAAATGGGCGACCTTGGAGGTTCCAGGGATCGGCAGCATAACCGGCGAGCGTTTGAGCAGCCAGGCAAGAGCGAGCTGGGATGGCTTCAGACCAAGACGTCCGGAGATTTCGTCCAGCGGTCCGCCTGATTTGGCAAGCGCGCCGGTTGCGAGCGGGAACCAGGGGATAAAAGCGATTTGGTTCGCTTCGGCGTATTCCAGCACCGGCTCCGCATCGCGTTTGGCCAAATTGTACAGATTTTGCACGGAAGCGATCGGCGCGATTTTGCCTGCGGACTGCAGTTGATCTACGCTTACCTCGCTCAGTCCGATGTGGCGGATCTTTCCTTCCTTTTGGAGGAGTGCGAGCTCGCCAATTTGTTCTTCAAGCGGCACTTTAGGATCGATGCGATGAAGCTGGAGCAAATCAATGCGTTCCAGACCCAGATGGCGCAAGTTCAGCTCAACCTGCTGCCGCAAATATTCCGGGCGGCCGACCGGACGCCAATCATTGGGGCCGGAGCGTGTCAGGCCTACCTTGGTGGCGATAACGAGATTCTCCTTGTAAGGATGGAGAGCTTTTCGGATCAAAAGGTCTGCTACAAAGGGACCATAGGCGTCGGCGGTATCAATTAAGGTAACGCCAAGCTCCACAGCTCTTTGAAGAACGCGAACGGCTTCTTCGGGATCACTGGGATCGCCCCAAACTCCCGGTCCGGTTAACTGCATGACACCATAACCAAGACGGTTGACGGGCAAGTCGCCTCCAATAACAAAAGAACCTGAAGCAACGGCTGAAACGGGTTGACTGGACAAAGTAATTCCTCCTTTAGCTAAACTGTGCGTTTAGTATAATGTGGTCACGGTTTATGCGCAAGCAAAAAATGGAAGTGTATGAAAGCTAAATTGGAAATTAGGGCCTATTCCAACATTCATGAAATTAAGGTATATTATGGAACTGAAAAATGCCCAACGATTTTATAGACCGAACCTGTTTCATTTATGTCTTGAAGGGGGGAACGAATCTGACGGAATCCTTGTATAAACTGCGTAACGGCATCCAAACGTTTCTGGAAACGACAGTACAAACCATTGGAAGCTGGATACGGAGACATCCGGTTGTTTATCAGCTCTATGCGGTTATTTCCTGGATCCTATTGGCTGTTTTTGTCATCAGTCTGTTTTATTTGAAAGATTCGCGAACCCTGTTCCACCAGTTCATGTGGTCGTTTTACGTTCTGCTGCAGTTCTGGTTTCTCGGCCGAAGCAAGACGTTAACCTGGCGATCATACACCTCTTTCTTCCTTGTCGGCGCGTGGTTCATAACCCCGCTTAATGCCTTAATCGTCCAGTCCATAACGGAGGCGTTCGCCGGTGAAACGAGGGACGCATGGAGCCAGGCGTTCCTGACGCCGATCGTCGAAGAATCCCTGAAGCTGTTACCGCTGGTCTTTTTTCTTTTATTCTCCAGAAAAGCTACTTCGCTCAGTCTAAGCGATTTTGCGCTTATTGGAGGCGCAACCGGGGCAGGCTTTCAGTTTCTTGAAGAGACGGCGAGGCGGCTGACGACCGGGATGTTTCCCTACGGTTCTACGCTGCTCGGCGGCCGGGTTATCCATTGGAACCTATTCGATTGGTTTCCCGGGTACTTTGAGGAGAGCATAGCTCCGGATAAAATGACCGCAGGCCATCCTCTGCTGACAGCGCTCGTTTCACTCGGAATCGGATTTGCCGTCCGCTACCGCAAGCGGCTCACGCGGGCAGCGTATCTGTTTCCGCTTCTCCTGCTGCTTTGGGCCATTTTCGATCACGCCGCATGGAACGGCATGCAGTCCATCCCGAAATGGCTGGAGCGTATCCATGACTGGCTTGGCAGCGGCTACAGGGCCAAGCCGTTGTTCCTGCTGCTGCTTGGCCTTGCCCTCCTCTTGGACTATGCGGCTTTGAACCGGATCCGCAAGGAGCTGCCGAGGCTGCGGTACGAGCCGTTTATCAATCCGGTAAGCGAGCTTCTCGCCATTACGGTCATGCTGCTCAAAGACCGGAGACAGTTCGGTTATTTGCTGCAGTTTTTGCGCGAACGCCGGGAGCTCGGCATGACGCTGCAGTTTGGCAACTCCGAGGCACGTTCCCGGCTTCCCGATCTCGCGGTGCAGAGCATTTACGCAGCTTTGACGATCGCGGCAGCCCTCCTGCTGTGCGTCTTAAGCTGGACGGCGTTTGGCAGCTTCACTCCCGGAGGTGAGGCGAACACCTGCTTCGCCTGCCTGTTCGATAGCTTGCAAAACTGGTGGGATCGTCTGTCCGGCCTGGAAAAAGGAGCGCTCATTGCCGGCGCATTCGCCCTGTCCTTTCCCTTTCTAGGCGTATGGTCAGCCATTGGATTGGTTTCCGCAGGCTTTGGTTTTGCAGCAAGCGGCCATCAAATCGCCGATATCATCCGGAATCCGCGCCGTCTGATGTCACCGGAGTATGCTGCTGCGGCCGTCTTTACCCTTGGGCTAAGCCGCATCCCTTTCGGCAAAATAGTCGCCTCACGGCTGCTTCCGACCGCCAAAGGGCTCGTCAGGTACGAAATCAGGACGGCCGGCGGATTGACCTACAGGACCATGCTTGGAAGCAGGGGCGAGATCCGTTCCGTATTCGCCAAGCTTGAACCGCACCATCTCGGCACAGGAACGGAAACAAACAGCGCTTCGCGCATCTTCGCCCGTCTCCTTGGCCGTGGTACGGACGACGCGGGCCATGCCATCGGAAACAAACTGGGCGGACTCGGCACGAAAACCTCCGGCAACCTGTTCCCTCAGAATCCAACCATCAACCGCGGAATATACCGCGAGTTCGAAAGGCGGATCGCTGAGGAGGTCGCGGCCGGTAAAAACGTCTTTGTCCGCGTCGTGCCAAAGTACGACGGCGGGTCGACAAGACCGTACGAGGTGTTGTACCAGGTACGGATCGACGGGGAAACGATAACGCGCGTATTCCCTAACCCTTAAGCGTACAGGATAAGCCAATTTTTAGCGGAATCTAATGATTGGTGTGATAAACTGGAATTATAGATGAAATTTTGCTGCAGGGAGCGAATGCAATGAATCCAAGTTGGTTGTTGAACAAGAACCCGTCCGGAGGAGATCAGGTGCCGGAGGATTTATCGTTTATCGGCGGTATACCGAGGCTTCCGGCAGATGTCCCCCTGCCGTCGTGCGCGCTATGCGGCGAACCACTGACTTTCTTTTTTCAGATCGCATTCCCGGACGGCCACGCCTGGGGGTCCCGGTCTATCGCGCTGTTCGCCTGCACCTGCTGCGCCGACGAGCGCTACCTTATACCGGAGATGCTGGAGGGCGAACTTGCCGGGGCTGACATACCGGAGGGCTTTCTGACCGCTTACCAGCGCAATTTTCGAATCTTGCCTTTTCCTACCCAAGACGGGACGCTGCGCGGGGAATATAAACCGAAAATCCGGTTTGAGCGCCTTCTGGTTTCGCCTGCGCCAAGTCCGGATGCGCCCGGCAACAAGCTCGGCGGCAGCCCGAACTGGCTGCTCGACGACGAAGCGCCGGCAACCTACGCCTCGGCGGTGCCGATGGAGTTTTTGATGCAGCTGACGGATCCGCCGCGCTTTGACCTCGAAGATGAAGCGCCGCCGCAAATCCGGATAGGATTGCGCGGCAAGCCTGAGCCCTCGCCCCACCGTTATTACGAGCTCTTCATCGGCAACCGGCTGTATTTCTTTGGCACAAAGGCAGGCGCCGAGCCTCTTGTTTATATTTTGACGCAAGTGTAGCAGTAGAAGGAAGCGAGTCAATAAGCCCCGCTCTGCCGGGACGGCCATCGCTATGGTCCCCCGGCGGGATGGGGCTATTTCTGCGAATACAGGGAGCATGTGGATTTCCGGCTTTCTTTTTCCGTAGGCTCAGCAAGGTTCAAATAAGGCCATGCTTTAACGCTCACCCATAAAATGATACAATACATATAATTTCGTTCGTCAGTCTCGGGTGAACTGTCACAAAAGGCCCGGGGCTGCTTCGACATGCGACCAAGCGGGAAGTGAGGAAAATGGGTGGTTACACTATGAATCGGCAAAGACCAAAGCTGGGAATCGTCGTTCCCTGCTATAACGAGGAGCCTGTCATCGAAGAGACGGTCCGGCAGCTCAGCGATGTGCTGACAGGACTAATGAGGGAAGAGCTGATCTCTCAGGACAGCTTTCTGCTGTTTGTAAATGACGGAAGCTCCGACCGTACCTGGGAGCTGATTGAGGAGCAGCATGACCGGTCCCCCTGGGTATCCGGCCTGAAGCTGGCGGCCAATGTGGGGCATCAGAATGCGCTGCTGGCCGGGCTGATGCAGGCGAAAGACCGTGCGGACTGCGTTATTTCCATCGACGCCGACCTGCAGGACGATGTACGGGCTATTCGTGAATTTGTGCTGAAGTACAGGGAAGGGTATGAGATCGTTTACGGGGTGCGCAGAAAGCGCGATACCGATACGTGGTTCAAACGGAACTCGGCGCTCGGCTTTTACAAGCTGATGAAGAAGATGGGACTCAAGGTGGTATACAACCATGCGGATTACCGGCTTATGAGCCGTACGGCGCTGGAGCATTTGTCCAAATTCAGGGAGGTCAATCTGTTCCTTCGGGGCCTCGTGCCGCTGATCGGCCTGAAGACGACGGAGGTTTATTACGACCGGCTGGAGCGTTTTGCGGGTGAGTCGAAATATCCGCTGAAGAAGATGATCAACTTCGCGCTTGAAGGCATAACGTCGCTCAGTGTGGAGCCGATCCGGTTCGTCACCGGGTCCGGTTTTTTGTGTTTCGGCATCAGTTTGGTTGTCGGCATTTATGCCCTGATTTCCAAGCTGGCAGGCAATACGGTTACCGGCTGGACATCGCTGATGCTGTCGGTGTGGTTCATCGGCGGCATGGTGCTGATCTCTTTGGGGCTGATCGGGGAATACGTCGGCAAGATTTACAAAGAAGTGAAGAGCAGACCGCTGTATCTCATTGAACAGCATCTCCCGGCAAAAGGCGCGGCAGCCGTGAAATCCGAAAAGGTGACAACCTATGAGCGCTAAACTGAAGCTTTTGTTTCAAAGCGGATTAATCCGTTTTATTATAGTGGGTGTGATCAATACCATTATCGGCTTGACCGTCACTTTTCTCTGCCTAAATGCTATTGGGCTCAACTACTGGGCATCAACCTTGATTGGAAACGCGGTCGGAGCGGTTAACAGCTATTTTATGAACAAAAGCTTTACCTTCCGTTCAAGCGCGAGTATCGGACAAACAGTTTGGAAGTTTATGATCATAACGGCGGTTTGCTATTTTACAGCCTACTGGCTGGCAGCCCTTATAGCCGACAAAGGCGTCGTTCTGGTCATGCCTGGTGTGAGCGAGCGATTCAAGGACAATGCGGCCGCATTAATCGGCAGCGGACTGTACACGGTGCTCAATTATATCGGGCAGAAAAAGATTACTTTTATGGTGAAGGGAGGACCGGCCAAAGCGCCGGAAGTCCCGAAGCCGTCTGAAAGAGAGGGATCCGGCACATGATGAGAAAATGGCTGAATATCGAGACTTTTGCCGTCCTGGCGGGATTATGCATGATCGTATACATACTTTTTGCCAAGCCTTTTGTAGGGGTGGCCGATAACGGCGACTTTTTGCGGATCATGAATTCGATCGGACTGAATTATTATGACGGGGCCGAAAGCTACGAAGACCGTTTCTTCGGCTTTGCCCACCAGTATTTTGCCTATGATTCTTTCTTCAGAGGATTCTATCCTTCATCACAGCTTTTAATTGTAGCCGCCGCACGGCTGATCGGCAGCCTGTTCCATCCTGCGGCCTTTGATATCCGGATGCTTGGAGCCTTGTACGGCCTGCTGCTGCTTGCGGCCACCTGGGTGCTGATCCGGGCCAATAAATACGGTTCAAGAGTGGCAGCCGTCGTGCTGGCCCTCTGCCTGCTGCTTGTATTTTATGATATCGGCTATCTGGCTTACTTCAATTCGCTATTCGGCGAGCCGGTATCGCTTGTGTTCATGCTGCTTTCCATCGGTTTCGGGCTATGGCTTGCCCATCAGGAACGGCCCTCCAAAAAGGTGCTTTGGCTGTTCTTTATCGCGGTTTTCTTTCTGACGACATCCAAGATTCAGAACGCTCCGGTCGGCATTGCTTTTGCCCTGATCGGGCTCAGATTCATGAAGCTGAGGGATGATTTTTCATGGCGCAGGCTGACGATGTGGCTGTCGGTGTCGCTCTGCGCGATCTCGGTTATCCTCTACGCAGTGGCGCCTAAGGATCTCAAGCATATCAATCTGTACCAAACGGTTTTTTACGGAATTCTGAACGGTTCTCCCGACGTTAACGGCGACCTGAAGGAGCTGGGACTGCCCGAGAGACTGTCGGTTTTGGCAGGAACCAACTATTTTCAGCCGGGGACGGCGATCAAGCAGGATGATCCTTCGCTGCAAGCGGATTTCTATGACCGGGTATCGCACAAAGACGTGTTGTTCTTTTACTTGAAGCATCCGTCCAGGCTGATCTCCATAATGGAATATGCCGCGGAGAACGGCATGAGCATTCGTCCGTCTTATCTGGGCTCTTATACCAAGAGCGAAAATAAGCCAGCCGGCGCATTGAACTACACCTACAGCGCCTGGAGCCAGTTTAAAAGCAAGTATATGCCGGGATCGCTGCTGTTCATCGTTCTGTTCTATGTCGTCTATTATTTGATAGCTATCATTGAATACATCCGTTATTGGGACACCCCGAGCCGGATCCGGAACGAGCTGCTGATGCTGATCGGGCTAGTCGGCTTGTTCAGCTTCCTGATCCCGATTCTGGGCGATGGCCAGGCCGATATCGGCAAGCATCTGTTTATGTTCAATGTCTGCTTTGACATGATGCTGGCCGTGTCTGTCGTCTGGCTCGTTTACCAGATTGTGAATTTGCGCGTGTTCCGCAGAAGAAACAGATATTATTATTAAATTGTTTTGAAGCAAACAATCGCTCCTTTGGAGATGGTCCGTTTCTCGCCAATCCCAAAGGGCGATTTTTTCTTTGGAAGCCTATTCGCTACATCAAGGCATGCAAAACGAGTTCGCCAGGAACAGGACGGTAATGACAACCATGGCGGGCCTCACTTTATGGTCATGAAATATAGGGAATAGGTTGAAATAAAAAGTTCTCGGCGCTGTGATTTATGGTATTGTAAATGGATGTCCGATCGGGGCATCGAAATAGGATCCAGATTTCTTCTACATACGGTTAAGGAGCGATATGAATGGAACATGAAAAAATGAAAATTGCCATCATCGGGGGGACGGGCAAGGTCGGAAGCTATATCGTCAAGCAGGCTTTGGCGGAGGGGTACCCTGTACGCATGCTCGTCCGGAATCCGGAGAAGGTGACTGTTTCAGATGATCGGTTGGAGGTTGTGAAGGGAGATGCCAAGGATTCAAAGGCAGTTTCCGCAGCACTTGAGGGGTGCGGAGCGGTCATTAATTCTTTTGGTCAGCCTAACCGAGAACCGTTTCCGATTTACAGCCAGGTTACTCAGCAAATCTTATTGTTGATGAAAGAGGCAGGAATTCAGCGGTATATCGGGGTTACAGGCGGTTCTTTGAACGCGCCCGGAGACCGCAAATCAATAGGAAACCGGATCGGAGCAGCTATATTTCCCCTGCTCTATCCAGCGATGATGAAAGACAAACGCAAAGAGCTCGATATTCTTCGGAATTGCAATGCCGATTGGACATTGGTAAGACTTCCGTTCGTAGCCGATGGACCTGCCACAGGGAAAATCAAAGTGAACGAGACGGATATGCCAGGGATGAAGATGCGGAGCGCTGACATTGCGGCATTTATTCTAAAGCAAATTTCAGATGCGCAGTTCATTCGCAAATATCCGTTTATTTCAAATTGACCAAACGACCAAACAACCTTTAAAATATGGACCATCAAGTGTCATGTTACTTTACACAATATGATTTTTACCCTTGGATTTTAATGAAAAAACTATTGACTTAACATGTGTTTTGCCTATAATAAAACACATACGAAGCAGTTTGCTAGAACACACCCGTTATTGCGGGAGATTTCCTGACATGAGGGATGTGGGGGATGATGACAACCGCAGGCGAATTCAAGCAGGACCTTCTGAGGATTTACAATACGATAAACCAGAAATTGTTTAACGTAGGTGTAAAACAGCAGAAAGTTGATTTTGTCGGCAATAAGATTGTGATCATTTCCAAGAACAGCAGAGTACCGGTCTTGAAGCTGTTGGATGCGAACTACCCTCTTTCCACCCGACAGCTGGACCATCTTTTATTTCAGTTATTCAAGCAAGAAATCAAGCAAGCTTTGGAAGAGCAGTTTCAATTGAATATCGTCACTATACTCAAAGATTATGATACGGAGACCGAATTGTCCGGTACGATCATTTTTCTGGAGCGTGACGTGGAGTGTTATCTGAATGAACTATCGGAACTCCGTTAAGGAGCACGTTCAAATTCAGTTTGAGCGGGCTTCTGTTGGAGAGCCGATCGATCGTCAGTTTGGACCTGACGCAGGGTGCCTTTGAGCATACGCGTACAGTGGACTAGACTGGCGATTTTTTTGTACCATTTTTTGGCTTTTTTTGAGAAAAATCCATTTCATCATTTAAAGGAGGAGAAAGGGTTGACGCACAAAATCGAGATTTCGGGTGTCAGCAAATGGTTTCGGCGAAACGGCGAAGACATCCCGGCTATGCAGGAAACCAATCTGCAGATTGAAGAAGGGCGCTTTGTCAGCATTATCGGTCCGAGCGGCTGCGGCAAATCCACGCTGTTTAACATTATTGCCGGGTTGATCCCGCCTTCTTCCGGCAAGGTGCTGGCTGACGGGGAGAACATTGTCGGTAAGGCCGGATATGTGGGCTACATGCTGCAGAAGGACATGCTCCTTCCTTGGCGGACGATTTTGGACAATATCATCCTCGGCATGGAGGTGAAAGGGGTTCCTTACAAGGAAGCCGTGAAGAGGGCGCTCCCTTTGATGGAGAAATACGGCTTAAAAGGTTTTGACAAGCACTACCCGAAGGAACTGTCAGGGGGCATGCGGCAGCGGGCTGCGCTGCTCAGAACGCTGCTGTATGACCGGGATATTATTTTGCTGGACGAGCCCTTCGGCGCTCTCGATGCACAGACCCGGCTTACGATGCAGAACTGGTTGCTGCAGATTTGGGAGGATTTCGGCAAAACGGTTTTGTTTGTAACCCATGACATTGATGAGGCTATTTACTTGTCCGACGATATTTATGTGTTCTCGGCAAGGCCGGGCCGGATCAAAGCAAAGATTACGGTTACGATGCCGCGCCCGAGAAAGACCGAGGATATGACTTCCCCCGCGTTCATGGAGCTGAAGCATCACTTGATGGATTTATTGTCGGCTGGTCATGATGATCGGGAGCAAATTTCTTAAGGTGCAAAGGAGGAATAGATGATGGAAACCGCACGTCACGATGCTTTTGTCGTCCACACCGTAAAAGCGGCTGAACCTGCAGCCGGCCCTGCAAGGCGCCCTGAAGCTGCGCCGCTTATTCAGGATGAGGAGACGGCAGCCAAGAGACGGTCCCGCCGCATTGCGCTTGGCCGCCTGGCTGTGGCGGTCATGATCTTCGTAGTCTGGGAACTGTTTACCCGTTATGGCTGGCTAGACAAATACTACTGGAGCAGTCCAAGCGCCATACTGCGGACAACCTGGACGCAAATGACGCAGGGAACGCTGCTTCGCGATATCGCCTATACTTCAGGGTCCACAATCATCGGTTTTATAACGGGGACGCTGTTCGGTTCCCTGTTGGGTTTATCCTTCTGGTGGTCCAAATCGTATGCCGGCATCAGCGAGCCTTATTTGATCATACTCAACGCACTGCCCAAGCTGGCGCTTGCTCCTGTGCTGGTCATTTTGCTGGGCATCGGCTTTTTTTCCAAAGTGGCACTCGCCTTCTCCATGACCGTGGTGGTATCGGCGCTCTCCGCATACAGCGGGGTCAAAAGTGTAGATCCGGATATGGAAAAGCTGATGTATTCCCTTGGCGCCAAAAGACATCAGGTGTTCGTCAAGGTGGTTGTTCCCTGGTCCATGCCCTGGATGATCAGCAGCCTTAGAATCAATATCGCTTTGGCTTTGGCAGGAGCGATCGTGGGCGAATTTATCGCTTCCAGTCAAGGAGTAGGACGGATGATTATGTATGCAGGCACCATTCTGGATATCAATCTGGTATGGGTTGGGGTTGTAGTGCTTTCGCTGCTTTCCATGTTGATGTACTGGGGCGTTGTCCTGCTGGAAAGATGGCTGTCCAAAGGGTTTGTCAAGTAAATGAAACTCATTTAACCAAAAGAAAGGGAGAAGGGGAATCGTATGATGAGGAACAAGAGAGCCATTTTACCGTTTCTGCTTGTGCTCGCCATGATGGCAGGTCTGCTTTCCGCTTGTAGCAAAAAGGAGCCGGGGACGGTTGACGCTGCTGCTGCGGAAGGCAAGCTCAAGAAAATCGTTATCGCCGAGCCGCTGCATTCTACCGGGTATCTTCCGCTGTATGTAGCGCAGCGTGAAGGATATTTTGCCAAACAAGGACTGGATGTAGAGGTTATACAGGCAGCAGGAGGCGCCCACGTTACTGCGGTTGTCAGCGGCGATGCCTGGGGAGTGATCGGGGGAGTCGAATCCAATGCGCTGGCCAGCCGAAACAGCTCGGATCCGATCGTGTCGATCGCAAATGTGGTCAACCGGGCGAATGTCTATTTGGTGGCCAAGAAGGGAATGGCACCAGCCAGCAGTTCGCCCGAGGATCTGAAGGCGTTTCTCAAAGGTAAAAAGATTGCGGCAGGTCGGCATGGAGGAACGCCTAATCTGCTGACCCGTTATTTCCTGATCAGCCTTGGACTCGATCCTGAAAAGGATGTGACGCTGCTGGAGCCCGCGGACGCTTCCACTGTAGTGACCATGGTGCAGCAGGGAGCGGCCGATATCGCAAATGGAGCGGAGCCGCAAGTAAGCGACGGCATCTCCAAAGGGGTGTGGGAAGAGCCGTTTTACAAGTTTCATGATTTGGGGGATTTCTCATATTCGGTGCTTAGCGTCAAGAAATCTACGATTGAAAAGGACCCGGAAACGGTACAGAAATTCGCGAACGCGATTCTGGAAGCTCTCAAAGCGGTTCAGTCCGACAAGGAACTGGCCAAGAAGGATTTGAAAGCCGAGTTCCCTACGCTTACTGATGAAGCGGTCCAGGCAGCGCTGGGCAGAGCTTATGCGGACAACCTGTGGAGCCCGGACGCCCGAATTTCCGAGGCAGCCGTCAACCAGGATATGGATGTTATGATCAAAACCGGAATTTTCACCGGTGATTACAGCTATGCGAATTTGGTGGACATGCAGTTTGTCAATCAAGGCAAATAATGAACTGACGGGGTGAACCTGGATGATAACATTGGAAGAGTTGATCCTTGGCCGTAGAGCCGCGGTACTGGTAGTCGATGTTCAAAATGATTACTGCCATCCGGAAGGGGCATTGGGCCTGGGAGGAGCAGATGTCAGCGGGGTCAGAGACATGATGCCGAATTTGCACCGGCTGCTGGCAGAAGCCAGAAAGCAGAAAGTGCCGGTCATCTTCATTCAGACTTTTCATGAAGAGGCTACGGACTCGGAAGCCTGGGCTACCCGGTCGGCCGGGAAATCCGCGGCGGTTTGCCGTACGGGGAGCTGGGGAGCGGAATTTTTCGAGGTCCAGCCGGAGCAAGGGGAATTCATAGTGAACAAACATCGCTACAGCGCTTTTGTGAATACGCGTCTGGACTCTGTACTGCGCACCCTTCAGATTGATACGCTTGTGGTGACGGGAGTAAGCACTAATGTGTGTGTAGAGTCAACGGCCCGCGACGGCTTTATGCTGGATTATCATATCGTTCTTCTGAAGGATGCCTGTGCTTCGTATTCCCGGGAAGCGCATGAAATGACACTCCAGAATATTGAGGAGTACTTCGGTACGGTGACAGATACACCAGAGGTCATTCAAGCGTGGGAATACAGCCGAAAAGCGGCAGCCCTGCGCTGATCGGTTACCGGGAAACTACAGGGAAGCATGCGCGGTTTCTAGTTCCCTATATCATTTGTCTCGGAGCGTTTCTGTCGAATCTGTCGGCAGGCATGTTCAACATTGCCCTTGTTGATATCGCCGCTGACTTTGGGACAGGCATCGGGCCAACCCAGTGGGTTATTACTGTCTATCTGCTCGTCATTACGGTCTGCCTGCCCGTGATGGGGAAGCTTGGGGATTCGCTTGGAAAACGAAAGATTCACAATGCCGGATATTTCATCTTTATGCTTGGCGCTTTTTGCTGCGCGTGGGCTCCTTCCTTCGGCCTGCTGGTTGTTTTTCGGATGGTCCAGGGACTGGGGGCTTCCATGTATCAGGCAACGAACATGGCGCTGATCGTTTCGGTGTTTCCGAACCATCAGCGCGGCAAAGCGCTTGGCCTGATCAGCACCTTTGTGGCTGGAGGGTCGATGGCGGGCCCCAGTCTGGGCGGCTTGCTCATCGAGTGGTTCTCCTGGCGATTGAATTTTTGGCTTCTGGCCACCGTTGCAGCGGTAGCGTGGCTTCTGGCGCAGCGCCTTATTCCCCGCGACGGGCAAAGCGGTCATGCCGGTCTGGATTTGACCGGGGCGGCGCTGTTTGCCGCGGCGGTGACGGGCCTGGTAACGGCGCTCAGCATAGGAAGCCGCTGGGGATGGACCTCCCCGGCAACTCTGCTTCTGCTACTGTTATTTTGCGCGGGGATGACGGCATTTGCCCTTTGGTGCAGGTCTCCAAGATGGGGGGATGCGGAAGAAAGGGCCGGGAAGAGCGGCGATAGAACACCGTTCATCAAACCCGAGCTGCTCCGCGATCCCGGCTCCAATACCGGGATTATGATTACGATAGCAAGCTACATGTCGGCTTTTGCGGTTCAGCTCCTGCTGCCTGTGTTTCTGCGAACACAGCTCGGCGTCAGTCCAGCGGGAACAGGGCTGATCATGATGGGCTATCCGCTGGCACTTATTCTGTCCGCTCCGCTGAGCGGCAGCCGTTCGGATAAGAATGGCCCCCTTCCTTGGATGGCCGGGGGCATGACGGTTATGGCGGCGTCGCTGGCCGCGCTTGGCTTTCTGTCACCTTCATTTCCGCCGGCTGCAATCGTTGTGCTGATCGTGCTGATGGGCGCAGCGATGGGGATGATATCCTCGCCGAACAACAGCCTTGTGATGAGCCGCACACCGCCAAGCCATATGGGGCTCATCAGCAGCCTCCTCGCTTTGTCGCGAAATTTGGGCATGATGTTCGGCACGGCGGCCGCAGGCGCGCTGCTTTCGAATCAGGCCTTATCGAAGGCGGCCGGACAAGCGGGGTTAAGCGGATACCGCACTGTTTTTACATTATGCTCGCTGCTTGTCATCATGTTTCTGCTTTTGCTGCTGTTTTTCTTTCGCCAGGCCCGCCGGAAACGGACAGCGGATTCTTCATCGATAGGCCTTTAGGTAATTCGCCGGATAGAGCGCGTTAGTCCATAGTCCATACAAAAAAGGCAGTCCAAAACGGTTTCAGGTTTTGGACTGCCTTTTGTCTTTGCTGCTCACTCGGCTGAATGCAGCAAGGGTCAAGGCCCGGCCAAATGGCCGTTTGCCTTTGCTTATTTAACCCCGGATTTGGCGCTGGCATTTCCCAGCACAGGTGCAAAAGCTGACGAAATATAGGTTGTGACTTTCACTTCGGTGATGACCTGCGCCACAATCTTGCCGGGATCAGGTTTTGTCACTGTGGTATAAATAACAGCCTGATCGCCTTTGAACTGGATCGAACTGATCTTCAGCGAGTAACCGGGAGTAGGCGCCTGTGCAGTGATGGTTACCTCCGAAATCTTGTCATTGATCTTTACTGTCGAGACCGAGTATTGCGAAAGGGGATCCTTTCCCGGAACGGGAACATTCTCTGATTCTTTCATTTTGTTTACATATTCAATGCTGTCAAACAGCCACCCGGCGGAGGTGCTCCGGCTGATCGCCTTTTTAGGCAGGAAATTACCGTCCTTGTCCAGCAAGGAAATTCCGATACCCAGCAGATGCTGAATACTGCTGGAATAAGCCGGCGTAATAGATGGGCCGTCCTTGATTTCCGTAAATTTCAGGATGGTCGGATAGATTCCGGTTTTGTTAATCGCCTGGGACAGCAAATGCGCGAATACCTCGCGGGACATGGCTTGATTTGGCTGAACATTCTTTGGAATACCCAGACCATTGACGCTGGCGATTACGAATGCGTTCGAATACCAGGCGTCATCTTTCACGTTAGGGAAAGAGTCGCTCGCCTTCGGCGGCCGAATAAATTTGTAGCCGTCAAGGTTTAATTTCAGGCCTTTGACGATGGCTGAAACGCCGGAGGCATAGGAGAGACTTCCCTGCGGATTGAATTTCCCTCCGGGTTCTCCGCTAATAATGCCTGCATCCTTAAGAGAATCGATTTTCGCGGCATTTTCATCGGACTGCGTATCCGAGAAGGCCCAAGCCGGGACAGCTGCCGTCAGGAGAAGGAGGAAGGTCAGAAGCAGCATGCGTAAGGATTTCATTTTTCCAAATCACCTCTTATTGGTTAATTTTTAGGAGTCAATCTCTTGACGAGGAAGTGTCCCAAATAGTTGCACCTAAGATTCCAATTTGCGCCAAACGGGGAATATTTATGAGTCAATTCTTCTTCCTGATTTAGGTCCTGAATGGAAAGCAAGAGGTAAATGGAGGGAAATATCAAAAAAATAAAAGCGTATACAAATATTAACCGCCAAAAGAGGCGCCGAACTACCGAAGCCTGCACGACAATCCGGGGTTTGGGGGTTATAAAAACTAGGAGCTCCCCGCAAAGCAACCGGTTCAAGCTGCAGAGCTTTCTCGTCACTTTACGGGGAATATTTGCTGCTATGAAACTCTTCCTTTTTAAGCCCGCTCCAGAATGGTATTGAGCGTTGTTCGGTCGAGGCCGAGTACAAGCTTGGTGAGCAGTTCTTTGGCCGCCGCGTAATCATCCGTATGGATAATCGACGAAGAAGTATGAATATAGCGGGAGCAGATGCCAATCACCGCCGATGGAACGCCGATTCCGCTAAGATGCACTTGCCCGGCATCGGTTCCGCCTCTGGAAATGAAATGCTGGTATTTGATTTTATGCGTTTCAGCCGTATCCTGAACATATTCCACCATACCGCGGTGTGTCAGCATGGTCGGGTCGAAAATCCGCAGCAGCGCACCGTCTCCCAAACGCCCGAAGGCCTGCTTGTCGCCGGTCATATCGTTGGCGGGGCTTGCGTCAAGCGCAAAAAATACATCGGGCTGAATCAGATTGGCTGCCGTACGGGCACCACGGAGGCCCAGTTCCTCTTGAACGGTTGCCCCACAGTAAAGCACGTTAGGAAGCTTTTCTTTGTGTACCTTTTCCATCAGTTCGATAGCCAGGCCGACCCCGTAACGATTATCCCACGCTTTGGCCATGATTTTCTTTGGATTCGAGAGGGGGGTAAACTCGCAAATCGGTACGATTTGCATCCCGAGACCGATGCCGAAGCTTTCCGCTTCCTCCCGGCTGTCCGCCCCGACATCCAGATACATAAGCTTGATGTCCATCGGCTTGTTGCGCTGGGACTCGTCCAGCAAATGGGGTGGAATAGACCCGACAACGCCTGTTACGGGACCCTTTGGTGTTATAATCTGGAGTCTTTGCGCAAGCACCGTTTGGCTCCACCAACCGCCGAGCGGCTGAAACGAAATCATGCCATTATTGCTGATGCCTGACACCATAAATCCGACTTCGTCCATATGCCCCGCAACCATGACCTTTGGACCGTTCTCGTCGCCGCGCAGCACGCCGAACAGGCTGCCCAGACGATCCTGAACGAATTCCTCCGTATAGGCTGACATCTGCTGCTTCACAAATCCGCGGAGCTCCCTTTCAAATCCCGAGACGGACGAAAACTCCGTTAGCTGCTTGAAAAGTTCCAATGTTTTCTGTTCCATTATGTACTCTCCTTTCTTCTAGTCTAGTATGAACCAAGAACGAAGTCTTGTCCATGACACGAGGACTTTCAGGCTGCACCCTGATTGCCGGGGCATGATTATGCCTTTTCACCTTTGATGAGACACCATAGCGAACTCGCGTGCATAATATACTCACAGGCCTGATTAACGAAAAGCGGAGGCGCTGGTATGCTGAAGAACAACCAAAGGCAGTGGCTATTGATCTGTATTTTGTTTATTCTGCTTGTTATTATTTTGCAATTGCTATATGTATAAATTCATGTATTTATTGTCAATGAAACGGCTCACCTCTCGGATCAAGGGAAACCTTCCGAAGCGGGTGAGTCGTTTTTTTTCCATATTTTTTACCGGGTGGATCATTTAACAAACATAACATTAGGCCAATAAACAGATAATAACTTCGGAGAAAATCATATTGCTGCAAAGGAGGATACAGTTATGGGAACCAAAACGAGACCGGGGTCGAAAGTCAAGCTTAACTCCTTATCGCTTGATGCCAAGAACTACAAGCAAATCGCCAAAAAACACGAGCCCTCAAGAAATGTCTTCGCCAACTGTGTTCGTGCGTTTCTGGCGGGAGGAGTCATATGCGTGATCGGTCAAGCGGTTCAGGAATTTTTCAAAGCGGTTTTTGACATGACCGAAAGAGAGGCTGCCAATCCTACAGTCGCCGTGATGATTATTCTTTCCATTATCCTCACCTCCATGGGCGTATACGATAAAATTGCCCAATGGGCAGGGGCCGGTTCGGCCGTACCGGTAACGGGATTTGCCAACTCCATGTGCTCGTCCGCGCTGGAAAGCCGCACGGAAGGACTGGTGCTCGGCGTCGGAGCCAACATGTTCAAGCTGGCCGGATCGGTAATCGTATTCGGGGTCGTGGCCGCCTTTATTGTTGGTGTTATATACGCCATATTCGGCATTCAAGTGAGGCACTTGTGATGCTTATCGGCTCTCAGACCTGGGAATTTTCCTCGAAGCCGGCCATTATCGGATCTTCTGCGGTCGTTGGGCCCGATGAAGGAAAAGGACCCCTTGCGGCTGATTTCGACTATGTATTCGACAACCTGGAATTGGGCGAGACGACATGGGAAAAAGCCGAGCGCAAGCTGCTTGAGCATGCCGGCAGCATAGCGATCATGCAAGCGGGCATCTCGAAAGAACAGCTGCAGTACTTTGTCGGCGGCGATCTAATGAACCAGATCATCAGCGCTTCATTTGCCGCACGGACGTTCGGGGCTCCATACCTGGGTGTCTTCGGGGCCTGCTCGACTTCGATGGAAAGCCTTGCCCTCGCATCCCTGATGGTGGACAGCGGCAACGCGGGGTATGTCTTGGCAGGCACCGCAAGCCATAACTGTACGGTGGAGAAGCAGTTCCGGTATCCGACGGAATACGGCTCGCAAAAGCCGCCGACGGCGCAGTACACCGTCACGGGTTCCGGCTGCGCTGTCGTTTCCGCAAAGGGGAGCGGCCCCCGAGTAACGCATGCCACGATCGGAAAAATTCAGGATTTGGGGATTTCCGATCCGTTCAACATGGGGGCGGCGATGGCCCCTGCCGCGGCGGATACGATTGTGGCCCATTTTCGGGACACAGGGAAAACTCCGCAAGATTACGATTTGATCGTAACGGGGGACTTGGCCGCAGTAGGCCTGCCTATTGTGAAGGATATTCTGAAACAGGATGGTACTTTCATGGATCAGACCGATTTTCAGGATTGCGGGCTGATGATTTATGACCGGGGGAAGCAGCCTTACGTTTTTGCCGGGGGCAGCGGCTGCGGCTGCTCAGCCGTCGTGACCTACGGTCATATCCTGAAGCGGATCCAAAAAGGAGACCTTAACCGTGTGCTGATTGTAGCTACAGGAGCGCTTTTGTCGCCGCTGTCCTATCAGCAGGGAGAGTCGATTCCATGCATCGCGCATGCGGTTGCAATAGAAAAGGAGGGATTATAAATGATATTTTTGTGGGCATTTATTATCGGGGGGGCGATTTGCGTCATCGGCCAGCTGCTGTTTGATGTAGCCAAACTTACTCCGGCGCACACGATGAGCGCATTGGTTGTAGGCGGTGCCATCATGGATGCCTTCGGCTGGTACGAGCCTCTTGTCAAATTTGCAGGAGCAGGCGCTTCCGTTCCGATTACAAGCTTCGGTAATTCGCTGGTTCACGGCGCCTTGAGCGAGCTGCATCGCGACGGCTGGGTTGGCGTCATTACAGGGATATTTGACGTCACTAGCGCAGGCATATCCTCGGCGATCATCTTCTCGTTTCTTGCCGCGCTTGTCGTTCGTCCCAAGGGCTGAAATTCTCCACAATAAAAGAAGCCTCCAGAACCACGCACTTTGGCGTGACTGGGGGCTTCTTTGTGTGCCTCTGTAATATCATGGAAGATTATGGCGCATTTAAAGCAGATGTCACATGTACTTCTTACTCCTTTATCATGTACAATAATAAGAGAAACTGTTGTTTATCCAGCAGTTTTGTTTCTCACATCATGAAAGTCATTATATTCTATTCGATCAAGCTGATATGGGAGGATGCCGACATGCCCTTGAACCCTGAATCAATAGCTGTAATATCCGCCGTAAGAAAGAACTTGGAATCCTGTATCCTGGGCAAGTCGTTTGAAATCAAGCTGCTCCTTACCGCTCTTCTGGCGGGAGGACACGTGCTTATTGAAGACGTGCCGGGAACAGGCAAAACCCAATTGATCAAAGCGCTGGCAAGGTCCATGAATGGAGAGTACCGCCGGATTCAGTGCAATCCGGATATTCTGCCGAGCGATATTACGGGAGTATCCATCTATCATCCCCATGAAGAGAAGTTTGTATTTCGTCCGGGGCCTGTCATGACGAATATCCTGCTTGCCGACGAAATTAACCGGGCGACAACCAAGACGCAATCCGCCCTTCTGGAAGTAATGGAGGAACGCGGAGTAACCGTTGACGGCGTTACTTATCCGCTGCCTCATCCTTTTATGCTGTGCGCCACCCAAAATCCGATTGATTTTGAAGGCACCTACATACTGCCGGAAGCGCAGCTTGACCGTTTTATGATCAAAATTACGATGGGGTATCCTGATGCGGATACCGAAAAAATCATGATGCTCTCCCACCAGTACGGACAGCCGGCAGATGCCTTGACGCCGGTAACGGACATGTTCCGGATTGCCGAAATCCAGCAGGAAATCCGAAAGGTACACATCAGCGATGCGGTGACGGAATACTTGCTGGAAATTGTACGCAGCACCCGGGAGCATGAAGCTGTTCTGCTGGGAGCAAGCCCGCGGGCTTCCCTCGCCTTTCTGGGCGCGGTCAAGGCATACGCCTTTCTGGGCGGCAGGGATTTTGTGCTTCCTGATGACATTAAGCAGCTCGCTCCTTGGGTGCTTGGCCACCGGATTTTGCTCCGTCCTGAATCCAGACTGGACAATTCTCATTCCGGGGCAGTGCTGCAGTCCATTCTGGGACAGGTGCAGGTGCCTGTGTCCGTGGAGCGTTAACCCGTATGCCCCGGTTTCACTTTGCACCCTTTAACAAGAAAAGGAAGCTTTCAGGACGGAGGCTCCTTGCTTTTGTCTGGGGAATTTGCTTGCTGTATGTGCTTTTTCAGGGCGGCAAAACATCGATTATGCTGTTTGTTATGGTATCGCTGTTATGCGCTTATTGGCTGTTTGGCGCACTTGGAACGATGCTGAAAACAAAAGGCTCCCGTTCTCTTTCCGTAGCGGAAGAACGCGGTTCCATCCAGGCCGGCAGCCAGGTAAGCATCCATTTTCATATGGAGCCTCCCAGATTTCTGCCGGTCCCTTATGTCATTGTCCGCGAAGTATTGAAAAGACATACCGGAGAATCCTGGTCTTTCGAAGAAAGTGTCATCCCGAATGTCCGTTCAGGAGGGAGACTGGCCTTTCAAACGCCGCCGCTTGAACGCGGCAAATATACTTTTGCGGATACGGAACTGATTTATGAAGACATTTTCGGACTTGTGGAGCATAAGCGGACCATTTTCGTACCAGGCGGGTTTCAGGTTCTGCCTCGAACGGTTTATATTCCGCGTTGGCATCTGTTTGACCGCGGTTTTCGAATGGCCGGTCCGGAAACGATACAAGCTTATTCCCGCCGTGAGACGACGCAGTTAAGCGGTGTACGGGATTATGTATATGGGGACCGGATGTCCCGGATTCATTGGAACGCTACAGCCAAAACCGGTACTTGGAAGTCCAAGGAATTCGAGCATGAATCCATGCCGAGAACGATGCTTGTGCTCGACGGGCTAAGCTCAAGCTATGCCGGTAAGGAACAGTTCGAGCTGGCCGTCTCAACGACGGCTTCGCTGCTGGCATACGGAGAACGCAACGGGATCAGCATGGGACTGTGTACGCTGGGTGAGAAGCCGACTATTTTTCCACCGGAGACCACACTGCCCCACCGTCAGCAAATGATCTACCATCTGGTCGATCTGAATCCGGCCGGATACGGCAATAACCGAAAGCGGCTGGAGACGAAGAAGCATGCATTCAAACCGGGCATTCTTTTTGTTTACATCAGTCCGAACACCGGTGAGCAGAGCCTGGATGTGCTTTCCTGGGCCAGACAGCGGCAGATGACCCCTTATCATGTTGAAATCGGGGGTTCAGCTCACGGTGTGCAGGCTCAAGGCGTGCAGGCTGACGGGCGGGAAAACCTTCCTTTACAGCAGAGCATACGCGGGGTTTATGTTACGTCTCTCAAGGAGCTGCCTACGGCGATGGGAGGTGGACGGATATGAAGACGTTAAGGAAGATGTCTCGTTCCTGGTATTATTTGGCGACCGTAATCTGGCTGTTTATTATTGCTTACCAATGGTACAGATTTACCTTGCCCATGTGGTATGATGAAACATCCGTGCTCGTTCTTTATACGCTGGTGGCTACCGCTTGCGCCGAATTCTTTCCGGTAGGGATAGCGCTGCGCTGGATTGTCAAGTTTGCGGCTATCATCTTCATTCATGCGCGGATTCTTATGATTTACAAGGTTTACGTTCCTGAGGGAAGCGGATTTCAAGGCGGACTCGCGCAATTCACCGAGCATTTATCCCCATATATTTGGTTTACAATGGCTGCCTGGGCTATTTTTGAACTGTCTGTCCGTCTTATCGACCGGCGCAGCAGAGTTTTGATATTCGTTGGGCTTAATCTTGTCGCTTTTACGATCCTGGATTCTTTTACACCCTATTTTTTATGGACAGAGACAGCGTGGGTCGTCTTTGCGGGCATGGGCTGGCTGGTCACCAATCATTTCCGGCGCATGGAACTCAATCACCCCAAGGGCTGGAAAGCGCTGCGAAAAAGTCCTCTGCGAATATTCGGCAACATTGTGGTCATATTTGCTTGTGTGCTGTGGATTGGCGTCAGCATGCCAACCGTTAATCCTGTGCTGAAAGACCCTTATTCCCTTCTGAAAAATAACTGGAGCAGCGAAGGAATTGTCTCCGGTTCCTCGGCGACGGGTTCAGGTACATCCGGCAATGCAGCGAGCGCCTCTTCCGGATACAGCCGGGATGACAGCAATCTCGGTGGCGGCTTCAACTTTGACAACAGCCCCGTGATGAATGTTACTTCGAATGCACGCGCTTATTGGCGTGGGGAAACCCGGCAATATTATACGGGTACGGGCTGGGTGGACAACACTCGCGAATCATTGGGACTAAGGGGAACTGCTTCGGGCGAAAGCGTGAGCAATCCGCAGCAGGGTACGGTGCCAACGGAGCAGGTAGTACAGCGGGTTACGATGCTGACGAACCGTTCGTACCCCGTTTTATTCGGCGCTTACTCCATTTCGAAGATTGATATTCCAGAAGAAGCCGATTTGCCCGGTTTAAACCCCAGACTGGTCTGGAACGGCCAAGGGGCTGAGATGTATTGGGCAGGCTTTTCGAACAGTCAACAGGGAAACAATCGCTATCCAAGACAGTACACGGTTGTTTCGGAAGTGTCCGTGATTCCAACGGATCGGTTGGAGCGGGCCACCTTCAGCGACTTGTATGGAGACCGTCCGGATGAAGAATCGTATCTGCAGATTCCGTCAGCTTTCCCGGATCGCGTGAAGGAGCTTGCGGAACAGATTACGGCGTCAAGCACCACTCCCTACGGGAAGGTATCGCTGCTGAAGAACTATCTTACGGAAAATTATACGTATACCAATACGCCTGATCTCAGCCGGAAAAAGAGCAGCGATTTTGTTGACAGCTTCCTGTTCGAGATCAAAGAAGGCTATTGTGATTATTTTTCAACCTCGCTGGTCATGATGGCCCGTTCGCTGGATATTCCGGCGCGCTGGGTCAAAGGGTACGCACCGGGGCAATTGAACTCGGTAGATGCTGTGGAACGGATGAATCCGGGCATTCCGCAGAGCTCTGAGCAGACGTATATGGTTACGAATGCGGATGCGCATTCCTGGGCTGAGGTCTATTTCGGAGAAGAGTACGGCTGGGTGCCGATTGAGGCAACTCCGGGCTTTACGCTTCCAACCCATGCATCGGCTCAGGAACAGCAAGCTGAACCGGTTGCGACGGAAGAACCCGAGCCGGAAGAGCAGGACCCGGTTGTACAACCGGACAATATGGCGAAGGGGAGCAATTTAAACGCAGCCTTGATCGGTTGGATCGCAGGCAGCATTATCGCCGTTTGGGCCGCATTTACGGTTTGGCGGTACCGGAACGGACTTTATTTCTGGCTGCTTCGCATCAAGCATGGCCGAAGCCTGACGGCTGCGGACAAAGTAGTGGCGGAAGCGCGCCGCTGGCAGGTACAGATGAAGCGGCAGGGATACGGCCGCGCTCCACATGAGACGCTAAGGGAAGCCGTATTGCGATGGGAAAGAGACCAGCCGGAGGTCTCCGAATCGCTTCATCTGCTGCTTGAGCAGTTTGAACAAGCCAAGTACAGCACAGGGAGCGTGGATGAGGACGATTGGATAAAGACGCGCCATCTCTCCAAACGGCTGCGGCAATCCCTGCGCCGAAGCCGGTCAAAGAAGGCTGAATAAACCGATAGTTCGTTTTCAGCGAATCGCATAGGAAAGCGGCGTTTTGAGAACGGAACCGGGCGCTTTCTTGTACAGGCAAGTGCCCGGCCGCTCTTGTTTGCTATAATCCAGGATTATGGTATAGTTTGTCGTATGAAACTGAGGTGACATGATTGTTTGAAAAGTTTATGCCCAAATTGCGGGTAAATACGGTGTTTGACATAGATCTGGAAGATCTTTATGCCAAGGGTTACAGAGGCATTATTACGGATCTGGACAATACGCTTGTCGGCGCCAAGGATCCGCTGGCTACGCCCAAGCTGGCGGCATGGTTTGAGAATGTTAAAAGGTACGGCTTCAAGCTCGTGATCGTTTCCAACAACAACTTGAAAAGGGTATCGGCATTTGCCACCCCTTTGAATATCGAGTATGTATACAAGGCGCGCAAGCCTTCTGGTGCCCCGTTTCACCGGGCCATGAACATGATGGGATTGAAACCCGAGGAAACGATTGTGATCGGGGATCAGCTGATGACCGATGTTTATGGAGGAAACCGAAGAGGGCTGTTTACAGTGCTCGTATTGCCGATTTCGGTGACGGATGAAGGTTTTGGAACAAGGATCAACCGCCAGCTTGAACGCATAGTGAAAGGACGGCTGCATAAAGCCGGACTATGGCCCAGGGAGGAAAATAAGAAATGACGAAAGTTAAGGAAGCTTCCGGTCTTCCGCGCTGCAGCGGCTGCGGAATCCGGCTGCAGACGATAGATACGGGCAAGCCGGGATATGTGCCGGAGAAAGCGCTGCAGAACGAGCCGGTCATATGCCAGCGCTGCTTCCGGATCAAGAATTACAACGAGTCCTCTTCGGTAACGCCGGATCAGGATGAATTTTTGCGTTTGCTCGGACAAATTGGCATGACTGATGCTCTCGTTATCCACATCGTGGATATTTTTGATTTTCAGGGCAGTGTGATCAGCGGACTACAGCGTTTTATCGGCAATAATCCCGTATTGCTTGCGGTCAACAAGACCGATTTGCTGCCGAAGGTGACCAACTGGAATAAAGTTCGCAATTGGGTGCAGAAGCAGGCTAAAGACATGGGGCTTAAGGCCGAGGATGTGGTGCTGTGCAGCGCCAAGCAGAACCAGGGTTTTGACCGTTTGCTGGACATTATTGGCCAGCATCGGGGCGATCGGGACGTCTATGTGGTCGGGGCGACGAATGTCGGCAAGTCGACTCTCATTAACCGTCTGATCCGCGATTACAGCGACCTGGACCAGGAGCTCACTACGTCCCGTTATCCGGGAACGACGCTGGATATGGTCAATATTCCGCTGGACGACGGCAAATTCATTGTGGATACACCGGGAATTATGTATCCTTCAAGGTATACGGAAATGGTGGATACCCAGGATTTGGGTGTGCTGCTGCCAGACAAACCGCTGAAGCCGGCCGTTTATCAGCTCAGCGAAGGACAGACCCTGTTCTTTGGCGGTTTTGCCCGGTTTGATTTCATTCAGGGATCCGGGTATCAGTCCTTCACTTGTTTTGTCAGCGGTCGAGCTCCTCTTCACCGGACCAAACTGGAGCGGGCGGATCAGCTGTTTGCGGACCATGCCGGAGAGCTGCTTTCGCCACCGTCAAAGGAGAATCTGGAGAAGCTGCCGGACTGGACAAGACACGAATTCCGGATCGCCAAGGGATCGCGGTCGGACGTGTTCATTTCGGGTCTGGGCTGGATCAAAGTGAACAGTGATCAGGGAGCTGTCGTCGCAATTCATGCTCCGAAAGGCGTAAAGGTTCTTGTCCGCGAATCGCTGATCTAGCAACGGAGGTTATTGAATTTGGAATCGAACATACTTAAACATGATGACGGACCGCTTTTGCTTGGCGTGATGGGGGACCCGATTAAACAAAGCAAATCCCCGGTCCTGCATGAAGCGGCAATGCGTGAGCTTGGACTTGCCGGCTCTTACGTACCGCTCCATATCCGCCCTGAGCAGCTCGAAGCCGCTGTGAAAGGAATCAAGGCGCTCGGATTTCGAGGCGTCAACATCACTGTACCGCATAAAGTGAATGTGATGGAGTTTCTGGATGCGGTTGATGAGGACGCAAGAGCCATCGGAGCGGTCAATACGATTGTCAATGACAATGGATTTTTAAAAGGTTTTAATACCGACGGGATCGGGTATATCCGTTCATTGAAAGAAGAAGCGGCGGGGGATCTGTCCGGCTCGACAGTGCTTGTGCTCGGCTGCGGAGGTGCGGCGCGGGGAATTATTTGGGCGCTGCTGAAAGAAAACCCCGACGAAGTGATTGTTGCCAACCGCACGAAGGAAAATGCCGAGCGGCTGGCCCGGGAATGGCAATCCTTTGGCAGGCTTACCGCCTGCGGATTCGAGGAAATCAAGGATTATACAGCCAGGGCGGACATTATTATCAATACCACTTCTGTAGGGATGTATCCGAATCTAAATGAAACTCCCATTGATGTAGGGCTCATTCCGGAAGGAATTGTGGTCAGCGATTTGATTTACAACCCCTTGAAAACCTTGCTGCTGCAGGAGGCCGTATCCAAAGGCTGCCGGATCCACGGGGGGCTCGGCATGTTCGTGTACCAGGGCGCTTTTGCTTTTGAGTACTGGACCGGCCGTCCTGCGCCAATTCCGGTCATGCGAAAAGCGGTTCTGGCGGAATTCGGGGTATAATAAAGCTATGATTTTAAATGGAAATGGAGCCATGAAAGTTCATGTTAACAGGTAAACAGAAACGGTTTTTACGCGCCCAGGCGCATCATCTTGATCCTATATTCCAGGTAGGCAAAGGCGGGACAAACGAAGGAATTATCAAACACATTGAGGAAGCTCTTGAACGCAGGGAGCTGATCAAGGTATCGGTGCTGAACAATTGTCTGGAAGATCCGAAGGATATCGCAGCGGAGCTGGCGGAGGGCGCCGGAGCCGAGCTGGTGCAGACGATTGGCAGAACGATCGTGCTGTACAAGGAGTCCCGCGAACATAAACAAATCGAGCTGCCTAACTAAGGAAAGGTTTTGATGCCATGGTTTCCAGAAAAAAAGTGGGCATTATGGGGGGCGCTTTCGATCCGGTTCATATCGGGCATCTGCTGGCCGCGGAAGCGGCCAGGGATCAGTACGATCTGGAGGAAGTATGGTTCATGCCTTCCCATTTGCCCCCTCATAAGGCTCGTGCGGGTGTAAGCGGCGAACAGCGATTGGAACTGGTAAAGGCCGCGACTCAAAGCAATCCCGCTTTTCTGCCGCTGGATATCGAATTGCGCCGGGGCGGTATTTCCTATACGGTGGAAACGATGAGGGAGCTTCGGGCGGCCTATCCCGAACATGATTTTTATTTCATCATCGGTGCGGACATGGTCAATTATTTGCCGAAATGGGAAGGGATCGAAGAGCTCGTAACCCTGCTGACCTTTATCGGCCTTCAGCGTCCCGGGAGCATGATGGAGCTGGATTCGCTGCCCGATTTTATTCAGAGTGCCGTCGTGCTCGCGGAGATGCCGCTTGTCGATATTTCTTCAAGTCTGATTCGAAGCCGGCTGAGAAAAGGAAAGTCCATCCGCTATCTGGTACCGGATGCCGTGTATGAGTCCATGCTAAGGAGTGGAGTTTATGGAATATACCCGGGATGAATTGATCAAGGCAGTGTCAGAACAGATGCCGGAAAAACGCTGGAAGCATACCGAAGGAGTCATGGCTGCTTCTGTAGAGCTCGCGAAGCGGTTTGGGGCAGATCCGCAAAAGGCGGATCTCGCCGCGCTGCTGCATGATGTGGCCAAATACTGGCCAATCGATGTCCAGGTGAATATTATTAAAGACAATAAGGACGAGGGGCTGTCCCAGGAGCTGCTGGATTACGACAAACAGCTGCTTCACTCCGAAGTCGGAGCATTTGTAGCCAAACGGGATTACGGCGTAACGGACCCGGAAGTGCTGGATGCCATCAGGTACCATACTTCAGGCCGTGTCGGGATGTCCCTGCTTGATAAAATCGTATGTCTTGCCGATTACATTGAGCCGGGAAGAAATTTTCCCGGAGTGGATACGATTCGCGAACTGGCAAAACATAACCTTGAAGATGCGCTTGTGGCAGGATTCGATTCCACGATCTCCTTCCTGCTGGAAAAGCGCAAGGTTATTTTTCCGCTGACGGTGCTGGCGCGAAACGATTTGGTCACCCAGATCAGGCAAGCTGGCCGAGAGGCTGGAGAACAAGGATAAAGGTTAGAACAGATGAAACAAAGCCGGGTCGTTGGGGACTCGATCACTTTTTAGGAGGGTACTGAATGGCAGTTTCGCCAAAAGAATTGCTCGATATTGCGGTTAAGGCCGCTGATGATAAAAAAGCGATGAACATTGTAGCGCTGGATCTGAAGGGTATTTCGCTGATCGCCGATTTCTTCGTGATTTGTCACGGAAATTCCGATACCCAGGTTCAAGCGATTACTTCGGAAATCCGCAAGCAGGTGTCCGAGGCGGGAGGACACGTGCGCGGAGTCGAAGGATTGGATTCGGCTCGCTGGGTTTTGATGGACCTAGGCGATGTGATTGTGCATGTTTTCCACCGCGATGAACGCGAATATTACAATATCGAACGCCTTTGGTCCGACGCCAAAGTTGTGGAGATGGTATGAGTCTGATCGCAGGCACTATCGTTTCCCTGCCCGTTGATCGCGAGGTGTCCCCTTACGGTTATTTTCTGCGCGGAGACGATGGGCAGGACATCCTGCTTCATTATTCGGAGCTGACTCGAGAGATTCAGGCGGGGGACGTCGTTGAAGTTTTTCTGTTTTTTGACACCGAAGACCGTCCGGCGGCGACGATGAAGAAGCCTTATCTCACTTTGGGAGAGTTGGCGCTGCTCGAGGTAGCGGATGTTCATCCGCGCCTGGGCTGTTTTCTTGAAATGGGACTCGGACGGCAGCTGCTCCTGCCGATCCGCGAGCTTCCAGAACTGAGGGAGCTTCATCCCGAGGTGGGGGACCGGGTCTATGTCATTATGGAGCAGGATAAGCAAGGAAGGCTCAAAGCGAAGCTGGCGGGCGAACAGGAGCTGGCGGCGAAGGCTTTCCATGCTCCGTCGTCCTGGAAAAATGAATGGTTTGACGCGATCGTGTACAAACCGCTTCAAATGGGGACGTTTGTGATCGTTGACGGAGGGGTTGTCGGATTCGGAGCGATCGGGATGATTCACGCTTCGGAACGGCCGCGCCTGCTGCGCCTTGGCGAAACCGTCAGAGTCCGCGTGACGCATGTGCGGGAGGACGGGCGCGTCAACCTCGCGCTGTCGGCGCGCAAGGAGATAAGCCGGGGCGAGGATGCGGACCGGATTCTTGCCTATCTTGAGCAGCGGCCCAGCCGCTCGATGCCGTATTCAGACGCGACGCCTCCGGATATCATTAAGCAGCGTTTCGGCATAAGCAAGGCGGCATTCAAGCGGGCCCTCGGCAAGCTGATGCGTGAAGGAAAGATCACGCAGAAAGAAAGCTGGACTTATCTCGTGAATCAGGGCGAGAGCTCGAGCTCGGCTGAAGAATAAAGCTAGGGCCGCCGTCTGATACAGCGGGATGAAAGTCACTCCTCGCGAAAGCCAGCCTGCGGGAGAAGACTTCACGCCCTGATAAAGGAGACGAATCATTTCATGCGGGCTTACCAAAAATTTGCCTATGTCTATGATGAATTAATGGAAGATATGCCTTACGCGGACTGGATCGGCTTTGCCGAGGCGGCCTGGGACAAGCACGGCCGGCCGAAAACCGTGGCGGAGCTGGGCTGCGGCACCGGAAGCATTACGATTCCGCTCGTGAATGCCGGGTACCAGGTAACCGGTATTGACTTGTCGGAGGATATGCTGTCTGTGGCGCAAAGCAAGATGGAGGCTACAGCGCAAGGACACCGGCTCTACCGAGAGGGAAGCATCAGATGGGTGCGTCAGGATATGCGCTCGTGGGAGCTGGCGGAGCCGGTGGATTCAGTCATTTCCTTTTGCGACTGCATCAATTACGTGCTTGAACAGGAAGAGGTTTCGGCCGTATTCGCCCGCTCCTACGCAGGTTTAAAGCCCGGCGGCACATTTCTGTTTGACGTGCATCATCCGGACACGCTGCGGCGTTATGATGAAGAGCAGCCTTTTGTCCTGGATGAGCCGCGGATCGCGTACATCTGGACCTGCGATTTTGATGAGGAACGCTGCGAGATCGAGCATCATCTGTCGATCTTCGCCAGAGAGGCCGGCGGCCATGCGGAAAGCGCAGCCCTCTACGAGCGCTTTGAAGAAACTCACGTGCAGCGCGCTTACGACCCGGACTGGATGAAGGCCGAGCTTGTGCGCACCGGATTCCGCGATGTAAAGTGCTATGCCGATTTCAAATGGATACCCGCGGAAGCAGGGGCCCAGCGCCTTTTCTATGTAGCGGTCAAATAATAGGCAGCAGACGGTCTTTTTTCCTCTGGAAAAGGGGCCGTTTTATTTGGATATTGAAATATTGCGATATACGAAAAAAAGAAGTATAGTGGTATGGATCCCGAAAATTTACAAAGGAAGTGAAGGTCTGTGCTTTTTGAACCTTATCAGCTTAAGAAGCTTACGCTCAAAAACCGGATTGTCATGGCACCTATGTGTATGTACTCTGTAGAAGATGGATCAGGCAAAGTTCAGGATTGGCACAAAATTCACTATCCGTCCCGGGCAGTCGGGCAAGCCGGCTGATTATAGTGGAAGCGACTGCGGTGACTCCGCAGGGCAGGATCTCCCCGTATGATCTGGGGATCTGGAGTGAAGACCATATTGCCGGGCTTCAGGAGCTCGTACGGCTTATTCATGCCGGGGGGTCCCATGTCGGCATCCAGATTGCCCACGCGGGCCGCAAATCCGAACTGAAGGAGCCGATTATCGCTCCATCCGCCATTGCGTTTAATGACCGTTACCAGACGCCGCTGGCGATGACCGCGCAGCAAATCCATGAAACAATTGCAGCATTTAAGGATGGAGCTCGCCGCGCGAAGGAAGCCGGATTTGACGTGATTGAAGTTCACGCCGCTCATGGCTATCTGATCAATGAGTTTCTGTCCCCGCTGAGCAATCGCCGCGAAGATGAATACGGCGGTAGCCAGGAGAACCGCTTTCGGTTCCTTAAGGAAGTAGTTCAGGAGGTAAAATCCGTCTGGGACGGTCCGCTGTTTGTCCGCGTTTCGGCCCATGACTATCACCCGGAAGGGGATACGCCAGACGAATATGTAACCTATGCCAAATGGCTGAAGGAGCTTGGAGTAGACCTGATCGACGTCAGCTCAGGCGCAGTGCTGAATGGTCCTCCGGCCGTTTACCCGGGATATCAGGTTCCTTACGCCGAACAAATCCGGCGTGAAGCGGATGTCCCAACGGGAGCCGTTGGCCTGATCACCGAACCGGAAATGGCCGAGGAAATTTTGCGGAACGGCCGGGCCGACCTGATCTTTCTCGGCAGGGAACTGCTGCGAGACCCTTATTGGCCGAGAAGAGCGGCAGCCTGCCTCGGGGTCGAGCTGCAGTCTCCCAAGCAGTATGCCCGCGGCTGGTAATTCGGCGGCGGCAGGGGCGGCCCAAAGCATGTCGATACGAGGCCGACTTTAGTCTCAGCAGACTGACCCGGCTCTAGCCGTACTAAAGAGGGCGAACCCAAGCAGGGGTGGGGCTTGGAGTCGCCCTCTTTTTATGCGTAAAAAAATGGCTTGGGCCGATGAACAAACGATGATTCAAACGTTACATACCCGGTTCCGCCGATTCTACCGTGAAAAGAGGGACGGAAAGGATGCTTCCCCCAATGCTGATTTATCGCCAGTTTCAGCGCTGACGCTGCTTGTCATAGCCGAGACCTTTCCGAATGAGATCGGTCATCATCAGCAAGAACGGGATGGCCACCGCAAATATAGGGAAAATATTCGTTAGCGCAAATTTCCCTTGTTCGAAATGGGCTACAACATTGCGGGCAATGAATAGGGAAGCCAGTAGAGCGATCAATACGATTGGAATAACCAGTTTATTTTTCGAAACCTTAAACAAGTCTGAAGAACCGCTTAAGGCCGCATAGCTGAAGATAGCTACCTTAAAGAAATCATTAACAATGACACCGGCTACGGCAATTGCGTCGAGCCGCTGTATAAAATCCCCGACCCGAATCCGCTGGGTCATGGATAATAAGGGGAATGTGGACATCTGCAGCTTGCTTACGCCAAGCACGGATATTTCAAGAAAGACGACCAGGGCGATGATAATTCCACTCGCCAGGATCGCTGTCAATCCAACTTTATAGCCTGTTTTAGCGTTGTTCAAAAAGGGAAGGACGAACGAAAAACAGATCATTTCCCCAAAAGGAAACATGGCGGTTTGCTCATAAACCGTTTTGAATACAGGCATCCATCCATTTTCCAATATCGGCATCACCTGATTGATCTTCACGGTATCCGGGGAGAAGAGCAGCAGCAGAAGCCATGTTATTCCTGAAAGAAACAGCGCGATGAAGTAAATTTCCCCCGTTCGCCCCAACGTTTCAATGCCCATAAACAAAGCATAGCCGACGGCCCCAATCATTAAGATCCCAAGCACAAAAATAGGGGTCACATCGTAAAATAGCGCCAGCAACTCCAAGCCGTCTCTTAAATCCCGCGCAGCTCCATAGATAAAAAAGAGTACGTACGCGATTCCCAGAATGAATCCGAGAACTTTTCCAAAAATGACGCTCATGTAGCCGGTGAGCAATAATTTAGGATAACGGTTGAAAAGGTAGGCATATATGCTGAACATCAATATCCCGCAGGCCATGCCGATCAGGATAGTCATCCACGCATCTTGTTTGGCGTCAACCCCCAAGGGGACCATGATCGATGTGCCTAACTCGAAAAGCATGATGAGAGAAAACAATTGGAAGGGGGTTATTTTTTCGTTTTTCGTCATTCGTTTCATCCCTTTCCGGACAGCTTTTTGCGGCATGCGCCCACCCCGAGCAAGATGAGGGGGTAGATCAGCCCGATCGTTAATATTAAGGGGAGCCAGAATTCCGTATTCCATTGTTTCAGATAAGGAACATTTGGATAAACGATAAGCGACAGTACAATCGCGATCATGCCCAAAGGCAAGGTCAGCGGCCTATAATCCTTCAAGCTGAACGTTTGCGCAAGCCCTAAAGCGGCAGCGTAAAAATAAAGGGCTATTTTGTAGTAGAGCGTAATAAACCACAATCCTGCCATAACGGCCTCGATTCGTTGCAGAAAATTGCCGACGCTTATTTTTTTAATTAAAGCATAGCTTGGGTATACGCTTCTTGCGGTCAGATCGGAACCGAGAACCAGAATATTAGTCGCGACAATGACCATAATCATCACCCCGCTAATGAGACTCCCCCAAAAAAATGCTTTGCGTGCTTCTCCGGGTTTATTGATATAGCTCGGAAAAAGCACTAACAGAACGATCAGTGTCAGCGAAGTGAAGCTTAAAAAAAACAACGCAGCCCGTATGACGGGTTTTAGTTCCGTCTCAAACACGGGTTGAATGTTATCCAGCTTGATTTTAGGAGAAATGAACAGGAGCAATCCAAGATAAAGGGCAATGAACCATGGGAAAAAAAATTCCGCAGAACGCGCGAGCGTTTGCAGTCCGAGACGCACTCCCATGATAACTACAAGCATAAAAATAATATGGAACGCCTGGATCGGCGTTTCCGGCATAATATGCGTGTTCATGAAATCGCCGACATAATACAAAACCTGGGAAGAAGCAATCAATGCCCAGACTGCGAACAAAAGGGACACTGCTTTCCCGAGTCCTTTCCCCAATACCTTTTCATTCATTTCCATCAAGGTCATTCGGGGATAGAGGTGTTCAATGGAGCTGTATAACCCTACCGGCAGCAGCCCTGCCACAATGCCGATTAGCGCCGGCAGCCAGGCATCCTGTTTGGTTTCGGTAGCAAGGCTTGAAGGGATAATCAGCATAGTTGTGCCAATCATATATAGAATGACGAGGATCATCCATTGCCGTACCCCGATTTTCCCGATCTCCTGCATGGTTTCTCTTCCTTTCTACTTGAGCAGACCGAATAATAAATCACGAAACGGTTTGAAGATCACGGCGATTCCGTCCAAGGGGTTAGGGATACCAAGCTGCAATCCTTCAGCTATGCTTAGCCCTGCTGCCAAGAGAAGAAGAATCCCGAACACCCAAAGTTCTTTTTTCATTCCGTTGTTAAGGAGAGGGGGAACCTCGATGATCATGATCACAACGACAGCGGCAGTAATCCATACGATGCTTCCCATTGAAATTTACTCCTTTTCTTTCTTCAGGAAAGATTCGCCAACTGAACCTAAACGCCGCACTTTTACATCTGCCTTCACTTGTACGGGAAGATCGGCGAATTCCCGGTCCCAGTTCTCTTCGACCTCCTTCCAATATTTGGGATGTGAACGATGCATCGCTTCACCGAATCCAAAAATATCGACGCCGTATTCTTTTTGGGCTTTATGAATCGACTGCTGAACGATGGATATCACTCTCTGCTCCGATTTCTTTTCCAACTCAGCGATCGTGTCGGGCTTCATGAGATCAATCCCGCACTGTACTTCGCCTACATTTACTTCCATTTTTATACGAATGTCGATCCCCGGTTCCCCGTTTTTGACGTTTGCTTTCACTTTCGTTTTCGAACGAATCGCCTCGAGCACAATCTTGCCGCCGTCGGGACATGAAATATGTCCTACCGTACTTTTTACATTATTGATAAGATAGTTGTATCCTTTGCTTTCCGGCTCGTTCAACCAGCCGATCAGCTTATCATCCTTAAACACACCGATACCGGAAAATTTCAATTGAGTGGGAGTATCAATCTTTTGCGCATTTTCCTTGCTTTCGCCTGCTTCCTGTTCCCCTTTCACCTCAAGTCCGGTCAGCACAGGCTGTTTTCCTTTGCTCACAATGTCGGATATGAGTTCATCCAGGGTTACGCTTGTCGTAGGCGCCCAGGCTCTCTCGGACGTTTGAAGGGATGAATACAGCTTATTAGCCGGTATTTTCTCAAGGGGCGTTATGATCTTCAGTACGTTTTCAGCGCTTGTTCCCTTCGCGACAACAAGGAAAAAATCCGGCCTGTGTTCATGATCCCGCGCCAGATAATCCAAAATTCCCCTGATTCCTTCCCGGGCCAATTCCTCGCCGATGACAACGATGCGAACATGAGCGGCATAGATTTTCCGGGAGCTCAAGGTTGTCATTTTCCGCCTTGATTCAAATAAGCTGTCGGCTGTAGCATGGAAAGTAATGACCGGCGTACGATCACCGCCCTTCTTCGCGGCCACTTCTCCGGGGTCGACCACTTGAGAGGTGACCCGATATTGATCTCCCGATTTATCGATTCCGATGGCCACCTCGATCGCAATATCGTTCAATTCCCGGCGATTCCAACAACCGGTAACCAAGATAGACAAGACAATAACGATTCCGGGAAGGATGAATTTTCGTTTCATGGGATGCATTCCTTTCTGTATCAATCCACGGCCAGAAATTTGACTTTCGCTACTGTTTTTGCTCTTGATTCTGCTGATTCTGCTCTTGATTCTGATCTTGTTTTTGATCTTGTTTTTGATCTTGTTTTTGATTTTTCTCTTGCTGATTTTGCGACTTGGGGTCCAAGGGCTTGAGATTATGCTCACGCACTACGTTGCTCTGACTGATCAACCGGGGTCTGGTGATTAGTCCCCATTGAGGGAGACGAAGCAGTGTATCTTTCTGATCCGAAGGGATCAGCGGAGCAATAGGACTCATATAAGGAATACCGAAGGAGCGCAAACTGCACAGGTGGAGCACAAGCGCGATCAGCCCTACCGTTATTCCGAACAAGCCGAACGAAGCGGCGAGCACCATCAGCGCAAACCGTAATATTCTTACGGGAATAGCCATATTAACGGAAGGAAATAAAAAGCTGGATATGGCTGTAATCGATACGACTATCACCATCGCGGCCGACACGATCCCCGCCTCAACGGCTGCTTGCCCAATGACCAGCGCTCCGACAATGGATATCGCTTGTCCCCCTGACTTCGGCATTCGGACTCCCGCTTCACGCAGAATTTCAAAGGTTACTTCCATCATGAATGCTTCAATAAAGGCGGGAAAGGGAACTCCTTCCCGTTGAGCCGCCAGACTGATCAGCAGAGGCGTGGGCAGCATCTCCTGATGGAATGTAGTAATGGCGACATAGAGCGAAGGGCCCAATAAGGCGATAAATAAACCGATATATCGCAGAACACGAAGGATGGTTCCAATATCGGCGCGTTGATAGTAATCTTCGGCAGATTGATAGAACTGTGTGAAGAGGGCCGGGACCAGAAGAACAAACGGCGTACCGTCCACGAGAATTGCAATTCGGCCCTCCAGAAGTCCGGCGGCAATCACATCCGGACGTTCTGAATTGTATACCGTAGGAAAAGGGGAAAACGTGTTATCCTGAATGAGCTCTTCGATATAACCGCTTTCCAATATCCCGTCGATCTGGATTCGATCGAGTCTGGCTCGCACTTCTTCCACCAACTTGTCATTTGCGATGCCCTTGATATACATGATCGCTATATCCGTTTTGGTGAACTTCCCTATTCTTCGGCTTTCCATCCAAAGATGGGGATCTTTGATCTTTCGGCGGATGAGCGCAGTATTCGTACGTAATGTTTCGGAAAAACCTTCCCTCGGTCCCCGGATCACCGTTTGGGAGGTTGGCTCCATTACCCCGCGATCTTCCCATTCGTACAGGCCAATCGTAATTCCCTGTGCCTGTCCCTCTACCAAAAGAAGAGCGCGTCCCGATAAAAGGGAGGTCATCAGAGTTTCAAAATCGGCTTCCTCTTTGACATCTCCTGATGGAAGGCAAAAATCTTTAATGATACGCAAGGTGTCTTGCCCGGATGAGAGTTTCTCCTTGAGCGGAGTTTTCCGGGTCTCCAGCATAAGAGGTTCTATAATGAAGTCCTGAATGGACTTTATATCTGTCAATCCATCGATATAGAAAAGCCCGGCTTTGATTCCCTTTTCTTCTCCGATCTGAATCTCGCGAATGATCAAATCTCCGCTGTTTCCAAGGGTTTCTTTAATTCGCTGGATATTTTTTTGCAGACTTGCTTCAAGAGGTTGTGAGCCTGAATCCTTGGTTTCACGGCTTTGTTCAGATGAGTATTGGGTTGATTTCTTGCTGCGCTTCCGAAACATAGCCATCAGATCATCCTCCATTCGCTTACTGCACTTCGAATCAATTATTTCCATGAGCTTACATTTAAATACATAAAATTTACATTGGAGGATTTGCTATTATAGGCATAGTGAGGAAAAACGCAGCAGAGGGAAATTTTTCCTATGCTGCGTTCAATTGAACCTAAAGGAGGAAGGAAACAATGAAGCATATCGTGAGCCGTCTCACGGCAATGGGATATAAGTCGGTGCCGTCCGAGAATCCGTATTGGGACCAAAGCGGTGTAACGATTTGCGATCCGGACGGCCTGGAGAATCGTGCTGCAAAATTCGGACGGGCTGTCGTAGACAAAGGCAGCTTATCGCATTAAATCCATGGCCTCCTGTACTCTCAGCGCATCCGCCACAATGGGAAGGGAAGGAGGGAGCCTTCCGGCAAGCGCCTTAGCCAAATCATTGTACAGCATCCACTGGGCATGAATATAGGGCTGAATGGAACGTGGAAAAGAAGATGAGTCCATGGGCTTGTCATATTGGATAGCCGTGAATTCCTTATTGGGCTGAAGAGCACACCGCAGCTCGCTGCCCTCCAAACTTAAGGTGCCCTCTGATCCGAAGATCTCCAGCACGGATTTTCGCACGACTGCAGCCGTTATAAATTGAAGGGAAAAGCTCGCCCCCTTTTTAAATGTGCCATGAAGAAAAAAGGAATCATCCGCTGTACTGGGCTCCATGCCGTGAGGTCCCTTGCGCTGTTCAACATGGTTGGTGGTGAAGCCATGAATGTTTGCGAAAGGCCCAAACCAGTGGAGCAGGGCATCGATCATGTGCGAGCCCACGGCTCCCAGCATGCCTCCGCCTTTATGCTTTTGCCATTGCCATGAATTTTCCTCGTCCCTGATACGGGGCCAAAGCGGCCAGGCTTCTGACCAATGGACATGAAAGATCGTTCCGAGCTGTCCGCTGCCAAGGATGCTGCCGATTTTCTGACGCTCGGGGAGGTAGCGCCATTCGAAGTTGAAGGCGGCCACCAGCCCGGCCTGAGCAGATACGTTTCGCAGAGTCTCCATTTCGGCAGCATTCAGCGCGGGCGGCTTTTCGCACAGGACGGGGATGCCTGCCTGCAGCGAGGCCGCCGCCATTTCATGATGATGATCGGGGGATGTTGCGATAACTACAAGATCCAAGAGGGTATCCCGGAGCATCTGCCGCCAATTTGAATAAGCCGAAGGGATGCCGTATTTTTGGGCTTCGGCTTCAGCTCTCCCGGGACGCATGCTGCTGATAGCCATAACGGAATAGTCCGGATGCCGCTGCAGGATTGGGACATGGACCTGTGCGCCAAATCCGGTGCCGATAATGCCGACGGAAAAGGTCATCGCTTGTCTCCTTTCGAAGTTCTTGTCTTAACCTTAACGCAGCAAAATACAGAAACGCAAAAAAGCGGCCCAGGGCCGCGTTAGTAGTGGATTAACAAAAGCAAACAGGCCGGCCAAGAATGAACTCTTGACCGGCCCGATGTTTACTTTTTTAAAATCTGCATTAAAGGCAGCTATCTTTTTGTACAAGTAAGGATAAGTTCTGCCTAGCCATGAATTTGGCTGCTTCTTCTTACAGGAACATCATGCCGCCGTCGATCAGCGGAGATTGTCCAGTCATGTAATCGGAATCAGGGCCTGCCAGGTAGGAAACGAAAGCGGACACGTCTTCAGGCGTCGAGAGACGGCCGAGTGTAATTTTGCTGCCGAATTCTTCGGTAGCATCTCCTTGTTTTTTGCCCTTAGCAGAAGTAATATCTTTGTCAATTCCGCTCCACATCGGAGTTTGCACGATACCAGGGCAATAAGCGTTAACGGTAATGCCGTATTTAGCCAGCTCTTGAGCCGCAGTTTGTGTTAAGGAGCGAACCGCAAATTTGCTCGCAGAGTAAACGGAAAGGTTAGCGTTGCCGACATGACCGGCTTGCGAACATGCGTTGATGATCTTGCCTCCATGACCCAGCTCTTTAAGCTTCGACGTTGCTGCCTGGGTGCCCCAAATCACGCTGTTTACATTAATGTTAAACACTTTTTCAATGTCGGCTGCCGTAACTTCCTCAAGTATTTTAGCAGGAGCAATACCCGCATTGTTGACGATGACATCAAATCCGCCCAGTTTCTCAACGGTTTCATTAACAGCAGCGAAGACCTGGTCTCGATCCGATACGTTTACCTTCAGAGCGATAGCACGTCCGCCTGCTGCTTTGATTTCTTCAGCAACCGAGTTTGCAGTATCCTGATTAAGGTCAGCGACTGCTACGGCAAATCCGTCTTGACTCAAACGCAAAGCGATTGCACGGCCAATGCCTTGACCGCCGCCAGTTACCAATGCTACTTTTCCATCCACTTTTCCCATGTTTGTGATCTCCTTCACATACTAGATTAGGAATTATCGCGAATGCAGGTCGCGATGTAGATAAAAGTATGTATGCATTCGTTACATTCCTGTCGACAACATTATAGCACTATTGAGTGGGCAGGAAAAGTTTGGACAAGCAAATAAGACATCTTGATTCCTAAATTGGTCTATTTTGTTCACAATTTGTAAGGTACAGAAATTTGGTTTTATTAATATAGAGCATGCATGAGGGATTGATGTTGATGTTATCTCGGAAATTGTTCAAATTTAATGTGATTACACTCACTCGGCACTTGCTTGTTTATCAGTAAAATTTAAACAAAGAAAGAGAATGAGCTTGTGATGTAAATCTGAATCATAATCAGCCGAGACTCTTATTACGCACATAGGTGATTTTTTTCACATATTACAAGATTTATTTGGTCAGACGGGAGGCAAATTCAAAATGAATTTATCCAAGGAAAAGTTAGTCGTGATCGGCAACGGGATGGCGGGCATCGGTACGGTGGAACAAATATTAAAGCTTACCGATCGTTTTGACATTACCGTATTTGGCAGTGAACCTCATCCCAACTATAACCGCATTATGCTCTCCTATGTGCTGGAAGGCAGCAAGACGATAAACGACATCATACTTAATGATCTGAACTGGTATGCGGAGCAAGGAATTACCCTTCATACCTCAGCGACCGTGGAGCGTATTGATCCGGATAATAAGGAGATCGTAACCGCGAAAGGTCAGCGTTTTCCTTACGATAAAGTGATTATTGCCACCGGCTCCACTCCATTTATTTTGCCGGTTCCGGGCAGCGATAAAGCGGGTGTCGCAGGTTTTCGGGATATATTGGACTGCGAGCAAATGATGGAAGCGGCCAAAGCATACAGCAAAGCGGCCGTCATTGGCGGCGGCCTGCTTGGGCTTGAAGCGGCAAAGGGACTGGTTGGACTCGGCATGGATGTGACCGTTGTTCATTTGATGGAGGATCTGATGGAGCGTCAGTTGGATCATCAGGCCGCGCAAATGCTGACGACCGAGCTGGAAAGACAGGGCATCAAGTTCATGATGGGAGCAAAGACGACGGAACTGCTTGGAGAGGAACGGGTCAGCGGCCTTAGATTTGCAGATGGAAGCACACTGGAAGCGGATTTTGTCGTGATGGCGGTAGGGATCAAGCCAAATATCGAGGTGGCCAAAGCTAGCGGATTAACTGTCAACCGCGGCATCGTTGTTAATGATTTTATGGAGACTTCAATAGAAGGCATTTTTTCGGTTGGCGAGTGCACGGAACACCGCGGAGTATGTTACGGACTTGTTGCGCCGCTGTTTGAGCAGGGAATGGTGCTTGCCAAACGGATCAGCGGTGTGGAGACGGCTCCCTATGAAGGTTCTGTCGTCTCAACGAAATTGAAAATTTCGGGTGTGGATGTATTTTCAGCGGGGGAATTTATCGATGGGCCCGAGCATACCGTCATTGCCATGAAAGATGACTGGAAGCGAACCTACAAGAAATTGCTGCTGCGTGATGGTAGGCTGGTCGGCGCCGTTCTTTTTGGGGATATCATGGGTTCGGCCCAGCTGCAAAAGCTGGTGAAGCAAAATGCCGAAATGACCGAGGAGCTGTATGCGGAGCTTACCGGGGCAGGCTGCGGCGGCGGGGATAAAAAACGGTCTTCCGTCGAAACGATGGCGGATGAAGAAATCGTCTGCGGCTGCAACGGAGTAACCAAAAAGGCCATTGTGGAGGCCATAACGAAGCAGGGCCTAACTACGGTGGATGAAATCAAGGCCAAGACGGGAGCCACCCGTTCCTGCGGCGGCTGCAAGCCGGTCGTCGAGCAGATTCTCCAGTATGTGCTTGGCGACGGGTTTGAGCAGACTGGCAAACAAGGAATTTGCGGCTGCACCGTACTCAGCCGGGATGAGATCGTGGCGGAGATTCGGGCCAAAGGGCTCACGACCGCCAATGAAATCATGCACGTGCTGGGATGGAGCCAGGAGGAAGGCTGCTCCAAATGCCGGCCGGCCCTGAACTATTATTTGGGGATGATCTATCCGGATACGCATCAGGATGACAAGGCTTCGCGCTTTGTCAATGAACGGATGAACGCGAACATCCAGAAGGACGGAACCTATACGGTTGTTCCACGGATGTACGGAGGAGTTACGACTCCCGAAGATTTGAAGAAAATCGCTGAGGTTTCCTTGAAATATGAGGTGAAGGCGGTCAAGGTCACCGGGGGCCAGCGCCTGGATTTGATCGGTGTCAAAAAACAAGATTTGCCGAAAGTATGGGAAGAGCTGGATATGCCGTCAGGCTATGCTTATGCCAAATCGCTGCGCACGGTCAAAACCTGCGTCGGTTCCCAGTTCTGCCGGTTTGGCACACAGGACTCCATGAGCATGGGGGCAATGCTGGAGCGGAAATTCGAGCGGCTTGATTTTCCGGCCAAATTCAAAATGGCGGTTAATGGCTGCCCGCGGAACTGTGCGGAATCCTGCACCAAGGATATCGGCATTGTGGGCAACGATGGCGGATGGGAGATATTTATCGGCGGCAATGGAGGCATTAAGGCGCGTCTTGCCGATTCGCTGTGCAAAGTGAAGACAGATGAAGAGTTGATCGAAATTTGCGGTGCCGTCATCCAGCACTACCGGGAAACGGGCAATTATCTCGAAAGAACGTCTGAATGGGTAGAGCGAATGGGACTTGAACAAATCCGAAGCACCGTTGTTGAAGATGTAGAGAACCGCAAAGCGCTGGTAGAAAGAGTGGAGCTTGCCCTGCAGTATGTTGAAGATCCGTGGAAGAAAACTTTGCAAGATTCCAGGACTCGGGAATTGCTGTTCAGCAGCTTGAATCCAACCGAAAATGGCTGAGCCCGTAACAATGAACCAGGATACGATGGGGGGAAACAAAATGGGTAGAACACAGACGGTAAACATGGGACATATAAACAACTTTTTACCGCAAATTGGGCGGGTTGTTGTTATAGAGGGGAAGGAAGTCGCCGTTTTTCGGACCTCGGACGATTCTTTCTACGCGGTGGACAATTCAAGCCCCCATCCCAAAGGAGGGCCGCTGGCGGAGGGTATTATATCCGGCCATTATCTGTATGATCCTTTATATGACTGGAAGATCGATTTAACGACAGGGATGGTTCAGGCACCAGACCAAGGGGAAGTGGCTGTTTATCCTATAAGGGTAGAGCATGACGAAGTGCATATCGAATTTTGAAAAAGAAAGGGATGTGTTGTATGGAGAAGAAAAGCCTTGAAGAGCTTCAAGAGTTTCAGCAGGGCAAATTTACAAAACGGGTTGTTTTTAAAGGAGAAGACCATGCCTTATTTGTTTTGAATTTTGGGCCCGGAACGGAATTGCCGGCTCATAATCATCCCGGCGCCCATGTCTATATATTGGTGATAGAAGGAAGCGGAACGGTCACGAGCAACGGGGAGGAAACTCCCGTGTCAAAAGGGGACGCTGTTCATATTGCCGGGGATGAAGTCTTTTCATACCGAAGCAAAGAGGAGTCCCCATCCAGTTTGTATGTTGTGCTAACTAAAATACCGGATGAGCGGTATGCAGCTAACATCTCTAGTCAATCTTTCGAATGACCACCTGTCCTGGACTGGCTGCGAAGCAGCCGGTTAATGGTTTCCCGCCGAAGCCCGATGAATTGTCCGATTTCATCTTGTGTCAGTATATCCTTCAAGGCAGTCGGGGAGATGTAAGAATCAAACCAGGCCTGAAGCTTGCGCAGTCTATCGGCAGGTGTAATTTCGGTTAACTGGTCAATCCGCTGCTGCATCATGCGCAGCTTGTCCTGCAGCAATTTTGCGATGAATCGATATCGTTCCGGGTTCTTCTCCAGCTCCCGGTACCATTCCTCTTCGGGGAGAATATCAATTTCAGAAGTAACCAGTGCAACTGCCGTCCCGTAATAAGGGTTCGGGCTGATCAGGGAGTGATGGGGAAAAGTTTCATTCGGCACAATAACATTGACCAAAATCTGGGAACCGTCCTGATGAACACGGTTGATTTTCAGCATGCCGCTCTTAAGATGATAAAGCGGTCCCGATTCTCCTTGCCGAAATAGGGTCTCGCCTTTATGTAATATCAACGAAAATGCCTCCAAAGCTTAAGAGTATAGGGCGGTTATTCAAAATTTTCGCACAATCATTCAAATTATATCAGTTCTGGCGGTTTGGCGCCAAGTATCGGGCCTTGATTTATAAGAGATAGGGGCCGTCCCAACAGTCATCAAAGACTAGGGACGGCCTCTTTTCCTGTTACGAAACGGAAGTATCAGCAAAAGCCAGGCTTTGCCGAAGGTTATCCCGGCGAGAGACCAACGGCTACCGAAGGTTTTGACCGCAGCATTCTTCTTGAATGCCATGCTTGCGGTCGTAAACCACTTTTCCCCGGTTTAGGGTCATTTGCACGGCACATTTCAGTGTATGCCCTTCGTAAAGGCTGTGCGGGTGTTTGGAAAGCAGCTCTTCCTTTTCTACTGTGCGTTCCAGATTCATATCTAAAAGGACCAAATCGGAGTCGAAGCCGCAGGAGATGGCTCCTTTACGCGGATATAAGCCAAACCGCTTCGCCGGATTCGTAGAAAGATATCTGGCAAGCTGCTGCAGCGGCATATTCCTGTTCATATGAGCTTCGGTCACCATCGCCTCCAGAGAGAACTGGCCTCCTGAAATGCCGCCCCACACTTCAAACATATTATTCGGATTATTAAATTTCATAAAGGCAGGACAAGGAGAGTGATCCGAGGAAATCATATCGATCTCTCCACTCTTGAGCTTCTCCCACAATTGTTCTTTGGCCTGGTCGTTCCGAAGCGGCGGAGCGCATTTGGCGGATGGGCCGATTCGTTCAAAATCATCGTCCGTGAACAACAGGTAATGGGGACAGGTTTCAAGCGTCACATTCGATCCGCTTTGCTTCGCGCGTTCGATCAATTCCACTGTTTTCGGATGGCTGATATGAACAAAATGAAGCGCACATCCGGTTTCTTCAGCATACAGCAAGGCGCGGCTGACTGCTTCCATCTCCGCCAGCGGAGGTCGGGATTCGTCATAATCGCGGACCGATACTCGTCCGTTTGAGCATTTTTCCCGGGTCAGCTCCTTAATGATCGGTTCACTTTCGGCATGAAGCGCCAGAACTTTATTCAGCTTGGCTATTTTCTCCATCCCCCGGTAAAGGGTCATTTCATCCACTCGTCCGAACTCGGAGCCGGCGGAGGACATAAACGCCTTGAAGCCAATGGCTCCCTGCTCGGCCATTCCTTCCAGTTCATCCAGGTTTCCCGGGACTAAACCGCCCCACAGGGCATAATCTACATAAGAATTGCAGTCCGCTAACGCTTGTTTTTCAATAAGCGTGGCAACGCTCGTAGTAGGAGGATTGCCATTTAGCGGCATATCAAAATAGGTGGTAATCCCCCCTGCCGCCATCAGCCTTGATCCATTCTGAAAACCTTCCCAATCCGCGCGGTTCGGCTCATCAAAATGAACGTGAATATCGATCATGCCCGGCATGACCGTCAGGCCTGAAGCGTCGATTACACTCTCTCCTGCGCCCTTGTCTATATTTTCGCTTAGTTCTACAATAACCCCGTTACGAATACCGATATCAAGGAGTTTCACGTCGTCTTCCAAGACGACGCGCCCTCCTTTAACGACCATATCATAAGCCTTCAATTCTTATCACCTCAAACCGAATTTTCACTGAAGGACTATTTGCTATCCTTAATCGCCGTCATAGCTGGCGGATGCAATCTCATCAGGGCAATATACACAACAAAAGCAATTAGAACCCCTACAAACCAGGAAATGTCGTATAAAAATTTCAACGAGGGAACAAATTGCCCGATCAGAGATACCAGTGCACCAATGGCGGTTGCCGCGAATGCACGGTAGTTATATCCTTTATAATACGTATATTGTCCATTTAGCTTGTATAGATCTTCTACCGCCAAAGTTCGCTTCCGGATGATGAAGTAATCGGCAAACATGACCCCCGCTACAGGTCCGAGCGCTCCGCCAATCGTGCCCAGGAAGGCAAAGATGCTGGTCGATTGCTCCATCATTTTCCAAGGAACAGTCAATAAAGACAGGAAAGCCGCTATATATCCCCCGCGCTTGAAGGTGATCCATTTCGGGAACAGATTGGCTAAATCGTAAGCGGGCGACACAATATTGGCAGCCACATTAACGGAAACCGATGCCATACAGAGCGTAACTACGGAAAGAGCGATAATAAATGGATGATCGAAATATTTAAGGATTTCCACAACATCCCAAATCGGTTCGCCGAAAGCAACCTGAGAACCGGAGGTAACGGTAATGCTCGCAAAAGCGAATAAAATGAAGGTACCCGGCAATCCCAAAAATTGTCCCTTGATTTGTTCTTTCTGGGATTTTGCAAAACGGGTAAAATCGGGAATATTTAAGATCAGGGTCGCCCAAATGCCGATGATCCCGGTTACAGATGCTACAAACACCCAAAAAAGTTCGCCGAAGGTTTGAAACTTACTGGCCTGGGCATAGATGGGTCCCAGGCCGCCAGCGATATCAATCGCCCACCAAACCATGCCGCCAAAGACTACATACACTAAAGGTCCTGCCCAAACCTCGAACTTTTTGATCGACTCCATTCCATGATGCAAGACCAGAACATTCAACCCCCAGAATAGAAGGAAAGACAGCAGTCCGGGCAAGTGAAGGCCAAGCAGGTTCCAGTCTCCTCCCAGGGTTCCCCAACCATCCCAGATATTTAACATTAGGATGTTGAGTGCGGTGCTTCCGGCAAAGGCTTGAATTCCAAACCACATAATGGCAACAAAACCGCGAAGGAGAGCAGGGATATTCGCTCCGAGGACACCAAATGACGAACGAATAAATACCGGAAACGGAATGGCGTATTTTGCGCCCGCATGTCCATTTTACGAAAGCGCTGCGTATAGAATCAGCGAAGCGACCAGGATCACCGCCAAAACCTGCCAAGGAGACATGCCGATAGCTACGAGTCCGCCAACTGTCGCATAAGTCGGGATATTATGAATGCACCCCATCCAGATGGAAGCAAAGTTAAATGCCTTCCAGTTTCTTTCTTCCTTTTTAACCGGTAATAAATCTGAATTGCTGAGAGACGGGGAAAATTTTGTTGACTCCATCCATATCAACCTTTCTTATGTGTTAGTAATATTAACATGTATAGGAAGATAACCTTTCTAGTTGACATAAGTATAAGGCGAAAATTTTAATTATTCATTATTCAAACTTCACAAAACTGAATAGGCGAATTATTCAATCTGCATAAAGGACGGGGATTTTTGGAAAATATAAGAGTTTATATGTTTTCAGTGAGACTGAACGATTCTTGAAGATGTAAGAAAGATTCACAAGTTAGACGCGATCTGTTTTCCTTGGGAGTATAGAAGGTGGAGGTTTTCTGATGCGTACGTTATATTTTGTTACATATTTGAATGAAATGTGAGGGATTCATTGGAACATGTACTGGATGAGATGATTTCTTAGAGAGGATATCAACGGAATGTGCTGAAATGATTGAGGAGATTAAGGCTCAGAAAAAGGAGAGATGGAAGTTTTTTTAGAGGAGGAATTGTCTGATAAAGACACCATTTTTTCTCGATACAGGTCGCCAGGCAAGCTTAGCATTTGCTTCGGACTTGAAACCAGCTTATCCAGCTTCCAACGATCAAAAGTTTTCAGGGAATAGACCTCCTTCGGACGCTGCCCGGACGGACTTGCCCAGGACAAAGCGTCCCCATTATTCTGGAGGCTTATCGCGGAATCAGCGGATTTTGGCGAAAGAGATCCAACTGAGCAGGTTTATCCGTGTCTTTTTACCCTTGTCCTTAACCATACCGTAAAATTCCCCTAAAAATTGCTCCCACTTGCTGCCGATCTCCTTGCTGGAGGCTTGATTTTCCATCACGGTATGTATGCTTAGATTGATGGCTTGCTCCAAATGCGCAAGCGCTTCCTGAAGATGATGATCAATCGTTTGATTTTGCATGCAGTGTGCCTCCAGTTTCATCAGTTAAAGTGGCTTCTGTGGAAATGTCATGATCGAGTTGCTTTCTCAGCCGTTCGAATTGGGCTTCAGCGACAATGTCTTCGATTTCGTCGCGAGCTACCTGCAGGGCGTATTGAATACGGTCTGTCAAACTTGCGGCGCCTTCCATCCCGGTTTCTGCGAGTGGCTTCAAGGTATTCTTTACAATCGGCCAAAGCGTAGAGGCCGCAAAAGCAAGTGCAGTGCCAACGATTAGCTTTTCTGTATTTCTCCCGAGCATGTGCGGGTAACCTCCTTGAATTGATTTGAAAAGCCTATCCCGCAGCTAGGCTGCGGAATAGGAGAGGGCCGCCTTGTCCGTCTTCCCGCCCATTCTTTCGAGTAAGGAGAGGATCGGCTTGGAGACCCAAGAAATAGAACCTGCGACGAGCAGAATTGGGCCCCAGTGATGCAGAGCGATTGGTGCAGTATGGAAAAACTGGTTGAGTGGAGGCACATAGAGAGCGCCCAGAAGGGCGAGCCAGGAAATGCTCAACGCGCCTACGAGGAAGCGGTCTTTACTCCAATCGCCCACTGTTTGTTCGGTGTCTTCCTGACGCCAGCTGAACGTCTGGATCAACTGGCCTGCCACCAGAGTCGCAAAAGCGACGCTTTGCGCCACAGCCACTGGCTGCCCGGAGGCAAGAACCAGACTGAACAGAGCGAGCGAACCGGCGCCAAGCAGCACTCCGCGCGTAATTACCTTGCGATACAGCGACTTGTCCACGATATTCGTCCGCTTCGTCTGCTTAGCCTTGCTGCCTGGGTTGACGGCCAGAATCATAGCCGGCAGCGCGTCCGTCAGCATATTCATGAGCAAAATTTGAATAGGCACGAGCGGAATCGGCATACCGGCAATAACCGCGACGCTCGTGACGAGAATTTCCGCGAGATTGCCGGTCAGCAGACAGCCAAGCGCTTTGCGGATATTGCCGATAATTGTACGGCCTTCCTTGACTCCGTCTACGATGGAGCCGAAGTGGTCTTCTTTCAGTATGATATCGGCAGTGGCTTTGCTGACCTCCGTCCCGGCTCGACCCATCGCGATTCCGACGTCAGCCCGCTTGATCGCGGGACTGTCATTCACCCCATCCCCAGTCATGGCGACGATATGCCCTTTTTTGCGCAGCATGCTGACGATGCGCAGCTTATGCTCAGGCGTCATTCGGGCAAAGATGGACACCCGGTCGACAGACTGCTCGAGTTCCTCATCGCTCATGCGGTCAAGTTCATGACCCGTGAGTACTTGACCCGGCAGGCTGCCGCCCGTAATTCCAATTTGCTCAGCGATAGTGATGGCCGTGATCGGATGATCCCCGGTAATCATAACAGGCCTAACGCCGAGGGAAATCGCCTCTTCGATGCTTTTTCGCACATCGGCCTTCGGCGGATCAATCATGCCGACCATGCCTACGTAGATCATATCCCGCTCGTCGAGATCTGCCTGCTGGTCATGCTCGTCCGTTTGCAGAGGACGGTAAGAGAAGCCGAGCACACGGAGCGCGCTGGAGGCGAGCCGTTCGCTTTGCTTCAGGATATCCGCTTGAACCTGCTCGGTGATCGGGTACACTTCGCCATTCTGCTGATACTTGCTGCAGCGGCTGAGAATTGATTCTACGGAGCCCTTTGAGAAAATGTAACAATTATGCCCGGACGAGGTATCCTTGCATACCACGCTCATTTTTCCTATGCCGGAGTCAAAAGGGACCTCAGCGCCGCGTTGCCAATGGGTCAACTGTTTCGGCTTGACCCCGCCTTTATAGGCCATCGTCAGCAGAGCACCCTCGGTCGGATCTCCTTGCATCGACCAGGAGTCCCCTTCATTTACCAATTTGCTGTTATTGCACAAGCAGGCAATCTGCAGGATTCGCTGGAGTTCCGGCTGCGTGACGGAGTTTTCATGTGCTTTGGAATCCGGCAAGCCGGAGCCATGATCTGCCCGGTTCTTTTCCCGGAAACCGCCATTCGGGCGGTACCCGATGCCGGATACTTCCCAGGCGCGGCCGATGGTGGCGACCTCTTGGACCGTCATTTCATTTCTGGTCAGCGTGCCTGTTTTATCCGTACAGATAATGGTCGCATGGCCCAGTGTCTCCAATGCCGACAGCTTGCGGACTAGGGCATTTTTCTTGGACATCCGGTAGATGCCCGCGCTCAGCGCGATTGTAATCGTAACCGGGAGCCCCTCAGGAATGGCCGAAGCAATCAACGTGACTGAAGTACTCACTAACTGAGTAAACGGAACGCCTCGAAGAAGCCCGGAAACAAATACGATACTTCCGGCGATAAATGCCCATTTAATAAATTTTTTACTGATGGAAGTTGTCTTTTCCTGAAGCGGTGTGACCGTCTTCTCATTGGTTTTGAGCAGTGACATCATATGCCCGAATTCCGTATTCATGCCGGTTTGCACGACCACACCCAAGGCTTTTCCTCGGGAGATATCCGTACCCATATACAGCATGCAGCTGCGCTCCGAAAGCGGACAATCTCCTGCGGCCTCGGTCTCTTTCTTGGCAACGGGGACCGACTCGCCGGTTAAGGCCGATTCGTTCACTTCCAGATTCCACGCGCGAATTAGGCGGATATCCGCAGGGACCCGGTCGCCCGGCTCAAGGCACACGATGTCGCCCGGTACAAGGTCGATTGCACTAATGTTTTGTTCCATGCCGTCGCGGATGACCTTGCTGGCTGGAGGCTGAAACTGATTCAAGCTTTCAACAATCCGCTCGGCTTTTCGCTCCTGGAACGTGCCAATCGCTGCGTTTGCAAGTAGAATGGTTCCCATGGCAAGACCGTCAAACAGTCCGCCCGTAAACAAGGCAATCACCGAGGTGCCAAGCAAAATCAGCGTCGTAAATTCTTTGAACTGGCCGGCATAGGAGACGATCCAGGGTGTATGCTCCTTTTCGGCCAGCCGATTCATTCCGTATCGGCCGCGCGCCTCGTTCACTTGAGCCGCTGTTAAGCCGCGCTGCACATTAACCTGAAGCTGCTGCGTGACTGATTCCCATGGCAAACCGTGCCACATGGCGGCTTCTGCTGTCGCGGCCACCTCGTTTTGGGCTCGGGCGTCAAAGGCTACGTCTGCAGGAAATGCCTGCTGGGCCAGCTTTTGTGAACGGGAAAGAAAGATCAGTGACAGGGAGTCGCTGGCTAAATTCACAATCGGGGCGCTTAGCACGCCAAAGGCGGCAAGCAGCGATCCGAATAGGTTCCATTTCTTAGTAATTTGGAAATGCTCATTTATAGTGCTCTCCATCTTTTGAGCGGACTGTTTGGCATCGAGTACCTGCCCTAGCTGGTCGAACGTGACGCCCGCGACGCCGGCTTCCAATAAATAGCGGCTGTACTCACCGGAAGACTCGCTCACCAGGAGGACACGGTTTCCTTGTTCATGAAGCTTTGCGATACGTTCCGCCGCTTCAGTGATATGAGTATCCAGCCAATCCGTGTTGAGGCCGAGCCGGGCTAGCGCTTCCCGGCCGATGCCGGAGCTATCCTCCAGCACGGCGGTCTTGAGGCCCTGCTGCCGCGCTCGCGCGAGCAGTTCTCTTCGGTCCGACTTGAGCTGCTGTCCGCGATAGATCAACCCTTGGCTTACCCAATTGCCGCCGATTTGCTTAGCCAGGTACAGCACATCGTAACCTTTGTTTTCGATCCGTTTAGCTTCAAGGTAATACCGCTCGAACGAAATTCCGTGCCGTTTGCAATACGCGAGATTGCCGATGCAATAAGACGTATTGCTGATGAGACCGGTAATTCCGTCCTCTTCCTCGGCGACGTGGAAGGCCGAGCGTAACGTGCGGCACGTTAGCTCTGCTTTCTGCAGCACTTCCTCTTTCCACGGATGCTTGGTTTTTTTCATCAATCCTGCTGCCAGACAAATGATCTTGTCCGGGTCTTCCTCGTGGGACACACATTCTGTCTCCTGAATATTCGTCTGCATAAGCAAGGACGAGTCTTCCAGCAGCAGCGTTCCGGTTTGGGCCAAATGCGCTAACGAAGCTCCTTGGGGAAGATTCGGCTCAGCTTCCTTGGAATAAAGCTCCGCCTGCTGCCACGCCGTCTTAACCGGAATCGTCGCCGGCCGTGGATTGGCGGCAAGCAAGACCGCAATGGCCCGCAGGGGACTGCGGGTGAACAGCCAGGTGGCCGCTGCGGCCGCCACGCCCCAGCGGCCGGCACGTTCGCTATAGGCTTGAATTTCAGGAGAAAGCAGCTGAGTATCGGCATCGGTCAGTCCGATCCGGCTGCGTTTCCAATTCACGTATTGCATAATGCTTAAAGCTCCCAATACGACAAGATTCTCCCTGACTAGTGCAAGCCCTAACGCAGCGGTGCCCAGGATCAGATCGGGGCTGAGCTTCCTCTGCTCTGTGAGACGAGTAAAACCCCTCCGAAGGAAAGGGTAACCTGTAACGGCGGCGACCACCCCGGACATGTAGAAAGGTACCGGGTTTTGTGCGAGTGCTGACTTGCCGAAAATCAACTGTTTGGTTCCAAGCGCCAGAAGTCCGCCCATTGCAATTGCAAGTGGAAGGGGAACGCCTGGCGGTGAAGCGGATCGCGGAAAGACCGGATCCGGTATTGTCCTCAGCGCTTCCGGCACAGTTCTTAAATCCTGAAAAGAACCTGCTTGCACTGAAGGCTGCAGCGGCAGCTTCGGCGTTTCCGACGAGGCGCACACTTCGGGGAATGCTTCCTGCTCTGCAGTTATATGTACAGGCGTATCCTGACATGCTTCGACGTTTTTTTCTTCTTGACCATGACCGGTGTATTTGCTTTCCAGCAGCTCCAGCTGATGCAGAAGCTGACGCCCGGAAGTTTGCCGTTCGTCATATACAATGAGAATTCGGCCGGTGATCGAGGATGCTTCGGCTCTAGTAACACCTGCCAGGAGCGCCAGCTCCCGACGTAAAGATAGTTCTGCCTGTTTGCTGTGCAGCAGACCTGCAAATTCCAGGCGAATACGCCCCGGCAAAAAGCGGACAAACCTGCTGTGATGAGCGGTAGTCGACATGAAATTGCTCCTTTTAAGAGGTTTACTGCAGTTTATTTACGCGAAAGTAGTATTTACAATTTAATCTAGGTTATGCACCTCCGATTTGCTGAGCCATTAACGCATAAAACTCCATCGTTGGAGAGATAATCTTATTCACTTAAGTTAATCCATTTTTTGGAGGGTTCTCATGATTAAATCACGTGCAGGTTTGATACTGGGGGCAGCAGCTTTATTGTTTGCATTGTCGCCGGAAGCTAGAAAAACCGTGAGAAGATGGGCGGTTAGAGGAACGGAGACTGTACTCGATCTAACCGAAATGGCGAAGGATGCAGGTGCCGCGGCACAAAGCAAGCTTCAATCTCTGACCACGAACGATGAGAAAATATTTCCCAAGCGTAAAAACCAATAACTAAACACAAATTGGGCACAATCAAATAAGACCGCTAGATGCGGTTATGCAGTTATAAAGAAGAATGGAGGGCTTCCTATGTTCCAAGGCGGATCATTATGGGCAGGCCTTCTTGCCGGAGGCATGTCGCAGCTTCAAGACACCAGGAATTTGCAGGAAGGAAAGATAGGCAAGAAGCAGTATACGGCGCAAACGGTAGAGAACGTAACCGGGGCGGTCGGCGTAATGGCCGGAGTGGAGTATGGAGCGGTGCTCGGCAGTGCAATGATGCCCGGCGTAGGTACCGTGGTTGGGGCAATGCTTGGCGGCGTGCTGGGCAACCGTGTGGGACGAATTGTAGGCGGGCAGGCGGGCAGTATGTTAAGCCGGAACTCGCTGGTAAACCAGGTTGTAGAGCCGGTTGAAGAAGCGATTCAGTAACAAGAAAGACGGGGCCGTGACCCCGTCTTTCTTGTTTGACTATTTTGAAAGGTCCACTATGACCGATACCGTCCGGAATAATAGCGGCAGCAACCCCATCACGAGCTTCCCTTGGTCAAAGACACTCCCTAGTTTAACCCTGCTCAATTAGGTCATGCGGCCTAATGTAATCTCAATAGATAGTAAAAAGTGTTCATTTATACGAAAATGACACAAAATATTCCATATGTTTATGTTCATAGACTGGGATTTCATGGTAAATTAATCTATGAAACGGCCCTTTGAATATACTTAACCGGGAGGTAATCGCATGACTCGAGTATTTGGTTCAAGAAAAAAATTTTTGACATTGATCGTGACAGCGCTTTTTGTAAGCCTTTTCGCCATTCTTCCGGCTTCGGCTTCCGTTCCCCCTAATTACGTTTCGAACGGCAGTTTTGAAGTGGGCAATTTTAACGGTTGGACGGTAACCGGCAATGCGTTTACCGTGACGAACGATACGGATTGGGGCTGGGGCGGGCCTTTCAATCATGTGGGCACCTACCACGTCTGGGGTTATAAGAATGCAGGCGACGATGCTACCGGCACGTTGAAGTCGACCACGTTTTATTCCTATTGGGGCAAATTGTATGTCGATTTCCTTATTGGCGGGGGCAATGATATCGATAATTTGTATGTTGCTTTAATTAACAATGAAACGGGAGAAGAGCTGTATCGCGCTACAGGGGAGAACAGCGAAACCTACCGCAGGGTGATCTGGCCTATCCCGTATGGGGTCCAATTTTATTTTAAAGTGGTAGACAACAAAACAGGCGGTTGGGGACATATTAATGTGGATGACTTCCACGGCCCCGGCGAAACGATCGTACCGTAAGCTTAACCGGGTGATTGTTCGCATAACTGCTTTTTAAGGGCCGATTCGGAAGTAGACAAGGAAAGACGGAGTGCGCCGGCGACGATGCTCTCCGTCTTTTTCAGTTTCAAGATGATGATCTGAATATATGAAGCGGCGATTGCATAAAAAAGACAACTCCCTTCAGATTTGTTAATCCAAAAGGTTGTTGTCTCTAAAACTCTTTATTGCAAAAAAAATCGAGACGACAGGATTTGAACCTGCGACCTCTTGCTCCCGAAGCAAGCGCTCTACCAAGCTGAGCCACGTCTCGTTAATTACTTCACGAACAAATAACAAGCTGCCTATAAATTATAATCCTCTTTTTTTGTATCTGTAAAGTCCCAGCACGTACAAGATTGTATTACAGAGATGTGAAACTTTCCGGAAAACGGTTACTTTTTAACATACATTCATCATCAGTTTGTGATACAATCGTTATGAGTAAATTTTCATTATTCAACAGATTGGGGAGAAGGATATGCTAGGAGCTATAGAAGCTGGCGGAACCAAATTTATTTGCGGCGTAGGGACCAAAGACGGAGAGGTTCTTGAACGTGTCAGCTTTCCGACGACAACACCGGAAGAAACGATGGGGAAAGTGATCGCCTTTTTTAAAGACAAACCAATCGAAGCGCTTGGTGTTGGCTCTTTCGGACCGATTGATCCGGTCCTTGATAGTGATACATATGGTTATATCACAACCACTCCAAAACCTTATTGGAGCAATTTCAATGTTGTAGGTACGCTTAAGTCCGAGTTTGATGTTCCGCTTGCCTTTGACACCGACGTGAACGGTGCTGCGCTTGGCGAAACCCTGTGGGGAGCCGCGAAGGGCACGGGCAGCTGCATCTATATCACAGTGGGCACAGGGATCGGCGTTGGAGCCATGATCGACGGAAAGCTGGTTCACGGGCTGTCCCATCCTGAGATGGGCCATATTATTGTGCGCCGTCATCCGGACGATAAATTCGAAGGAACGTGTCCGTTCCATGGAGATTGTCTCGAAGGTCTTGCGGCAGGACCTGCCATCGGGAAACGGTGGGGGGTTCCGGCTGGCGATCTTCCGAAGGATCATCCGGCATGGGAGATGGAAGCCTATTATCTGGCTCAAGCCCTTATGAATTATGTATTGGTTCTGTCTCCCGAGAAAATCATTATGGGCGGCGGCGTGATGAAGCAGCTGCAGCTGTTCCCGTTGATTCACGCCAAACTGAAAGAGCTGCTCGGCGGTTATGTGCAGCATCCAAGCCTGAATGAAAATATCGGCAGCTACATCGTTCCGCCACAGCTTGGCGACAATGCCGGCTTGTGCGGCGCCTTGGCGCTTTCGCAAATGGCTTTGGACCGCGGATTTTAAGGTAACGTTTCATCGGTTCAAGTTAATAGTCTCCAGAACAGGCAGGTTTATAACATGAACCCATCCCGTAAAGGCTCATTGACTTGACAGCTGTTCGTTAGATATAATAATGGGTATTAAAAATGGATATTTTGACAACTGTGATGAGGATTATTAATTTTGCTGCTGCTGTTCAGAGAATCGGCGGTTGGTGCAAGCCGGTGAGCAGCTCGAAATGAACTCGCCTCTGAGTTATGATGCAAACACTGTAAGCCATGTTCGCGGGCATCTGAGCACGCATTTTGGATTGGCTGCAGGGGGAACATCATCGCATTCGCCTGCGTTACGGGCGCAAAGTGAGCCAAAGGCAAAGCATGCCCGAAGCTAACTAGGGTGGTACCACGGGAATAAACCTCTCGTCCCTAGCGATTATACGCTATGGATGAGAGGTTTTTTAATATGTAGGAAGCCTTAATACGGCGCGGTGCCAAGGTACTCGTCTTTAAGTCTTACTCTATTTTGAAATTGTTAAGTGCAGCAAATGAAGGAGGAACCTTTTCATGTCGGAAAATAACGAAATTGGCAGCGGCTATCACCCGCAGAGCCTTGAGCCGAAATGGCAGACCTACTGGGATGAGAATCAGACATTCAAAACCAAGGAAGAACCGGGCAAACCCAAGTTTTATGCCCTTGATATGTTTCCATATCCATCGGGAGCGGGGCTTCACGTAGGCCATCCGGAAGGCTATACGGCTACGGATATCGTCTCCCGCTACAAGCGGATGAAAGGCTATAATGTGCTTCATCCGATGGGATGGGACGCTTTCGGCCTTCCGGCGGAGCAGCACGCGCTGGATACCGGAGAGCATCCGCGGGATATTACCGTCAAGAATATCAACAACTTCCGCCGGCAGATCAAATCGCTGGGCTTCTCTTATGATTGGGACCGCGAGATCAGCACAACGGACCCGGAATATTATAAATGGACACAGTGGATTTTTATCCAGCTATACAAGAAAGGACTTGCCTATGTAGCCGAAATGCCGGTGAACTGGTGCCCGGCGCTCGGTACGGTGCTTGCCAATGAAGAGGTTATCGACGGCAAGAGCGAACGGGGCGGACATCCGGTTATCCGGAAGCCGATGCGCCAGTGGGTGCTGAAGATTACGGAATATGCCGAGCGGCTGCTTGAAGATTTGGAAGAGCTCGACTGGTCGGAGAGCATCAAGGATATGCAGCGCAACTGGATTGGCAAATCCGAAGGGGCTGAGGTAGTTTTTCAGGTGGATGGTCACGAGAAGAGTCTGACTGTATTCACCACCCGTCCCGATACGTTGTTCGGGGCAACTTATGCCGTGCTGGCTCCTGAACACGAGCTGGTAGCGGCGATTACTACTCCTGAGCAATCCGCGGCGGTAACCGCTTATCAGGATCAGGCTGCCCGCAAGAGCGATCTTGAGCGAACGGATCTTGCGAAGGACAAGACCGGGGTATTCACCGGCGCATATGCGGTGAACCCGGTCAATGGAGCCAAGCTTCCGATCTGGATTGCCGATTATGTACTGGCAGGTTACGGAACCGGAGCGATTATGGCCGTTCCAGGACATGACCAGCGGGACTACGAGTTCGCCCAAAAATTCGATCTTCCGATCATTGAAGTCGTAGAGGGCGGAGACCTTTCCAAGGAGGCATACAGCGGCGACGGATTGCACGTTAATTCCGGCTTCCTGGACGGAACAGGCAAAGAGGAAGGCATTCGCAAAATGATCGCCTGGCTTGAAGAGAACGGCAAAGGTCGCGGTAAAGTGACTTACCGTCTGCGCGACTGGCTGTTCAGCCGCCAGCGCTATTGGGGTGAGCCGATCCCGATTCTCCATCTTGAAGACGGCAGCATGAAGCCGGTGCCGGAGGATCAGCTTCCGCTCGTTCTGCCGGAGATCGACCAGATCAAGCCTTCCGGTACGGGAGAATCGCCTCTGGCCAACGTCACCCAATGGGTGAATACGACAGATCCGGAAACAGGCCTTCCGGCGCGTCGCGAGACGAACACGATGCCGCAGTGGGCAGGAAGCTGCTGGTATTACCTGCGGTTCATCGATCCGCATAACGACAAGGAACTCTGCTCGCCGGATAAGCAGAAGGAATGGCTGCCGGTTGACCTGTATATCGGCGGCGTAGAGCATGCCGTGCTTCATCTGCTGTATGCCCGTTTCTGGCACAAAGTACTGTACGATCTCGGTGTAGTCTCGACGAAGGAACCGTTCCAAAAGCTCGTTAACCAAGGCATGATTTTGGGTACCAATAATGAGAAAATGAGTAAATCCCGTGGCAACGTCATCAATCCGGATGATATCGTGAACGAATATGGAGCAGATACGCTCCGCATTTATGAAATGTTTATGGGGCCGCTGGAAGCGACCAAGCCTTGGAACACGAATGGCGTAGATGGAGCCCATCGTTTCTTGTCCCGCGTATGGCGCCTGTTTGTTGCCGAGGACGGCAGCCTGAGCTCTAAAATTGTGGATGGCGAAGGCAGCGACGATTTCAAACGCATATGGCACAAGACGATCAAGAAGGTTTCCGAGGATATGGAAGGGCTCCGTTTCAACACAGTGATCAGCCAGCTGATGATTTTCATCAATGAGGCTTACAAGACCGATGTTGTGCCGAGAGCGGCCGCCGAAAATTTTGTCCAATTGCTGTCCCCGCTTGCGCCGCATCTGGCGGAAGAACTGTGGCGGCGTCTTGGACATCAGGAAACGGTAACTTATGTGCCTTGGCCTTCTTATGATGAAGCCTGGACTGTTGAATCCGAGGTTGAAATTGTGGTTCAGGTGAACGGCAAAATTGTGGAACGCACCAAAATTTCCAAAGATTTGGACCAGGCGGCCATGCAGGAGCATGCCCTGTCGCTTCCTAATGTTGCCGCCGCTGTTTCAGGCAAAACCGTACGCAAGGTTATAGCTGTGCCCGGCAAGCTTGTGAATATCGTAGTAGGCTAAAATGAATTGTTGCGCAGCCGTGATTTGACATCTTGAAAAGAACTTCATGGATACATCCATAGAGCCGTCATGAATTCTTGATAGATTGGGGCTGGAGTAGTGATGAAGGAACGGATCGCGATTGCGGTCGTATCTGCCGTTTGCGGAGCAGGCCTGATGCTGCTGGCGGTTGGCGGCAAACCAGCATCCGGCATTGAAGGATGGGTGCCGGTCAATGACGCCATGGCCCAGGCCAGAACGCTGCAGCAATCAGCTGCCGCCAAGGGAGCAAACTCACCGGCCGCAGCCAAGCTTCAGAACGATTCTGAAGGTGACAAGCAGCCGGAAGGATCAGGATCAACAGCAATTACAGCTTCATCAGAAAAGAGTCCCGATTCGTCGGGTCCCACGGCTTCGGCCGGTTCGTCTGCAGCTATTCTCGCATCAACCTCATCTGCTTTAGGGAAGGTCGCAGGAACTGCTGGCAGTGCTGCGGGAGAAGAGGACGGATTAATTCACATCAATACGGCCGGGCTCGAGAAACTGCAGGAGATTCCGGGAATAGGAGCGAAGAAAGCGCAGGCCATCCTTGATTACCGGAACCGGCATGGAGCGTTCTCGTCTTTGGCGGAATTGAAGAATGTGAAAGGGATCGGGGACAAAATGTTCCAGAAGATGATGCCGTATATCGGGCTCTGAGAACAGGAGATCTTTGTAATGAAAGCAGACGATCGTAAAGATTGGGACACGTATTTCATGGATATCGCCTATATGGTTTCGACCCGTTCCAGATGCAGCAGACGCCATGTAGGGACGGTGCTGGTGCAGGGAAAGAAGCTGCTCGGAACCGCCTATAACGGTGCGCCGTCCGGTGTGCCGGATTGTTCGGAGGCAGGCTGCCTGATTGCGGAAGAGCTGGAGACCGTCCTGGTGGACGGCAGGGAACAGGTAGTGAGGAAACAGCGCTGCATCCGAACGATTCATGCCGAACAGAATCTGCTGCTGTTCACAGACCGTGCGGACAGGGAAGGATCAAGCGTGTACGTGACGGATGAGCCCTGCTGGACCTGCGCGAAAATGCTGGCCAACAGCGGTATCGTAGAAATCATATATCATCGGCCATATACCAAGGATACGATGCAGGTAAGGGAACTCATGCGGCAGAAAGGAATCGTTTTTCGTCAGCTTGACCAATATAACCCGCCTGCCGGTACGCTTGACAAGGAACGCAATTAAATAGGTATTGCCGAGTATTTAGAGGAAGAACCTCCGCTGCCCCAAGGCTTTGCGGAGGTTTTTTCTGTTTGCTGTGAATTGAAAGGAGAATGCCGAGGTGAAGCAAAGGCCGCTATTGAAAGCCGCGTGCTGCTGGATCGCGGGCAGCGGGCTCGCCCTGCTTAGCGGCGGCGGAAGATCGTTCTGGCTGCTTTGGACCGGGCTTGTGCTGATGGCCCCGCTGCTGGCACTGGCTGCGGGATGCGCGCTGAAGCGGTTCGTATGGCTGCTCATTATTTTGACTGCAGCATCCTTTTACTGGCAGATTAACGATAGCCGGAATGTAACCCGCCTGCCTGAAGCGCTTCATGCAGCAGAGAAAGATCTGGAGGGAGCTTCCGTCCAGATTGAAGGAACGATCGTTTCCGCCGTGGAGAGAGACGGAGACCGCGTGGATTTCACTGCTGTGGTGAAGCGGATTTCCAGGGCAAATCAGGGAGCCGAATGGGCGAAGGCGGGTGGCGAGAAAGTCAAGGTGCAGGTCCGTCTGGCTGAGAAACAGGAAATAGAGAGCATACAATCCTGGGAAAGAGGCCGGCGAATTCGCATGTCCGGTTCCCTGGAGAAGCCGGCGGGCGCGCGGAATTTCGGAGGGTTTGATTACGCCTCGTACCTGCACAACAAACGCATCCACTGGATCGTGAAGGGGGCAGGTGCAGCAGCGGTACACATTGACTCCGGAAGCTTCGGCCCGGCAAGCCTTCTGGGCTATAATGACAGGCTGCGGGCGGCCATCGGCAACAGGGTAGCGGACATTTTCGGAGAACGCAGCGCCGGATATATGAAAGGACTTTTGATTGGAGATACGGATGAGCTCCATCCGGATATTTACAAAGGGTTTTCAGCCCTGGGTTTAACGCATATTCTAGCGATTTCAGGCAGCCATGTCGCAGTCAATGTCGCCGTTTTGTTCTGGCTGCTTCGTCTGGCAAAGGTTCCGAGAGAAACTGCGTTTTCGGTCGTGCTTGTTTTTATTCCTTTTTACATGCTTGTTACAGGGCTTTCGCCTTCTGTGGTACGATCCGGAATTATGGCCATGATCGGCTTGTACCTTATGCGCAGGCAGCTGCTGAAGGACGGGCTGAATATTATCGCTGCGGCGGCGCTGCTGATGCTGCTGTGGGAGCCCTATTATTTGCTGGATGTCAGCTTCCAGCTTTCTTTTTCCGTAACGGAGGGTTTGATCGTTCTTGTTCCCGTTGTTCGCCAGTGGTTCGGATTTCTGCCGAAACGGCTGGCAGATGCGGCAGCCATCACGTTGACAGCCCAGCTTGTCTCCTTTCCGCTTACGATCTACTATTTTAATCAATTTTCGCTGCTGTCTTTTGCGGCCAACCTTGTCCTGGTTCCGTTCGTCAGTCTGCTGTCCCTGCCGTTAGGAACGGCGGCTCTGCTTCTCGGTTCTGTATGGCTTCCTCTCGGCACCTGGGCCGCATATCCCGTACAGCTTGTCAATTATCTCACCTTTGAAGCGGTTGCCTGGCTGGAGGGCCGGACCGGGTTCGGGATGATCTGGAAATCTCCGCCTCTCTGGTGGATTGGACTTTACTATCTGACTCTTTTCTTACTTCTGAAAATAAGCAGCCGTCTGCTTGCACCGGTGGGGTTATCCGTGTCTAAAGATGAAACCGTCCCGCTTTATCCGGAAATGCGGCCCTCTCCCTCTGTGAGATCGGGAGTTGGGGTGTCGATCATGCAGGCATCAAGCCGGCGTGCAGGATGGTTGAGTCTCGCGCTTGCCGTGATTTTGGCAGGGACCTTGTATTCAGGTTATCAGCCGGCCTATGCCGGAGGGAAAGGGTATGTACAGTTTTTAGATGTCGGTCAAGGAGACAGTATATTGATCATAACTCCAAAAGGGCGGAATATACTGGTTGACGGCGGGGGAACTGTTTCGTTCCGGAAAGCCGCTGATGCCTGGCGTGGCCGGAGGGAGCCATATGAGGTAGGGGCCAAGGTCGTTGTCCCGTTGCTCAAAAAAAGGGGGATCCATTCCCTGGATGCCGTCATTGTCACCCACTGGGATCAGGATCATGCCGGCGGCTTGCAGGCTGTGCTGAAGGAGATTCCGGTAGAGTCTCTTATCGTGAACGGAAGCATCAGCGAAAGTACAACTTATGCCGATCTGGCAGATCTTGCGCTACGTTACAAGATTCCTATTTATTTTGCAAGCTATGGAATGCGTTTAAAGGCAGACTCGTCAACAGAGCTGATGTTTCTTGGGCCGCTGGCAAATGAAAATGAAGCGTCCCGTCCCGGACAAATGACCGAAATACCTTTGGTGACCGAGCAAAACGCCCATTCAGTTGTTTTCCTGTTAAATATGGAAGGTGCAACCTTTCTGTTTACCGGGGATTTGGATGCGGGTGCCGAACATCTTTTGCTGGCTCGTCTTAAGCAGGAGAACGGTGCAAAAGCTTTGGGAATGGATAGGGCCGATGCTGAGGCTGGGGCAGCGTCCCGTTTGGCCCGTCCATCCGGCATTGACGTGCTCAAAGTGGGCCATCATGGCAGCAAATCGTCGACGACGAAGGAGTGGCTGGATTATTGGCATCCGGTAAATGCTGTAATTTCCGTAGGCGCGAACAATACTTACGGACATCCGAATGCCGACGTTATGAAACGTCTAGAATCAAGCGGTACAGCGATTTACAGGACAGATCTCATGGGTGAAGTTCAAATGAAAGTTTATCAGGGGGAGATCAGTTTCAGACACAGACTCAGGGAATAGAGCACAGCATGTGATTCCTGCCCTAATGACTCCATTCTTTTTTTCTGATATTCTATGATAGACACCGTGAGCCATAGTTCCTACATATGATTTATTTTATGAAAAAAGACACTGGTCGATGCAACAATTTGCAGACATTCTCCGTCTGTAAGGTTGCAAGGAAGGGGGATCACAGTGGTAGAGCAGGAACTCATCAGGGCCGCTCAATCAGGCGATCGCGACGCTCTAATCACCCTATTGCGAGAGATTGAACAGCATGTTTACCGGACGGCCTTTTATATCCTGAACAATGAACAGGACGCGCATGATGCAGCGCAGGAGGCCTTGATCCGAATCTATACAAAAATCGGTTCATACGAAGAAAAGGCGCAATTCAAGACATGGGTACAGCGAATTGTAACCAATATATGCATCGATAAATTCAGGCGGAACAAACCGACGGTTTCCATTGAAGAGCACGACATGGTGTTCCAGGGAAATGACAGTGTCGAACGCCAGGTGATGTCGGGCTATTTGGCCAAGGATATCCAGGATGCCATTAATAAGCTTCCTGAGCATCACCGGTCGGTCGTTGTGCTCCGCTATCTGCAGGATTTTTCCTACAATGAAATTGCGGACAGTATGGATTTACCGTTAAATACAGTCAAATCTTATTTGTATAGAGCCAGACAACAGCTTCAAAGCTTACTCCAAGATTATCAGAAAGGTGGTGTGTCGGGATGAAATGCTCCGAGGCGGTGGAATGGATGAATCGGTATTTGGACCATGATCTGAGTGAAACCGAGCAGAAGCAGCTGCTTCAGCATTTGGACAACTGTGCGGATTGTTCCGAAATGTTCGATATGCTGAAGAGGGTGTCGGACCAATTGGACAACCTGCCCGACGTCAAGCCCCGCTACAGTCTGGTAGATGCCATTATGCCGCAGCTTGACGAATTGGACCGATTGGAAGCGGCAGAAGACAAATCGGGTCCCGCCCAGGGAAATGTGGCGCCGCTGATGCGTAGCGTGCGCAACAGCAGGCAGGAAGACCAGGAACGGATTTCATCCAAACGGAGAACACGTTTATGGGCCCGGACAGCCGGGGGAGCGGCTGCGGCTATTATTCTCGGGTTCTGTATCTATCAATTTCAGCCGAAGCAGATTCCGAATGCGGAGCCCGCAACTGAGAAGGATATGACAACGAGTTCTACGATGGACACATCGGACAGCAGCTCTGCCGGTACCAACAGCGGAAATACGGTAGAAGGCTCTTCCGGTTCGGACGGAGGAGCAGCTTCGCCATCCGATAGTATGTTCTCTAGTTCTGGCAATAACAACGGGACGGCCCTGAAGCAGCCGGAGCCGACTCCGGAACCTGCGGACACCAAGGATGCCAAGAACGGCAGCACTTCTTCGAACTCTCCGAACGCCACGGCTTCACCGAACCCGGACAACGGCCAGCAAAGCAGTCATGCTTCAGGAGAAAAGGTTGCTCCAAATAGCGCGGGAGCCACGGCCGCACCTGGCGAAAGTCCATCCGTTTCCCCGGCTAACCCTGAAGGCGGAAGCGCTCCTGCATCAGCCGACAGCAGCCAGGATCCCCAGCAGCTGTTTGTCGCGGATTCCGGGGCTGATGATAACGCCCAGGAGCCCAAGGGGGAGCCTCTAGAGGGCGATAAAAGGTTGGACGACGAAATGATCGATCCTCAAATTTCCCGTCATAACGAGGAGTCGACGATTTTTGATATTACTTCCCTGCTTCCTTCCAACCAATGGGTTTCTCCGGATGGCAACTATGTGGCGATGCTCGAAGACGAACATTTGAATGTCTATGATATTTCTTCAGGCAAACAGGTAAAAATATACGACGATCCGCTTAAAGGTGAATGGGCAGGCGGAGAATGGGCCGCGGAGGGCGCTGTGTTCTCCTACAGCGTGATTCAGGATGGCGTTACCGTTAGTTCAAAGGTAGACGCGAAACAGGCGGCAGCCTCTCTTCAAAAATGAGGAACCTTTTTCAAAGGATCGGAATAGAGTATATAGTAACTATTGCATGAACTACCGAACGAACAATTAAGTGATCGGCAACCGGACGTCGTATGACCATAGGCAGAAAAGTTTCTAGAGCTTTTCTTGCCTGTGTTTATATAGATGCACTGGAACAAAGGAACTTCAGCTCTTTGAACGAGCCTGAGGTTCCTTTGTTGTTTGAGGAAGAAAGTTATTTTACAATAGGAACATCAGTCGGTGGCAGGTTGCGCCGGAAGCGGCGTTTTGGATAAAAATTAAGGTTTAAAAGTTTGGTTCCCTGTGAGCAAATCGGCATTGATTCATGGTATTCTCGTCGCTTTAGAAGGGGATTTCACGGGAGGGGTAAGAACAGATGGATGCCAGAACGGCCATAAAAGAAATCAAGCAGGGCAAGATCAGCCCTTTATATTTGTGCTACGGCACCGAAAAATATCAGATCCGGGAATTTGTTGACACGGTTACCGATCAACTGGTGGAGCCCGATAACCGGGAGTTTGCGGTCATTCATATGGATTTGACGGAAACGCCGGTGGAGTTCGTTGTCGAGGAAGCGGAGACGCTGCCTTTTCTGGTGGAGCGCAAGCTCGTCATCGTGAAGGCGGGTTCACTGTTTTCGGCGGGCAAAGAGGGAGGCAAAATCGAACATAACGTTGACCGGCTGCTGTCTTATTTGGCCGATCCGGCCGATCACAGTGTCGTTCTGTTTGTCGTAAACGGAGAGAAGCTGGATGAACGCAAAAAAACGGTGAAAACGATAAAATCGTCCGGCAAAGTGATTTCCTTTATGCCACTTAAGGCAGAGGAGCTGGTGCAATGGGTGGTTCGCGAAGCCGGGAAGCGGAAGTGCTCGATGCTGCAAAAGGCAGCGGAAACGCTTATCGCAAGCTCGGGCGTGCAGATGTCGGCTTTGTCCGCAGAGCTGGACAAGCTCTCTCTGTTTGCGGGCGCAGGCGGGGAAATCAGCGTGGAAGCGGTTGAAAAGCTAGTTGCCAGAACGACCGAGCAAAATGTGTTCGGAATGGTTGAAGATATTGCGAATTTGAAGCTTGACCGGGCGATCAATACCTTTTATGAGCTGCTTAAACAAAAGGAAGAGCCGATCAAAATTGCGGCGCTGATCGCCCGCCAGTTCAGAATTATGCTCCAGGTTAAGGAGCTCGGCGGCCATAGCTATTCCCAGCAGCAGATTGCCTCCCAGCTTGGACTACATCCCTATGCCGTCAAAATCGCCAGCGAGCAGGCGCGCAAATTCAGTCAGGCCCAACTGAACAATGCTTTGTTACACCTTGCCCAGCTGGATTACGAAATGAAAAGCGGACGCATGGACAAGGTGCTGGGCATTGAAATGTTCCTGCTGCGCTTGGGGGCTTGAAGCGTAACAGCCCTTTCCCGTATAGGGGAAGGGCCATTTTTCTATAGCACTGCCCAAAGTAAAAAGACCTGAACGAAAAATTTCGTTCAGGTCTTTTGGCGCTTGTCAGCTTAGCTGTATATAAACGGCCGGGTTACGCTTGGGACGTAAGGGCGTTCAGTTTTTTGGCAAGACGGGATTTCTTGCGTGCAGCTGCGTTTTTGTGGATCAAACCTTTGGTAGCGGCTTTATCCAGTTTCTTGGTAGCGGCGATGATTGCAGCTTTGGCTGCTTCTACGTCATTGTTAACGAGTGCTGTGTCGGCAGTCTTAACAACGGTACGAAGTGCCGATTTTTGGGAAGCGTTCAGAGCACGACGCTTGTCGCTAGTCTTTACGCGTTTGATTGCGGATTTAATGTTTGGCATTGCATTCACCTCCTGTAAAAGGCATTATCACCCAGATGATTCACAACTTAAAATAGTTTAGCACGAGGCAAGGCAAAATGCAATAAAATCCGTAAAATCCACGTTATTTCTTTTGTATAAACTTTGTGCTTCTCCCGCACAATACAAGAAACAGCGGTAAAAGGAGGTTTTAAAACATGGAACTGGATTTGCAGCAGTACAGTATCCGGACGGATTTGGCGTTGGAAGCCAAAGAGATCGCCGAGGCCACGCACGGGGGGCCAATACCGGGACTAAACGAACAAGCCGAAGAACATGACGGCATTAAAGTAACCCGGCTAGATGTAATGAATGAAGCGGCATCACGTCAGATTGGGCGCGTACAAGGGCATTATATCACCCTGGAGGTTCCGGGCCTGCGAACCCAGGATACGGATTTGCAGGAACGGGTGGCTCAGGTGTTCATAAAGGAATTTACGGGATTTTTGAACAAGATCGGCGTTCCTGAAAATGCCAAGGTGCTCGTTGTGGGCTTGGGCAACTGGAATGTGACGCCGGATTCATTAGGTCCGCTTGTCGTGGAGAATATTCTGGTGACCCGGCATTATTTCGAGCTGGCGCCCGAACAGGTGCGGCCAGGGTATCGCGAGGTCAGCGCGATTGCACCTGGAGTTCTTGGGGTGACAGGCATTGAATCCAGCGAAGTGGTTCAGGGCATTATCGACCGGACGAAACCGGATGTGATCGTAGCGATCGATGCGCTTGCCTCCAAATCGCTCGAACGGGTCAATACGACGATTCAGATTGCGGATATCGGCATTCATCCCGGATCGGGCATCGGCAACAAACGGCGGGGCCTGACCCAGGAGATTCTGGGCATCCCTTGTATTGCCATCGGCGTTCCTACTGTTTGTTACGCATCGACGATCGTGGGCAGCGCGATTGATATGATGAAAGACCATTTTGGGCGTGAAAATGCCGGCGGCGAGCAGACCAAGCAGATCATGGGAATGCTGACCGATCTTAGCGAGCAGGAAAGGCTGGCGCTCGTCAAGGAAGTGCTGCAGCCGCTTGGCCATGACGTCATCGTTACGCCAAAAGAAATCGACGAGTTTGTGGAAGATATCGCGAATGTCGTTGCCAGCGGGTTAAATGCTTCCTTGCATCAGGCGGTAAATTCGGATAATGTCGGAGCCTATACGCATTAAACTATGGATTGTATCCTTCCGGCCTGATAGAGAGCTTTCTATGAATCCCGCAGCGCTGCAAGGCTTCTATGTGCTGAAATAGAAAAGTATTGGCCTGGCTCTCCATCTATTTGTGCATCCCGTACAGCCGTACAAAGACGGTTCATCTCCCTTACAAGGGCGACTGAACCGTTTCTACTTGTTTATCAATAACTTGTTCTACTTCTATTATCCGGCTCATAGAGTTGAAGTGTAAGAGATTTCATCAACCGGATGAAGGAGGACATAGAGTCATGAACGGGTTCAAAACATGGAATATCGGCCTGTTAAAACGGAAGATCATTCAGATATTGGCGACGGGTAAAACGCTGATTGTGCTGGCGCTAATGTCGATGCTTTTTTTCATCATGCTTGGAGTCGGGGGGCTGGCCGAAAAAAGTTTGAACACTTCGCCGGTATCCTCCATGAAAGGGTTGGCTTCCACGCTGTCCAGCGGATTTTTTGCTGAAATGCTCGGCATGGAGGTTCCTCATCTGAAACCTGAGAAGAGCGAGTCCTCCGATGTCTTTTCCGGTAAACATATGACGAACTTCGTCTTTCAGCTTCTGACGAACATCAATCCCTCGGACCCGAAAAGTCTCGTTTCGCGTGAAGTTCCCGGACTTGGCAACAACAGCCCTATTCTGCTCAGAGCCAGCTCCAGAGGCGGAACGCCCACAGCGCCGGAAGATTACCGCACGGACAACCGAATCTGGGACGGCAGCGGAAAAACGCCGGATACAGACAAAGACAAAGTAGACGATCCCTCCCAAGGGAACGGCAGTAGCGGAAAACCCGGAAATTCCAAGGACAGCGGGGACAAGGATGGGGATTCGAGTGCTACGCAGCCCTCCAAAAATAAAGTCAAAGCCGTAATGGTTTACCACTCCCATCCGCACGAATCCTATAACCCCCTGCTCGGTACGAAGACCGACAATCCAAGCTCGGCCAATCGTTCCAAAAATGTTGGTGTTGTTGGCGACTTTATTGCCGAAGAATTGGAGAAAAAAGGAGTAGGAGCCCATCACGTCTTTGAAGACTATATGAAGGAAGTGAGCGGCTACAATTATAACTACTCTTACAAATATTCGCGTGCTACGCTCAAGGATGCGCTCGCTGACTATCAAACTTTAAATTACTTCATTGATATTCACCGTGACTCGCAGAGCTACAAGAAGACAACAACCACGATCGAGGGGGTCAGCTACGCGCAAATTTATTTTATAATCGGTCATGGCAATCCGGACTGGCGCAAAAATGAAGCTTTTGCGAGTAAAATTCATGAGCGGATGGAAAAGGCTTATCCAGGTCTCTCCCGGGGCATATGGGGGAAAACAAGCGCCCAGGGCAACGGGGAGTACAATCAGTCGCTTTCTCCGAACAGCCTACTGATTGAAGTTGGAGGCATTGACAACTCGGAGGAAGAGCTTCAGCGTTCTTCGAAGATTTTGGCGGACATCATTGCCGACGTTTATTTTGAAGATCAGAAAGCGAAGAAAGCCAGCACGGTTCAAGCCGGCAAAAACACTGTCAAAAACACCGACAAAGGCAAGAAACAAACGACCGATTTGAACCATTCTTAATAAAAGGAGGATTATCCGCATGTCACGCGCATTCAAAAAAGTAGTGTTATATGGAGCTCTTCTGGCGGCAGGAGCAGCCATTGGCATGCAGCTTGTTTCGGACAATCCGTCCACGGACTATAATGCACAGGCGCAAACCGCCGGCTATGAACCTCCGGCAGCCGGAACCGGAAGCGGCGGAACGCCGGCGGCTGTGCAAGGGGCGGACGGCGCTGGAGGGGCAGGTTCGATCTATGAGCAGGGAACCTATGTCAAGCTTTCGAATGGACAGACCTATTATTATGTTCAAAATCGATCCCAGCCCACTCCAGGAACTGCGCCCTCCCAGACGGAAACACAGGCCGTCCCGCAGGGCGGCGGGTCACCCGGTTCTGCGCCAGGCGGAGGGCAGAGCTATCAGACGCCGGGGCAAATGCTGCTGCAGCCTTCGCCCCAGACGGCCGTCGACCACTTTGCCGATAAAACGGGAGAGCTGCTTCAGGATGCGTCCCAGAAAAGCATCAACTGGGTTGTATCGCTGTTTGGATCCCTTACAAACTAGCTGCATCGCACCCGGATAGGCTCAGGAAGGCTCAGAAAGGCTTGCCATTGATGCCATACCCTCAGGCTGTTATAATGAAGTGATGGTTCCAAGTACCTGTTGTGGGGGTAAGGCATGAGCGACTTAAGAGAAAGACAGAAGAAAATCAGAAATTTTAGTATCATTGCACATATAGACCACGGTAAATCTACATTGGCCGACCGGATTCTGGAATATACCGGGGCGTTGACGTCTCGTGAAATGCAGGAGCAGGTTCTGGATCAGATGGAGCTGGAGCGTGAACGAGGAATTACGATCAAGCTTCAGGCTGTACGCCTTTCATACCGGGCAGACGACGGGGAAGAGTATCTGCTGAATCTGATCGACACCCCGGGACACGTGGATTTCACTTATGAAGTGTCCCGCAGCCTGGCCGCCTGTGAAGGGGCGTTGCTCGTGGTTGATGCGGCGCAAGGGATTGAAGCCCAGACGCTGGCGAATGTGTATCTGGCCCTGGACAATGATCTTGAAATTCTGCCGGTCATTAACAAGATCGATCTGCCGAGCGCCGATCCCGACCGGGTGAAGCAGGAGATCGAAGACGTCATTGGACTGGATGCAAGCGAAGCGGTGCTGGCATCGGCCAAAGCGGGCATCGGCATCAAAGAGATCCTGGAGCAGGTTGTGCAGCAGGTTCCGGCCCCGAGCGGGGATCCGGATCAGCCGCTTAAAGCGCTCATTTTTGACTCGCACTATGACCCGTACAAGGGCGTTATCGTCTACGTGCGCGTTATTGACGGCAAGATCAAAGCCGGGTCCAAGATCAAAATGATGGCGACGGGCAAAAGTTTTGAGGTCATTGAAGTCGGGGCGTTTAAGCCGCGCATGACGATTGTGGATGAGCTAAACGTCGGGGATGTCGGATTTATTGTGGCCGGCATCAAGACGGTTGGAGATACCCGGGTCGGCGACACGGTCACGGATGCGAAACATCCGACGGCCGAGCCGCTGCCGGGTTATCGCAAAATCAATCCGATGGTCTACTGCGGTCTGTATCCGATTGAGACATCCGATTACAACGATTTGCGGGAAGCGCTGGAGAAGCTGCAGCTCAACGATGCATCGCTGAGCTTTGAACCGGAAACCTCAAGCGCGCTTGGCTTCGGCTTCCGCTGCGGCTTCCTCGGTTTGCTTCATATGGACGTCATTCAGGAGCGGATTGAACGCGAATTCAATATTCCGCTGATCACGACTGCGCCGAGCGTTATTTACAAGGTAACGCTGACCAATGGCGAGACGATCGAAATTGACAACCCATCCAATTATCCGGAGGTCGGCAAGATTGATCACGTAGAGGAGCCATATGTCAAGGCATCTATCATCGTGCCGAACGATTATGTCGGAACGGTGATGGAACTGTGCCAAGGCAAGCGCGGCGAATTCGTGAATATGGAATACCTGGATACGACTCGTGTAACGATTACGTACCAGGTCCCGCTTTCGGAGATTGTGTATGATTTCTTCGATCAACTGAAATCCAGCACCAAAGGCTACGCTTCCTTCGATTATGAGCTGTCCGGCTACCGGAAGTCGAATCTGGTGAAAATGGATATTCTCCTTAACGGTGAACAGGTCGATGCGCTGTCCTTCATTGTGCATCGCGACAGAGCTTATCACCGCGGTCGGATCATCTGCGAGAAGCTGCGCGAGCTGATTCCGCGCCAGATGTTCGAGGTGCCGATTCAGGCGTCCGTCGGCACAAAGGTCGTTGCGCGGGAAACGGTCAAGGCGATGCGCAAGAACGTGCTTGCGAAGTGCTATGGCGGCGACATTTCACGGAAGCGGAAGCTGCTTGAGAAGCAGAAGGAAGGCAAGAAGCGTATGAAGCAGGTCGGCAACGTTGAGGTGCCTCAGGAAGCCTTCATGGCCGTGCTGAAGATAGACGATAATTAATGGAAGAAGGGAAAGCCGGCTGGCTTTCCCTTTTATCAATAGCGGAAGGCGATAAGCGGCCTTAACGGAGAATCTGCTTTTGCCTGTCCTAAACAAGGAGGCATTTCATAGAATGAGTCAACAGCTGGAGATCGGCGGAACAGGGATGCCTGCCATGAACAAACGAGCATCCGGTTCGCCAAAGGCGGTATATATCCATATTCCGTTTTGCACCAATAAATGTTTTTATTGCGATTTTAATTCATATGTGCTGAAGGACCAGCCGGTTATGGAATATCTCAAGGCGCTTGACCGCGAGATGGAGCTGACGGCTCAGGAAACGCCGCCGGAGAGAATCGACACAATTTTTGTAGGCGGGGGAACTCCGACTGTACTAACCCCTGCGGAGATGGGATTTTTTCTCTCGTCGGTGAAGAAGCATTTTCCAAACTGGGCGCCCGATATTGAATTCACTATGGAAGCCAATCCGGGAACAACGGATTTGGAAAAGCTGGCTGTCATGAAGGCTGGCGGAGTCAACCGGGTCAGCTTTGGCGTCCAGTCCTTCCAGAATTCCCTGCTGAGCGGAATCGGCCGTATTCATAATACCGACGATGTGTACCGGAGCCTGGAAAATGCCCGCAAGGCAGGCCTGTACAATCTTTCGATCGACCTGATGTTCGGACTGCCGAACCAAACGGTGGAGATGCTGGACGAAAGCATTACGAAGGCGCTTGAGCTTGGGCTGCCGCATTATTCGATTTACAGCCTGAAGGTCGAGGAGAACACGTTGTTCCATACGCTGTATCAGAAGAACCAGCTTCCGCTTCCGAATGAAGAGGATGAGCTGCAAATGTATTTGCTGCTCATGTCCCGAATGAAGGCTGCTGGTTACGAGCAGTATGAGATTAGCAATTTCGCCAAACCGGGCTATGAAAGCCGTCATAATATGACGTACTGGCGGAATGAGGATTACTACGGACTCGGAGCGGGCGCCCATGGATATGTGGGACGGCGGCGCCACATGAACGTCAAGGGAGTAACGCCGTATAACGAAGCAACCGCCAAGGGATTGCCCAGATTGGAACAATTCACGGTCTCGACAGAGGAAGCGATGGAGGATTTCGCCATGGTAGGTCTTCGCATGCTTGACGGCATGCAGAGCTCACGCTTCGAATCCCAGTTTGGCAGACGGTTCGAGGATATTTTCTCTGCTCCGCTCGCGCGCCTGCTGAATAGCGGCCTTCTATTGAAACGCAGCGACGGGGACGGCTACCGGCTCAGTGAACAAGGCGTTTTATACGGAAATGACGTATTCGGTGCATTTATCGGCCACCTGACGGAAGGTTGATTGCCATGATAGACGTCGGGTCTTCGTCGGGTCTTGGGTTGTTTGCAGGCTGCATCCGCTTTTCTTTATCTCAGGTAAGATTCTGTTAAAAATATCTGGCCGGGCCTCTTGAAGTTTTATACCTTCTGGTGTATATTTATTCATATTATCAGCCCGGGGAGGTGCGCGGCCGATGCCAGCCGTTGCCGTATGCAGAGTTGCAACAATTGATGATGTAGAGCCATTGTTTATTATGATTGAAGAATATGCGCGCAGGGGAATTATGCTCCCCCGGTCACGGAAGGTGCTGGAGCGTCAGATCCAGGATTTTGTAGTGGCGGAGGTAGACGGGACTGTCGTCGGCTGCGGGTCGCTGTGCCGGCTAGGAGAAGATTTGGTAGAAATTCGGTCTCTTGGAATTATGGAAGGCAGCAAGGGTCATGGACTGGGATCCATGATCGTTAACAAGCTGATTGAACAGGCCAGACTGAAGTCCATTCCTAAAATTATGGCGTTGACATATGAGGTTTCCTTTTTTCTTAAAAATGGCTTTCACGTGGTGAACAAAGAGATATTTCCGGAGAAGGTTTGGACGGATTGCGTCAACTGTCCGAAGCAGCAAAACTGTGACGAGATTGCCGTTCTTAAAATGCTGGACTGACTTGACAATCGTCTTGTCAGTCTGGTATTTTTGTATTAGTAATTAGCACTCTATTGAAGTGAGTGCTAAAGAGGCCATGCTTCGATAACCATTCGGGAGGGACTGCATATGTTGACGGAACGACAGAGATTGATTTTGACAGCGATTGTGGATGACTACATCCGTTCTGCAGAGCCGGTAGGATCCCGAAGCATTTCGAAGCGGGGCGATGTCGGGTACAGTCCGGCGACGATCCGCAACGAGATGTCTGATTTGGAGGAACTCGGATTTTTGGAGCAGCCGCATACGTCGGCAGGCCGAATTCCATCCCATAAAGGTTATCGGTATTACGTCGACCATTTGGTTCCGATAACATCTCTGGCTCCGGCAGAACTCGAAATGCTTAAAACCTTTTTTGCCGAAAAGCTGAGTGCGCTGGAGCAGGTGGTGCAGCATGCAGGCTCCATTTTATCCCATATGACGAACTACACCTCGATCCTGCTCGGACCGGAGGTTTTTAACACATCACTTCGTCATTTTGGATTGCTTCCTTTAAATGAAAATAAAGCGGTGGCGATTGTAGTAACCAATACTGGACAAGTAGAGAACAAGACCGTTTCCATTCCGCCGGGTGTTTCTGTTTCAGAAATCGAACGGATGGTTAACTTGTTGAATTACAGATTGTCCGGAATTCCGATCTTTAAGTTGAAATCCGAAATCTATCAGGAAATCGGGCGGGAAATGCAGCGCCATGTATCCCATTACGAAGAACTGATGAGCATTCTGGATGATGCGCTGGATTCCGGCCTGGAAGGACAGCGCCTTTTCCTGAGCGGAGCAACAAACATGCTGACCCAGCCGGAGTTCAAGGATGTGGAGAAAGTCAAGAGCATTCTTGATCTCCTTGAGGAAACGCCTACGCTCGCCAAAATGATTTCGTCTGTCGCGTCCGACCCCGGCATTCAGGTTAGGATCGGCACCGAGAATAATCATGAGGCTATTGCCAATTGCAGCCTCATTACGGCGACCTACACCGTGGAAGGCGAGGCGGTCGGAACGATCGGCATCCTTGGTCCGACACGGATGGATTATGCGAGGGTGATGGGCATTTTAAACATTTTATCCAACAACCTTACGGCTATTCTGTCCAAGTCCTAAGGGTGGTTTTGAGCGATAGGTGAGGATTAACCCCTTCTAGGAGGTGAAGATTTCTTGAAGAATACCAATCGAACAGAAGAGGAAGCGATTATGAACAACGACACAAATCAATTGGACAATGAAAAAAATGCAGCAGCCGAAGGAATCGAAGAAGTTCTGGATGAAACCGTAAATGTGGATGTCAACGAAGTGGAAGCCGAAGCCGGAGGTGCTGCCGATGATCGCAGCAGCGCTGAATTGGAACAGCTTCGCGCCGAAGCGGAAGAACATAAGCAGCGTCTGCTCAGAGTCCAGGCGGATTATGACAATTTCCGCAGACGGACGCAGAAGGAGAAAGAAGAACTCGGCAAGTATGCTTCAGCCAAGCTTGTTGGCGAGCTGCTGCCGGTGTTTGATAATTTCGATCGTGCCTTGGCTGCCGCCAAGCCGGAGCAAGGCGAGCAGTCTTCATTCGTAAAAGGCGTGGAAATGATTTTCCGCCAATTCGAAGGGGTTCTTAAGGCAGAGGGCCTGACTCCAATGGAAACAGTTGGACAGCCCTTTAACCCTGAATATCACCAGGCTATCATGCAGGTGGAGTCTGATGAATATGAGGAAGGCATCGTGGTCGAGGAATTGCAAAAGGGTTATCTTTTGAAAGACAAGGTGATTCGTCCGGCCATGGTAAAAGTGAGCGGCTAAGCATGAGCGGCTTAGCTGCTTGAAACAACTGCTTGCGAAGCAAGTTTTATTGCGAAGTTACTGCTTTAGAAGCCTATGCTTCATAGAAACCTAAGCGAATGCTTACGAAGCAAGTTTTATTGCGAAGTTACCACTAAGAAGCCTATGCTTCATAAAACTTTTTAGGAGGACATGTTCCAATGAGCAAAGTAATCGGTATTGACCTTGGTACAACAAACTCTTGTGTTGCTGTAATGGAAGGCGGAGAAGCTGTCGTTATCCCTAATCCGGAAGGCGCCCGCACTACTCCTTCTGTTGTTGGCTTTAAAAAAGACGGCGAACGCACTGTCGGCGAAACGGCAAAGCGCCAAGCTATTACGAATCCTGACCGTACCATCATCTCCATTAAAAGACACATGGGTACGAATCATAAAGAAACGATCGACGGCAAAGATTACACCCCTCAAGAAATTTCGGCCATCATTTTGCAAAAGCTGAAAGCTGATGCCGAAGCTTATCTGGGCCAACCGGTATCGCAAGCCGTTATTACCGTTCCGGCTTACTTCAACGACAGCCAGCGTCAAGCAACGAAAGATGCCGGTAAAATCGCCGGTCTGGAAGTGCTGCGTATCGTCAACGAACCTACGGCAGCTGCGCTTGCCTATGGTCTTGAAAAAGCCGAAGACCAAACGATTCTTGTCTATGACCTTGGCGGCGGTACTTTTGACGTATCGATCCTTGAACTCGGCGACGGCTTCTTCGAAGTTAAAGCAACCAGCGGCGACAACCATCTGGGCGGCGACGACTTCGACCAAGTCATCATTGATTATCTGGTTAATGAATTCAAGAAAGAACAAGGCATTGACCTCAGCAAAGACAAAGCTGCTGTTCAACGTTTGAAAGATGCGGCCGAAAAAGCGAAAAAAGAATTGTCCGGCGTTCTGACAACTACGGTTTCCCTTCCGTTCATTACGGTAGTTGACGGCGTTCCTCAACACTTGGAAGTAAACCTGACTCGTGCGAAATTCGAAGAGCTGTCCGCCCAATTGGTAGAGCGCACACTGGGTCCTACTCGTCAAGCTTTGAGCGACGCAGGCCTGACACCGGCCGATATTGACAAAATCGTGCTGGTCGGCGGTTCCACACGGATTCCTGCAGTTCAGGAAGCCATCAAGAAACTGACAGGCAAAGAGCCGCACAAAGGCGTTAACCCGGACGAGGTTGTTGCCTTGGGCGCCGCAGTGCAAGCTGGCGTATTGACCGGTGACGTCAAAGACGTCGTACTGCTTGACGTAACTCCGCTGTCCCTCGGAATTGAGACTGCAGGCGGCGTATTTACGAAAATGATCGATCGCAACACTACGATCCCGACAAGTAAATCACAAATCTTCTCGACCTATGCCGATAACCAGCCAAGCGTTGAAATCCACGTGCTTCAAGGTGAACGCGAAATGGCTGCAGGCAATAAAACGCTGGGCCGTTTCACGCTGAGCGATATTCCTTTGGCTCCTCGCGGCGTGCCGCAAATTGAAGTTTCCTTCGATATTGATGCCAACGGTATTGTGAACGTCTCTGCAACGGATAAAGGAACGGGCAAGAGCCAAAAAATTACAATCACCTCTTCCAGCGGCCTCAGCGATGAGGAAGTAGAGCGCATGATGAAGGATGCGGAACTGCATGCCGAAGAAGACAAGAAGCGCAAAGAGCTTATTGAAGCCAAGAACAATGGCGACCAGTTGATCTACAGCGTCGACAAGACGATTAAAGAGCTTGGCGACAAAGTGGAGAGTGCCGAAGTCGAAAAAGCCAACGCAGCGAAGGAAGAACTGTCCAAAGCGCTGCAAGGCGACAACCTTGATGAAATTAAGGCGGCTTCCGATAAATTGACTGAAGTCGTGCAGCAGCTTTCCGTAAAATTGTACGAACAGGCTTCTCAAGCTGCAGGAGCTGAAGGCGGAGCAGATGCTTCCCAGGGCCAGGGCGCTTCCGGTAAAGATAACGTCGTAGACGCTGACTATGAAGTAGTGGACGAAGACAAGAAATAATGAGGTTCGCCAAAGTGGAGTTTTTCTGCGGAGTTTTGATGATCCGTACACTTTGGCCGTGCTTCTGCCCGTAAAACCGGAGCCTTTTTGGCATCGGACGAATAGATTGCACAAATGGGAAGGTCAAAGCGCTAGGCATTCCGCGCTTTGACTTTCCTTTTGTAGAAGGTTGGTGGAGGTGGAACAATGGCTGATAAGCGAGATTATTATGAAGTGCTTGGCGTCGGGAAGAGCGCTTCGGACGACGATATCAAAAAAGCTTACCGAAAGCTGGCGCGCCAATATCATCCGGACGTGAACAAAGCGGCCGATGCCGAGGCGAAGTTCAAGGAGGTCAAGGAAGCTTATGACGTCCTGAGCGATTCCCAGAAACGTGCAAGATATGATCAGTTTGGTCATGCCGATCCGAATCAGGGAATGGGAGGCGGCGGTTTCTCAGGAGCCGATTTCGGCGGATTCGGAGACATCTTTGACATGTTCTTCGGCGGCGGAGGCGGCGGAAGACGAGATCCTAATGCGCCGCAGCGGGGCAATGACCTGCAGTATACGATGACAGTTGAATTTAAGGAAGCGGTTTTCGGTGTTGAACGGGATATTACCATTCCACGGACTGAAAGCTGTGACACTTGCTTTGGTTCCGGCGCCAAACCGGGAACAAAACCGGAAGTCTGCTCGGTATGTCATGGTACAGGACAGCAGGAAGTTGTGCAAAATACGCCATTTGGCCGTATGGTAAACCGCCGTGCTTGTTCGAACTGTGGCGGCAGAGGCAAAATCATTAAAGAAAAATGCCCGACCTGCAGCGGCAACGGACAGGTGAAGAAGCAGCGTAAAATCCACGCGCGGATTCCGGCCGGTGTGGACGACGGCGCTCAGCTGCGTATGTCCGGTGAAGGAGAAGGAGGACTGCGCGGCGGCCCGGCTGGCGACTTGTATATTGTCATTCGCGTGAAAACGCATGACTTTTTCGAGCGTGAAGGCGATGACATTTACTGCGAAGTGCCGCTAACCTTTACTCAGGCGGCGCTTGGTGACGAGATTGAAATCCCTACGTTGACCGAAAAAGTGAAGCTTAAAATTCCGGCAGGAACACAAACGGGAACCTATTTCCGTTTGAAGGGCAAAGGGGTTCCAAAGCTCCGTGGCATAGGTCAGGGCGACCAGCACGTTAAGGTTGTTGTGGTAACGCCTAGCAAGCTGAGTGAGGAGCAGAAGGATTTGCTGCGGCAGTTTGCAGCTCATAGCGGGGAGCAAACCCATGAGAACGAGCAATCCTTCTTTGACCGAATGAAACGCGCCTTCAGGGGCGACTAATCAAGAGCATAAATAGAGGGCTGCGCCGTTAAAAAACGGTGGAGCCTTCTTTTTGTGCTCTTTTGCTATGATCCAAATGCAAAAAAAAAGCTGCAGGCAAACCGTAGCCGGCTTGCTGCAGCCCATCCTCCGTTATTGTGTCACAACGGCAATAATTTCGTCTTCCAGTTCAAGTCTAACCTCATCGTTGAAAGCGCGGATTCCATATTCACTATTCAGATACAAAATAATCGCTTCGATAAGGTTAGCTTCAATTAGATATTGATTGCGCCCTCCGGCCCAAACTTCTGCCGTAAAGCCGGTTTCCTCATCCCATGCCAGTTCTACCTTTACGTCCGTGGGGCGGATTTGCTTGCGGCTCGCGGTTTGAATACAAACCGCATTAATAATTTCGTCTTCCGTCAATATCATTGATCAGTACCGTCCATCTCTTGGATCAGGCTTGCGCGGCCGGGTGAAACGGCGGAACAATGCTGCGGCCATAACAATGATCAGATAAATCGCAAACAGGTTAACCGCGAGGCCCAAAATGCTGCCAAAACCGCCCATGCTTGAGAACAAACCGCCAAACAGCAGGCCGGCGAGACCTCCGATCATCATGCCTTTCATGAAGCTGCCGCCGCTGAAAAAGCCGCGGTTCGTTGTACTGCTTTTAGAGCTTGTATTGGATTTTGTTGCACTATCTGTCGTAGTAGATTTTTTAGGTGTTGTTGTGTGTGAACGGACGCCTGATTTGTAGCTCCCGCCAGAACGTCTTGCATCCGCATTGTCATGAACCGTAAAGGCCAGCAACAAGGTGAATGCCATAAATACCATCGTTAATTTCTTCAACATCTTAAGTTGTATACCCTCCTAAAAAAAATTTGTTTTTTGGAATTATACTGAGTAATACGGGCAAGAAGAGTAAACGTTTCATTTTTTAAATAAAAATGTACAAAAAAATTCGCATCATCCTAAGATGATGCGAAGCTGAACAAGCTGCCAGTTTAAAAGAAGGAGCACGATTCAATAATCTTCCACAGCTTATATGAACTTGCTCAAATAAGGTTCATACTCAGGGGGGAAAGCAGGGGTGTATTTTGCATCGATATAGGTTGTTGCCCGAGCGGTTGAAATAACCTGCGGATAAAAGGCTCCGGGATCCGGAAGAAGCGGAGCTACATAAATGAAGGCCGTCTTCCCGGCAAAACGGATTGCCGAAATGGTTATGCCATAGCCCGGATGAGGAACTTCAGCTTGAACCGTTACCTGATAAATTTGCTCGTTTACTTTTTTGATGCTCATGCCTAATTTTCTTAGTGGAGCCAAATCATGATGAGGGACCGGAGCAGGATTCGGATTCAAGCGTTTAAACTTTTTATTCATGTCCACCTGTATTGCCTCCTTTACAAAGGTTTTTTGTATATTGCTAGGGCAGTAAGCATAAATTTTGGTTCAGGTCGCACAATAACGTTGTGACAGCAGTATTTACTGTAAGTATACTCGATAAAGTGCAGGTGAAGGAAATGTCGGAGAAAAATATACTGGCTTACTTCAAAAGTCCGGAAGAAGCGGAGGGGGCAGCCCGCAAGCTTCAGGCGCTCCGGGTTATCGATATGTCGATCGACCGTTTCAGCAGGTACGGCAACAGAGCTGCCGTAACTTCCGTTTCCGGCCTCGTTTTGGATTCGGAACTGACGCACCGTTCGGCAGATATCCTTACTGAAGCCGATCCGGCGGAGAGCGGGATGAGTGACGGAGGCCAGGGCGGGCCTACGGGCAGGGATATCCTGATGACAGTTGTCGTTGATGAGGACACCCACCATCAGGCTATGCGGATTATTGAAGAAGCAGGCGGGATGATTTAAGTAGATTGAAGTAGAAGGAGACGAGTGAACCATGAGTGATTACAACGGACGGTCCGGACGGCTTCCGAAAAAGATATCAAGAACGCTGGCAGGACATAATCTGGATGTTGAATTTTCGGAAGAGCGCGCTGACCAGGAGGACTGGGAAGCGCTGGAGCGGAGCGAACGGGCGGATGCCCGCCAGGAGAAAGGCAAGACAAAACTGTAAGGATATATTATAGAGCGAACATATAAAGGAAACTATGAGTTTTCCGCCGGTTTTGATCATCCTCCTGTGAAGCAGGCAGAGACAGGGGTTGATCTTTCGCTGGCGGTTTTCTTTTTTGTCTGTTTTTATAGTACAATAGATGTCATGCAAATACTGAGGAGGAACCAGGTTTGAAGATTTGGAAAGAGTTAACAATACATACGACAGAGGAAGCGGTGGAGATGGTTTCCAACTTCCTGCATGAAGCGGGAGCAGGCGGCGTTTCTATCGAAGAGCATGTTGATAACAATAAACCGCGGGACACTTCGCTGGGACAATGGTTTGAAATCCCGCCGAACGATATTCCGGAGGGAGAAGCCAAGGTTAGCGGCTATTTCCCTGAGGGAAGCGATTTGGAAGCTATTCAGCGTGAGGTGAAAGAGCGGATTGAAGAGCTGCGCGAGTTCGATATTGATCCGGGTAAGGCTGCGTTTTCGCTGCGGGATGTCAGTGAAGACGACTGGGCCAACAACTGGAAGCAGTATTTCAAACCGCTTCGCGTGTCGAAACGGCTGACGATCAAGCCGACATGGGAAGCGTATGAGCCGGAAACGCCGGAAGAGAAGATTATTGAGCTCGATCCCGGCATGGCTTTTGGTACCGGCACCCATCCTACCACCGCACTTTGCCTCCGTACGCTTGAAAGCGTCATTCAGGAAGGCGATGAAGTGATTGACGTCGGAACCGGCTCAGGGATTTTGGCGATTGGCGCAGTCCGTCTGGGGGCCAAACATGTGCTTGCGCTGGATCTTGACCCTATTGCGGTGACAAGCGCAGGCGAAAATACGCGGCTGAATGACCTGGAGAAACAGATCACGATATATGAAAGCGATCTGCTCGCCGTACTGAAAAGCGGCAAGGACGCCTCGGAGCTTGGGGTTACATTGCCGGTTCGCGTCGTTGTAGCCAACATTCTGGCGGAAATAATTCTGCTCTTCATAGACGACGTATATCAGGCGCTGCAGCCGGGCGGATATTATATCGCTTCAGGTATCTACAAGAACAAGGAAAAGGCGGTTGAGGAAGGCTTGATTGCCGCAGGCTTCGAGATTTCACAAATTGCCCGTGAAGAAGATTGGGTCGTCTTTGTGGCGAGAAAGGGGTAGACATGGACTTTCTGAATTCAATTTTAGCTTACCCTGTTCAGAACCTTCCTTTTATTCTGATTGTGCTTCTTATTGCTTTTACTATTCATGAATTTTCACACGCATATTTTGCAAATAAATTTGGCGATCCTACCGCCAAGCTGCTCGGGCGGGTCACGCTCAATCCGGCCTCCCACGTCGATTTGTTCGGGACCCTGATGCTGCTGATACTCGGTTTCGGCTGGGCCCGCCCTGTGCCGGTTAACCGTGACAATTTCAGCAAGCCAAGGTTGATGGGGATTATTGTTTCAGCCGTCGGGCCGCTTAGCAACCTGTTGATTGCCTTTGTCGGGACCATGATCTACATGGCCCTTGCGACAAACGGCGTGATTAGCGCGGAGAATACGTCTAAGCTCAATGAAGCGATCTATCTGTTTTTTGTATATTTGATTAATATTAATATCTCTTTGTTCCTGTTCAACCTGCTGCCACTCCCGCCGCTTGACGGATACCGGATCGTCGAAGATTTGGCGCCTCGCCGTTTCCGGATCGTGCTTCAGCAGTACGAACAGTGGGCTGTGCTTATCTTTCTTCTCTTTGTTTTTATCCCCCCTCTCCGCGCAGCAACTCTGGACCCGTTGTTCGGACTTACCGTGGATATTTACAAAGGCTTTATACACTTTTATTTACTCCTGACCGGAGCACAATAATCGTGCAATAGAAGCGGGATATTTTCTAAAGGGGCCAAGGGTATAGCCAGTCCAGGTCAAAAGTTGTATGATGGTGTTTGGCAAAATGGAACAAGGATTGATGAGCATGCAGCGTTATTTCATACCGCCCGAACAGTTCGGTGACGAACAGATCATCATTGCCGGCGAAGATGCGCGCCATATTACGAAGGTGATGCGGGGCAAGCCCGGCGATAAGATCATCGCCAGTAACGGGATGGGACGGGAAGCGGTTGTAGAAATTACCTCTATAGAACCACAGGAGGTGACAGCCGCCATTGTGGAGCTGTTGCCCCAGTCGGGAGAGCCCTGGATTCAGGTAGATATTGCCCAGAGCCTGCCCAAAGGGGATAAAATGGAGACAGTCATTCAAAAATGCACCGAAATCGGCGCAGTATCCTTTATTCCTTTCCTGTCGGAACGCACGATTGTGCAGTACGATGAACGAAAGGAAGGGAAACGGGTTGCCAGATGGGTTAAAATAGCCAAAGAAGCCGCAGAACAGGCACATCGCAGCATCATTCCGGCTGTACGGCAGCCTGTTAAGTGGAAGGAGCTGCTTCGTCTTTTTGCAGATTACGATCTGGTCTGTATTTGTTATGAACAAGAGCAAGGTGAACAGTTAAGAGATGTGCTGCAGCCGTTTGCATCCGGTCTTGATCGAAGCAGGCCCTATCGGGTGCTGATAGCGGTCGGTCCGGAGGGCGGATTCGGCGAGGAGGAAGTCCGCGCGGCTGAATCCGCCGGGGCCAAATCCGTCGGACTCGGCAGACGCATTCTCAGAACGGAGACGGCCGGGATGGCCGCCCTGACCTGCATATTATATGAAACCGGAGAAATGGGGGGAGCTTGATATGCCATCCGTAGCTTTTTACACGTTAGGATGTAAAGTTAACTTTTATGATACGGAAGCCATTTGGCAGTTGTTTAAAAACGAAGGATATGAACAGGTAGACTTCGAACAAACCGCAGATGTGTACTTGATCAATACCTGTACAGTAACCAATACGGGTGATAAAAAGAGCCGGCAGATCATCCGCCGTGCCGTTCGCCGGAATCCCGACGCCATTATTGCGGTAACAGGCTGCTATGCGCAGACCTCGCCCGCCGAAATTATGGATATTCCGGGAGTCGATCTCGTGATCGGCACGCAGGACCGCGACAAAATCATTTCTTATGTAGAAGAAATCCAGCAGAAACGAAAGCCGATCAATGCGGTTCGCAACATTATGAAAACCCGGGAATTCGAAGAGCTTGATGTTCCGAACTTCACGGACCATACCCGCGCGTTTCTTAAAATCCAGGAAGGCTGCAACAACTTCTGCACCTTCTGCATCATTCCGTGGTCCAGAGGCTTGTCCCGGAGCCGTGATCCCAAAAGCGTTCTGGCGCAAGCCAGACAGCTTGTTGCCGCAGGCTACAAGGAAATTGTCCTGACCGGCATTCATACGGGCGGGTATGGCGACGATCTGGATAACTACCGTTTGGCCGATCTGCTGTGGGATCTGGACAAGGTGGAAGGACTGGAACGGGTGCGGATCAGTTCCATTGAAGCGAGCCAAATTGATGACAACGTGCTCAAGGTTCTGAAGGAATCGCCGAAAATGTGCCGTCATTTTCATATTCCGCTGCAGGCGGGAAATGATGAAGTGCTCAAACGGATGAGACGCAAATATACGGTCGCCGAATTTGAGGAGAAAATCCGGAAAATCCGCGATTTTATGCCTGATGTCGCCATTACGACCGATGTGATTGTCGGCTTCCCGGGCGAAACCGACGAGCTGTTCCGCGACGGCTTTGAGGCGATCAAGCGGATCGGCTTCTCCGAGCTCCACGTCTTCCCTTATTCCAAACGCACCGGTACGCCGGCTGCCCGGATGGAAGACCAGGTGGACGAGGAAGTGAAGCATGCCCGCGTGCATGAACTGATCGATTTGTCCGAACAGATGCAGCTGGCTTATGCCGAAAAATTTGTAGGTGACGTGCTGGATGTCATTCCCGAACGAGATGAGAAAGGCCAATATGGTCCGGGACGGGCTATGGGCTTGAGCGACAATTATCTTCAGGTGGTGTTCGATACGAACGAGGATCTTACCGGAAGATTGTCCCGCGTCAAGGTGACAAAAGCCGGCGTCAACAGCTGCGAAGGCACGCTCGTCCGGATTCTGGACGCACTGCCCGAGGCAGCGGGCCGGTGAGCTTTTCTGTGTGTTAAGTCCGAATGCAGGATTTCATTTCGCAAAAGGAATGGAATCCTTATTGTTCAAGCTATAAGAGAGGGTGAGCCGTTTGCCGTACAAAGAAATATCCGCCGGGGGCGTCGTTTTTCGCAGGGAAGACAAGCAGCTGCAAATTCAATTGATTACAGACCGTTATGGAAAAATATCCTTTGCGAAAGGAAAACAGGAGCAAGGCGAAACGGTTGAAGAGACGGCTCTAAGGGAGATTTGGGAAGAAACGGGCGTGAAGGGCAGCATCGTGAAGCCGATCGATATTATCGCCTATAAATATCAGCACGCCGAGCATGGCGAAGTGGACAAGGAAGTGCACTATTACTTGGTGGAAAGCAAAGAAGGCGACCTGAAAGCGCAAGTAGAGGAAATCCGCGGGGTCGCCTGGTATGAGCCGCATGAGGCTTTGGAGAAGCAGCGGACTGCCGGTTACGATAACAATGATTTCATTCTGGAAAAAGCGCTCAAAATGCTCGGAGTGGAGAACTGACAAGCTGTTTTCCCTAGCTATTTCAATCTTTTGAATTGGATTGATCCAGACGCTTCCAGACCGGCAGGTAGCAGACGGGCAGCGCGAGCAAGGAACTCAGAACGTTGAACAGCGTTTGGCTGTGTGCAATCTGACTGGAAGCTTCTGGCGACAGCCATGCCGACAGCGCTTCAAGCTCGGGAATGAACGGCAGGAACAGCAAGGCTCCGCAGACATTAAGCAGAATATGCGACCAGGCCACGAATCGGCCGGATCGGGTGCTGCCGATGGAAGCGATCAGCGCCGTTACGCAGGTGCCTACATTCGAGCCGATCACTACAGCGATGCCAAGCGGCACGGGGAACGCTCCCGAAGCGGCCAGTCCCATCGCCAGCCCGATCACGGCAGCGCTGCTGTGGACAAGGGCGGCTAGGGCGGCGCCGGCTAGGACGCCCCACAGTATGCTGCTTTCGGCCTGTTTGGTGAACCAATCGATCAACCCGTAGGCCTGCAGCGCGCCGCCTGTGCTCTGCATCCATGAAATTGCCGTCAGAACAAGGCTGAAGCCTGCGCCGGCGAGGGAAGCATGCTGAACCGAGTCCAGCAGGGAAGCATAACGCGCTAGCCCGGCGGGAAGCCTTTCTTTAAAAGCAACTGCGGCAAACCAGATGCAGAGAGACAGCAGAAGCAGCGGGAAGCCCATGCGTGTAAGCTGCAGCGCAATCAGCTCTGTGGTCAGGCAGGTGCCGATATTGCCGCCCAGGATGATGCCGAGTGTACGGCCATAGGTTAACAGACCGGCATTGACGAGGCCAATGGTCATGACGGTGACAGCCGTACTGCTTTGGAGCAGAGCTGTTACTATGGTGCTGAACAGCATTCCTTTGAGCGGCGTGGCCGTCGAAGCGTTCAGCAGTCTCGTCAGTACCGGTCCCGCCCACGCCTGCAGGGCAAGCTCCATCATTTTCATACCGAAAATAAAGAGGGCCAGTCCAAACGTCAGCGGGATCATGATTTCGCGAACCACCCGGGCGGTCCTCCTTTCTTGATGATGACGTATAACGCGGAAGAAGTACATGCTTCTTGAGTATGTTTATGCGCAAAGAAATCCGGGCATGACAAGCCTGCCGGAAGTGCGGAAATACGATTTTAACGGACAGCATGAAAAAGACACACAACCTTAATGAAAATCTACGATTCAGGAGTGGACATACCTTTATGGCAATTGTTGTATTGCAGCGCAGCCGCAAAAAGCGGCTTGAGCAGGGGCATCCCTGGGTTTACCAGAGTGAAATCGACCTTGTGGAAGGAGATCCGGCGCCAGGCGACCTGGTTGACGTTGTAAACCATCAGCGCCGGTATCTGGCAACCGGATACTATAACCCGGCCTCCCAGATTACGGTAAGAGCAGTAGCTTACCAGCCGCTCCGGGAAATGGACACCTCTTTTTTCGCGGAACGCTTTCGGGATTGTCTGCGCCACCGCCGCCGTTTTGTTCAGGAGGATGCCTACAGGCTCGTATATGGGGAAGCCGATTTTCTCCCCGGTCTCATCGTGGACCGTTTTGGTGATATACTGGTTGTCCAGCTGCTGACTTTGGGCATGGATCAGCGCCGGGAGCAGATCGCGGAAGCTCTGGTACAGGTGATGAATCCGAAAGGAATTTACGAGCGCAGCGATGTAGGCGTTCGCGAGATCGAGGGACTGGAGCAAACCAAAGGCCCGCTGTACGGCGATTGTCCGCGTCATGTCACGGTAACCGAGAACGGGCTGCTGATCTCTGTGGATATTGAAGAAGGACAGAAGACGGGATACTTTTTCGACCAGCGGGAGAACCGCGACTCTATTGCTCCTCTGATGACTGGCTGGGGAGAACGAAGCGGAATCGGGCTTAAGCAGGTAGAAGGGGAAGACGGAAGCAGCCGTACTGTACCGGTAAACCGCAACGGCAAGGAAATTTCGTTCCCTTATTGGGATGGGGCAACCGTGCTCGAATGTTTTTCGCATACCGGAAGCTTTACGCTCCATGCCTGCAAGTACGGAGCCAAGAAGGTTACCTGTCTTGATATTTCCGAACATGCCATCGAAAGCGCCCGGGAAAACGTCAGACTTAACGGATTCGACGACAGAGTGGAGTTTGTCGTTGCGGACGCTTTCGATTACCTGCGCAGCCAGGTAAAAGGCCAGGAGGAACGGAAGGCGCGCGCCGAAGGAAAGGTGGATACTTCGGTGCCTATGGAGGCCGGAACCGGCAGAACGTGGGATGTCGTTATTCTTGACCCGCCGGCCTTTGCGAAGACGAGAAAGGCGGTCAAAGGAGCGTGCCGCGGATACAAGGATATCAATCTGCACGGCATGAAGCTCGTCAATGAGGGCGGATATCTGGTGACAGCCAGCTGCTCCTACCACATGCGTCCGGAGCTTTTCCTCAGCACCATCGCCGAAGCTGCGGCCGATGCGGGCAAAATATTGCGGCTTGTCGAATGGCGGGCCGCCGGAAAAGACCATCCGCAAATTTTGGGCGTTGAGGAAGGGCATTATTTGAAATTTGCCATCTTTGAAGTGCGGAGTAAAACGGTTTAAGCGGCCGCTTCAGCGGTGCTTTACCATACTCACCCCTTCAGAGAAATGATGGAGCAGGGCAGACCTTCAGGATGTATCGTCCGAGGGTCTGCCTTTTTTTATTTTTGAACTTGATATTATGGAAAAAAATGTTTCTTCAAATAGCAAACATATGTTCCATTATTTTTGGGTTATGGTATACTATTAGCTATCCATATAGAGATGGAAGTTCGCTCCGAAATAAGAGCGTTTATTATATAAGGGAGGTTTTCCCGTGTCACTTCAGATGATTATCGGACGAGCCGGAAGCGGCAAAAGCAGCTTGATTCTTGAAGAAATCCGCAGCCGACTGCGCGACAACCCTTCAGGACCACCGATTGTAATTTTGGTCCCGGAGCAGGCAACCTTTCAGATTGAGCGGGCGATCGCGGCCTCTCCCGGACTTCAAGGAACGGTGCGTGTTCAGGTGCTGGGGTTCAAGAGGCTTGCCCTTAGAGTCATGCAGGAGACAGGCGGCTCCGCGCTTGTGCCGATTAGCGACGAAGGCAAGAAAATGCTGCTGTACCGCATTATGCGGCGCCTTCAGATCGATCTGAAGCTGTACCGAAATGCCGGGGGGCAACTGGGGCTGATCGACCGGCTCAGCATGCTTTATTCCGAAACCAAGAGATATGGCGTGGATGCGGCCGCTTTGGAACGTCATTTCAGATTTTTGGATGCGTCGGACAAGGAATCTCCGCTGCTCCGGGATAAAATGCATGATTTTGCCCTGCTGTTTCGCGAATATGAGCAAGAATTGGCCGGACTTTATATCGACGCGGAGGATCATGTCGCCAAGCTGGCGGAAGGGGCTCCATCCTCTTCTTTTTTAAGAGGAGCGGAAATTTGGGTGGACGGTTTTTACAGCTTTACTCCGCAGGAATATACAGCGCTGCTTAAGCTGATGGAAACAGCCGCTTCAGTGAAGGTAGCCCTTACGCTGGACAGGCCTTATGACGACGGACTCCCGCCGCATGAACTCAATTTGTTTCATAAGACGGCAGTAACGTATATGAAGCTGCGCATGGTTGCCGAAAATTCCGGCATTGAGATTCAGCCGGTAAAAGTGCTAGACGGGCGGCCTTATCCCAGATTTGCCGGGAGCGAGACGCTCGCTGCGCTGGAATCCATGTATGGCACCAGGAAGCGTCTAAGACAGGGAGAAGAACCTGCTGATCTTCAGCGGTCTCTGCGATTAAGAGGAGCTGCGGGCCGGCGAGCGGAAGTCGAAGCGGCTGCCCGGGAAATGGTCAGACTTGCGAGGGAAGAAGGGGCGAGATGGCGCGATATGGCTGTTTATGTCCGTTCCCTGGAGAACTATGCCCCTTTCGTGGAGCCGATATTCGGAGACTATGGCGTGCCGGTCTTCCTGGACCAGCGCAAAAGCGTTGTGCACCATCCCCTTGTGGAAATGCTGCGCGGGGCTTTGGACGTCGTGCGGCGTTTCTGGAAATATGAAGATGTTTTCCGCTGCGTGAAGACGGATTTCCTGCTGCCGCCGGACTGCAGCATTACGCGTGAAGATATGGACCTGTTGGAAAATTACGTGCTGGCATCAGGCATAGAAGGCGCCCGCTGGAACAGCGAGAAAGTGTGGAAGGGAGCGCCAAGCCTGTCGCTGGAGCCGGGCGAGCAAGGGGAAACGGCAGCATCCAGGGCCGACGCTAAGCGGATGGAGACAATTCGCCGCTGCCGCGAGACAGTTGTCGGTCCGTTGTCCGCATTTGAGAAGCGGCTGAAGAAAAGCAAAACGGCAAGGGAAATGTGCGCCGCGGTCTTTCGCCTGCTGGAGGATATCCAGGCCGCCCAGCGCCTTGACCGTCTTGCCCATGAGGCTGCCATGAAGGGAAAGCCGCAGCAGGCGATGGAGCATCGGTCGCTTTGGGGAGCGGTGCTTGATCTTTTGGATCAGATCGTGGACATGATGGGGGATGAACAGCTTGGCGCAGAGCTTTTTGCCGGCGTGCTGGACACAGGCCTTCAGGATCTGAAGCTGGGCCTGGTGCCGCCATCGCTGGACCAAGTGCTTGTGGGATCTACGGACCGAACCCGCTCGGGGCATGTGAAGCATGTATTTTTGCTCGGCGTCAATGAAGGCGTCATGCCTGCCGTTTTTCAGGAAGAAGGGGTTTTGACCGATCAGGAGCGGATGAGATTGTCCGAAATCGGACTGACGCTGGAGCCGGGCATCACCCGAAAGCTGCTGGATGAACGTTTTCTGATTTACCACGCCGTGTCTTCGGCTGAACGTTCGCTGTGGATTTCCTACCCGCTGGCGGATGAAGATGGAAAAGCTCTGCTGCCGTCTGAAGTCGTGCGGGATGTCCGCACGATGTTTCCTTCCCTGCGGGAACGATTTGTAGCCGATACCCCGGCGGCGGCTTCTGACGATATAGCTCAGCTTGAGCTAATCTCCCGTCCCGGGCCGGTTCTGTCGGCCCTGATCGGGCAGCTTCGGCAGTGGAGGGCCGGGGCCGAGCTTTCTCCGGTATGGTGGGGGGCCTTGTACTGGTTCCGCTCGCATCCGGAATTTCAGGAGAAGATGGACTATCTGATCGGTTCCCTGGACTACCGCAACGGGACAAAGGGACTCTCCGAGACGACAAGCCGGAAGCTCTACGGCATGCGCCTGCGGACAAGCGTTTCGCGGATGGAGAAATTTGCGGCCTGTCCGTTTTCGCATTTTGCTTCTCACGGTTTAAAGCTTAAGGAGCGCCAGCTATACCGGCTTAAAGCGCCTGACATCGGCCAGCTGTTTCATGCTGCGCTCAGCTCCATGGCCGTTTCGTTCAAGAACGAGAACCGCAGTTGGGGCAGCCTCACTCCCGAAGAATGCATAAGGGAAGCCGAAGCTGCCGTAGACCAGCTTGTGCCGCAGCTTCAGGGCGAGATTCTGCTCAGTTCAAAGCGCTACGGTTTTATTTCCCGAAAACTGAAAAATATTGTGGGAAGAGCGTCGGTCATCCTTGGCGAGCAAGCCCGGAGAGGAAGCTTTGAACCGGCCGGTCTTGAGCTCGACTTCGGTCCTGATAAGGAGCTTCCTCCGCTTGTCTTTGAGCTGGACAACGGTTGTGTCATGGAAGTCGTTGGGCGGATTGACCGGGTGGATATGGCGGAGAACGAACGCGGAATCCTGCTAAGGGTGATTGATTACAAATCCAGCCAGACAGATCTGAAGCTGCATGAGGTGTATTACGGACTTGCGCTGCAGATGCTTACTTATCTGGACGTCATCTTGTCCTCTGCCGAGGAATGGCTGGGAAGTCCGGCTCAGCCTGCCGGCACGCTGTATTTCCATGTCCATAACCCGCTTCTTCAGAGCAGCAACGGCCTGGATGGGGAGCAGGCACGCAAGGAGATGCTGAGACGCTTCAAAATGAGGGGCCTGCTTATGGCAGACCGCGACATTGTGGGCATGATGGACAACCAGTTGGAGAAAGGCTATTCGGATATACTGCCTGTTGCAGTGAAAGCTGATGGCGGGTTTTACAGCAGCGCGGCCGTGGCGACACCGGAGCAGTGGAGCGTGCTGCTGTCCGCGGCGCGAAACACCATCCGCAGCATTGGCACCCGGATTACGGAAGGGGACGTGGCAATCGAGCCCTACCGGCTGGGACAGGAAACCCCCTGCGCCTTTTGTTCTTTCAAATCGGTCTGCCAGATTGAGCCGTCCGATGAAGCGCGCCACAAAGTTCTCGGCAAGCCGGGCAGAAATGAGATGTGGAACCGTCTGGAGGAGGAATCATCGTGGAACTCGTAATACAGAAACCCGCTGGCAGCTACTGGAGCGATGATCAGTGGAAGGCTATTGCGCTTTCCGGAGGCAATATGCTTGTTGCAGCAGCCGCCGGCTCCGGCAAAACGGCTGTGCTCGTCGAGCGGATCATTCGAAAAATTACGGACCGGAATCATAAGATCGGCATCGAGCACTTGCTGGTTGCGACGTTTACGAAAGCGGCTGCGGCTGAAATGCGCCAGCGGATTCGCGAGGCGCTGGAAAGACAGCTGGAGCAGAACGAAAGCGATGAGCATGTGCAAAGACAGCTGGCGATGCTGGGACGCGCTTCGATCACTACGTTGCATTCCTTTTGCATGGAAGTGATCCAACGATACTATACGATGATTCCGCTAGATCCGGGCTTCCGCATTGCCTCCGAGCATGAAGCGCAGCTGCTGAGACAGGAAGTGATGGAGGAACTGTTTGAAGAAAAATACGGCCAGGAAGGCGGTACGGACTCCTCCTTTATCAGGCTTGTGGAATGGTTCAGCGGGGAACGAAGCGATGACGCCATGCTGCGTCTCGTTCACCGGCTCTATGATTTCTCGCGAAGCCATCCCTGGCCGGATTTCTGGCTGCGGAGCATGGCCGCATCTTTTGCCGATGCGAGTGAAGAAACTCTGAAAGACAGCCTTTGGATTCAGAGCATTATTCAGGATACGCTTCTGACGCTGGACGGAATTCTAAATGTCCTGTCCCAGGGAAAAGCGCTCTCTCTGTCTCCGGGCGGGCCGGCCCCGTATGCGGTGACTTTGGAGGAAGATCTTGAAGTTGTTCTCCGCTTGAAGGAGGCTGTGGAGAAAGGACCTTGGAGCAGCTTGCATGGCGTTTTTCAATCCGCTTCCTTCGGCAAACTGAAGCCGGTCCGCAAGGACCAGACGGACCCCGCCTTGCAGGACAGAGTCAAAAGCTTGCGCGAAGAAGCCAAGAAATCGCTGGGCGATCTGCGGCAGCAGCTGTTTGGAAGAACGGCTGACGAATTTGTGGCCGAGCTGCGAGAAGCGTCGCCGCTTATGTCCGAACTGTCCGAACTTGTGATCGAATTTGGCGAGCGGTATAAGCTTGCGAAAACAGCCAAAGGCTGGCTGGATTTTGCGGACTTGGAGCATTATTGCCTGCAAATTTTGCTGCATCCGAATTCAACGCCGCTGCAAATCCTTCCTTCGGACGCCGCGCTGGAATATCAAGCGCAGTATGAGGAAGTACTGCTAGACGAATACCAGGATACGAACACGGTCCAGGAAACGATCGTTCAGCTAATTTCCCGGCCTTTTCCAGGGAACCGGTTTATGGTTGGCGACGTGAAGCAGAGCATCTACCGTTTCCGGCTTGCCGAGCCGGGGTTGTTTCTGGCCAAATACCGCGGTTACGGCGACGACTTTACGGGGGAAGGACTGCGCATCGACCTGGCGCGCAATTTCCGCAGCCGCCGGGAGGTGGTCGGGGCGGTCAATATGCTGTTTCGCCAGATCATGAATGCGTCGGTCGCCGAAATCGATTATGACGAACGGGCCGAACTGGTGTATGGCGATCTGTTTCCGAAAGGTGAGAAGGGAATGCCTCAATATGCCCCGGAGCTGATGCTGATTGACCGCAGCGCCGGTGAATATGATACAAATGGCAGCAGCGAAGGCGTGACGGATGGCGATGAAGCGGAAGCTCAGGGGCGCGCGGAAGAGGCGGCTGAACTGGAGGTGGTCCGGCTTGAGGCAAGGGCCATTGCCGCCCGCATTCGCGGTCTGCTAGGCGAGGGAGGCGCCCCTCTGATGGTGTACGACAAAAGCTTGAAAGACTCCCGTCCGGCTGCGTACGGCGATATCGTTATTTTATTGCGGTCTACATCGGCATGGGCACAGGTGATGATTCAGGAGCTTCAGCTTGAGGGAATTCCGGCTGTAGGAGAACTGAATCAGGGGTATTTTCAGGCGTCCGAAGTTGAAATTATGCTGTCGCTGCTTCAAATCATCGATAATCCCCGGCAGGATATTCCGCTTGCCTCCGTGCTGCGTTCCCCGATTGTGGGACTTGATGAGGAACAACTGGCCCGCATCCGTTTGGCGAAAACCGGCGGGAGCTTCTATGAGGCGATGCTGGCCTGGCATGACGCTGCGGCTTTGGAGTACGGGGAAGAGCCCGCAGATGAGCAATTGGCTGGAGGGACTCGTCAGGTAGACGTGTCCGGAAGCGGCAATGCGTTAAGCGGCGTATCTCCGGCTTCCGGGGAGGATAACACGGGAAGAGAGCTGTTCGATAAATTGGGCCGATTCCTGGCGCTGCTGGAGCAGTGGCGCGGACAAGCCAGGGAAGGCGAACTCAGCGGGTTGATCTGGCATATTTTCAGAGAGACCGCTTATTTGGACTGGGTCGGCGGGCTCGCGGGAGGACCGCAGAGACAGGCGAATCTCAGGGCGTTGTATGACAGAGCCAGACAATATGAAAGCTCATCCGGAGCCCCGGGCCTGTTCCGCTTTTTGAGATTTATTGATAAGCTCAAGGAGACGGGCGGGGATTTCGGGGCGCCTGCGGCCTCTGGCGGTGAGCAGGAAGCGGTTCGGATCATGACCATCCACAAAAGCAAGGGTCTGGAGTTCCCCGTCGTCTTTATAGCCGGCCTTTCCAAAATGTTCAACAAACAGGATTTAAACGCTCCGTTCCTGATGCATAAGGAGCTTGGGTTCGGACCGAAATTTTTGGATGATAGCACGCGGGTCAGTTATCCGACGCTTCCGAATCTGGCGATTCGCCGGAGGGCTCAGATGGAGCTGATTGCGGAAGAAATGAGAATTTTGTACGTCGCGCTTACCCGGCCTAAAGACAAGCTGATTCTTGTTTCCGCCGTTAAGGATCTGGAAAAAGCAGCTGCAGGCTGGAGCCAGTCGCTGCACAGCAAGGAAGAGCTGCTTCCCGATTACCTGCTTGCCCGCAGCCGCTGCTACATGGACTGGATCGGCCCGGCGCTCATCCGTCATGCTTCAGCGGAAGAACTGCGGGAGCTGGCCGGCGTATCCGGCGGCGGCCATCATTTGCTGCCGCCCCGGGAGGACAGCCCCGACTGGCGCATTGCCGTTCTGCCGTCACGGAATATGGCGCTTGCCGCTGCGGCAGGCCGGGAAGAGGGGCTTCTGCCGGCAGGAAGAGGGGATGCGGCACTCAGAACGTTGCGGGAGGCCGGCGGTTTGATTCAGGCTGCAGAGGAGCATGAAGATATCGTAAGACAAGTTGAGCAGCGGCTGGAGTGGGCTTATCCCTATTCGTCCGCCAGCCGCCTAGCGGCCAAGACCTCCGTCACCGAGCTGAAAACGCTGTTGATCACGAAGGACCAGCCTGCAGCCGCAGATGCGGCAGAAATGGCATCCATGCGCCGTGAGAAGGAAACGCCGCCCGAAGGCTTTGCATACAAGCTGCACCTTCGGCGGCCGAGATTTATGGAGCAGCGGACGATGTCGCCGACAGAACGCGGGACGGCCTATCACACCGTCATGCAGCATATTCAGTTGCAGAACAGGGAGGGAAGGCCCCCATCCGCAATCGTGGAAGAGACGTTCAGCAGGCTGACGGAGCTTTGCATCCTGCTGCCCGAACAGATTGCCGAGCTGGACCCGGCAAGTATCGCCGGGTTTCTTGACGGCCCGTTAGGCCAGCTGCTGCAGCATGCGGAATGGATTAGGCGGGAGCTGCCGTTCACCTACGGGATGCCGGCAGCGCAGGCTTACCCGCATTTCGCGCCAGAGCTGGAAGAAGCCGGCGGCGATTTCTCGGGAGATCCGTCCATAAGCCGCGAGCTTGACGGAGAGACGGTTCTCGTTCAAGGTATTGTAGACTGTCTATTTTTCGTGGACGGGCGGCAAATTTTGCTTGACTACAAAAGCGACAGAGTGCTGGAGCATGAGGGTGGGGTTGACGCCCTGAAGGAGCGTTACCGGGTCCAGCTGGATTTGTACGCTACGGCGGTCGAACAGATCACAGGCCTGCCTGTAGCCGAGAAATGGCTATACTTCTTTGAGATAGGCGAAGCCGTCCGGCTTTGAAGCAGGGCCCTGCCCCTGCAGAAATGGGATAAGGGGACTTTTTCCCAGAGACGAAATCAGCCGGCACAAGTGTCAGAACAGAACATTTGTGTCACTGGGTATATTTGGGTGATGCAGATCACAGATACAGTTTATTGCTGCTGTTATAATACAGCTAAGCCGACATTATCTTAAGAAGTTACCCCGACGGACGTATGGGTTAGAGAAATTAAGCTTCTCCTGCCAATACGTCCGTACGGCGCACTCCCGGGTACTCTGGGAATGCAGGGTGCTTCTTTTTTTTGCCTATTTTCGGTATGATAAATAACAGACGGGGCAAAAAGTATAAGGCTTAGCAACAGCCAAGCCCGAAACGGTTAAATTCATTAGGAGGGTCTATTTATGCAAGAATGCTTGTTCTGTAAAATCGTAAGCGGAGATATTCCATCCAGCAAAGTATATGAAGATGATTCATTCCTCGCATTTCATGATATCCAGCCTGCGGCACCTACGCATGTGGTCATCATTCCGAAGAAACATATAGCTTCGATGAACGAAGTGGGAGATGAGGATTATGTCCTGATCGGACAGCTTCACAAGGTCGCGCAGCTTGTGGCACGAAAGCTGGGCATCGCCGAAACGGGCTACCGGCTCATCAACAACTGCGGCCCGGATGCCGGACAAACTGTTTTTCATCTGCATTTTCATCTGCTCGGCGGAGCCAAGCTGGGCGCGCTTACCGGAATATCAAGCTCGCATGCCTGAATCTGCCCGTTTCTTAAGCTTGGCGGAAGCGGGATATTCCTGCATCCAAGTAACTCTTAACCTGAAAAAAGTAGGTCTCCAGTTGACACTATGTTCTCTTTTGACCTATAATGAAATTTGATGAACCGTGTTATGCTCTTGGACGGTCTGGTCGGAGGGAGGGAAAACTGGTGTCTGAAACGAAAGTTCGCAAAAATGAGACAATCGATGCTGCTCTTCGTCGCTTTAAGCGTTCCATAGCCAAAGATGGTGTACTGGCTGAGGTGAAGAAACGCAAGCATTATGAAAAACCAAGCGTTAAGCGCAAGAAAAAGTCTGAGGCTGCGCGTAAGAGAAAGTTTTAGGAGGATTTGAACTGCCATGAATCTGAGCGAACGATTGAACGAAGATATGAAGCAAGCGATGAGGAATCAGGATAAGTTCAAACTCACCACCATTCGAATGGTTCGTGCTGCGATCAAGAATCTTGAAATAGATCAGAAGAGAACTCTGAACGATGATGAAGTGCTTGATATCCTAAGTCGTGAAATCAAACAGCGCAAAGATGCCCTCCAAGAATTTACCAAAGCAGGCCGAGAAGACCTTGCCGATAATCTGAAAGCCGAGATTGACATTATTGCCGGATACCTCCCCGAGCAGCTTTCCGAAGAAGAAATTAAAGTAATTGTACAGCAGACCATCCAGGAAACCGGTGCTTCTTCGAAAGCCGACATTGGGAAAGTAATGAGCAAGCTGATGCCAAAAGTCAAAGGACGGGCTGATGGAAAGCTTGTCAATCAGGCGGTGCAGCAGCTGCTGCAATAGAGTAAATAGCGGAACGCCCTCACTTACCGGAGGGCGTTTTTTGCATGCGACTATAAAACCTGGGTCATAAACCGAAATTTGAATCCCTGCAAAGTAATCGGCATAAGCTGCAGAGCTGACCGTTACTTTGCGGGGATTATTTTTTGCTGAAGGAAAGACCGTCCCTATTTTGTTTCGTTCTCTTACTACCCTATATTCGGCTGCTCCTCATAAATCCGGATGATCCCGCATATTTTTGTAGCATAGGGGAAGGAGGATTGCCTCGTATGAGCCGCATTGCCCGCAAATTTCGCAAATGGACAGTTGATGCGCTCGACCTGCCGGGGGATCTCGTGTTTGAGCTGCCCAGGCTTACGCTGATCGGCGGAAAGCAGCTGCTCATTGAGAATCACAGGGGCGTCCTGCATTTTTCGGAAGAGCGGTTAAGTCTGGCGCTCAGTGAAGGCGGCCTCGAAGTGACGGGAAAAGATCTGGTCATCAAGACCATTGTACCCCAAGAGGTAATGGTTGAAGGTTATATTTCCGAAATCAAGTATCGTGGAACGGGGGAGAAGCCGTGAAAGAACCGGCCTTTAGCTTTCTCCGTGGATCGGTTACCGTCGTGATCCGCGGAGGAGATTTGGAGCAGCTGATTAACAGGTTGGGGGAACAAGGGATAGGGGTTTGGGAGATCAAACCCCTGCCGGACAGAAGGATGGAGCTGAGCTTGATGGTGGGCGATTTCTTCGCGCTCCGTCCATTATTAAAACAGACAAGCTGTCGCGTGCACGTAAAGAAGCGCAGAGGATTTCCTTTTTTGCTATCGCGGCTCCTGCAGCGCAAATGGTTTGCGGTGGGCCTCCTTCTGTTTTTTTTAATGATTGCCGCCATGTCCTCCCTAGTCTGGGATGTGGAGGTGGAGGGGAACGTCAAAATACCGACAGAAGACATTAAGCTGGCTGCGAAACAGGAAGGATTGTTTCCGTTTCAATGGAAATTCAAGCTGTCCGAACAGGACAAGCTATCCAAAAATTTGGCCCGCAAGCTTGAAGGTGTCTCCTGGGTTGGGGTGACCATACACGGCACGAAAGCGACGATTGAGGTTGTCGAAGCTACAAAGCCGAAAGAACAAAAGCTCGCCAGTCCCCGTAATCTGATCAGCAAGTCGGATGCGGTCATCACCTATATTTATGCTGAGCGCGGATACCCGCAGGTTACGAAGAATGACCGGGTCAAAAAAGGCACCATCCTGATCTCGGGCGTTCAGGGCGGGAGGTCTGTCGTTTCCAAGGGAGAAGTGAAAGGGCTGGTATGGCATGAATATGAAATTGAAGCGCCGCTGGTCAAGAAAGAGAACGTTCTTACCGGTGACAAGAAAAAGAAAGGTTATCTGTACTTCGGAAATACGGCTATTCAGATTACCGGGTATGGCAGCGTCCGGTTTGAGCAGACTGTAACTTATACAGAGACCGATCCTTTGACCTGGAGAAAATGGAAGCTCCCGATCGGATGGATGAGTGAAGCCGTGATGGAAAAGACGCAAATAGAAGTCAGCCAGACGCCGCAGCAGGCGAAAAACAGCGGGCTCGCGCAGGCAAGAAGAGATATTTTGGCCAAAAATGGGGCGGATTCTGTCATAAAAGAGGAAAAAATTTTGCATGAGAAGACTGAGAATGGTAAAGTTTATATGAAAGTGCTGTTTGAAGTAGAGCAAAATATTGCAGAAGAGGTTCCTATAGTTCAAGATCAAGGAGAATGAGTATATTTGGCAGAACAACAGACTGTTATCAAAATCCCCCTGAAGAATGCTTCAGAAGGACTTGCTTTGTTTGGTCCGCAGGATATGTTCCTGAAATTGGTCGAGGAAAAAATTGATGTGCAAGTCGTATCCCGCGAGTCCGAAATAACCCTGAGGGGCGCAGACAGGGATGCCATGGTTGTGCAGCAGCTGTTTGAGGTGCTGCTTGAGCTGATCCGTGGCGGTTATGTTTTGACTGAACGCGATGTATTGTATGCCATCGACCTGGCGCTCGATTTGCGGGCCGATCAGCTGCTTAATTTATATAAGGGTGAGATAGCCGTTACGTTCCGCGGCAAGCCGATCCGCGTAAAGACCATCGGCCAGAATCACTATGTAACGATGATCAAGAAACGCGATATCGTATTCGGCATTGGGCCAGCCGGAACCGGCAAAACCTATCTGGCCGTTGTCCTTGCGATTACAGCTTTAAAGGAAGGCACAGTCAAAAAAATCGTGCTGACCCGTCCGGCGGTTGAAGCCGGGGAAAGCCTCGGATTTCTGCCCGGTGACCTGCAGGAGAAGGTGGATCCTTATTTACGGCCTTTGTATGATGCGTTATACGATGTTATGGGCCCCGATCAGGTAGGCAAGGCGCTGGAGCGCGGTTTGATTGAAATCGCCCCGCTTGCCTACATGCGCGGCCGGACGCTGGACGATTCTTTTATTATTTTGGACGAAGCGCAGAATACGACGCCTGAACAGATGAAAATGTTCTTGACGCGTCTCGGCTTCGGTTCCAAAATGGTCATTACGGGCGATATGACGCAAATCGATTTGCCCAGAGGCAAAAAATCCGGTCTGATCGAGGCCAGCTCGATTCTCAGCAGCATTGAAGAGATCGGGTTCGTCCATTTCAACGAATCGGACGTGGTGCGTCATTCACTGGTTCAGAAGATTATTGTGGCTTATGATGCGGCTGCCGATAATGCATAGAAATAGATAGCACCCGAATGAAGACAGTCTACCCATGTATCTAGCGAGATAACCCCCGTAATCCTTAGAGGGTATCCGGAAATCCAGGGAAATGAGCAGAGCGGATTGGAAGCTTGAGTATGAAGCACGGGGGTCAAATTTCAAAAAGATAGAGAGGGCTGTTTTAAGATGACCTCGAAAGATCATAACAACCGAAAGAATATACAGTCGAAAATGGTAGGGTGGAGGCATAGCGTAGGGATGCGCTATGCTCTGTTCTTATTGCTGATCATCCTGTTTTATGTCAGCCTTGCCCCGAAACTCCTGCCTGAGAGATATAACATCGCTGTAGGCACGCCGAGCGAGAAGGAAATTTTGGCGCCGATGCAAATTCCGAATACAAAAGCGACGCTGAAAGCTCAGGAAGAAGCCGCCGAGGCAGAAAAACCCGTTTACACCAAAATTTCGCTCCGCAATGAAGCGATTATTACGGAAATGCTGGATCAGATCGCGCGGATCAACCAGGACGATCAGGTGTCCCGTGAGGACAAAATATCGATTTACAGGCAAGATCTTCCGCAAATTTTTCAGTCCCATTTTCAAAACTTTATTATGTCCAGCCGGAATGTCGGCAATTATTCGTCAGCCTTTCTAGATGAAGTAAGAACAAGGATTTATGAGCAGGTCTATCATATATCCGAAGAGACGTTTATCAAAATACCGCAGCTGACGGCGGACGACATTGCGGAAATGAAGCCGATTGCGTCGGATATCGTTAGCCGTTTAATGTACGAACCGGTAACCGATGCGCAAATAACGCGGACTAAAGTGGCCGAACAAGTAAGCTCCAGCTCTTTGAGCAAGCGTATTTCCCGAGAAATTGTGCAGGAACTGGCCCGTTATGTCATAACGGCCAACAAGTTCTATGATGAGGACACGACTAAAGAAGCCAAAGTCAAGGCGCGCGAGAACACCGGAACCGTATATATTAAGCAAGGCGATGTGCTGGTGTCCAAAGGGCAGATCATTACCCAGGAAATGTACACGCTGCTGCAGGATAACGGCCTGCTTAAAAATAAAGTGAATTACTGGCCGCAAGTTGGCGTCGCGTTGCTCTCGTTCCTGCTTGGTATCGGATTATTTATGTATATCCGCCAATCGGAATCTACAGTACGGTTTAAATACAACAATCTTCAGCTGTCTATGCTTGGTTTGATTTTTCTGATTACGATCATTTCCATGCATCTCATCGCGCTGCTGCATAATGAACAGCGTCCCTATATGGGCTACTTGGCTCCGGTTGCGATCGGGGGCATGCTCATTACTCTACTCCTGGACATGTCGCTGGCTTATATTTGTTCCGTGATTTTTGCCGTCATGGCAAGCGTCGTGCTGAATATTCATCAGGGTCAAATCTTTGACTTCTATTTCGGTTTATTTGCTCTGGTGACGTCTTTTGCGGCCATATTCGGCATCCACCGGGCGAGCCAGCGGTCTTCCATTTTGAAGGCCGGGATCATGGTATCTATTTTCGGATCCCTTCTGGTTGTTACGCTGATAATGATTAATTCGTCAGGCTGGGATCAGACGAAAACGCTGTATGCGATCGGCTTTGCCTTTACGGGCGGGCTGCTGACGACGATCATGGTCATCGGGCTTATGCCTTTCTTTGAAGTGACTTTTGGCATCCTGTCGGCGCTCAAGCTGGTTGAGCTGTCCAATCCGAATCATCCGCTGCTCAGAAAGCTATTGACGGAAACACCGGGAACCTATCATCATAGCGTGATGGTGGGCAACTTGTCGGAGGCTGCAGCGGAGGCCATTGGGGCAAACGGCCTGCTATGCAGAGTCGGCTCTTACTATCACGACATCGGCAAGACGAAGCGGCCCGGTTACTTTATCGAAAATCAGAACGGCATGGAGAATCCGCACGATTTCATCGATCCGAAGCTGAGCAAGTCCATTATTATCGCACATGCCCGCGACGGTGCGGAAATGCAGAAAGAATACAAGCTGCCGAAGCCGATTCGGGATATTGCCGAGCAGCACCATGGGACAACGTTTCTCCACTATTTCTACCACAAGGCGCTTAAGCAGGCAGAGGAACAGGGATTGGAACCGGATTTCACGGAAGACGATTTCAGGTATCCCGGGCCGAACGCCCAGTCCAAGGAAGCGGCCATTGTCGGAATTGCGGACAGTGTTGAAGCGGCGGTTAGGTCGCTCCGCAAGCCTACGGTAGATCAGGTAGAAACGATGATTGAGAAGATTATCAAGAGTCGTCTGGACGACCATCAGTTCAAGGAATGCGACTTGACGATGAGGGAACTGGATGTTGTCGGTCAGACGCTTAAGGAAACGGTGATGGGAATTTTTCATTCCAGAATCGAATATCCGGAAGATATTAAAAAACACAAGAAAAAAGAAGAGAAAGAGCGTGAGAAGGATGACTCTTCACCTGGCTTGGAACAATGAACAGGAGCAGTTTGAAATTTCCCGGGAGCTAATCGAGCTCCTTGATACGCTGCTCCAGAAAGCGGCGGCTGCAGAAGGGATAGTAGATGGAGAAGTTGCTCTTACGTTTGTAAACAATGCTCAAATTCATGAGCTTAACCGCGATTACCGTGGAATTGACCGGCCAACGGATGTATTGTCCTTTGCCATGAATGAAAGCGTAGAGGATGAACCCGAAATTTTATATGAGTTTGAAGAAGGCGAGGATCCGGGAGCCTTACCGGAAATGCTGGGCGATATTATTATTTCGGTCGAGCGTGCCAAAGAACAAAGTGAAGAATACGGACATTCTCTGGAACGGGAACTCGGCTTTCTTTTTGTTCACGGATTTCTTCATTTGTTAGGCTACGACCATCAGGATGAGGCGAGCGAAGCGGAAATGATGGGCAAACAGGAGAAGGTCCTGGCGGAAGCGGGTCTTGTTCGCTGATGAAACCAAAGGCCCGGTGGAAGTCCACTTTCCGTTATGCGGCGGCCGGAATATGGTATAGTATTCGTACACAGCGAAATATGCGTGTGCATTTGTCAGCGGCGCTGCTTGTTTTCGCTGCGGCCGCTTTTTTTCGATTGCCGCCTCAAAGCTGGGTTGTACTGTTGCTTGCCATTGCTCTGGTCATCGGACTTGAGCTTGTGAATACCGCGATTGAAAGCGTTGTTGACCTGGTGACGGAAGAGTGGCATCCTCTCGCAAAAGCGGCCAAAGATGCAGCTGCGGGTGCGGTGCTGATCGCTGCCTTGTTTTCGGTACTGATCGGTATCGTGCTTTTTTACCATCCAGTACTATCGTATTTTGGGCGGGCCTGAAAAGTATGCCGTTAGTCGATATGTATATACTTTAAGTTGAACTAAAGAACAGCATAGAGAACGGAGAAGATGGATAGATTCTGAAGAAGCGAAGCGTTCGCCTTTTTGTAGTGACATATGATTCAATCATTTGTTCAACTTATATCTGTTTGAATTAATAAAGTGAGGTATATGATAAATATGGATTACAAAGCGCTGCTTCAGGAAGCGATGAACGCTTACCGAAACGCTTATGTGCCTTATTCCAAATTTTCGGTTGGCGCCGCCCTGCTCGATGACAAAGGTGTCGTTCATCATGGGTGCAACGTAGAAAATGCCGCATATGGTCCAACCAATTGCGCCGAGCGTACCGCTGTTTTTCGAGCCATTGCCGACGGCTGCCGTCCCGGCAGTTTCAAGGCTATCGCCGTCGTCGGCGATACCGACGATCCGATCGTGCCGTGCGGAGTATGCAGACAGGTGCTGGCCGAGCTTTGCGGGCTTGACATGCCGATAATTCTGGGCAATCTTAAGGGTGAAATGCGCGAGACGACGATGAGAGAACTGCTGCCTTTCGCTTTCGTCCCGTCGCATCTGGATGAAGCCCGATCTCATGACGGACGAGGCAAGCCGTGAATGATCCGTCTTTGAAGACAACTCGAACAAGAAAAACGATCCAATAAGGAGAACATATGCCAAAACCATCTTTTAAATCCGGCTTTGTCGCGATTGTCGGCCGTCCCAATGTCGGCAAATCTACGCTGATGAACCAGGTCATCGGGCAGAAAATTGCGATTATGTCCGACAAGCCGCAGACGACAAGAAACAAAATACACGGCGTGTATACATCAGAGGAGATGCAGATCATTTTTCTGGATACCCCGGGTATTCATAAGCGGCAATCCAAGCTGGGCGATTATATGAACAGCACGGCGCTGGGAACGTTAAGCGAAGTTGAAGCGGTTCTGTTTCTTGCCGATGTCTCGGAAGGCTTTGGAGGAGGAGACCGCTTTATCATCGAGCGGCTGAAGGAAGTGAAAACTCCGGTCATTCTTGTTCTGAACAAGATTGATAAAATTCAGCCGGAAGAGCTGCTGCCGATGATTGAGGAATACAGCAAGCTGTACAATTTTGCGGAAATTGTGCCGATATCGGCTATGCTCGGCAACAACGTGAACACGCTGCTCGACCAGATTTCCAAGTATTTGCCGGAGGGGCCGCAGTATTATCCTGAAGACCAGGTGACGGACCACCCTGAGCAGTTCGTCTGCGCCGAACTGATCCGCGAGAAGATTCTGCACTTGACCCGGGAGGAAGTCCCTCATTCGATTGCGGTGACCATTGAGGATATGCGGGTACAGGATAACGGAGTAGTCTATATTTCAGCCGTGATCTTCGTTGAACGCGATTCCCAGAAAGGCATCATTATCGGCAAACAGGGGGCTCTGCTGAAGGAGATCGGCAAGCTTGCCCGCCATGATATCGAGCATTTGCTTGGGTCGAAGATTTTTCTTGAATTATGGGTAAAAGTTAAGAAGGACTGGCGAAATCAGGAGCGCGTGCTGCGCGATTTGGGCTTCAACCGGGACTGACCCCTTATTTTTGAAGCATCCCTCGTCACTTGCCGCGAGTTTTATTCTGCCAGTTATTCCAACGCATAGTTGTCTACGCAGCGTACATCCTATTCTTTGAAAGGCAAGGCGTCATGATCGAAGAAAGGGTGAATACGCGTGCGAGATTTTTCGTGGAAGTATTTTACGATGACTGGCGATGTAGATGCTTATATGCTTTTTAAGGAAATCGGCGTCCCTTCCGAAGAGGAGCGGGAGGCGCCCGAAGAATTGGTTCTGGAACAAGAGGAAGGCTGACGAAAGGCCCCTCTTGCCCTTTAAGGGCTGCTGACCGGACCGCCAGGGGGAGAGTCGTGCTATATGCTATACAGAGTTGAAGGCATTGTCATCCGCAGCATGGACTATGGGGAAGGAAACAAAATCATCACCCTGCTCACCGAACACGACGGCAAAGCAGGTGTGCTTGTCCGCGGAGCCAAGAAGCCGAAAAGCCGCCATGCGGCGCTGACTCTGCCGTTTACATACGGACAATATATATTTTTCAGAAACAGCGGTCTTGGGACGCTGAACGCAGGTGAGATTATGGAATCTCACCATCTTTTGCGTGAAGACCTTACTCTCGCTGCCTACGCCTCCTATGCTTGCGAGCTGCTGGACCGGATTTTGCAGGACGAGGAGACAGGGGCCTTCTGGTTCACTCAGCTAAAAGCATGTCTGGAAGCACTCGAAGGCGGCAAAGATGCTGCCGTCGTCATTCATTTGTACGAAATGAAAATACTTCAGGCGGCCGGTTATGGGCCTGAGCTTGAAGTGTGCGTCGTCTCCGGCACCGATCAGGAGCTGGACTTTTTCAGCCCAAGGCTTGGCGGTGTGCTCAGCAGACGGTGCAGGCATATGGACCCTGCCGCCATGCCGATCTCTCCGTCTGTACTCAAGCTGCTCAGGCTGCTTCGCAGACTGGATATGCGCAGGCTCGGGAATGTGGCAGTGAAGGATTCGACCAAGGCCGAGCTCAAGACGCTGATGCGCGCCCTCATGGATATGCAGATCGGGATTCAGCTGAAATCCAGAAATTTTTTGGATCAACTCGACAAATATCAGATTTGAGGCAGTTCCAACATCCCGGGTTTGACTTCATGCTTGAAATCTATTATTATAATCCATATTTCTCTTAAGAGAGTCGTGCGTTGAACGGGAAACTGGCAAATAGATGCAAAGCCAATTGCAGCGAGCCGGGGGCGGTGAAAGCCCGGATTGGCGGATTTGTCATGATGGCGGCCCGGGAGCACGGAATGGAACGTGAAAAGTGGATTCGGCTTAAGGTAAGGCCGGATCAAGTAGGGTGGAACCGCGGGATACAGCTCTCGTCCCTACGTCTGAATACAGGCGTAGAGGCGGGAGCTTTTTTACTGTCTGTATGAAGCTTGCCGGGGATGTCCGGTGCCAAAACATGAAGACAAGGAGTGGTCAGTATGAATTTTCAGCAGATGATTTTGACGCTGCAGCAGTTCTGGGCAGAGCAGAACTGTATTCTGGTCCAGCCGTATGATACGGAAAAAGGGGCCGGTACGATGAATCCGATGACATTTTTGCGTTCGCTTGGTCCTGAGCCATGGAAAGTGGCTTACGTCGAGCCTTCTCGCCGTCCTTCCGACGGACGTTACGGGGAAAACCCGAACCGCTTGTATCAGCATCATCAGTTTCAGGTGATTATCAAGCCTTCGCCTGACAATATCCAGGAAATTTACCTGGAAAGCTTGAAGGCGCTCGGCGTTGATCCTTTGAAGCACGACATCCGTTTTGTCGAGGACAACTGGGAGAATCCATCGCTCGGCTGCGCGGGGCTTGGCTGGGAAGTTTGGCTCGACGGCATGGAGATTACGCAGTTTACGTATTTTCAGCAGGTGGGCGGCATTGAAACGAATCCGGTTGCCGTAGAAATCACCTATGGAATGGAGCGCCTGGCTTCCTATATTCAGGAGAAGGAAAATGTGTTCGATCTGGAATGGGTGGAGGGCATTTCTTACGGTGACGTATTCCATCATCCCGAATTCGAGCATTCCAAATACACGTTTGAAGTTTCAGACGTAAAAATGCTATTTGCACTGTTTAATATGTATGAACAGGAAGCGGGCAGAGCAATGAGCGAGCATCTCGTTTTCCCGGCCTATGACTACGTGCTTAAATGTTCTCATACATTCAACCTGCTGGACGCCAGAGGCGCTATCAGCGTGACGGAAAGAACCGGATACATTACGCGGGTCCGCAATCTGGCCAGACAGGTTGCCGCGACCTTTTTGGAAGAGCGCGAGAAGCTCGGATTCCCGCTGCTTAAAGGAGGAGAAAGCCATGTCTAAGGATCTGTTGTTTGAAATCGGACTTGAAGAAACGCCGGCCCGCTTTATTCGCGGGGCTGTGGATCAGCTCAAGGAGCGGACGCTGAAATGGCTGGATGGCTCGGGCATTGCCCACGGGACTGCCTACGCATATGCAACCCCTCGCCGCCTGGCCGTCCTTGTCAAGGATGTGGCGGAGAAGCAGGAAGACGTTCACGAAGAAGTAAAGGGACCGTCCCGCAAAATCGCACTGGACGAGAACGGCAACTGGACCAAGGCGGCTCTTGGTTTTGCCCGCAGCCAAGGGGCCGATCCGGAACAATTCACCTTCCGTGAACTTGGAGGGACGGAATATATTTATGTCAGCAAGAGCACCAAAGGGATTCACACCGCCGACATTTTGGCGGACGGGCTCCTTGGCATTCTTAGCGCGATGACTTTTCCCAAAAATATGCGCTGGGCCAGCAACGATTTCAAGTTTGTCCGGCCGATCCGCTGGCTAGTCGCTCTGTTTGGACAGGATGTCATTCCATTCACCGTTACCGGCGTCAATACGGGAAATGTAACGAGAGGACATCGTTTTCTCGGTACCGAGGCCGTCATTTCCGAGCCTTCCGCTTATTTGGATATTCTTCGGAAGCAGCATGTCATAGCGGATACGGAAGAGCGCAAGAATATGATCGTGACCCAGATTGAAGAGCTTGCGGCTGAAAAAGACTGGAACATCGCCATTAAAGAAGATCTTCTCGAAGAAGTTCTGTTTCTGGTGGAAACGCCGACCGTGCTGTTCGGCACATTTGATGAATCCTTCCTGAATATCCCCAAGGAAGTACTGATTACTTCGATGCGCGAGCATCAGCGTTACTTCCCTGTGCTGGGCAAGGACGGCTCGCTGCTTCCGTTCTTTGTAACGGTCAGAAACGGGGGTTCCGAATCGCTTGATTTGATTTCAAAAGGCAACGAGAAGGTGCTGCGCGCACGCCTGTCCGATGCGAAATTCTTCTATGAAGAAGATCAAAAGCTCGAAATCAAGGACGCGCTTTCAAAGCTTGAGAGCATTGTATTCCATGAAGAGCTGGGAACGGTCGGCGACAAAGTGCGCCGGATTCGCCGGATTGCGGGCAGTCTTGCCGCCGCGCTCAAAGTGGACATCAGTGCCCAAGAGACCGTAAACCGAGGCGCGGAAATTTGCAAATTCGACCTGGTGACGCAGATGGTGTATGAATTTCCGGAGCTTCAAGGTGTTATGGGGCAGGATTATGCGCTTAAAGCGGGTGAATCCAAGCCGGTATCGGACGTGGTCTACGAGCACTATCAGCCGCGTTTCGCGGGTGACGCTGCGCCGGCTTCGCTGGCCGGCTCGATCGTGAGCATTGCCGACAAGATCGACACCATCGTCGGATGCTTTTCGATCGGGATCATTCCGACAGGCTCCCAGGATCCTTATGGCCTGAGACGACAGGCTGCCGGCATTGTGCAAATCGTGCTTGACCACCAGCTGCCTGTCGGTCTCAGCGACATTTTTGCGCTCGGGATTGAGGCGCATGAGGAATTAAGAGGACTGAAACGGACTGCAGCGCAAATCACCCAGGATATGAATGAATTTTTCGGCCTCAGGGTAAAAAAGAAATTGTCGGATGATCTACGCTATGATGTAGTTGATGCGGTTATTGCGGCGGGTTATGACGACGTCGTGTCCGTCGTAAATCGGGGGAATGCACTAGCGGCAGCGGTAAGCGAGCAGGATGATTTCAAGACGACAGTTGAATCGTTCAACCGCGTCAGCAACTTGGCGGCCAAAGCTGTTTCTTCGCCCAAAGTCAGATCCGATTTGCTTAGCGAAGCTTCTGAACGTGAATTATATCAGGCCTGGCAGACGGTTTCGGCCGAATTCCAAAGCGCTCTGGATCAGAAACACTCCGAGGGTGCGCTCAAGGTTCTAGGCGGACTGAAAGATCCGATTACCGTTTTCTTTGAGGCTGTCATGGTCATGGCGGAGGACGAGCAAATCCGGACTAACCGGCTTGCCCTTCTGGCCGCGATTGATGGCGACCTGAAGCGCTTTGCCGACTTCAGCAAGCTGGTGTGGGCTTAATTCTTCAAAGTCTTTCCGGATTAGGAGGAGCCGAAGAATGAGAATTGTTGTGGACGGGGATTCCTGTCCTGTCAAACAGGAAATTGCAGAAACGGCAAGAAAATTCTCGGTTCCGGTTCTGATGGTTGCTTCATTCGACCATCTGCTGCAGGGCGGGGAAGGCGTTTCGGTGGTCCGGGTGGACCGAAGCTCGCAAAGCGCCGATTTGTTTATTGCCAATCATATTGCTTCCGGTGATATTGTCGTCACTCAGGATTATGGACTCGCAGCACTGGCTATTGCCAAGTGCTGCGATGTTCTGTCTCCACGCGGAGACATTTACGATACCGGCAATATCGACTATCTGCTGGAACGCCGTCACGCTCAGGCCAAAGCCCGCCGGGCTGGCCGACATTCCAGGGGCCCGCGTCCCTTTACGGATGAGGACCGGCAGCATTTTCAGCAAAACCTGACAAAACTTTTACAAGGGCGGCAGGAAAACGGGCAATTTTAGCGAATTACTATTAACGTGCAAAAGAGATGAAGGTGGTTAAGATGAGTACCGGACGAAACATTCCGGAGGAAGTCATTGAAGCTGTATTGCTACACCATGATATCGTTGACACCGTAAGCAGGCATGTTCATCTCACCAAACAGGGAAAATATTTAAAAGGGTTGTGTCCGTTTCATTCGGAGAAAACCCCTTCTTTTACCGTTACCCCGGACCGGCAGATCTTTCATTGCTACGGCTGTGGTGCGGGAGGCAATGCAATCAAATTCAGAATGGAAATGGAAGGACTGTCATTCCCGGAAGCGGTTAAGCTGATGGCCGAAGAGGCTCATATTCCATTTACGGATCTAAACGGCTCTGCGGCTGCACCGCATAATCCGGAGCTTGACGCTCTGCTTCAGGCCAATGAGTGGTCGGCGAAGCTGTATCATTTTCTGCTGAAAAATACGGAGCATGGCAAGCAGGCCATGGACTACTTGAAAGGCCGGGGAATCGGCGACCGGCTGATTGACCGGTTTGGCATCGGATATGCGCCGGCCCGGTGGGATACGCTTGTCCAATTTCTGGACAAACGTTCGTTCGATCTTTCGGCAATGGAGAAAGGCGGGCTGCTTTCGGCAAAGAACGACGGCACGGGCTTTGTTGACCGCTTCCGTGACCGGGTGATGTTTCCGATCTATAACCGCAGCGGCAAAGTGATCGCTTTCGCCGGGCGGATTCTGGGGGAAGGACAGCCGAAATACTTGAATTCGCCGGAAAGCAGGCTGTTCAGCAAGAGCCGCACGCTATACAACCTGCACCAGTCGAAGAATGAAATTCGCAAGAAGAGACAGGTTGTGATTTTCGAAGGCTTTGGGGATGTTATCAGCGCTTGGGAAGCGGGAGTCCATAACAGCGTGGCGACGATGGGCACTGCATTGACCGAGAGCCATGCGGCAATCCTGAAATCGACCTGTGACGAAGCGATTGTTTGCTATGATGGCGACAGAGCCGGACAATCGGCGGCGATGAAGAGTATTCCCATTCTGGAAGGAGCGGGATTCAAGGTCCGGATTGCCTTGCTTGCCGAGGGGCTGGATCCTGACGAATATATCCGGAAATACGGCGGGGAGCGCTTTCTGAGTCAGGTGATTGAGGGTGCTGTTTCAGCGGTTAAATTTAAGCTTATATATCTGAAGAAAAACCATATACTGCTAGAAGAAGCAGGTAAAGTTGCCTACATCAGGGAAGCGATTGAAGTGATCGCTCCGCTCCCATCCCCGACAGAACGGGAAATCTATTTGAAGGAGCTTTCCGCCGATCTTCAGGTCTCCTTTGACAGCCTGAAGCAGGAATGCAATCAGTTCCGGCACGATATGCAAAAAAACCGGGCGGATGGGGATAATAACGCCAATTGGTGGAATACTGGTAGGCATAAAAAAAGGCAGTCCGAAGCTCCGGTGTTGCTTCCGGCCTATCATGTGGCAGAACGGCGGCTGTTATCGTTCATGCTGCAGGATGATGAAGTTGCAAGTTACGTAAGCGAGCATCTCGGAGATCAATTCAATATTAAGGAACATGCGGCGATCGCCGCTTATCTATATGCCTACTACGCTCAGGGAAAAACCCCCGATGTCAGCCGGTTTGTCTCATCGCTCCAGGATGAGAAGCTGGAGAAGGTAGTCAGCTCCATTGCCGTAATGGACACGCCGCTGGAATGGTCGGTTCAGGAGCTTGATGATTGCATCAAGGAGATTCGCAAGGTACCCCTGAAGAGCAGCATTGATCGCAAGAAAGAAGAAATGATCGCGGCGGAGAAAGCAGGCGACTTTTTAACCGCCGCCCAAATTGCAAGTGAGATTATAGCCCTAGAAAGACAATGAACACAAGTGGATGAGGCGTAAGTTTCTAGGGAGGAGGGAGCCCCAATATGACGAATGAACAGCATACTGAACTAGAAACGGAATTAACGCTTGAGCAGGTCAAGGATCAGCTCTTGGAACAGGGCAAGAAGCGGTCTTCTCTGACATACAAAGAAATCATGGAAAAGCTCTCCCCTTTTGAGCAGGATCCTGAGCAGATGGATGAATTTTTTGAGCAGCTGAGCGACACGGGAATCGATGTCACCAACGTCAGCGATGAGGAACTGTCCTCCCGCCAGCGTGATGAGGGCGACAATGGGGATCATGATGATTTCAGCTTTGACGATGACCTCAGCTTGCCTCCGGGTATCAAAATCAACGACCCGGTACGGATGTATCTGAAAGAAATCGGACGCGTTCCGCTTCTGTCGGCCAATGAAGAGATCGAGCTCGCTCAGCGGATCGAGAACGGCGATGAGGAAGCCAAACGGCGGCTTGCCGAAGCAAATCTGCGGCTCGTCGTCAGCATTGCGAAACGCTATGTTGGCAGAGGCATGCTGTTTCTGGATCTAATTCAGGAAGGAAATATGGGCCTTATCAAGGCTGTGGAGAAATTCGATTATTCGAAAGGTTTTAAATTCAGCACCTATGCTACATGGTGGATCAGACAGGCCATTACACGCGCTATTGCGGACCAGGCCAGAACGATCCGCATTCCGGTGCATATGGTGGAGACGATCAACAAGCTGATTCGGGTTTCCCGTCAGCTGCTTCAGGAGCTGGGCCGTGAACCTACGCCGGAGGAAATCGCAGCGGAGATGGACCTGAGCGTAGAGAAAGTGCGCGAAATTATGAAAATCGCTCAGGAACCGGTATCGCTCGAGACGCCGATCGGAGAAGAGGACGATTCCCACCTGGGGGATTTCATCGAGGATCAGGAAGCGCTGGCCCCGGCGGATGCGGCTGCTTATGAACTGCTTAAGGAGCAGCTGGAAGACGTGCTCGATACGCTGACCGAACGCGAAGAAAACGTGCTGCGGCTGCGCTTTGGTCTCGACGACGGACGCACCCGGACTCTTGAAGAAGTCGGCAAGGTGTTCGGCGTAACGAGGGAGCGTATTCGCCAGATTGAAGCCAAGGCGCTCCGCAAGCTTCGTCATCCCAGCCGGAGCAAACGGCTGAAGGATTTTCTCGAATAGAGATCCCCGGACCTTCTGCGGCATGCAGCAAGGTCTTTTTTTCTGAATATACGCTCAATCAATTTCTTTTATTTGGGATTTATGTATTTATTTTGTTTGTATGAGTTTTATTTTAGCTTTTTTGCCTGGATAATGCAAATGGTGTTGTTATTTATCAAATTCTGAAAAAATGGATAATGTGGGTGGCTACATGAAACTATCAGCAAGATTGCAAAAAGTGGCGGATTATTTGCCTGCGGGCTGCAAATTCGCCGATATCGGTTCCGACCATGCGCTGCTGCCCGTAGCGGCGGTTCTTGACGGCCGCGCGGCAAGCGCTGTGGCGGGAGAGGTGAACGACGGACCGCTTGAAGCGGCCAAACGGCAGGTGGCTTCTGCCGGGCTTGGCGGTAAAATTTCGGTCCGCAAAGGAGACGGCTTGGCCGTTATCCGAAACGGCGAAGTGGATACCATTACAATTGCGGGCATGGGCGGCGCGCTGATTTCGAATATTTTGGGCGAGGGTATGGACAAGCTTGCAGGGGTTAAGCGGCTTGTGCTGCAGCCCAATGTCGGGGAAGATGTGGTGCGCCGCTGGCTGCTGGAACAGGGATGGTATTTAACTGCCGAGCATATTCTTAAAGAAGACGGCAAAATTTATGAAATTTTGGTCGCCGACCGGACCGAAGAAGCAGAATCCCTGAATGAAGAGCTCTATCGGGAGCGAACCCTGCCGGGAGCGCCGCCCTTGACAAAGGAATGGCTTATCTTGCTTGGACCGCATTTGACGAAAAACCCGCCGGACGTTTTTTTTGCCAAATGGGAGTCCGAACTGGACAAGCTTGCTAAAATTCGCAGGCAGATGTCAAAGTCCGAACAGCCGTCGGCACGACTGAAAGAAGCGGAGCTTGATATTCAAATGAAGCAGATGAAGGAGGTATTGTCGTGTTTGCAAAAGGCCAAACGGTAATTCAGCTGATGGAGCAGCTTGCTCCAAAGCATGTGGCGATGGAGGGAGATAAAATCGGACTGCAGCTCGGAACGCTGCAAAAAGAGATCAAGCAGGTGCTTGTAGCGCTTGACGTCAATGACGAGGTTGTGGAGGAAGCGATCCGGCTCGGCGCCGATCTGATTATTGCCCATCACGCGATCATTTTCCGCCCGCTTGCGCAGATTGCGACGGATACGCCGGCGGGCCGGCTTTACGAGAAGCTGATCAAGCATGATATAGCCGTCTATATCAGCCATACGAATCTGGACGTGACGGAAGGCGGCATGAACGACTGGATGGCTGAGGCGCTTGGCATTGATGGCTCGGATTCGCTGGAAGATGTACATACCGACAAGCTGTTCAAGCTGGTCGTGTTTGTGCCGAAGGATCATCACCGGAAGGTTCTGGATGCGGTTCTGAACGCCGGCGCGGGCTGGATCGGCAATTACAGCCACTGCAGCTTTAATATTGAAGGATATGGCACATTCAAGCCGGGCGAGGGAACCGATCCGTATATCGGTGAGCCTGGCAAGCTGGAGTTAGCCCAGGAAATGCGGATTGAAACGATTGTCCCAAACAGCATTCGAAACAAAGTCATTCAGGCGATGCTGAAAAATCATCCATACGAAGAAGTGGCGTATGATCTGTATCCTGTGGATTTGAAGGGCCGCACCTTCGGACTGGGCCGGGTCGGCAAGCTGAAAGAGCCGGTGACGCTCGGAGCCTTCGCGGAAAGGGTGAAGCAGGAGTTGGACGTTCCCTTCGTCCGGGTAGTAGGAGATCCGGATAAAATAATTCGCAAGGCTGCTGTTATCGGCGGTTCAGGCGGGAAGTACTGGCGCAGCGCGCAGTTTCGCGGGGCGGACGTGCTGGTCACCGGAGACGTCGATTATCATACGGCGCAGGATGCCTTGGCGGCAGGCATTTCTTTTATCGACCCCGGCCATAACGCCGAGAAGATCATGAAAAGGAAAGTGGCGGACTGGCTGGCAGGCAAGCTGGCGGAGCAGAAAAGCGATACGAAAGTGACGGCATCCGAGGTCAATACCGAAGTATTTACTTTCAGGTAATTTATGGGCTATTTTCCTGTATTTTGGGGTTGTGCTACCCATAAAATTTTTGTATACTAACAGATGTTGTTTGGAAGTTTGACAGACAATCGCCGGCAGCAACCGCTGCGGGAGGAAAGTCCGGGCTCCATAGGGCAGGATGCTGGATAACGTCCAGTCGGCGCGAGCCGAAGGATAGTGCCACAGAAATGGACCGCCGATGGCCGCTTTCATGCGGCACAGGCAAGGATGGAACCGAGGTGTAAGAGACCCCGAGGAGCGTTGGTGACTTCGTTCCTGGTAAACCCCATCTGGAGCAAGACCTAATGGAACGCAGCTTTTAAAGAGCAGCCTTAGCCCGAGGCGCGTTCGGGTTGGTCGCTGGAGCCGTTTAGCAATAAACGGCCTAGATAGATGATTGTCACTTATGGTGGGAGGGTAGTTCCCGTTACAACCACTACAAGTACAGAACCCGGCTTACGGAAAACTTCCGTCACTGCAACATTTATATAACAACGAAACCCCTGGTTAAAGGAATTGTCCAGGCCTTGCAAGAAGGCTGCATTTCCTTTAACCGGGGGTTTTTATTTGGCAGGCTGTCTTTCCAGCAGCCCGTTTAATTTATGCTCCACATTCTGCGGCCAAAGCTGAATCGGGCTCCGGTTGTTTCCAGCGGCCTGAAGGGCTGCATAGACATTGATTTGGCCGTAGCCAAAGTATTTATCCCGGCCGGCCGTTCCGAGATCCTTCACATTTTTGCGGATGATGTCCATCACTTCCGTATTTTTCAAATCCGGGTTGACCGAACGAATTAGCGCGGCGAGTGCGGCCACATGCGGGCTTGCCATCGATGTGCCGGAAAGCGCGGCGTATTGGTTGCCGGGATACGTGCTTGCAATGCTCTCTCCGGGAGCCATAACGTCAATATAATCGCCGAAATTGGAGAAAGACGCCCGTTTCAGATTGGAATCCGTCGCGGATACGGACAGTACCTCGGGATATGCCGCCGGATAGCCGGGACGCTCCGTATTGTCATTTCCGGTGGCAGCGATCACGACGGCGTCATGGTCAAATGCGTACTTGATCGCATCATGGAGAAATTGGGCTTCCGCATAATTGCCCAGGCTAAGGTTGATGACCTTGGCCCCTTGATCAACGGCCCAAATAATGCCTTGTGCCACCGAATAGGTGGTTCCCGACCCGCTGCTGTCCAGCGCTTTAACGGGAAGAATTTTCGTGCTCCAGGTCATGCCGGCGATGCCTTCCCTGTTGTTGACATTGGCGGCAATAATCCCGGCCACATGCGTGCCGTGCCCTACATCGTCCATGGGCTTATCGTTCGGCGAGACGACATTGTATCCGGGAAGCAAGCGGCCCTGGAGATCGGGATGATCCAGATCAACGCCGGTATCGACGACGGCAACGATAACGTCGCTTGCCCCTGTAGAGAGCTTCCAGCCCTGATTGGTGTTTGTGATGGGCAGGTTCCATTGATAATCCGAGAACAGGGCATCATTGGGCACTTCCGTTACATCTCTTGTATCATCAAGCCCGATACCGTAATCGTCGTCAGCTTCGTTTGTCAAGTACAGGTAGTGGGGCTCCACGTAAAGAGGATGCCATTTTTGCTTGAAGTACGCGCTCAGTTCCTTCGTATTTTTATGATCGGAATGAAAAATATACGTATTCCTGATCATTTGAGCGGGCTTGCAGCCAAGATCCTTTTCAATACGGCGAAGATCGGCCCCGTTAAGCGGCTGGTTGAAGGTAACGACTACTTCGTTCTCGTAAAAATGGCTGGCATTTTCGTTATCGTGGCCGGTCTTTACCGTGATGTCCCGCATCGTGTCGGGATGAGCCGATTCCACATTGTATCTGCCTTCCTTGGGATAAGGAATGAGGCGTAAATTTTTCCGCTGGTGATTTTCGACGCTTTTTAATATACTGGTGCTGAACACGCCGATAATGCCTCTACGTTTGCTTTCATCCGGCTGCGCCATAATGAAATAGCGAGGATCATTTTCCGGAAAGGAGGGAGACTCGTACTTTTTGCCTCTTTGCAGTGACTTTTTTGCAAATCGCATGTAAGTACCAAGTTCCTTTTCTTCTGCCGGTGAAGGCTTGAACCCGCTGCTCTTGATTGCGCTCTTTCCAGAATAGCTGCCAACCGGGACAATGGACAGCAGATGGCTATGGTTTTTCTGAAGTTTTTTTACATACTGGTCAGCCTCTTTCGGGGAGAGGTTATATCTTAAGGTCAGATCGGCCAGATGCTGGCGGGCATCCCTTCTTGCCAGACGTTCTGTCGCCGTAATATCCTGTTTGAGCATGTTGTGCTTCAAATGCTGCTCCGTTTTCGGCTTCGATTGTTCCACGTCCCGTCCGGACCTGGCCGTCCCGGAGTTGCAGGCAGGAAGCAAGCATGCGGCCAATAAAGCCGCGGATAAGCCGATGATCGACCCTTTTTTTATCGTCACGATAGCCACCTTCTTGAATAATTTGTTTGCGTTCCCCTTGTTTTTGGATTTACAGCCCGAATTTAGCGTTCGACGACACCGAAGATTTTATTCTCGTATAGCCCCGGGAAGAAGGCTAGGAATTTATGGATAAGGCGTTTGCCCGGACAAGACGGGATACCTTTGGAAAGTATTTTATGGTAGAATATCACTATGGATAGGTTCTATAATTCGAATGAACTTTAGATCCTCTTTTGACAGAATGGAAGGAGAACTGACTGTATGCCTGAAGCGAATACCCAACATCTATGTGAATCCGCAAGAGACAAATTGAAGACAGCCGCAGAAAGACTTGAACAATTTCTGAATCATTATTCGCTGCCACAGCTCGCGGAGGAACCGGATGAAGAAACCACTCGTTTCTACAAAGGGTTTTTAAGTGATCTTCGCCATTTGCTGGTTTTTACGGAGGCGAACTACGAAAAGCTCGGTGTATTGCTTCGTCGGCCGAACTTCGATAAGGAAGCTGCAGAGAAGGCGCTTTATCATGTTTATCACGACTGCGTTAACAATTTCTTCTATCCGAAAAGTGAAGGTTATGCCGAGGATGGCCGCTATGCCTATACAGGACAAGACGCAATCCGTTTCCGGCGCAAGCCCGTCCGTGCTGCACGGGATGTGGTTCTTGATGTTACAAAAATTTATGAAGAGCTTCGTGATGATTTGACTTACTATGAAAGCGACTATTTAACGCAGCTCCGCATGCAAAAAAGCGGCTGCTAAAAACAAGGGAATGACAACTTACCAATGAACCCGGGATGCCTGCACAAAGGCATCCCTTTACATTTTCGCGTGCCCAGAAGCACGCATCTTCTTGCCGGTGAAAGTCCGGTCGCGGGAGGGGCCAAGCCCCCGCGTAGCTGGGATGCCTGCGTATGGCGAAATCTGTACGTAGAAGCGCGTCGACGAAAGTATC
>NZ_JAIOGQ010000079.1 GCF_019904135.1 Paenibacillus caui | reverse complement strand
GGACGAGGCGCTGCTAAAGATGCTGTATCTGGTCACCATGGATGTCACCCGCAAATGGACAGGCCGTGTCCAGAACTGGGGCCAAATGCTGTTGCAGTTCTCGGTCTTCTTCCCCGAACGCATCGGCCAACATCTGCCGTAAGGGCAATCTCCCCCATGGGGGAGTCTCTATAAATGAGTTTACACAAAATTATTGACACACCCACCCTCAAAAATAGGTTATTAGGTCTTATTCGAGTCTTTGCATAGCTTTTGATTCTTTATTTGTTTTAGAGCTCTTAAGTACGCTCTTCGATTTAGATCTCTTCGTCCATTATATCCTATTTTTTTCTATTATTGATTTACTATTGTTTTTTTCGTATTCAAAAAAAGCCGCGATACCGACGTACACTTATTTCTCGAATTCTCTCGCGACTAATTATTCGTTCTTCTTATTTAATTCAAATGTTTTATAGGTTTTATGTAGATTTGTCATGTTCGGAGATTTCAGTTAACGTCTCAGTATTTCCGACGTCCATTCCCCTTAGATAACTCTTATCTTAGGGGAATGGATGTGTCCGCAGAAATATCTTCCTCGAAAATACATCTGGCGGACCAAGGGACGGCGCAAAGCGACGACCCGCAGCGGAAATGCGATGTTAGGCGACGTTAAGTCTGTTCCTTATCCCTATATAATTCCATACACATCCTGAAATTTCCTGCAATCACGTGCCGTTCGGTTTGTTTCATGCCAATTTCATATTTGTTTTCTTTCCCTATGAAATATTGATCCTGCCTAAAAGAATTGAAGATACATAAAGATATCTTTTAAAAAAACAAGAACATAAGTTCCTATTCTTTCAAAATAGACTTTGACATCATGATCCGTTTTGAATTACTTTACTATTAGGGTCGTGATCCAAAAAACGCGGTTTTCCTCCTCACGACCCTAATAGTAAAGTGATGCTTTGTCTTTCTTTTGAAAAAGCTCTTTTTGTTTTTTGAGGGTGTTATCATTTTTTAGGCAGGATCTTCGCTAAAACAAAAGTCGTTGAGTGATTGCACTTCAGACTTAATGTTGCCTAAC
>NZ_JAIOGQ010000078.1 GCF_019904135.1 Paenibacillus caui | reverse complement strand
TGGATCGGCTACACTTAGCTGGACAGAAAAAATTAGGGCTATTAGAAAAACACAACAAAACAAAAGGAGCAAAACGACAATGGCCCAAGCAAGGCGCACATTTTCAGCAGAATTCAAAAGACAGATGGTTCAACTGTACGAAAGCGGTAAGTCGAGAGCTGATATTGTTCGTGAGTATGATTTGACACCTTCGGCTTTGGATCGCTGGATTAACCAAAGCCAAAAATCCGGATCTTTTACGGAAAAAGAGAATCGTACATCTGAAGAAAATGAACTCATCGCTCTCCGTAAAGAAAATCAGCGTCTTAAGATGGAGAATGACATTTTAAAGCAAGCCGCGCTGATCATGGGACGAAAGTAAATGTGATTCGCAATAATGCGCACAAATACTCGGTATCAGCAATGTGTAGCGTCCTAGGAGTTCCGAGAAGCACGTATTATTACAAGCCCGAGTCTTCTTCTTTAAGTTCGGAAGATCAGTGCATTGAAGACGCCATAGTAGAGATTTTTCGGGCTAGCCGAAACAACTACGGTACTCGAAAAATCAAGGTGGAGCTAGCGAAAAAGTCGCTACAGGTTTCAAGGCGCAGGATCGGGCGAATCATGAAACAACATGGCTTGGTTTCCAACTATACGGTTGCCCAGTACCAACCGCATAAAACGAATTCAAATGAGTCAAAAGCAAAGAATCAACTTCAGCGTCAATTTAACCAGGACGTTCCTTATGCCGTCGTGGTGAGTGATTTGACATACGTCCGCGTGGCCGGAAAGTGGAATTACGTATGTTTATTTGTTGACCTGTTTAATCGTGAAATCATCGGGTACAGCTCAGGGCCTCGCAAGACGGCAAGTCTTGTATACGCGGCCCTTGCGAGTATCTCGGTTAGGCTGGATCAAATTCAAATGTTCCATACCGACCGCGGAAGTGAGTTTGATAACCTCCTCATTTCAGAAGCCTTAACGGCCTTTGGTATTCAACGATCCCTTAGCAAGAAGGCATGCCCCTATGACAATGCCGTCGCTGAGGCCATGTTTAAGGTCTTCAAGACGGAGTTTGCCAACCATGTTCACTTCCAGAGTCTTGAGCAATTGTCCCTCGAACTGAGCGACTATGTTCACTGGTTCAATCATCATCGCATTCATGGAACTCTTGGTTATCGAACACCAGTCGAAGCTAGAAGCTTGCCCTCAAAATTGTTGTCCAGTTAAGTGTTGACAATCCA
>NZ_JAIOGQ010000077.1 GCF_019904135.1 Paenibacillus caui | reverse complement strand
GGCTCTACACAAAACGTAGTGCTTGAACCCCATAGAACGTTATGCTAGGGAACATATAGAAAAAACATCTGCATATCCCGTAAGATGGTTGTGCGACCAATCCATCGAAGAAGGAATAAACAGATGCACAACCAGTATACCGATCTTTTGCTTGATTTACCAGAGGTTAAGACACGACAAGTCTTGGAAGTGGACAACCAGACGATTCATGTAGAGATATCTCCGGTTTCATCCACCCAAGCTTGTCCGATTTGCCAATCGACGAACTCCGTGATACGCAAAGGGCGGAATGCCACACGTAAGATTCGCCACCTTGCAGCCTTTGGCAAAACTGTTTTCGTATTGGCTCCGGCGATTCGGCTGTTCTGTAAACACTGTCACTGTGGGTTTGTTTGGCAGTATGCGTTCGTTGGCGCGGGAAAACGGTACAGTACAGCTTTTGAAACGCGAGCAATCCGTACGGCAGCAGTCGCCACCGTCAAGCAAACTGCTGAGTTACATGGGATGCCAGCCAGCACCCTTCAGACGAAACACCAACAATGGGTATCCACGGAAAGCAAGCGGCTTCAGGAACAGGCGTGGCAAGACGCTACAGAGACAACAAAACTCGTACTGGGAATCGACGATTTTGCCATTCGAAAAGGGCATACCTACAACACAGGCATTCACAACTTACGGGGCGAAACCCTCCTGGACATTTTACCGGGCCGTAAATTGGAAGACCTCCGAGCGTATACCAAGCAGCATCCGGAGTTTCTGGCCCTTCGTCCGCAAGCTGTGGTAATGGATCTGGCTCCGTCTTACCATACCTGGATTCAAGAATGCTTTCCGAATGCGATTCGAGTAGCAGATCGCTTTCATGTTCATCGGTATGTGACGGAAGCCGTTCAGGACGTCCGAAAAACGGTACAGAGCACATTGTCACCAAGAGCGAAAGGGAATCTGAAAGCCAAACATCGGCTGTTGAATCCCAAGGAAGCCGCTTTGCCTGCAAAAGAGCAGCAAGAATTGAAAGAGATTTTGGGCTATTCGCCTTTGTTACAGCAAGTTCATGCCTGGAAAGAAGGGTTTGGCGAGTGGTTCGACTGCTCCCCGGATGTGAAAACGGCAGACATCTGGTTAGACAGCTGGTTGGAACAAGGAGAGCGACTTGAACATCCCGCTGTTTCAGCTTGCCTCAGAACGATTCGTAATTGGCGGCAAGAAATTGTAAATTATCATTGCTGTCGCTGGACGAACGCTACCGTTGAAGGCCGAAACAACCGGATGAAAGCCTTTCAACGCAGACATTACTTCACCCGTAATCGAGATCGGTATGTACAGGGACTTCTGGTCGAATGCAACTATGCTCGCTATTTTCACTAGCATAAACTAGCTGACTGTTCAAGCACTAACTTTGGTGTAGAGCC
>NZ_JAIOGQ010000076.1 GCF_019904135.1 Paenibacillus caui | reverse complement strand
TTCGTATAGCCCAGATGCGTGTCCATCTCGGCTTCCAGCATCTCCTGCAATGTCTCGGCAAACAGGTCTTTCAAAGCATTTTGTGCATCCTGTGCGGTGACCAGGTTATTCTCCTTAATGAAAGCCCATAGTTGTTCTTTTGACCAAAGTCCCATGTATTCTCCCAACCTTTCTATGACTTCCATTTTACTGGGTTTAGGAGTTTACACAAACTATTTTACAGACTCTGTTAGCGGATGCCTGAGCCTTCTGCGATTCGTTTAAGAAAATCAATGCTAATCTCTATACAATCCCTATATTCTTTGGATTTATAAGTTTTATAAAAAGGATTCATAAATCCATGTTCGGCTTCAATAATCTCTATTATTGTTTTCTTCTTTGTCTTTAGTTTTTTTTCTAAATCTAATACATTAAATGATTTCTCATTTTTTGAAAAGAATAATAAAGTCGGACATCTCGGCTCTATCTCTACATGATTTCTAATTCTCGATCCATAATATCCAATTATTCCATCAATTTCATCTTCACTACTCATCCAAGCAATTGTTGCCCCTACACTAAATCCAATAATATATATCTGATCATACTTCTCTCTATTCACTTTAACTATCTGCTTAACTTCATGTAATGATTTATGGAAACCAATTTCATTCATAAAATAGTGATATGCTTTATCTTCTTGCTCATAAGAAAATGATTCCTTGTGTAATAAATTTGGAGTAAGTACATCAAAACCTTCTTTAATCATCACGTCACGGAAAAATTTAATATGATCATTAATTCCATAGATTTCGTGAAGGATAATCACTAACGATGTACTTGAAGAATCTATATTCATTAAATTTCACATCTTTCTTATATGATCTTTGCACAAGTTTCGATAACGTTCTCTGTATTCACGACTTGACTCGGCCTTAGATAGCTCTTATCTTAGACCGGATCGTGTGTCGCCTGAGCAATCTTCCATGATTATCAGAACGGACAACCAAGGGGAGTGGAGCCCCGCAGCGTGAATGCGAAGTTGGGCGAAGGTCCCTCTTCTTCGATCTACTGACAAATTTCTTCAGTCTATTCCCACATGACTATTTTTAATTCTGTATACACGGTTTTCGTTGGTTTCGCCTAACGTTTCTTGCATTCACAAACCCCGAAGGGGTTGTCCGAGCACCAACTTCCTCGAGATCACTTCTGCGGACCGAGGGCCGTCAGGCCCGATGCGTGAATGCGGTGTTATGTGAAGTTATTGCCATCTTTGAATTTACCTTCTACATCAATTTATTTCTTATACTGATACTCTTCACTTATTCTTGAGCATTTTGCAGTAATATAAGCCCTTGAGCCACAAGGATTTTCAGGCATAAAAAAGGGACTTCACCCCAATTTGGCGAAGTTTTTCGGTGACCAAACCAAAAACCCCAGAATGGAGGAAGTCAC
>NZ_JAIOGQ010000075.1 GCF_019904135.1 Paenibacillus caui | reverse complement strand
CTGGACAGTGAAAAGTTCTAAGGGTTAAGAAGCCAGAGAATCGCTGTCAAAATCAAGCTGCTCTTGCTTGGAGCGGATTATTCTCGTTATGGATAGATGCGGGTTGCGAGCAAACAGGTGAAAAATAGATTTGCGCAGATACGTCATGACAGTAGCCTCGGAGACGATGGCTTTCGACGGCGTTCTCAGGTAGCGAAAGAACAAAGCTGGAACCCGGGAAGAGTACTGCACCGCAATGAGTTGCAAGAGACCCATGGCGATACAACTACACATCACATAGCCCTCAATGGCCTTGACCGTCAAGCGAATATCCTTTTGCTCTTTTTCGTTCACAACCTGCTCCAGGGGATGGACTTCCCCTTTCTTCATGTACCGCTTCAGCTTCGGCATGGACTTGCTCCAGAAATGGTAGCTGAACCCGCCGATGGCCTGTTTCATTTCCCGGAAGGTACATTCGATCTTAAAGCGGTACCCGTACAACCGGATGATGTCGATCGGCTCCAGGGTCAGGTCGGTGCTCACCAAGACGGCGCATTGCCCGCCCAGCTTCACCAGTACAAAACGCAGCTCCTGATAGAGACCTTGCCCCCACAGCAAATTCAGGCACAGGTACTCCACCGTTTCTTCCTTGCCGTACATCATCACCGTGGCGGATTCAAACGCGGCGGCGCGGCTTTGAAACAGTGTCATTAGCTTGATCTGGGCCCCCTTCTTTCGGGGACGGCCTCTGCCTGCTGCTTGGACGCACGGGCGTTCATACGCGACCGCGTTGGACTTGGCCTTCGTCACGATATGCATACGGGCGGTTCCCGACTGATTCCAATGGTTCAACCGCTTGAGCGCCGGAACGGTGAGGAAGTAGCGATCCAGCAGGAAGAGCGCTTTCCCGAACGCTTTGGCGGCGGCATAGCCCTGATCGATCATCTGCACCACATGGGACTCCTGGCGCTCGGGTTGGTCTGCCCAACCGAAGATGGCTTTCACCCCATCCTGAAGACTCAGGAACAGCGGCAGGCAGAACCACTTCTGAGGCGTTCCCATCAAAATGCCGATGGCACCGAATAAATGCCCGAAGATATAGTCGGCCTTGGAGGAATTCTCGGATTCCTGGTGGAGTTTCTTGACGCCGGGCATCCGGCTGGCTTCTTTGCCCTGTTTGACGCCATCGCCGACAAGCACCACCATCCCGTTGATGTAAAACAGCGGAGCCCTACGCTGAACAACCTGAAGCCAGACCACCCGGAGCGTGTCCAGCGACCAGGCGGAGGAACGAAAGAAATGGATCAGGGTTTCGTAGCACCGGGGATGCAAAGCCAGATCCCGAATGATAGAGGTGACGCCCAAATGATCGGAGCGCAGCATCAAGCCTGTAATAATGATAACGAACCAATGATAGGCTGCTTGTCTGGAGAAGCAAGGACGGAACTGGAGTAAGATGGAATCGATCGTTTTGAGCATGGGTCTGGTCAATCGTCTTGAAATCGGGTACACTACTTGCTATAACCCTTTCTGCGATTGGATCTCCTTTCTGTGTGGAAACTAAAGGATACCATACAATCGCTTGAGAGGGTTATATTTTTATTGAGAACTTTTCACTGTCCAG
>NZ_JAIOGQ010000074.1 GCF_019904135.1 Paenibacillus caui | reverse complement strand
ACAAGTGAGAATGCCGGTATGAGTAACGAAAAGATCAGTGAGAATCTGATCCGCCGAAAGCCTAAGGGTTCCTGAGGAAGGTTCGTCCGCTCAGGGTAAGTCGGGACCTAAGGCGAGGCCGATAGGCGTAGTCGAAGGACAACAGGTTTAAATTCCTGTACCACCGTAAACCGCTATGAGCGATGGGGTGACGCAGCAGGGTAGTGACGCGGACTGATGGATGTCCGTCCAAGCAGTGAGGCTGGTGTGTAGGCAAATCCGCACACCGTAAGGCTGGGCTGTGATGGGGAGTGAAAATTACAGTAGCGAAGGTCATGATCTCACACTGCCAAGAAAAGCCTCTAGCCAGGTGAAGGTGCCCGTACCGCAAACCGACACAGGTAGGCGAGAAGAGAATTCTAAGGCGCGCGGAAGAACTCTCGTTAAGGAACTCGGCAAAATGACCCCGTAACTTCGGGAGAAGGGGTGCCCCGGTAGAGTGAATAGCTCGAGGGGGCCGCAGTGAAAAGGCCCAAGCGACTGTTTAGCAAAAACACAGGTCTGTGCGAAGCCGCAAGGCGAAGTATACGGGCTGACGCCTGCCCGGTGCTGGAAGGTTAAGGGGAGTGGTTAGGTTTAGGCCGAAGCTATGAACTGAAGCCCCAGTAAACGGCGGCCGTAACTATAACGGTCCTAAGGTAGCGAAATTCCTTGTCAGGTAAATTCTGACCCGCACGAATGGCGTAACGACTTGGGCGCTGTCTCAACGAGAGATCCGGTGAAATTTTAATACCTGTGAAGATGCAGGTTACCCGCGACAAGACGGAAAGACCCCATGGAGCTTTACTGCAGCTTGATATTGGACTTTGATACGATTTGTACAGGATAGGTGGGAGCCTAGGAAGAGGGAGCGCAAGCTTCCTTGGAGGCGGCGTTGGGATACCACCCTGATCGTATCGGAGTTCTAACCTGGTGCCCTGATCGGGCATGGGGACAGTGTCAGGTGGGCAGTTTGACTGGGGCGGTCGCCTCCTAAAGAGTAACGGAGGCGCCCCAAGGTTCCCTCAGAATGGTTGGAAATCATTCGAAGAGTGCAAAGGCAAAAGGGAGCTTGACTGCGAGACTGACAAGTCGAGCAGGGACGAAAGTCGGGCTTAGTGATCCGGTGGTACCGCATGGAAGGGCCATCGCTCAACGGATAAAAGCTACCCTGGGGATAACAGGCTTATCTCCCCCAAGAGTCCACATCGACGGGGAGGTTTGGCACCTCGATGTCGGCTCATCGCATCCTGGGGCTGAAGTAGGTCCCAAGGGTTGGGCTGTTCGCCCATTAAAGCGGTACGCGAGCTGGGTTCAGAACGTCGTGAGACAGTTCGGTCCCTATCTGTCGTGGGCGTAGGAAATTTGAGAGGAGCTGTCCTTAGTACGAGAGGACCGGGATGGACGCACCGCTGGTGTACCAGTTGTTCCGCCAGGAGCACAGCTGGGTAGCTAAGTGCGGACGGGATAAGCGCTGAAAGCATCTAAGCGTGAAGCCCCCCTCAAGATGAGATTTCCCAAATCGTAAGACCCCTTGAAGACGACGAGGTAGATAGGCTGGGGGTGGAAGTGCAGCAATGCATGGAGCTGACCAGTACTAATCGGTCGAGGGCTTATCCAAAA
>NZ_JAIOGQ010000073.1 GCF_019904135.1 Paenibacillus caui | reverse complement strand
CCAAGTTGTTCTCCTTGATGAAAGCCCGTAGTTGTTCTTTTGACCAAAGTCCCATGTATTCTCCCAACCTTTCTATTACTTCCATTTTACTGGGTTTAGGAGTTTACACAAACTATTTTACAGACTCTTTGAGGGTAATTCAGAGAGGTCGGAGACATCAGTTAACATCGTATTCATGCTTCGGGCCGTTGGTCCTCGGATCGCCAGAAGGTAAGATGCCAGGCAGTGGAATCAGGCGATCAACCCTGCAAGGCTAAGTCTCCGACCCGGCGCTTAGGCGCCTTAAGCCTTTCGGGTTCATGAATACTGAGACGTTATGTGAAACCTGTGCAAAGGAAGGATAATAGAGAATGTTTGTCTTAAGATTTACTCAAACTCTACTGAAAGAAATGAAAGCTATTCCTAAAGAGAATGAACTCGTTTCTCCCCTCTTTAGTTGGCATGCAAACATCATTCGTTTAAATAATAGAAAGCACATATTATTCGTCAACGATTTAAGTCGGTTGAGTGTACTAATAGAAGGAATAAGAACTGCTCAGTTAAATGGACTGATAGATAAATTTCAATCAGAACTTTTTGATTATTTGGTAAGCGAAGAGATTGAACAGGCACTAATAAATTCGTATATGAACGACGGTTCGGAAGTAACTATCTCGAAGACTAATAGTAGAAGCGTATTAGGTACAATGAAAGAAATAACCTTTTATAGTACGGACACGCAAATGGAATTTGCAGATAAAGAAGAACTAATAAAATGGCTGAATAGAATAATTTATAAACCAATTGACTATGAAGAACCAATAAAAGTATTTAAAGAAGCAATTCAAAGGCAGTATATGTAAGAAACTCAGGGAAGGCACAGGCATCACATAACACCGTATTCACGCTGCGGGCCTGTAGGCCCTAGGATCGCCAGAAGATAAGAAGCCAGGAAGTGGAATCAGGCGATCAACCCTACAAGGCTAAGTCTTCGACCCGGCGCTGACGCGCCTTAAGCCTTTCGGGTTCGTGAATACAACAACGTTATCGGAAATCGAGGTAAGGCTTTTATAAAAAAGTAAGGAGTAAAACATGCCAAATAAATTTAGATCTTTAATTGGGGCTGTACTTCTTTTATTGAGTGGTATCATAGCAGTCATTTATTACAATATGAACAGTAGTTACAAGATTGATGAAATACCAAATGATATAGTTCATCGTATTTATAATAGTGCGGATGGTAAGGGAAATATAGAAAATTTAAAAATTCAAGAAAGCAAGAAAATTGGAAAGTATCTAGTGTTTTTATATTCGAGCATTTTGCATAATTCCGTGATTGAGAATTAGACAGCAGAATCTAAGGAGTAGTTGGTGGTGTATTTTCGTCTCAGGTGACTTCGGACATAAAAAAGGGCGGACCTGCAGAATTTCTGTTCGTTCAAAAATTTAAGCAGCGACTTTAGGTGACTGACGTGCCATCGCCAGTGCAGAGGCCAACAGTACAATTGCGTTCAGATATTGGTGAGTGGTCACCTTCCGAATTCCCCAGACATGCATGGTCTCTGCGGTCAAATATGTTTTCATCCGGGAATTGCATCGCTCCACGCTAGTTCTTTCGTTGTAAAGCTCTTTCCAGCGTTTCGTGTCCCGATGTGGACTTGAATAGCGGCGGAAGTCGCTTTTCGTATCCACTTTGACGACCATTCCATAGTTAGAAGACGAACAAGCAGCCATACCGAGCGGACAGTCCACCTTGCCTGTGGCATGGGGACAACGGAATTTCAGATGATCACCATCCGCTCCCCAATAGGTCATGGCAAAGCCCATCGAGCA
>NZ_JAIOGQ010000072.1 GCF_019904135.1 Paenibacillus caui | reverse complement strand
GGCGGTTCCAAAAGGTTAACGAAGTTCCAAATAACGAGAAAGCAAACTTTTCAGCCCTTTCGCTTCCCAGAAAGAAGTCGGAAGGGCATTATTTGTGTTTCGAGACATTTCCCATGCACCACGCCGGGAGTTTGCCATAACATAGCAGGCCCATTCCGGAACTCCGAGCGCCCGAAGTTCTCGAATACGGGTTCGTACCCGTTTCCACTGTTTCCATAGGCACATTCGGAGTCTTCTACGAATCCATTGGTCAAATCTTTCGCAATGGCTCTTTGCAGATGCTATCCGGAAATAGCCAATCCACCCCATGAGGTAGCGGTTCAGTTTTGAAATGCGTTCCTCCATGGAGATGGATCGGGTGCGGCTCGTTAGCTCCCGGATCTTCTCCTTAAACCGAAAAATCGTCTTAGGAGCCAGTCGAATCGTTGCCTGCTTGTTGGATAGGAAACTAATTCCAAGAAATTTGCGGTTCCATGGCCTATCTACCGCACTTTTGTCCCGGTTCACTTTCAGTTTCAGCTTTCCTTCCACAAATCGAGTGACCGATCCCATTACACGTTCACCTGCTCGTTTGCTTGCAACGAAGATGTTGCAGTCGTCTGCATAGCGGACGAATCGCAAGCCGCGCCGCGTTAATTCTTTATCCAGATCATCCAGCAGAATGTTTGCCAGAAGTGGACTCAGCGGGCCGCCTTGTGGCGTTCCTTCTTCCGTCTTCCGGCTCACTCCACCCTCCATTACTCCAGCATTCAAGTAGGCGCGGATTAGTTTCAGGACTCGCTTGTCCTTCACTCTCCTTACCACTCTAGCCATGAGGATGTCATGGTTCACTCGGTCAAAGAACTTTTCTAAATCCATATCCACCACCCATCTCAGGCCGCTTTGGATATATCGCTGGGCTTGCTTCATGGCATCGTGTGCTCTCTTTCCCGGTCTGAAGCCGTAGCTATACCACGAGAAGTGAGCATCGAAAATCGGGTTCATCACTTGCAGAAGCGCTTGCTGGAGCAGGCGGTCCATCACGGTCGGAATTCCGAGCAGCCGTACGCCGCCTCCAGGTTTGGGGATTTCCACCCGTTTGACTGGCATCGGTTTGTAGGTTCCCGTCAAGAGTTCGATTTTCACCGTTTCCCAATGTGCCTTCAGGTATGCCTGTAACTCCGCTACTGTTACACTGTCCACACCGGGCGCTCCTCCGTTCTGTACCACTCGCTTATATGCAAGTCGAAGATTTTCTCCCTCGAGCATTCGCTCCAACAGGTCGTTCTGGTCTTCGCGAGAGGAAGGAGCGACTTGTGCCGGCGAAGAACTCGGCACTCCAGCATACCCTTGCGGCTTCACCGCTTCTCTTTGCTGGCAGTTCCCTTTCAGGATATTCGGCTGTCTCTGCTCTTTACTCGAACGCATCGGTTTCCTCTCTCCTTTCGGTTCGGCCCTTCCGCATTCCGGCGTCCCGTACTCGCGTACTATGGCCTCTGCTGACTCCTGCGGGTTCAGCGCAACCTCCCGGTTGCGGTTACGAAGTGACTTCGCATTTTTTTTTCTCTCTCCCGCAGGTCTCCCCAGATAAGAGCGTCATCTTTCCGCCCGCGACCACTGGAGTTTACTGCTTCCGCCCTTGGCGGCTTTGGATTTCGTCATGTCTAGGTGACTCATCCGACGGAAACAGCCTCAAATCCAGTTCGTGTACCTTGGCCCGTGCTTTTGCCTCCGGCTTCCTTCAGATTCCACCTCACGATGGGACACCCTTACCCTTGGCTAATGGTAGGCGCTCGCCAGCCCCCATTCCGGACTTTCACCGTGTAGATGACGCCCATGCTGGGCGTAC
>NZ_JAIOGQ010000071.1 GCF_019904135.1 Paenibacillus caui | reverse complement strand
GGACGAGGCGCTGCTAAAGATGCTGTATCTGGTCACCATGGATGTCACCCGCAAATGGACAGGCCGTGTCCAGAACTGGGGCCAAATGCTGTTGCAGTTCTCGGTCTTCTTCCCCGAACGCATCGGCCAACATCTGCCGTAAGGGCAATCTCCCCCATGGGGGAGTCTCTATAAATGAGTTTACACAAAATTATTGACACACCCATATCAGCAGATTAAACTCCTTAATCATTGATTTCATTTCTAAATTTCCGGAAATCTTTAGGTGTTCTTTCATGATATTTTTTAAAAGACTGAATAAAGTGATTTACATGATTGAAACCCACTCTGCCTGCTATTTCGGTTATGGTATAATCTGTTGAGATTAATAACTCACTGCTTTTCTTGATCCGGTACTTAATTAAGTACTCGTAAGGTGTCATATGAATGGTTCTCTTAAAACTCCGGGTGCATTCCGAAACACTTAGATGCGCTATATCAGCAATCTCTTGCAGTGTTATATGATTTGAGTAGTTCTGATGGATGAAGCTGAGCATTAATTGAAGTCTTTCTTGTTGCAGCTTTAAGTATTTAGGTGCTTCCTCAGAAGAAAGTGAAATGTTAGAAATTAAGATAAACCATAATTGTACCGTTGTGATCGAAACCTCATATTCCCACCCCCAGTTTTTTTTCATATCAAATTTCTTTTTCATATCCCAAAGCATTTCTACTACTTGACTTTCCCATTCAACATCTCCCTTGATTACTAGTGACACTAAGGAAGAGTTTGTATAAGGAAGTACATAATTTTGTTCCATGGCACTATCTGCGTAGAAGGCCAGCAGCTTCTCAGGAAAATTAAAACTGACATATTGACCGTTATTTGTCAGGTTCGTAGTAACATGAAGGATGCCCTTATTAATTAAAATGGCCTGACCTGTTTCTAATTCATGATCAATCCCATTAACTTGTATAACTAGTTTTCCTTTAGTAACCAAAGTAATTTGCAGTTCTTCATGCCAATGTAAATCGTTAAATCCTCTACCTTCAGGAATACTTCGATGAATAGTATGGGTGTACATGATGTATGGAAATGAAACATCGGGATATAAAATGGTCTCGTGCAATTGTTTTTCCATTTTAGCGAAGTCCTTTCTGGTGACGATATTTCTATATAAATTAAAGATATAGTTACACAAATAAAATAAAAGTGGTGATATTATTATATCAGATCTTCGGCTTATCATTACAATCCTGTGCACAGACGATTGGATAAGACGTCTTGGAGGCGTACATGTGAAAATAAATCAATCGTCTTTACCGTTTCATCCGTATATTTTGCTCTTCATCAGCATACTGTCTGTTTCTATCTCATCCATCATGATAAAATCTTCAGATACTCCAACCTCTGTGGCTGGAATGTACAGATTGTATATATCAGTAATCATTATGCTTCCTTTTGTACCTTGGAAAACTCTCCGATCCTCAGAGATGAACCAAAAAGATTGGAGTACCGTTTTTTTAGCTGGTCTATTTCTCGGGTTATACTTCTTATGTTGGATGGAATCTTTAGTATATACCTCAGTTGCGAGCTCCATGGTGATCTTATCATTACAACCTTTATTTGTATTGATTGGTTCATATTTTATGTTTAGAGAACGAACCAACATATTAACCATTCTTTGTTTGATTGCTGCTCTTTTAGGTTCAGTAATTATAGCTTGGGGAGACATCGGGGTTTCGAGGGAGGCGTTAATAGGTGATGGATTATCCTTATTAGGAACAATCCTGGTTTCAGCATATATGCTGGCAGGACAGAAAGTAAGTCGCAAAATTGACGCAAATTTATACAGTGTTATTGTTTTTTTTCTAGGCGGGAGCGTCATGCTAGTCTACTGTTTGTTAAATAATATCACTTTGACCCAATATGACTCCTCGGATTGGACTTATTTCTTGTTACTTGCAGTGATCCCAACTATTTTTGGACAATATATTTTTAATCTGTTGTTAAAATCTATAGGCGCAACTACGGTTTCTGTAGGTATTATTGGAGAGCCTGTTTTAGCCATAATTCTGGCCTATTTATTCTTGGGAGAAACCATCTCTATCTTTCAATTCATAGGTGGATTGATCACATTACTAGGCATGAGTATGTATTTTTGGTTACAATCCCTAAACTATTCAGATGAGGTGAATGTTTAAATGGCAACGATTGATGATTGTTTGAAACTGGATATTCGTGTTGGAACCATTATTAAAGCTGAGTTTTTCGCAAAAGCAAAAGTACCTGCTATCAAACTTGAGATTGATTTTGGACAAGAAATTGGAATAAAAACGTCTAGTGCACAAATTACAAAAAGATATACGGCTGAAGATATTATAGGGCAACAAGTAATGGGGGTAGTCAATTTTCCTGGCTCTTCGCTCTACTGGGTGGGTACAATGTTGAATGTTAGTTTCATAACCCCTTCCGCCTTTAAGAGATTTTCAGATGTTGAAACAGCCCTCAAGGAAAGAACTTGACCGCTGTTTCAACATCTGA
>NZ_JAIOGQ010000070.1 GCF_019904135.1 Paenibacillus caui | reverse complement strand
CCAAGTTGTTCTCCTTGATGAAAGCCCGTAGTTGTTCTTTTGACCAAAGTCCCATGTATTCTCCCAACCTTTCTATTACTTCCATTTTACTGGGTTTAGGAGTTTACACAAACTATTTTACAGACTCTCGTCAAAATCTCATATGCTTTTCTGAGTAGGATTTACAAGTGTTTCAAAGCTTTTTCGGCCTTAGAACGTAAACTTTCTTTTCTTTTTTTACTCTCTCCTTCAACATCCAAAAGAGTTAATTTCATTAAGACCGACGAATCAATCAGCTTATTTTCTATAGCATCCTCCAATATTGTGAACTTTTCATACAAATACAGTTGCTCAGTTTCCTCCGCGGATAGTAATACCTTTTCACGGATTTTATTTCTAACCAAACTAGCAAAAATTTCTTTACGAATAGTTTCACTCAATCCATCTAACAAATCAAAATATTGAATTGAAATTCTATCTTTCTTTAACATTTCAATAATTAAACTTTCTAATGCTAAAAAAGAGTATTTTTGGTAATCATTAACTAAATCTAACAGGAATTTTTCATCATAGCTTTTCATACTATCAATCAGCAATGCGTATTTTTTATAGAGAAGATGCTCTTTTGCTCCTGTAGGAAGACTCATTTCATCTATATTACTACTAATATATTGTAGTGCGTCATCACATAAATCCCCGTGAATTCCTTCGATTTCATCATTCTCTACTTGGGATAAAAGAAAATTTAATTCCTTCTTACTTAATCTCTCATTTCCCTCAAGAAATAAATTATTTAATCTTTCTAGTATCTCTGAATATTTCAAAAAAATCATCTCCTATCCCTGTACCATCTCATAATTTGGCCAACTGAACTTCTAATTTGAGGTCTGAATGTATCTACTACTTTTTGCTGAACTCGATTAAGCTCTGGCTCCCCCGACAAACGTTTTCCATTCTGCCCAACTATAACCATATTACCTTTATTATCATATACATGAACATGGGCAGGGCCATGGTCTCCTGATGCAAAATAATGGACTATTTTCCCTAAACCATTGCTACCTATCGTTTTGTCAGGCAGTTCGCTCGCATATGCCTTTTTTCCAAATAGGATTTCTAAAAGCGAAGTTGAGGGTGTAGGTATAAAAACAACACCATATGCTTTTCCTCCTGTATCAAGAGCAAAAGAAGCATTCCCATCTATGCAACCACCTGCAACAGTATAATGACAAGGATTATTTCTTATCTCATCAGCCCTTGCCTCGGCAATTTTTTGCATAGATTCGTTAGAATTAATACACTTTTGTGTTGTACACGCTGACTTGCTGTCTTCAGCCTGCCTCCACATACTTTTAACGGTAACAAGATTGTCATACCATATATCGTTTATAAAATCATCGACTCCACTAAACGAATCAACATAACACCCAGCATCCTTGCCTGCCCTGCAATGACCTGTTGGGTCACTATACCCTAGTGGGTTATTCCCCACATACGTATACAAGTTCAAACTCAGCGGATTCGTTATCTGCCCCTCATACGTATCCTCACTAATAAAACGTGCATCCACCGGATCATAATAGCGGGCGCGTAAATAGTATAATCCACTCCTCATCATAAAACTGGCCCGTATATTTATAGGGATTGGATATATTTTCGATCTTCGATGTAATGGTACCCCAGGAGTCATATTCATTAAGCATATTACCGGCATTATCATTTATTTGTACTACATCCCCGTGGCCGTTATATAAATAATATCCTGTTTTGGCCCCATGGAGATCTTCGCGATACAGTAATTCATTGCCCCATATATTTCGTGCCTTAACTCCGGTGACGTTCCCATTTTCATCTAGAGCCAGTTCCTCAATAATATTTCCATTTAAGTAAATATATCTTGTTCCCTCGTTATTCCCGGTCTTTAGAGGATCTAATACGGAATGCACGTTTCTATTTTGAGAAATCCATTAGATGTAAATAATCATTTGCTAACAAAATTGATTCTGCCTAAACATGTCACCGAGCTCGAACTACATAATATTGACCTTAAAATGTTTGAGAAGCGATGCTCCTTACCGATCTTGGATGGTGAGGAAGTACATAAAATCGAGCAAGCATTGATCTGGTCCTGTACTGAGCAGAGATTAATCAAACTAAAATTGTGGGGAGATCCTGAAGAATTGGAGATCGCTGGCGTGGCTAAATCTATACATACCTATTCACGCGAAATTAAGTTTGAAATTGCTGATGCTACCCAATGGATTAAAATCAATCAGATCGTATAGCCAAGTAAAATAAATAACCACTTTCCACTATATGAAAATAATGGTATCCTCTACTATAAAAGCTGATTACAGCCTTGACCCGCTGCCTTTATCTAAAACTCTAAGTTGGGGTTATTTCTCTGATTCGTTTAAAGCTTCTCCACTAGCAAATTAAGATATAAATAAAAATGAGATAAAGTGGAATATGAGGGCATGGTAGTGCATAAAAATTTCTTTTTAGCTAAACATGCCCCTCATTGCAATAATACTTGTACTGGTATTGTACTGTACTGGTCATACTTCATCAGAACTGTTAAGAGGTGGTTTTTTGAATTTTTTCTTCACGAATGCGAAAGAAAAAAAATATTTAATATTATTTTAGGCTCTACACCAAAGTTAGTGCTTGAACAGTCAGCTAGTTTATGCTAGTGAAAATAGCGAGCATAGTTGCATTCGACCAGAAGTCCCTGTACATACCGATCTCGATTACGGGTGAAGTAATGTCTGC
>NZ_JAIOGQ010000007.1 GCF_019904135.1 Paenibacillus caui | reverse complement strand
GGACGAGGCGCTGCTAAAGATGCTGTATCTGGTCACCATGGATGTCACCCGCAAATGGACAGGCCGTGTCCAGAACTGGGGCCAAATGCTGTTGCAGTTCTCGGTCTTCTTCCCCGAACGCATCGGCCAACATCTGCCGTAAGGGCAATCTCCCCCATGGGGGAGTCTCTATAAATGAGTTTACACAAAATTATTGACACACCCTTTGACGACTTCATATGGTTTTCTTTTGTAGGTAGATATCCACCCAGTGCCGAATGATTCATTAGCAAACGTACAGGATGCTTTACCTACGTAATACTGCTACAAAAAAATATTGGATTTCTTTGTACGCACATCAAAATCTAAAAATATACCCTAGATAACGCTACACCGATACGCGATCGGCCGCGACACCATGCATAAAAGCCCACTAACCACATGGTCGGTGGGCTTTTTTAATGTTGACTACTAAATGGTTTGTGAATATTCTATGACTTCCAGCTATTAATATAATAATCTACATAATAATACCCATCAGATTCTAAGTAAGCTTTTAAAAATCCGATTTCTGTATAAAGAGTATAATACTGCTTGTTTCCTCCTACAATTTTTACTGTAAAATTACCTTTTACTGTTGCAGTCGCAGTATTGTTTCCAGATACAGATTGATTTACCGAATCTACAGTAAAACCTAGGGAACCATCAGTACCACTGTAATCATACTGATAAATATTCATCTTGCTTCCAATTTGATAGTATGTGTTCATAACTAGTTTGAAATTGCTACCACTTTCATACGTGTATGTTGTACTCCATTTTGTTCCTGACATGTCGTAATCAGTTTGATAATCTCTAGTGGAAATACCAGTATTATTCTCTTTTACGGGTTTAGTAACTGTAGTAACTTTTACAAAGCTATTATCATCCATCACAATCAGAACTGAGTCATTTGCTCCAAGTTTAACATTTTTTAACTTTTCATTTACTTTATCTGAGTCAAAGGCATCTGCAGACTGAACGTACTGTTCGTTTAACTCAGGATTATTCTCTAAGATATTGCTGGCAAGTTCATCATTTCCTTGGAGTGTAGCCTCTAATAAGCTAGTTTTGAACTGTTCATAATCTAGCCCCGATGAATCGCTTGAAGCAAACACTGGAACACAAATAGTCAAAGCAAGTACAGTAGATAGTAGTGAAGTTAGTAATTTTTTCAAATTTAACATCTCCGATCTTTTGTTAATACTTACAATATGGCCATAGATTGAAAGTATATGTATATTATATATGCTTTAGTTAAAATATGGAAGTGTAAAATTATATTTACAATAGAGTTGGATTTTCGGTAAGATATAAGATAAATCCAATATTTGGGGGAGGGGAGTTGCTTGAATATGTATGGACTCTTGATTGTTTTTTTTACAGTTTTGTTAGTTATACTGGTTATTTCCTTAATCCTAGTTTGTTGGAAATACATCTTAAAAAAATAAGATTGACTGTTCTATTTAATTTAAATAGATTGCCGACTATAAATGAGCAAATTCGCTTCCAGTAAACTGTAAATCAAAAAGAATAGAGACAAAGCGCCCTCCTTATGGTAAAAAGTAGTCACCACAACCAAATTCACACCAAGGAGAAATCGCTATGTCTCATACCGCCATCGTATTTGATCATCCCACGCTCCGCAACTATTTGTTGCAGCACCGAGTGCCACTTTATTTTTCTAAGCCGGTAATGGGGCATATCGAGACGTATATGACGGCAGCTACAGCCAAACGCTTCAGGTTGTACACGATGCCAAACTCGTTTTCCAGAATCACTTTGATGGAGCGGGCACCCTTCTTAAAGCCGTGACGATCAAAAGCCTTCTGAATGAGCTTTCCGGCTTCTTGATCCTGAACAGCTCACTTTAAGCGTATATCCGCTGCTTTTAGATAACGATAGTAGCAGGAGCGGGGCATCTCAAGGAGCTCACAAAAGTATCTCGTCATCCGTCCATATCCTTGATTTACAGCTTCCTGAATGAGTTCAAATCTATGGTTTGTGCTTAAGTTGTATTTGTCTAGAACTAGCCTCCTTTCGTTCTTGGCGAACTTTTTTAGCAGTTTAATTTGAGATTCAAGCAGCTTAATTTTCGCCTCTTGCTTAGCAATGACTTCATCTGGGGTTAATTCCCTTTTTAGAGGGCGGCCAGAGGCTCCTTTCCGCGAGTCGGACAGCCCAATGATCCCGTCCCTCTCATAGGCTTTCTTCCAGCGGTCCGCGCACTGTTCCACGCGCGTCATCCCGATGATGCTGACGTCGAATCCAGCAGCCTCAAAGATTTCTCTTGGCGTTTTTCCGAGCATATATTGATCGATGAATAGCCGTTTGAATTCATCCGTGTAGGTCATGGATTTTCCGATAATGTTTCGCGCTCTGCTTCACTAAACCTTTTCGTACTCATGTCATCCCCTCCGTTGCTTCTTCCAGTATACAAAAGGTACTCACAGCCCAACCCCCTTTTTTTTCAAAGTGTCCAGTCTATGGGTACCAGTTTACCGCTTAGCTCCTTGGTTTTTTACGAATACCATCCTATTTTGTTAGCTGAGGGTGTTCCAAAGTTTACTTTTGGGACACCCTCAGCTAACAAAATTGCAAACGCGCTTGCGGATACTTAGGTTATCTTAGGGACACTCATCAAAGTAAAAAATCTTGATTTCAATGGGGTTAATGCACTACCTATAGAACCACTATTCTTGGAACTCGTAATGCGTAGGTCGGGGGTTCAATTCCCTTCACCAGCATCCCTTCATAGTCAAGCAGGGCGGCTTTCCGAGGTTTCGGAGGGTCGCGTTTTTTGCTGTTTTTGGTGAATTCCCAATATTGTTCTAACCTTTTAGTCTATTAAAGTGTTTTTTTTCCTCATCTGTTCGCCCTTCTTATTATTTAGGACCGCCTCCGCCTCCTGCAGATTAGGAAGCAACTGTGACTAGGCACCCAGCGTTTTCGAAAATCATATTGCGTTGAGGTATACAATACAAAATGCTAAGATAACAATAGAAAAAGAAGTCGGATGTCGCCGACTCCCTGCACAACACTTGGGTGGGAAACATCCAAAGTAAAGCAGAGAATAACCCGTTCCCTTGGCGCTAACCTGGGCGGGTTATTTTCGTTTATTCAGATATGTGAGCAGCGCAAGGATAAACATCCCGAGCTGAACGAAATATGAGCAGCGGGAAAGTATTTTTAAAATTTGTGATTGACTAATCAATAACAAAATGATACATTGTCATCACGTTAGTAATTGATCAATCACATTTTGAGGATGAGGTGATACCTTTGAAAAAAGCGATTGTGGTAGGAGCAACTGGCGGTACTGGCGCTTCGATTACGGGGGAACTGGTCAGACGAGGGATTCCGACGGTGGCCTTCGGGAGATCACGCGAGAAACTGGAGCAGTTTAAGGCTAGTCTGGGTAATCCAGACCATTTAACGATTGCAACGGGCGACGCTTTTCGTCCGCATGACGTTGCCCTTGCTGCGGAGGGCGCGGACGTTCTGTTCCACTGCGCGAATGTACCGTACAACGAAATGGCGAGCAAGTTAATTCCTCTGGGTGAATCCGTGATGGAGGCCGCAGACCGGCTTGGATTGAAGGTAGTGGCGATCGACGGCATCTATCCCTATGGCAGAAGACAGACGGATAGGGTGACCGAGGAGCATCCGAAGCAGCCGCATACGAAGAAGGGCAAGGTCAGGCTAGCTTACGAGAAGATGCTGTTTGACGAGCGCTGGAGCCGGGCCAAGGTTATGATCGTCCGCTTGCCGGATTATTACGGTCCCACGGCAAATGAGGCTTCTTATCTGGGCTCTACGCTCGAAGCTATCGCGGCCGGCAAAATGGCTTTTTTCATTGGCAATATGCGAGTCCCCCGGGAATTCGTCTACTTGCCGGATGCGGCATTCATGATTGCAGAGCTCGCCTGCAGGGACGACGCTTATGGGCAAAACTGGAATATACCGGGCGGAGGCTTGATCTCGGGCAGAGAGATCGTACGAATAGCCCGGCAGGCAAGCGGAGTCACCAAACCGGTCATTCCGCTCGGAAGAGGCGGGCTGTCTTTGCTCGGCATGGCAGTGCCGGTCATGAAGGAGGTCGTGGAGATGCTCTATTTGACCGAAGAGCCCGTTGTCTTAAGCAGGGAGAAATACGAACGGTTGATCGGACCTATCCGGGCGACTCCCTTTGAAGAGGGAATCTCGGCTACGATTCACGCGCTGCAAAGAAAAAAAAGGCTCTCTTTTTAACGGTGAATAGTAATTGATTAATCACTATCTGAATTGAAGGAGACAGGAAATGAAACATCTGATTATTTATACGCATCCACTCTCTTGATACGCAATTATTTTTATAGAAAAAAAGGGACTTCCCTTCAGCTTGCAGCAGTTTTTCGGTGACCAAACCGAAAGACCAAGAAGAAAGGAAGTCGCCTTGTATATTTGGCATATTCAACAAGAAAGCCTGTTTTCCTTACGGGAGTGTGACAATGAGCTCGTCCCTACTTCACCGCACTTTTAAAAAATCCGTCCCACTCCGCATGTCCGAGCTCGTGCGCTTTCAGCAGCGGCTCCAGTTCATCGAAAAACACGACTTTATCTTTCAATTCCAATTGCTCGGTATCCAGGGCATATACGGCCAGCCGGTAGAGATGATCGCCGGAGAAGGGCGGCGGCCCCATTCCGAAATAAGCATTCGGCTGCTGCTGGGCAGGGAGCGTGAAGGCCGCGTCTTCGGCAAGCTCATGAACCGTTGCAGGCACATTCAGCACGCTCCAGTGAATGTAATTGTCGGCGATCGGATGAATATCGTACATGACGACCGCGAACGATTTTGTGCCTTCCGGCGCATGGGACCAGCTTACCGGAGGACTGATGTCGTGTCCGCTGCCGGTCTGGTGCGCATATTTGGCAGGCATGCTGCCAAACTGTTCAAAGGATGGGCTCTTCATCTGCAACCCGCCGCTTTTGTCCGCCGCCGAGACGATCGACAATGTCCGCTCGGCAGAGTTCCAATAGAGCGAGGCTTGAAGCGCAAGCGGCACCGCCCGTTCAGACACCATCAAACGGCCGCCGGATACGACGGATTCATGATCAAGTTCATAGCGGACGCCGTTCACGGATACGGAGCGCGCCCCTTTCGTGTGGGTAAGCTTGTATCCTTTTCCTTCGGCGGTCACGGTATTTGAGGCCGCGTTCCAGCTTACCTTCGCTCCGGCCGCTTCGAAGACCGCCCGCAGCGGCACCAGTATTTGTGAATTTTCCATGATGGCGTCTTCCCCAAGCGGCGCTGAATCCAATTCGATATGTACGGCCGAATTCCACTGCAGATAGCTGTTCACGTTCGCGCTGACATCCCGATTTCCCGCAGCTGAAACGTTCGAAACGGAACTTCCCCATACGAGCGCTGCCCCGGCTGCAAGCATGCACATATATTTTTTCCAATTCAATGACATCTTGAACTCCTCCTAAAAAATACTTCCGGTTTTTGTTTTGGTGAGCGATAAGCTACAATACTAGAGTCAGCACCACACCTTTTATAACAATTTTATATACCGACGTCGATATTTATGTTATAAACCTCTGTATTCTCTTTGTCAATAAGGATGTGATGATGTGTTATCGGTCGATAAGCAAATTCTGTTTCTGCTTTCACGGGCCAACCGGATGGAAATCCGGCAGATTATAACGATTTATGAGCGCCGCCATTACACGGCTCCTTATATCCGCAATGCGCTTTCCCGGCTGAAAAAGGAAGGATATGCCGAGTCGCCATCGCGCTCGTCCTACCGGATCACCGACGCTGGACGGAAATTCATTCGATCGATCAACCTGAAGCCCCAGCGGTACGGGGAACAATGGGATGGCAGTTGGGAACTGGTCATGGTCGAAATTCCGGAAGCGCTGCGCAAGCACCGTGACCGGTTTCGTACAGACATGCTGCAAATCGGCTTCGGTCTGCTGTACAGCAGCGTCTATCTCTCCCCTTGGCCGTACAGGGAAGAGGTGCGCGAATGCATCCGGCGGCATGAACTCGAACCTTTTGCCACGGTATTTTCCGGCCGGATGCTGGATAGGGACATGGGGCCGCAGGAAGCGGCGCGCATCTGGCGGCTTGAGCAGTTAGAGTCGGACTATCGGGGGAAGAAGACGTGGTACGAGACGGATTTTCATCCGAGATTGGAAAAGGCGTTGGCTGCCGCGCCGAATGAGAGCGACCCGCTCGGTCTGTTCACGCTTTATCTGGAACTGGGCGAAGCGATCAGCGAGATGAACCTGGAAGATCCGATGCTGCCTGCGCCTCTGCTTCCTCCGGACTGGACAGGCAGGTGGGTGCAGAACGAATTTACGCTTTGTCTGCAGCGTATTGCGGGCGCTATACCGCCTGCTTCGCCGTACGCATCTTTTTTTTGACAACAGAGGATTTTAGATGAGCCTGGTTTAAAGGAGAGAGCTTTATGACACCCGAGCGGCCTGAGCAAAAGACAAACGTACAGCTTGCTTTTTACGAGCCCGAGCATCAAGCCGTGCTTGAAAGCTTCTATCTGCCGGAGGAAAAAAAGCAGTTTACAGGCATGCCGAATGAAGTATTAGGGTCAGCCATCCAGGAACAGCACAAGCATCCTGTTGTCATTTTGGCGGATACAAGGCCTGTCGGTTTTTTCATTCTGGATGGGGGAGAGGATGTCCACGGGTTTACGGACAGCCCTCACGCGCTGCTGCTCAGGTCATTTTCGATTAATGAGAAGGACCAGGGCAAAGGATATGCCAAACAAGCCATGCTGCAGCTTCGGGCGTTTGTCAGGGAACATTTTCCTGAAATCCGGCTTGTTGTGCTTGCTGTAAATGCCAGAAATGCCCCGGCCAAAAGCCTGTATCTTAAATGCGGATTCGAGGATCACGGGGCGATCAGAGTGGGGCCGATAGGGACCCAGCACATTTTAACTTGTTCGGTATAAGCAGAAAGAATGATCATTCACTTTTCCACGACCCATGCCTGGCGCAAATTGTTCAGGATGGGTATTTTTCATACTTGTATAAAGAACGTTTGTTCGTATATAATACAAACAAACGTTCCTATAAGGCGGTGTGAATATGCTGGAGAAATATGTGGGGGAAGTTGTTGAAATCATTTATATGGACCGTGCCGGGCGCATTACGCAGCGGCGGATCGAGGTTCATGCGATTCGCGGGAACCTGGTTCGGGCCGCGTGCCTGAAGATCGGGGAGCCCAGAGCTTTTCGCATAGATCATATTCTGGCGGTTCAGCCGCCGGCATTCCGGGGAAGCATCCATGCTTCCTGATCTTCAGCGCAAGCTGCTCCGCATTCTCTTTAATTTCTCGGGACAGCGAAGACGAATGCCTACCTGGACAGAACTGGAACATAAGACCGGGCGGCGGAAACAGGAGATCCTTACGGCGCTGGATAAGCTGAAGGAGGAAGGCTTCATCCGGTGGGATCACAGGCCGGAGCTTCAGCATATTCGAATATTGGAAGGCTGGGAACAAGAGAGGGAGCAGGAACGGCCATATCCTTCAGCATCAGGTCCGAAGGGCGATATCAAGTATTGGACCCAATACTAAACTATTTTTTATGTAATCTTAAGGTTTGTCTAAGGCCGAGTTAATCTTCGCTGCCTATAATTCAATCATTCCCCTTTTGAATGAAAGTTTGAAAGTGTTGAAGATACTGTCGGTGTGCGTCCGGCAGTATCTCTTTTTTTTGGCTGGGAAGACCCAGAAGCCGTCATGCCGAATTTGGCGATCGTTCCAGAGGAGGTGCAGTCCAGCTGCATTTTTTGCTGTGGTTGTCGCCGTTCCGTTCTTCCTGGGCTTATTCAGAACTATATCCACATCTTCACCAAGGACCCCTCATTCCTGAATTCGTTCTGGTTTACGGCAAGATTTACGGTCCTGGCCTTGATTCTTACGAATCTGCTGGGGTTTGTCCTGGCCTATGTGCTGACCAGAAAGCTGTTTGCCCGCAGCGCGATGCGAACGGTTTTCTTTATGCCGCACGTCATCGGCGGCCTGCTGGTCGGCTTCATCTGGCAGTTTATTTTTGTCAGAGGTTTTGCCTCCATCGAAAAAATCAACAAGCAGGAGATGTTCGAACAGTTCCAGCAGAATTGGGACAATTTAAGTGTGCAGTAGCGACCAATGAAATAAACAAACAGCCTGGCAAAGGTCGAACTTGTTCACCTTGCCAGGCTCTTTTAACTTATTCGGGGTCCGGCTCACTTTCCGGCCCAATTATGATCACTCGGGCAGCATGCTCAGAAACAGCTGTTCAGGCTACAGGCTACAGCTTTTCCGCTACCAGCGTGAACGTCTTCGGAATGCCCTTATCGAATACTTCGGAAGAGAGGTTGGGCAGTTCCTCCAGAAGGCGTATGTACAGACCTTGGCCCGCTACGGCGGTGACGATTTCGCCAAGATTCCAGTGGCGCAGCCGTACTTTTTGCACGGCCGGTTCCTTGCGGTTATCCGGCAGAAATTTGAAGAAAGAAATCTCGGTTTCGGTCAAGGAGGTGTCGAAATAATCGCCGTCCACCTTGTGTTTGCGAATGTTCGCCGTTGTTCCGCGAGACGAAATCAGCTTTGTCGAAACCGGGTGGAAATCCTGCAGTACGAGCTTGCCACCCTTGGCAAGCAGGGAAGCGACGACGCCAAACAGCGGCGCAAGATCGACAAAATAATGCAGAATGCCGAACTCCATAAACACGATGTCGTAATCTCCGGTAAGGACCTCTTCCGGCATCTGCAGCACATCCGAAACGACGTAACGCAGCGGCACACCCGCAGCAAGCGCGAGTTCCCTGGCGTATCGTTCGTTCTCTTCGGAGAAATCCGCGACGGTAACGTCGGCGCCAAGCAGCGCAAGGGCTACCGCTTTATTGCCGCCCGAGCCCATCAGGTTCATAATTTTTTTGCCGGATACTTCGCCCATATAGTCAAGAACCTTGCCGATCCGCTTTTCAGGAGCGCTTTGAAGCTTGGCCGCGGCTTCCGCCGGACTCCCGAACCGCCGGGTCCAGGCTGCGTAGGTTCCGGTGTTCCATGCTTTTTGATTTTGCTGAAATGGCTGCACTGCTTGATCCCTCCGTAAAATGGACATAAGCGCCAGCCATTACCGCGGGCTGACGCTTATTATGGTGTATTGTTAACCGTACCTTCATGTACACGTAAAGGTATTCGGGTTCCTTCCGGGGCTAAAACCTCAAACTCTTTTTCTAAAACAACAAAAGCCCTGCCTCTCTTTCGTCCTTGCGGCTCCGATGACCGCGCCAGCGTGAATCAGAAATCAAACTTAAAATTCATACTCTTAGGGTTCATCAAATAGGAATTTATATACCGAAACGGTATTCAGGAGGGTTAAAGCCGATAAAGGAACTATAATAAATGTTAACAAACCAATTATATATTATACACGACATTTGTAAAAGTTGTTTTAGTAACTCCTTAGATAATACAACATGTTTAGAAGCAACCATGATATTGGGAAAAAGGAAGCGACGAGCGAACATCAACAATGACAGTCTATAAAACCAACTACAATTTAAAATTGCGAACTAACTCATTTAATTGCTCTGCCATTTTGGAAAGAGAGTCTATAGAGCTAGACATATCATGAATAGAATCGTTTTGTTTTACAGTCACATCCACTACATTTTTTGTACTGTACGCAGATTGTTCAGCAATTTTAGCTGATTCTGCAACAGAAGCAACAATTTCCTCTGAAGCGGCTGACATTTGTTCAGATGCAGCAGACACTTCCTGTATCTTGCAAACGATATCTTGAATAGCTGCTAATATCGTTTGAAAAGCCTCTCCAGCTTCTTGAACGATGATGATCCCACTTTTCACTCTCTCGACTACAACATCCATCGTTTCTACAGAATGAGCAGTATCATGATTAATTTTAGCGATAAGATCCGAAACTTCTTTTGCTGAGTTTGCAGATTGTTCAGCTAAATTTCGAACCTCCTCGGCAACGACTGCAAAGCCTCTTCCATATTCGCCTGCTCTCGCTGCTTCAATCGACGCATTAAGTGCAAGAAGATTTGTCTGAGAAGAAATACTCTGAATGACATTCATAATCTCTGAAACTTCAGAAGATCGCACTTCCAACGTCTTAATAGCATTCCCTGATTGTTCGACAGATTGATTAATGTCATTCATATGGCTGACAACATCTAAAATTTTCGCATAGCCTTTCTCTGCTTCTGCAAGAGTTAAAGACGATTGTTCAGAAACTTCAGAAGAAGCACTCTTAGAATGTTGAATCCCTGCAGCCATATCTTCCATTACTTGAACACCTTCTTCGGCACTTTGAGATTGAATGTCAGCTCCTGCAGAGATTTCCTGAATCGACGCAACAATTTGTTGGCTTCCCGCTTTCACTTCATTAGTGCTTTCTAATAGTTGACCAGAAGTAGCGACTAATTGTCTGGAATCATTATGTATCTCTTCAATTAATTTCCTCAAATCGTTTGCCATTCCTTGAAACGCTCTTGTTAACACACCAATTTCATCTTCCAGATTCGTCTCGATAGAAGATGATAAATCTCCAGATTTAATTTTTTCAACCTGATTCGTTAACTGCTTTAAAGGTTTTACTAAATAACGGGTAAAAAAGAAAATAACGAATAAGCTAACGAGTAAAATAACTAAAGTTAACAAAATGAGCTTTATTTTGTCACCTCGCATCACTTGATATGCCTTGCTTGCATCAAAGTCTGCTCCGATAATCCCGATTACCTCTCCGTTGTCAGACTTTATGGGAATGTATGACGTAATGAGACGACCGTAGTCTTCTGTATTTGTCATTTCAATTTGCCTTTTTCCAGTCTCAAATGCTCTGCCCATTTGAGGATAAAAACGCGTATCTGCTTCTTTCTGCCCCAATTTGGCTGCCGTATTATCATTAATTGGCATACCATCAACTACATAATAATATTCATAGCCATTATTCGTTTCTTTACGAGACATTGTATATAAATATAGCAGCCCCGTCTTCTCCCTTAATTCATTCAACTCCGACCGTAATTCATGATAGTAATCCGTTTTCCTTGATTCAACAGTAATTTCCTGATACTTCTTAATATCAATAACTTCTACTGCTCGACTCGCAATATTCCCTGCCACAGTGCTTAATGAATCTTTCACCAAATTCACCGAAGACATATAACTTGTGATCGAAATAACAATACAAGCTATAAGAACAATCATTGAAAAACTGAAAATCATTTTTAACTGGATACTTTTTCTCATCTCAAACTCCTTCTTTTTACCTAGCGAACTTCCTAACAATTGGCTGTCTGATTCAAGAGACAAGCCTTTCTAATTTTGGATAATCAAAACCCGTGACATTATACACCAGCACTTGCTTAAATGCAAAACAACCGGTTATTTTCGTGAAACGGCCGGAATACGCTTATTGAACAGCGAAAAAAGGTTAATGATAGGAAGAGAAGCACAGGAAGAGAAACCCTGCTTATTATCCGATTTCAGAAGTCAAAGGAGGGATAAACCATGAATCCGCATCTGGTGTATATTCTGATTTTTGCGTTCATTGGCCTGTTTGGGATCGGCGGAATCGCTTGGTGGTTGATAAGGCTTGGCCAGGGTGCCAAAGACAGATAATTTACGCGATCATGCTGCTGTCTGCCGCAGCAATCCAAATGAAGAAGCGCTTGCTCCGGAAAGGAGCTGGTTCGTTCCCTTCCGGAAAATGAACGCCGTCTGCCGCCTATCTGCCGCGCCCGCCAAAATACTCCAGCAGCGTAAGCAGATCGCGCTGCGCGGGGAACCCGGACAGCTCCGCGGCAATGCCGCGGGCTTCATTCAACAGCCTGCGGCTGAACGCTTCGGTTCGCTCCGGAGCGTCGCCGGCTTTGATCGCGGCGACCACGCTAGCGATCTCTTGAGGCGCCGTATCCGGTCCGATGGACCGAATGCGGGGGGCCAGCGCCGGGTCCTCCAGCGCATAAAGCACGGGCAGCGTAACCTGCCCGTTTCGCAAATCGCTGCCGGCCGGCTTGCCGAGCTCTTCTTCCGAGCCGGTGAAGTCCAGCAGGTCGTCCCGGATCTGGAAAGAAAGGCCCAGTTTGTCCCCGAACTCGTAGAGCCGTCCGGCAATCTCGCCGCTTGCCCCGGCGGCCAGCGCACCGGTCCGCAGGCAAGCCGCCATCAGCAGCGAGGTTTTGTTTCTTGACTTCTCCAAATATTGGTCTACGGTCATCCCGTAGTCGAACGCATGGGAAAGCTGCTGATATTCCCCGATGCACAGCCGGGTGATGGCGATGAACGTCAGATCGTAGGCATACTTTTCCCGTTCGGCAGAGTAGGCGGAGACAAGCTCGATCACCCGGGCGAACATGTAATTGCCGATATGAACGGCCGCATTGACGCCGACAGTCGTGTGCATGGCCGGCTTGCCGCGGCGGAGCGGCGAACCGTCGATGATATCGTCATGGATCAGGGATGCGGCATGAATAAACTCGGCCGCTGCCGCTAGCCGCCATATTTTCCGCTGGTCCGGGGAAGGACCGAAACGGCTGCCCACAACCACCATTAATGGGCGGAGCCGTTTGCCGCCGGAAGCGATCAATCCGCTTATGGATTCCGCCAGCAGGGAGGAACGGGGAACATCTTTATCCTGTCTTACGATATTGTTAATTTCACGATTAATCGAATGCAGGGAGATTTGCAGAGCTTCATCCAGTTTCATCGAATTTCCTCCGTGCTAGTTCCATAAAGCAGGCGATACCCTGCAGCAGCAGATCATCCTGAGGGCGGCCCTCTGCCCGTTTAAGCTGAATCTTCTTGATATAAGGGGCAAGAACCGAAACAAAGTCGTACTCTTTCCATTTCAGGGCCATCTGAAGATAAAGGCTATATAAGTAGTCGCCATCCAGAACCTGGCGTGTGAGGGAGTCGGGCGCTGCCTCGTGGCAGGCATGATGGCGCTCCATGGCGAGCACGATTGTAAAATAAAGGGCAAGGATCCGAGCAGAGCGAAGGGGAGGCAGAGGATAGTCCTCCAGCAGTTTAAGAGCGCCAGAGAGCAGGGGGTCAGTTGTGTCCAGACCCGCGCGAATGCCGGTTTCAGGCGACAGTTCGGCATGAAATAGGTTAATTGCATCCTGTAAGAGACCGGTAGTCATCGAAGGAGCTCCTCCCTTTAGCAGCTTGTTAAAGTCTGCTTCCGTAAACAGGTAATTCAAGTGTAGCATATGCTTGAAGAAGGATGCCAGCGCCTCTATTTTCGCTGAAAAAGAAATCGCTTCTTCCTGTCAACAATCGGGTTCCTTTTGCCGATAATAAAGATGGAGAACTAATTTGACCGAAGATTGACTGCAGAAAGAAGGAACACCCTTTTGGAAGTCTACCAGACATTTATTAGACGTCTAATCTTAAATTACCTGATCGGTTCCTTCATTGTGGTGGTTGGGGCGAGCGGTATCATCAGCTTCAGCAGCCTCAGCAGCCTCAGCTTTTCGAATCATGAACTATGGTTGTTATCAGGGATCCTGTTTATCTCCATGATGATCATGGTATCAGTTGATATACTCGTGTTCATTCGCGATCTGAAGCCCGTCAGCGGGCTGTTTAAACAGGGGGCCGGTGACTGGGAGCGCTTTAGGGAGATCTATAAGCATATTCATCGTTTGCCGGTTTTGTCGGTAAAACGGATTGCAGGCCCCCATTTTGCCAGTCTGTCCATTCCGACGGTACTGCTCATGCTATGGTCGATACATTTGGATATCTTGTCGTTACCCGCCTACTATATCGTTTTCGCTTTGGGCGGGACGGCGCTGATTGCCTTAATGCATGCGCTGATTGAATTCTATTTGACTTCCTGGGCCTGCAGGCCTGTCATTGAGGAAGCTTATAAAATGAGCCTGCGGGAATACGGCCGCCGAATTTCCCTGGACGGGCAAGTCATGGTGCCCATCAGGCGCAAATTTCAGCTCAGCGCTTTTTTGATCGGGATATTTCCGGTTCTGCTGTACAGCATCGTAGTTCAGTTTGAACTCGGCGGATGGAATTATTCGGACAATACATACTGGCAATGGGCAGGCGTGATCCTGCTCATTGGCCTGGCTTTCTCCTATGCGGGCTCCTGGTTTTTGACCCGTGAGATGGAACGCCCCATCCAGCACCTTTTTGAAGTGATGGCCAAAGTCAAGGCCGGAGATTTGCATACACGCGCGAGGGACCTGTTCTCTGATGAATTCTCCAGGCTGGTTTCGGGATTCAATCATATGCTGGAAGGCATAAAAGTTCAAAATTCCCGCAATGATCAGCTGATCGAAAGCTATTTTGCAACTCTCGCCGCGGCGCTGGATGCGCGCGATCCATATACGGCAGGGCATTCGCAGCGGGTAGCCGAATACGCGATGCATATCGGCATGCTGGCGAAGCTGCCGGAACAAACGATGGACGAGCTTCGGAGATCGGCCCTTCTGCACGATATCGGGAAGATCGGAACGAGAGACTCCGTTCTGCTCAAAGAGGGCGTTCTGACGGATGAGGAATTCAATCAAATCAAGCAGCATCCGATGCAGGGAGAGATGATCCTGAAGCGGATTGAGCCGATGGACGCTATGGCGCCGATTCTTCCCGGAGTCCGTTCCCACCATGAAAGGTATGACGGCCTTGGTTACCCGGACGGGCTCCAAGGAGAAGGAATTCCTTTGTTCGGAAGAATCATAGCCGTAGCCGACGCCTTTGACGCCATGACCTCCAACAGGCCGTACAGAAAAGGCATGGATACGGATACGGCGATAGATATTCTGGATAGAGGAAGAGGAACGCAGTGGGATCCGTATTTTGCGGGCTTGTTCGTAAAGGACTACAGACAGAAGAAGGACCTTTCCTGATTCGGCGTGATTAGCGCAAATTAGAGCAATTAGGGCAAGGCTCGTATCTTAAATACGCTCAAAGAAAGTGCCCTACGGGGGCTGTCCCAGAAGCGGTTTTTACCGCTTGAAGGGACAGCCCCCGTTTTGCTTAAGAGAGCAGCGACATTCGATTCACGCCGCTTTGGAAAGGGTAAATCCAAATCCATAACTAAAGGATTCTGAGAATATAGGGCGAAAGGGCAGGAGCCCGTCAGTCACGTATATAAGGCAAAGAGCAAGAGAAAGCGGGGCTGGAAATGGCCTCATTCTCCGTGGTCGCTCTTGATGAACAAAGGCGCAAATCGGGTATAACGATTTGTGTCTTTGTTCTTTTTATATGCATTTAAACATAACCTGTGAAATCGGGTTCATGAGAATCTTTTTCAATTATGAGTGTTCACGGCTTCGGCTTCATGATATGATGTGAAATATAAAGTTATTACAATTTGTAACTTTTTTTGATTAAATTTGAGTTTGTAAATAGAAGAACGTATAAGCTATGCCTCTGTATACTTCTTTATTTCTCGCTGGAGCGGCCATCGTCATGCATGGGGACTTGTCCGTTTCTGCTTGCTGCCGGGAGTGATTGGATGAATGGGTAATATGGGACATGCTTTTGCTATTAATTTGGGCATTTTGGTAACTATCGCTTATCTGGCCAATCTGGTTTACAAATACGTCTTTGCGAAGACTTCGAGCAAGATCAAATATGTATCTTCAGTGATCCTCGTTATTTTCTCCGGTTGGCTGTCCATGAAATTCGGCCTGGATTTTGGCAAGGATGTTATTTTTGATCTGCGGTTCGTTCCGCTCATTATTGCTGCGTTAAGCTACTCGAACCCGGGAACGCTGTTTGTGATTGGGACGGGGATCGGACTATGCCGATTGCTGTTCGGTGTGAATGACGCCTCGATTGCAGGGTGTGTGAATCTGGTGATTCTGGGCGCTCTGGCGGCCCTGCTGAAATGGTGGATGGAGCGCAGGAAAATGCGCTATACCTTTCAGGCTGTCATCTTCATCGCTGCGATTAACCTCGTCAATACACTGAATATCGCCATTCTCGGCGTGATTCCTTTCGGTTATTATATGGTGCATATGATGCCGGCAACGCTTTTCTTGTCTTTGGTGCTCAGCGCCGGTTTTGTATTCATGTTCCGGGACTTTCAACTGGAGAGAATGCACAGCCGCGAGCTGAAGGAAACGAATGCGCTGATGCGGCGGCAAACCGAGGAGCTTCATAAAGCGAAGATCGTGCTGGAAGAGAGGGCCAAGCAGCTGATGCTCGCTTCCCAATACAAATCGGAGTTTCTCGCGAATATGTCTCATGAACTGCGGACCCCGCTTAACAGCATCATGAACCTGGCGCAGCTCATTAAGGAAAACGGCCAACAGGACAGCGCAGATGGACAAGAAGAGGACGGCGGTACAGCCGTTTACGGCGAAATTATTTTTAAGTCGGGCCAGGAGCTTCTTCAATTGATCAATGATATTTTGGATCTGTCGAAGGTGGAGGCCGGCCGTCTGGACATTGTGAGCGAAGAGGTCAGTCTCCGCGAAATACCGGAGCTGCTGTACTTCCATTTTGAACATCTGGCGGACCGGAAAGGCATTGCATTTGAAATTCACCTGGACGAAAGCCTTCCCCAGTCGATCCATACGGATGGTCAGCGGGTTCAGCAAATTCTGCGCAACCTGCTGTCAAACGCTTTCAAATTTACGGAAGAGGGCGCCGTCGAGCTCACCATGAGAAAGCCGGAAGAGGCCGGCCTGCTAAAGGGAGACTGGATCGTCTTTGATGTCAAGGATACAGGGATCGGCATTCCTGAGGATAAGCATCATTTGATCTTCGAGGCCTTTAAGCAGGCCGATGGAACAATCAGCCGAAAATATGGCGGCACAGGCCTGGGCTTGTCCATTAGCCGGGATTTGGCCAAGCTGCTCGGCGGTTTCATCCGCGTTGAGAGCACGAAGGGCGCCGGAAGCACGTTCTCGCTTTATTTGCCGCTAAAGTGATACAATATCTATGGTTTAATTTGATGCAAAGGATGGGATATCGTTATGGAAAAAAATACAATCGCCACAAATAAAGCTCCCGGTGCGATCGGGCCTTATTCCCAGGGCATAGACATCGGAGACCTGGTCTATACATCGGGGCAGCTTGGGCTCGATCCTGCAACAGGAGAGCTGGCGGAAGGAGTTTCGGCTCAAACCGCACAATCTCTGCGGAATGTTCAGGCTATTCTGGAGGCTTCCGGCAGCGGGCTGGACAAGGTGATCAAGACGACCGTATTTCTGAAAGATATGAATGATTTTGCGAAAATGAATGAGGTTTACAGCACATTCTTCAATGAGCCTCACCCGGCGCGCAGCGCGGTGGAAGTAGCCCGGCTCCCGAAGGATGGTTTGGTGGAAATCGAGGTCATTGCGCTTAAAAAATAGCCGGCTTGTCCGGTAAACGGCAAACAGTCCTGCAGGAATTGAACGATCCGGCGGGGCTGTTTGCTCTATACGCTAGAAAAAGAGAAGGCCGGTATCTGAACGGAAGATACCGGCCTATAGGATGAATTAAAATTGCATTCGTTCCTCGATTGCCGCGCGTACGAACCCGCCTGATTTCTCCAGCAGCAGACGCGCTTCCTCTGCATTCACTCCTGCCATAATCATCACAATCGCGGTCTTGACATGACCGCCGGAATTGGCGAAAGCCTGTTCAATTTGTTCATCCTCGGCATGCGTAGCCATGCCGATAATCCGTTTCGCACGAAATACGAGCTTCTCGTTGGAAGGATTCAAGTCAACCATCAAATTCCGGTATACTTTACCGATCCGGATCATGGATGTCGTGGTCAGCATGTTCAGGATCATTTTTTGGGCGGTACCCGATTTCATGCGCGTCGAGCCGAGAATAACCTCGGGACCGACCGGAGCTTCAATCATCAGGTCGGCGTAATCCTTCATTGGAGTTCCGGCATTGTTGCTGAGCCCTACGACCGAGGCTCCAAGCTCTGCCGCGCGTTTCATGGCTCCGATAACATAAGGGGTTCTTCCGCTTGCGGCAATGCCGACAATGACATCGGAGCTGCCTACAGCGTGGCTGTCAATATCGTCTTTCCCGAGCTTCTCGCTGTCTTCGGCGCCTTCTACCGGATCCTTCACGGCCTTGAATCCGCCGGCGATCAGGCCCTGGACCATGGAAGGGTCCGTCCCGAAAGTGGGCGGGCATTCGGATGCGTCCAGAATGCCGATTCGGCCGCTTGTGCCGGCTCCGACATAGAACAGTCTGCCCCCTGCCCGAAACGACTCTACAATCATATCGGCAGCCTTGGCGATCTGCGGAATAATCGTTCTTACATGATCGGCGATTTGTCTATCTTCGGCGTTAATCAGATACATGATTTCCTCTGAACTTAATTGGTCGATATTTTCAGTATTCTCATTGGGCTGCTCGGTAGTCAGACTGCTTAAAATATGCTCCATGAGGCTTCATCCCCTTTGCTGTTAATAGTGCCCTTTCTTTCCGAAATGAAATGAAGGGCTTAGGCTCCTTGGAATAATTGTTTGGCCAGCAGGGCCGCGCCTGCGGCTGGCGAAAGGGTCGGCCCCGTCTCTTTAAAAGCGGCGGATGGAACCAGTTCCCCGGTTTTCGCCTGAAAATGCCTGGCAAATAGACGAGAATGCTTGAAGATCGAGCCGGCGGTGACGATTTGATATTGCTGCAATTTCGGATATCTCTCCATCAATGCGGCCGTCGTATGGGCCAGAGCCTCCGCTTCGCCAATTATGATTTCAGCGGCAGCAGGGTCTCCATCTTCCGCCGCTGCGATACAGACACGGGCGAAGGCGGCAATTTCAGCCTTTCCTACTTCGGGACGGTAAATATATTCCCGCAGCTGCTGCGGTCCGGATAACGCGCATGAATGAACAACTGCCGGTGTAAGCCTGGTAGGGGGAATAACGCCGTCATAACTTCGCATGACCATTCTTAGTGTGCGGAGCCCGATCTGGTACCCGCTTCCTTCATCGCCGAGCAAGTGCCCCCATCCGCCTGCCCGGAATTTGTCCCCGTCAGGCGAGAAGCCGTACACGATGGATCCCGTGCCTGAAATGACGAGAACGCCGTGAACATGGCCCGTTGCCGCCATAAGCGAGATTTCGCCTTCCGAGCTGATCTCGACCGGGAAGGCATAACCCCTATCATTCTGATAGCTTTGAAGCGCTGCTGTAATGAAGCGCTTTTCTGTAGTTTCGCTAATACCTGACATTGCCAGGCATAGACCTTTACATAAATGCTGAGAATTGTCTAATTTGTCGAATATTCCGTCGAGCAGCCGGATCAGCTCTTGAACGGCGGATTCAGGTGATGAGGCATGGGGGTTAGTCGGACCGGCGAGCAATGAACAAAGGCGATTTCCTTCTTCATCTATAGCATAGGCTTCTGTCTTGGAGCCGCCGCCATCGATCCCGATGTACACATTCAAGCTTACTCCCCCGATCTGATATTTAGTTGATATGACAGCTTATTTTCGTTTTCCTGCTCCCCGCAAGCAATCGTCACAAGATCGGAGAACCTTGCGTCACTTGGTGGGGATTATTTTATAAGTATATGAGAATTAAAGGGGGTTGTAAAATAAAATTTTAAAGAACAAAATACATATTGAAATATTATTTCATCGCGCCTATAATAAATTCAACAAACAAAACGCAATAAAAATAACTCTATAAGTCATGTTATCTAACATGAATGAGTGCGGCAAGCGAAGCAAATAGGAATCGGAAAGGAAGGAGAGGGTTTATGAACGGTGGGCTGGTACGGATTCGGGAAGTATATGAAACCTTGAATCCTTCGGAGCATAAAATCGCGGCTTTCATATTGGAACGTCCCGAGGAAATGATAGACCTTTCGGTAGCTGAACTGGCTTCACGAAGCGGGGCCAGCCAGGCGGCCATCATTCGGCTTTGCAAGACGCTCGGCTTCAAAGGCTATCAGGACCTGAAGCTGAAAGTAGCCGGGGATTTGCAGGATCCCGGAGCGCCGGGATACCAGGAGATCCGTCCCAATGACGGGATCGCCGAAATTATTCAGAATGTATCCAATAACAATATCCAGTCCATTCGCGATACGCTCAAAATTCTGGATGATCAGCTTGTGGAGAAGGCCGTAACCCTCCTTCGTCAGGCGAAGCGAATCTACTTTTTTGGCGTAGGCGCATCAAACCTGATCGCCATGGATGCCCAGCAGAAGTTTCTGCGGATTGACAAGACCAGCCTGTCTTTTGCCGACCCGCACCTGCAGTTAACGTCAGCCGTTACGCTGACGCCTGAAGATGCAGCTGTCTGCATTTCCTACTCGGGAGAGACGGAGGCCGTCATTCGAGCCGCCAAGATCGCCAAAGGCAACGGCAGCACCGTAATCAGCATTACGAAATATGGAAATTCAACGTTGTCAAAGGCAGCCGATATCCCGCTCTTTACTACGTCGACTGAGAACGAAATCCGAAGCGGGGCGATGGCCTCGCGGATGACGCAGCTTAATCTGATCGACATTTTGTATCTGGGAGTGGCAAGCCGGGATTACGACCGTTCCCTTGAGTATCTGGAGCGGAGCAGACAGGCCATAAGAGAGGTTTAAACCGGACGCTGATGCGAACGGATTGAACATATTTTTTTAGCTGTTACGATAGGGTGGTTTGTTCTAATTCACATCGAGCGAGGGAGATGAAAGGAATGAGAAAAAAGGGGATTATGCTTGCGGCGGCAGCCATGCTGCTGCTCTTGACGACAGCTTGCGGCAAGGATAGCGGAGGTACCGCGGCTGACGGGAAGAAGAAGGACACTGTTGTTGTATGGACTTATCCGGTACACGGTACTTATGAAGACGATCTGAAGCAGCTGGTAGCCAATTTCAACAAAGAGCATCCGGAAATTACCGTTCAGACGGAAATGCTGTCCTGGGCAGAAGGACCACAGAAATTCGACGTTGCCTTGAATGCGGGGAATCCGCCCGATCTTTATTTTCACGGCGTAGACGGTTCCTATGTGAATACAGGGCTGGCCCTGCCGCTGGACTCCTATATGACGCAGGAAATCAAGGACGATTATCTGCCTGGCACTTTGGAACTCGCGCAAATCGGTGGCAAGCAGTACGGACTGCCGCTGTACCAGTTTGAATGGGCATGGGGAGCTAACAAACGCATCCTCGAAGAAGCCGGGATCGACTGGAAGAGCATTCAGCAGAATGGATGGACCTGGTCGGAATTTACGGCAGATGCCGCCAAGCTGACCAAGAAGCTTCCGGACGGCAGCACCCAGTACGCGCTGGTTACGGACGGAACTTCGATGGATTTCATTGAAATGCTGACGCGCAACAACAATATGCCGGACGTCCTTGATGAGAATGGTCAATTCCAATGGAACGACGACCGGATCAAGCAAACGCTGACCTTTATCCAGAATCTGATCAGCAAGGGCTATATGCCGAAAGAAACGGCAGCTATTGATCCTAAGAAACGTACAGACATGTTCTATGCCGGACAGACTGCCATCATCTCCAAATCGATTCCTTATTATGACGTTATGATTCAGAACCGGAACAAGGACATTGATGCCGGCAAGCTTCAAGGCGAGAAGATCGATTTCGTGCTTCTGCCTGTGCCTCATAACGACAATGCTCCTGCTAAAACAACGATGGGTGCGGAAGGATATCTCGCCTTTAAGCAGAAGAAGGATAAAGGCGAAGAACACGCTAAGAACGTATTCCTCGTCATGGAAGCTCTGAGCGGTGCCGAAGCGGGCAACTCTGCCAACGAACTTGCTCTGCCGTTTGTGCGCAAATCCCAAGCTGAAATGTTCAAGGACAAGGGACTTGCATCGCAAGAAACGCTGGACGCTGCCAAGAAGATGGCCGAGAATATGTCCATGCCTGTAACGCTGAAGCTGGACATTGCCAAGGCAGCTCAAATGAAGCAATTCAAGAATCAGGTTGCCCTGCCTAATATGCAGGCGCTGTATGCCGGCGAGAAAACACCGGATGCGATTACCGAAGAATTTAGCAGCAAAGGCAAACAAATGCTGGGACAATAACCTTGTATGGGGGGAAGCGGTCATCACCATGAAGGGATACGGTGTCTGCTTCCCCCTTTTTGTTCAAAATGGAATAGAAGTGCTTGTTCAGGCTAGTTGGATTAGCCGATTTTATTGATGAAGGAGGAAGAGCAGGTGCGGACTACCGTTGCATCACGAAGTTCATCATCAGCGTTCATGCGCTTTTGCCGGGATTATGGCTGGGCTTACCTGTTTATTCTGGCACCGGTGCTGCTGTTTCTCGTATTTACGCTCTATCCGGTGATTTCCGCATTGATCATGAGTTTCCAGCATTACAACCCTATGAATACGACCTGGATCGGCCTGAATAACTACAAGACGCTGTTTCAGGACGATGTATTCTGGAAATCCATGCGCAACACCGTCATATTCACCATCGGCACCGTGCCGGTCAACATTGTAATCACATTTGTGCTGTCCTATTTTATTTTTCAGATGAAAAATTCATGGCAGACCCTGTTTAAAGCGACGCTCTATTTGCCGACAGTTGCCTCCGGCGTTACGCTGTCCATCGTCTGGATCGCCATTTACGATCCGACCAGCACCGGTTTGATCAATCGGTTTCTCGGGCTGTTCGGCATTGATCCGGTGATCTGGCTGGGCCAATCCAGCACGGCGCTGTTCTCCTTAATGCTCATGAACTGGCTCGGTTCGCACGGAGCCGGCATCATTCTGTATTTGGCGGCAATGGGCGGGATTCCGAAGTCGCTCTATGAAGCGGCGGATATCGACCATGCCAGCGGCTGGACCAAATTTGCGCGTATTACGTGGCCTCTGCTCAAGCCGACTACCTTGTACCTGCTGGTTACAGGGGTTATTACTTCGTTTCAGGTGTTCATATCGGTATATTTGATGACCCATGGCGGACCTAACTTCGCGACAACGACGATCGCCTATCTGATTTACGACACGGCTTTCAAGTTCTACGATTTCGGATTGGCTTCGGCGCAATCCTTTGTCCTTGCGATCATGATCATTATTGTATCGGTCATTCAATTCAAATTCCTGTCGAGCGATGTGGAATATTAATCGGCTTGACCGGGCGTCCGCCCGCCCGGATTGCCATTTATGTTTGATAAAGGCAATGGCGGTTTGTTTGCAAACCTGGAGGTGACATACGCATGCATTCAAAATCGAAAATCATAATGGTCACGGTCGCTTCCGTGATTTTGGGGCTATGGGCGATTGTGACCATTATTCCTCTATATTGGATGATAATCGGCTCAGTTCAGGATACGACGCTGTCGGCTACATACAAGCCGCAAATGATTCCGTCCATATGGTCGGTTGCGCCGTTTGAGAGATTCTTCTCCAAAACGTCGGCCTGGCGCTGGTTGTTTAACTCCGTGTTCATTTCCGCCGTACTGACGGCGACAAATGTGTTCTTCGGCTCGCTGGCCGGGTATGCTTTTGCCAAGCTGAAGTTTCCGGGCAGCAAGACGGTATTCTGGGTGCTGCTCAGCACGATGATGATCCCGGCCCAGGTTACTCTGATTCCTTTGTACGTTCTGATCATCAATGTTTTTAATCTCGGCGATACCTATACGGCGATTATTCTCCCTGGAGCGGTCAGCGTAGGGAATATCTTCCTGATGAAGCAGTATATGTCCAGTCTGCCGACATCCCTGATCCATGCGGCGCGGATTGACGCTTGCAGCGAATTCGGAATTTTCTGGAAGGTGATTTTGCCTCTCGCGAAGCCGGGGCTCGCGGTACTGGCCATCTTTACGTTCGTGACGTCCTGGAATGATTTCTTCTGGCCGTTTCTCATTACCAGTTCGGACGAGATGCGGACGATTCAAGTCGGTCTTGCCTCTTTTGTTTTCGCGGAGTCCACGGATTACGGCGCCATTATGGCGGGTGCGACTGTAGGCGCTCTGCCGATGATGATCTTGTTCTTTTCACTGCAGCGCTACTTCCTGCAAGGCATTACTATCGGAGCAGTTAAAGGTTAGGAGGAGAGGTCTATGGCACGTGTAGAATTTCGGAATGTGCGCAAAGAATTCCACGATCAGCAAAAAGGAACGTTTACGGCCGTCGAAGGCTCGGATTTTGTAATTAACGATAAAGAATTTGTGGTGTTTGTAGGACCTTCAGGATGCGGCAAAACAACATCGCTGCGGATGATTGCCGGGCTGGAGCACCAGAGCAGCGGCGATATTATTATCGGCGACCGGGTTGTAAACAACCTGCATCCGAAGGATCGCGATATTGCCATGGTCTTTCAGGATTACGCACTGTATCCGCATATGACGATTCGGGAAAATCTTTCCTTCGGGCTTCGCAATCTGAAGAAACCGAAGGCATATATTGAGCAAAAGGTGCAGGAAGCAGCTTCCATTCTTGACCTGGAGAGCATGCTTGAGCGCAAGCCGCGCGAGCTGTCCGGCGGACAGCGGCAGCGTGTAGCCGTAGGACGCGCGATCGTGCGCGACCCGCAGGTGTTTCTGTTTGACGAGCCGCTTTCAAATCTGGATGCGAAGCTGCGGATTCAAATGCGCGTAGAGCTGGCGGAGCTGCATAAGCGCCTGGGCGCGACCATCGTCTACGTTACGCATGACCAGGTGGAGGCCATGACGCTCGGGGAGCGAATCGTGGTGATGAACAAGGGGGCGATCCAGCAGATCGCTTCGCCGACAGAACTGTATGCCAAACCTCGGAATATGTTTGTAGCCGGTTTTATTGGCTCTCCGGCCATGAACTTTATGGATGCGGAGCTGGACGGGAACAGGGTGCTCGTAAACGGCACTGTCCTTGAACTGCCTGAATCCATGCTGTCCTCATCCCTGGCCGATTATGACAAGAAAAAGGTCATTCTGGGCATTCGTCCCGAAGACATTTATGGCGAGGATTTCGTTCAAAATGTGAAAGTCGAAGGAAAAATGACGACATCGGTTCAGGTTGTCGAGCATCTGGGCTCGGAGAATCTCGTTTATTTCCAAGTAGGCGAGCGGAGCGTTACCGCTAAAGTGCATCCGGAGACCAAAGCCTATGTAGGCCTCGAAAAAACATTTATTCTCGATCTCGGGAAAGTCCATTTCTTCGATCCCGAAACCGAAATGAGAATTTCGGACTAAACCCATCCCATCACCTGGAAAGGAAGGACCTTACGATGCGAAAGTTGAACAGCGTGCTGATCAAAACCGGCGGTGAAGTGTACAGGGAAATCGTTACCGTGGCCGTTCACAGCCTCATTAGCTCGTGTATGTTGATACCGCTGCTGGTGCTCGCGCCTCTTCCGGCCGCGCTTGCGCTTATCCCGTTGCTGTATATGCCGCTCGTCTACGGTGTGTATTATGCCTATTACCGGAAGCGTGAATCCGGAAAATCGCGGATCAAGGACATATTCGTCGGCGCCGCCAAAGGCTTCGTTCCCGCTGCGGTATTCGGCTTGTTTTGTTCACTGCTCATCCTGATTTTATGGTCTACCTGGTGGTATTACGGCGGCAGAGCGGGGATGCTGCCCTTGGCCATTGCCGTGTTCCAGACTTACTTTGTCCTGATGGCTTTCGTATCGCAGTTTTATACGCTCCAACTGGTGCTGCAGGAGGGCATGGGGATTTTTCGGGCGATGGCCGAGAGCGTCAAGCTGTTCTTCCGCCATCCCTCCTATACGCTGGGAGCTTCCATACAGGCGGCGCTTCTTTCGGCGGTTCTGATGATCACGGTAGTGGGTTATGCGGCGCTGTTTACCGGAACAATGGCGGTATATCAGTATGAGGTGACCCGCAATGTACTCGGAAAAGATGAGGCGGCGCAGGACGAAAGCGCGCTTCCGCGCCTTCGGGAAGAAGGAACGGCGTGATGAAGTGCAAGGTAAAGACAGGGGCAGACCGGCTCGCGGCTTTGGATCACCCGATGATCCGGGGAAGAAGACTTGGACTCGTAACCAATCCGACAGGCATAACGGCTGATTTTGCCTCTGTCATCGATATTGCCTCAGGGCTAAAACAGGCCGAGCTCACTGCCCTGTTTGCTTGCGAGCACGGTCTGTACGGCCAGCGGCAGGCAGGAGAGAAGTTTGGCGATGAAACCCATCCATCCCTGGGGATTCCTGTCTACAGCCTGTATGGAGAGTATAAAAAGCCGACAGCGGCAATGCTGGAAAGCGTTGACACGATTCTGTTCGATATGCAGGACCTTGGCGTCCGTTTTTATACGTACTTAAGCACTTTGATTTATGTCATGGAAGCATGCGCCGAGCATGGGAAAAGCCTGCTCGTGCTGGATAGACCCAATCCGCTCGGCGGCAACGTTTGCGAAGGCGGCATTTTGCAGCCCGGCTTCGAATCGATGGTCGGGGCATGGAGCATGCCGATCCGGACGGGTCTGACAATTGGCGAGCTTGCCCTTGCCGTGAATGGCGAGCGGAGGCTCGGCTGCGATTTGGATGTGGTCCTGATGGAAGGTTGGAACCGGAAGATGGAATTTATCGATACGGGCCTGCCGTGGATGATGCCTTCGCCCAATATTCCGACGATCGATTCGGTTCGGGTATATGCGGGAACCTGCCTGTTCGAAGGAACCAACGTCTCGGAAGGCCGGGGAACGACCCGCCCGTTCGAATGGATCGGAGCTCCCTGGATCGATGGCGCGGACCTGGCGGCAGCCATGAACAAGCGCAGGCAGCCGGGCGTTCATTTCCATCCGGTTTATATTACGCCAACCTTCTCGAAGCATCAGGGCGAATTATGCGGCGGCGTTCGCTTGTTTGTGACGCAGCCGGACCTTTACCAATCGGTTCGAACCGGGCTTGCTCTGCTGCATGAAATTGCATCGGGATACCCGGAGCGTTTCGAGTGGCTGTCCCCTCCGCCGGGAGGAAGACGCCATTTCATTGATCTGCTTGCCGGAGGCGAGGATGTTCGCGCCCGGATCGCCGACGAGGAAGGGCTGGAAGCCGTATTGGAGGCATGGGATCTGGACGAAGAACGCTGGCGGCAGATCCGCAAGTCTTATTTGCTTTACGAAAGATAAGGGGGCTTGAGCGAAAGTGACACAACTGGAAGACCGAATAGCATCCATGGATCTCCGTCAGAAGATCGGCCAGATGCTGCTGTGCGGCTTTGAAGGCACGGAGATAACGGAAGAGATGAGCCGGTTAATAGAAGAGTATCCGATAGGCGGCGTCATTTATTTTGCAAGAAATGTGCACTCGGTCCGGCAGATCGGCAAGCTGTCTTCCGACCTGCAGTCCGCTGCCAAAGCAGCCGGTCAGCTTCCGCTGTGGATTTCGATCGATCAGGAGGGCGGCATGGTCGCCCGCATTACGGAAGGCATTGCCCTCATGCCGGGCGCCATGGCGGTGGCTGCGGCAGGCTCGGTGCAGGACGCCTATGAATCGGCATGGATCAGCGGCCGGGAACTTCGCGCCCTGGGCATTAACCTGAACTTTGCGCCGGTGCTGGACGTCAACAACAATCCGCAGAATCCCGTCATTGGAGTCCGCTCCTACGGGGAATCGCCAAAGCAGGCGGCCGATTTCGGATCAGCGGTCATCCGGGGGCTGCAAAATGCGGGAGTAGCCGCGACGGCCAAGCATTTTCCGGGGCACGGGGATACGGATGTTGATTCCCATCTGGACTTGCCGACGATTTCGCATGACCGGGAACGGATGGAGCAAATCGAGCTCGTTCCATTCAAACGGGCTATCGAAGAAGGCGTTGATGCGATCATGTCGGCTCATATTTATTTCCCGGCGCTGGAGCAGGAGAAGCTGCCGGTGACGCTGTCACGGTCGGTGCTTACCGGCCTGCTGCGGGAAGAACTGGGCTATGAAGGCATTATTACCACCGACTGTATGGAAATGAACGCGATCGCCGAGCATTACGGCACGGTGGAGGCAGCGGTTATGGCTGTTGAAGCCGGAGCCGATATGGTGCTGATCAGCCACCGGAGGGACCGTCAGCAGGGCGCCTTTGAAGCGCTGGAGCAAGCGGTGCGCGAGGGCCGGATCAGCGAAGAGCGCATTGATGCTTCGGTCAGACGCCTGCTTCATTATAAAGAGAATCGCGGCTTGTTCGCAGGAGGCCCCGCAGAGACGGAACAAGCGCTCCGCGAGGTCGGCAGCGAAAGCCACCGGAAGGTGGCGCAGCGCATCAGCGAGCGCAGCATTACGCTTGTCAAGGATGAGGGCGGCGTGCTGCCGCTTCGCCTCGCTCCGACGCTTGCGATCACGATTGCGGCAGAGGTGGCGACGCTCGTGGACGAGACGCTGAAGCCGGACGGAGTCCGCAGCCTCGGAGCTTCGCTGGCCGCTCTTGGACTTGAAGCGGTTGACTATGCGGTGCCTGCTTCGCAGGTCTCCGCTTGCGCGGAGGAGCTCCTGCAAAAGGCGGCTGCTCCCGAAGTGGAGCAAATTGTGATTGCGACTTACAATGCGCGCTTCAGTCCTGAACAGATTGCGCTTGTTCAGGGACTGCACAAGCTGAACAAGCCGCTGGCCGTAGTCTCCCTGCGCAGCCCGTACGATCTGCTATCTTTTCCGGAGATCGGCACCTACATCGCGGCTTACGAAAGCCGCCCGCTGGCTCTGGAAAGCACAGCCAAAGCGCTCCTCGGGAAAATCCCGTTCACAGGCAGCCTTCCGGTGTCGCTGGGTGAAGCGTATCCGGCGGGCTGGATGTGGAACAAGCCATGATCGGGGGATTCGGCAGCAAACAGGAGGCTGTAGTCATCGGACTGATGTCCGGCACGTCGCTGGATGGCATTGACGCTGCCATCGTCCATATTGACGGCAGCGGCCTGACGGCGAAAGCGAAATTGCTTCATTTTCACAGCGAGCCGATCGAAGCCGGGCTTCGGGAACGGCTGAAGCAGCTCTGCACGCTGGAGCATTCCGATGTGGCTGCCGTGTGCGGCATGAACGCTTATCTCGGCGAGCGGTTTGCGGAAGCCGCTCTGAAGGCGATAGAAGGCGCCGGTCTTAAGCGGGAGCGCATAGACCTGGTAAGCTCCCACGGTCAGACCGTATGGCATATCCCGGAAGCAAGCGAAGACGATCCGTATCAAGGGAAATCCACCCTGCAAATCGGGGATTTGTCCGTCATCGCCAAGCGGACCGGCCTGCCGGTCGTCGGCGATTTTCGTCCGGCCGACATGGCTGTTGGAGGCCAGGGTGCCCCGCTTGTCCCCTACGGGGATCTCATTTTGTTCAAGGACAAGGTCAAGGGCCGCATTCTGCAAAATATTGGGGGAATCGGCAACTGCACGGCGCTTGCGCCGGATGCCCGTCCCAAGGACGTGTTCGCCTTCGATACCGGCCCCGGCAATATGATCATCGATGAAATCGTGTTTATGCTGTCGGAAGGGCGGCTGACCTACGATGATGAAGGTAGGTGGGCCTCGCAGGGCACGCCTGACGAAAGGCTCGTTTCGGAATGCATGAGCCATCCGTATTTTGAAATGGAGCCGCCGAAATCGACGGGACGGGAGCTGTTCGGCAAGGCGTATGCGGTCCGGTTTGCCGAAGCGGCCGAAAGGCTGGGCGTAAGCCGCAAAGAGGACATCGTGGCGTCGGCTGCGCTGTTCACCGCCAGATCGATTGCGGACAGCTATAAGCGGTTTGTTGTTCCGAAAGTCCAGGTGGATGAAGTGATCGTGACCGGCGGGGGAGCCAGAAACAGGACGCTGCTGAACTATCTGGCGCGCGAGCTCCCCGGACGAAAAATCCTCACGTCGAAGGAACTGGGGTTTGATGACGACGCGAAGGAAGCGGTTATTTTTGCGCTGCTCGGCAATGATTTCATGCACGGGATTGCGAACAACCTGCCTTCGGCCACAGGGGCATCAAGGCCTACCGTTATGGGCAAGCTGGCGCTTCCCTGGTAATAACAAGTGCATACAACCGGATTACGGCGAGAGGCCCGGCGAGGGCCACCGAACCGGATCAGCAAAACCAGTCTGAACACGAGAAGTGTGGGACTGGTTTTTTGTTGTGCCATTCTTTTTGAAGACGAACCCTGTTTAAGCTTCTTGCAAGCTATCAGGCATCTGGCAATTACGAAAAAAGCTTAAAGCTGTCCTGTCCAAATCTCCTTGCTTATACTTCGCCCTTGTATCCGCAGATTCATTGTTTCTTGATTTTAAACCGCTGAGTTGATGTATAATATAATATTAAGTTCTCAAACGGAGATAGACAGGAGAAAGCAATGAATCAACGTTTGTATGGTATCTGGCTCGGTGATGTATTCTTCAGCTTCTCGGGTGAAATATCGGAAACAAAAGTAGACGCATGGGCTTTGGCCATGCGGCGTTTGCAGACGGCCTCCGGAGGGCGGCCGTTTCAACAGGCCGCGCTGCGGCTGGCCGAATTGAGATGGCCGGCGGTGACTGTCCGGGAACAGGCGCGGCGCGGTGAACGCAAGCTGCTCACCGGGCGCAGTCTGGAAGGGCTGGCTTTGTCGCCGCGGGAGGCGTGGGGCATGCTGCTCGATTGGGACGACGCCGTGCTGGAATCGCAGGGCATCATCCCGGGAGCCGAGATGGGCTACTGGAGAGAGGCCGCCCTGTTTGCGCTTGAGCTGCTTGCGCGCGGGAAGATCGCGCCCGGCTGGCGCGATGGCCTTGCGCCGGGAGGAAGACGGCGCGGCAGCGTTTCGGCCATCCAGGCGGTCTGGTGTCCTCTGCTGGACCAGCCGGAAGATGAAGAGCGCTTCCGGCTGCTGGCGGCGGATATGCCGCCTGTCGGGCTAGCGCAGATCAAGTCTGCAGCGGAGGAGGAGTTTCAGACCGTAGAGGAAAGGCAGATCCAGGTGCTCCATTCCTTTCTGACGGCAATGATCGACGGTGAAGTGCAGGAAGCTGTCCGGGAGCTGGGAAAAGGGCTGAGAAATGCCCGCGCCAACTACAGACGGGGCAGCTCTCCCCTGAGCGAACTCTGGTGGAACAATCTGACCGGTGCAGGCGTACCGTCCGAAATCCAGGGGAGCAGCGCGGAAATTGCCGACCTTAAGCAGGCTATTGCTGCAGCCGGAGGGCTGCCCCCGGCTGCCCTGGGAAGCGAAGCAGCCGGGGAAGATCCCTTCTTCCGGCTGTTCCTGAGACTGGAGCCGCCGGAGCAGTGGGAGGAGCATCCGTTTTGGACGCTGTCCTTCTGGGCGGAGAGCAGTGAAGACGCCTCGCTGCTGCTGCCTGCGGACGCCATCTGGAACAGTCCTGCTGCGGATATAACGCTTGGAGGCAGGGTGTACAAGGATGCGAAGATACAGCTGCTGACAAGTCTCTACAAGGCAGCGGCATACTCGCCTGAAGTGAGAGAGGCGATGAACAGCCCAATGCCGGATGGAACGGAGCTCAGGCAAGAGGAAGTGTTTCCGTTCTTGACCCGGACCGTTCCGCTGCTGCGCAAGAACGGCGTGACGCTGCAGATGCCTTCGAAATGGACGAAGGAAGGCAAAAGGCGCGCCGGAGTCAAGCTCAAGATGGGCGAATGGGACCAGGCCGGAAATCAGGACCGTCAAGCGGGACTGGGGGTTCAGCAGCTGCTGTCCTTCAGGATGGAGGCGGCTTTGGACGGCAAAATCCTGAACGAACAGGAGCTTGCGGAGCTGGCTTCGGCCAAGACGCCGCTGGTGTTCTTCCAGGGGGAATGGATCGAGATCGATGTCAAGGAGATCCGCCAGGTTCTGCGGTACATCAAGAAGCATGAAGAAGGCAGCATGACGTTTAGCGAGCTGATGCATCTGGCTTCAGGGCTTGCGGAAGACGAGCAGTGGGAAGGACTGCATATCGCCGGTTTCGAGATGGAAGGCATGCTGGATTTCCTTGTTCGGGGCGAAGGTACGGGCTTGGGCCTCTCGAAGCCAAGGCCTGTACCGGGAACGCTTCAGGGCACGCTTCGGCCCTACCAGGAGCGCGGCTTTCAGTGGCTGACGCAGATGCGCGATCTCGGCTTCGGGGCGCTGCTGGCGGATGACATGGGCCTTGGCAAGACGGTCCAGGTGATTACGGCCATGCTTGACGGGAACGGAAATGGAAATGGAAGCAGAAATAGCAACGACAGTGACAACGACAACGGCAATGAAAACGACAACGGCAATGGCGGAGCCGATGCGCATCTCATCATTTGCCCGACGTCGCTGCTGGGCAACTGGCAGCGGGAGCTGAACCGGTTTGCGCCCCAGCTATCCGTCTATATTCATCATGGGAGCAAACGGCTGCACGGCGAGGCGTTTCTGAACGCCTGCAGGCAGCATGATGTGGTGCTGACGACGTATCAGCTCGTCGGACGGGATGCGGCCGAAATGCATGAAGCTGTCTGGTCCGCCATCGTGCTGGACGAAGCCCAGTACATCAAAAATTTTGGCACCAAGCAGGCGCAGAGCGTCATGAAGCTTAAGGCGCCCCAGCGGATCGCCATGACCGGAACGCCGGTGGAGAACCGGCTCGGCGAGCTCTGGTCGATATTTCAGTTTCTCAACCCCGGTTATTTGGGTTCGGCTGCCGCATTCCGGCGCCAGTACGCTCCGGGAAGCGAGAATCGGCCCGAGGCGCTAACCAAGCTGCGCAAACTGGTGGCCCCGTTTCTGTTGCGCCGCCTGAAGAGCGATCCGGACATTCGCAAGGATCTGCCGAAGAAAATAGAAATGAAATCCTACTGCACGCTTACAGCCGAGCAGGCTGCTCTGTACAGAAGCGTCACGGATGAGCTGCTGGTCCGGCTCGGGGACAGCAGCGGCATCGCCCGCAAGGGCATGGTGCTGTCCTCCTTGACCCGGCTCAAGCAAATATGCGATCACCCCGCTCTGCAGCGCGGTGAATCTGAGAAGCCTGCCGCCGCTGACCGGTCCGGAAAGCTGGAGCGGCTGCTGGAACTCACCGATACGGTAACCGAGAACGGAGAAGCGGCGCTTATTTTTACCCAGTATGTCCGAATGGGCGAGCTTTTGGCCCGGCAAATCGGTACCCGCTACGGGTTTCAGCCGTTCTTTCTGCACGGGAGTGTTCATAAGCCGGAAAGAGACGCCATGGTTCGCGCCTTTCAGGACGGTTCGGGACCGCCTCTCTTCATACTATCGCTGAAGGCGGGGGGCGTCGGCCTTAATCTGACGCGGGCCAACCATGTGATCCATTATGACCGTTGGTGGAACCCTGCGGTTGAGAATCAGGCGACCGACCGCGTCTTCCGGATCGGACAGGAGAAAAATGTGGAAGTGCACAAGCTGATTTGCCAGGGCACCCTGGAGGAGCGGATTGATGAGCTGATTGAACGGAAAAGATCGCTCTCCGAGCAGGTTGTCGGCTCGGGCGAACAATGGCTGACGGAAATGTCGACCGAGGAACTCCAGGATCTGATTACACTGCAAGCTGTGGAATGGAGCCAGCTATAGAAGGAGCATGGATATGGTGAAAGAACCATCAAGGGGCCAAGTGAGCGTGACAGCTGTACCGGGTGAGCTTCATCTGGTGTGGCCCGCGCCCGGAGCGATAGCGAAAGGAAAAGAAGGGGCTTCCGCAGCTGCAGGAAGCTGCCGGGTTACACTGCCTGTGCGCAAAGGGAATGCGGCCCTGACGGCGCGCATCACCCAATATTTGCAGGACAGGCCGATGGAGCTGGCCGCCTTGCTGGACGGCGGCCCCTGCCCGGCGGAGCTCGCGGCGCTGCTGCCGCCGGAGCCGCCGTGGGATGGCCCGGGACCCGAGCGGAGCGGTCCCGGCGGGCCATCCTCGCCGCCGCAGGGCGCGCCATGCGCCTGCGGCAAGCCCGGCTGCCCGCGCGCGGCGGCAGCCCCGGAAGCGGCCGCGGCCGGCTGGGCCGCCGACCCGCTGCTGCGCCTGGCGGCGCTGGACCTGGCGCCTGAGGCGCTGGCCCGCGCCGTCTTCGCCGCGTGGGCAGCCGGTGGCGCGCCCGCGGAGGGCGACGGGCCACCCGCCGCCGGTGCTGCACCCGGCCCGCCGCCGCAGAGCGGGGCCGCTGCGCGTTCCCCGCGCGTGGGACCGTCCATCGCCGAGTGGCTCGGGACGGCCGCCGCGCAGGGGCGGCTGCATGAGCCGGGCAGCCGGTTTCGGGAGGCGCGGCGCCGGGAAGTGCCGCCGCAGGGCAGCGCCGCTGCCGCCCCCGGCGTTAAAGCCGTGCTGGCGGAGCTTCTGCCGGGCGTTCCTGCTGCTGCGGACGCCCTGGACCTGATCGCGGAGCGGGTCTCGGAGCGAGCCTCGGAGCGAGCCCGAAAGACGGGGCGGACCTAAAACGGGGGAGCATAAATAAAGGCCGCCGCTTGTGCAGCATTGCTGCAAGCGGCGGCCTTTCATTTCGTGCCCGGGCTAAAATGGGAAACGGCGCGGCTACGCGTCGGCAGGACTATTTTCCGAAAGTGCGATAATCTCCTTGCGGAGACTCAGCATCTTCTTGTCAAGCTCGTCGGCTGCCTTGGCCGCCTCGGTCAGCTCCTTGATGACATGGGAAGGCACCTGTTTGTCATACTTGTAAAACAGAATATGCTCCATGCTCGCCCAGAAATCCATAGCCAAAGTACGCAGCTGGATTTCGACCTTGATCGACCGTTGTCCCTCGAGCAGGATCAGCGGTACGGCGACGATCACATGCAGGCTCTGATACCCGTTAGGCTTTGGCGCTGCGATATAGTCCTTGATTTCGATCACCTGAAGATCTTCGCGCATTTGCAAATGATCGACCAGACTGTAGATATCTTTAACGAAGGCGCATACGATGCGCATCCCGGCAATATCATGAATGTTGTTGAATAAATTTTCGGAAGACAGCTCCAGTCCCTTGCGCTCCATTTTCTTCAGGATGCTGACAGGTTCCTTGATTCTTGTTTTGACGTGCTCGATGGGATTGTAGCCCTGCCGAAGCTTCCATTCCGACTGAATCAGCTTGATTTTGTTCTGAAGCTCCTCCAGCGCCATCTGGTACATCATCGGAAGCTGCCTCCAGTTTTCCAGCAGGCTAAGCTTCTCTTCTCCGGTTTTTTCCCACAGTTCCCGAATCTCAACAGGGCTCAGCGGCAGGTCCTTGCCTTGTTCTTTAGATATAGTCAAAGTATCTTCTCCTATTTGAAAATTGAAGTCAACAGCCAATTCTATTGTACCCGGATTGGAAGGCCAAATCAAAAAAACGGAAGGCAGCAGGCAGGGGGCGTATGCAGATTTTCACAGAACGTTAGAAATCTGGTATTATAATTAACGTCAGCGATACTGCTTGCAAGGGTTGCTGGTTGCTTGCCGGATCGCCTAAAGCCTGAATAAGCAAGATGCGATTATCTCAAACAAAAGTCAGAAGCGTTTTTGATCAGGAGGATGAGGGTTTATGGGGTTCTTGGACCGAATTAAAAGCGGGGCAAACAAAGCGAGCGAACGGGCCCAGAGTGTCATGGAAATCAATAAACTGAATACACAAATCTCAAATATTGAGCGTGAAATGGGAATTTACTACCAGCGGATGGGGCAGGTGTTCTATGAGGGATACCGGGCTAAGGATATGACCCAGGCGGAAAAGGAAATGATGGAGCTCGCCAAAACGTGCGACCTGCTCGCCGAAGAGCGGGATGAGATTCGCGCGCGCATCGCCGCCCTGAAGAACGAACGTTTGTGCGAATGCGGGAAGGTCGTTCCGCAGGAAGCGATATTTTGTCCCTATTGCGGCAACAAGCTTAAAGCCAGAAGCAGCGGCACCTATTCATCCGCCAGCAAAGGCAGGGAAGAGGAAGAAGCGGGCAGCGAGACGGCCGTCTCGACCGAGACCATGGTTTACCGCGGCCCTTTGATCAAGGAGAAACCGCAGGAGGAGAAGCACCTTTCGTCCGAGGAAGAGGAGCGCCGCCGGCGTGAACTGGAACGGGAGCGGGAACGGCAGGAGGAGTTGGACCGGCGAATCCGGACTTGGAAAGAAAGCATGAGCTCTCATTCATCCGGCAGCGAACAAAGCCATACCAGCGAAACGGAGTTCAAGTGCCAAATCTGCGCGGCTCCGCTGGCCAAAGGAACGAAATGGTGTCCGCACTGCGGCGCAGAACAGATTTAATTACCGCGTTTCCCGAATCCATGGAAATGCTCATAGCAAGCCGGGAATGTCATCATTTTGCCTTATTTGTACTGTGACATCGCCCGGCTTGCGCCGTATTAACCGGTAGACTGCCGGTTTCCTGCTTCGCTGCAAGTTTCAGGATAGCGGGACAACAGGCTTGTTGCTTTCAAGCCTCGTGCAGTTGTTTTGGCCGGGAATGCAATTTGGGACGTATGGATAAGCTGAAATTAAAGTCGACTACTGAAATCGGAGTGTGATGGCAATGGAATGTACCGTATATTTTGATGTGGTTCACGAGGACGACGCCAAGGAACTTCGCGGCCTTATTTTCCTTGAGGAAGGCAAAACGCCGACGGAACAGGATTTTCTGAGCATGTTCGAGGAGATGGGATACAAGCTTAGGCTGGAGGACCGTGAACGGCTTACTTTTGCGCCTGTCGATGCCGGGGCGGATTACAAAGAGATTCGCGTTCGCCGGCTGGATACCGGAGACGACGATAAACAATGGGAAGATAACAATCTGAAATCGTTAATCGGGAACCTGCTTCCAAATAAGCCAAAATCCATCTAGCCTCAAAATTTTCTCTTTATTTCCGTGCCTGGTTTGGTTATACTTCTAGCATTGCATTACTTTGCCTGTTAGACATATAACTTGCTCGTATATGTGCAGGAATAGGCCTGCATGTTTCTACCAGATCACCGGAAATGATTGGACTACGGGGAAAGCTTGTTCTGACAGGGAGCCCTGGCATCCTGCAGGGCACGCCCTGTTTTGGAATAACTCTCGCGCCTTAAGCCTGCCTTCCGGATTTTCCGGGAGACGGGCTTTTTGCTTTTTCCGGCATTATGCGAGGGCAAGGAAACTCGGAACATGGAAAGGGGAAATGAGAAATGAAGCTGCTGGTCGATAAAGTCATGCAGGAAGGCATTGTGCTTAGCGACCATGTCCTGAAGGTCGATTCCTTCCTGAATCACCAGATGGATCCGGTATTAATGCGTGAAGTAGGTAAGGAGTTCACCCGTCTGTTCGCGCAGGAGAAAATTACGAAGGTGCTGACGATCGAATCTTCCGGTATCGCTCCGGGCATTATGACTGCGCTGGAACTGAATGTACCGCTGATTTTTGCGCGCAAACACAAGTCGCTTACGCTCAAAGACAATATTTTTGTGGAGAAGGTTTATTCGTTCACCAAGCGGGAGACGAATGAAATTACCGTATCCAAGAAATTTTTGGCGGAAAATGACCGGGTGCTGATCATTGACGATTTTCTGGCGAACGGCGAAGCCGCATTTGGGCTGGCCCGGATTGTGGAGCAGGCCGGGGCGCATGTAGTTGGAATCGGTATTGTTATCGAAAAGGCGTTCCAACCCGGCGGTCGGCTGCTAGCGGAAGCCGGCTATCATGTGGAATCGCTGGTCCGTATAGCATCGCTGGAGAATGGAACGGTCACCCTGGCATAACGCTTGCTTGCTTGACCGCGCAAGTTTCAGAAGGACATGGAAAGGGGACTATTTTTCAAGTCATGAAAGAACAAGACAATTGGTTGACCAAAAGAAATCCGATCAAAACGTTTTCGCTTGGCATTCAGCATGTACTTGCCATGTATGCGGGCGCGGTAGTCGTGCCCATGATTGTTGGACAGGCTATTGGCATGAATCATGCGCAGCTCACCTACCTGATCGCTATCGACCTTTTGGCTTGCGGGGTAGCGACATTGCTGCAAATCTGGGGCAACCGCTACTTTGGCATCGGGCTTCCGGTTATGCTGGGCTGCGCGTTTCAGGCGATTGCGCCGATGATTGCGATCGGAACGGACGGAAAAATGGGGGTATCCGCGATCTACGGGGCCATCATTGCTTCCGGGTTGTTTGTGTTCCTGTTCGCCGGGCTGTTCAGCCGCTTGATCCGCTTCTTCCCGCCGATTGTAACGGGATCGGTCGTTACGATCATCGGGGTTACGCTCATTCCTACCGCACTTAATGATCTGGGCGGCGGCCCGGGCAATCCCGAATTTGGCAGCCCGCTTAATCTCGGTTTGGGGTTTGGCGTATTGCTGTTCATTATTCTCATGAACCGTTTTAACAAAGGCTTTCTGCGCGCCATTTCCGTTCTGCTCGGACTGGTGGCGGGTACTGTGGCAGCCGCTCTTGCCGGCAAGGTCGACTTCACGCCTCTGCAGAAAGCGGGCTGGTTCCATATGATAGAACCGTTCCATTTCGGCAAACCGACGTTTCATGCTTCGGCAATTCTGACTATGATTCTTGTAGCCCTGGTAAGCGTCGCCGAATCCACAGGCGTCTTTCTGGCGCTGGGCAAAATCGTGAACCGGGACATTGATTCCAAAGACCTTGCCCGCGGCTACCGTGCGGAAGGCCTCGCGATTATGCTGGGCGGTATTTTCAACTCGTTTCCGTACACGACGTATTCCCAGAATGTGGGGCTTGTCCAGATGAGCCGGGTCAAAACCCGTGACGTTATTCTGGTCGCCGGCGGACTGCTCGTCATCATCGGCTTCGTGCCGAAAATCGCCGCGCTGGTGCAGATTGTTCCGCCTTCCGTCCTTGGCGGAGCTATGATCGCCTTGTTCGGGCTTGTCCTGTCTTCGGGCATTCGCATGCTGGCCGATCAGGTCGATCTGAACCGATATGAAAATCTGCTGATTATTGCCTGCTCTGTCGGAATGGGGCTTGGCGTAACGGTAGTTCCGAACTTGTTCGATAAACTGCCGTCCTGGCTGAACATTCTTGTCGATAACGGCATCGTGGCGGGAAGCTTCACAGCCATAGCGCTAAACCTGCTGTTCAACGGCTTAAAGGCTGCTCCTGCCGCAGCCGTCAATCGGGCAAGAGATGAGCAGGCTGCTTAAGCGGTAACGCTCGGATCGGTTAAGTAAAACAGTTCTTTGCTTCATCATTTGCTAGACGCGTGACGAGGGGCTTTTTGAACATCCTTCGTCCTTGGTCCTTGGGAACGTTAATCGCCCTCTGCTTTGCCTTCTTGGCCAAGTGGAGGGCGATCTTTTTTATGTATTCGATTGAATTGTCTCATGCGCCAGCTGCAGTTCGCAAAAAAAGTCAATGATCGCTCCCATTCGTTTGATATGCTAATTCTGCGAGGAGGGAAGGGGATGAGCTACAGGACGTTCATACATCAAAGCATCGATTACATTGAACGTCATCTGGATGAGTCGATAGAGCTTGAACGGGTGGCCGCCCACGTCGGATTTTCAATGTTTCATTTCCACCGGATATTCCGCAGGGAAGTGGGTATGACCGTTGCCGACTACGTTCGGACCCGGCGGCTTTGCCGCGCTCCGTAGCTCCTCTCCGTTTCGTTCTACGTTGTCGGTTTCATCGCATTCGCGGTCTCCCTTAGCGCAAATCCTTCTATTGGGGGCCGGGGCTTATCGGCAAAAATCGCCGCAGCTCTGGCGATTCGAGCGGTGACCTGCTATTGTTAGGTCAGAGGTGTAGATATGACAGGAAAACGAATTACAAGCATGGATGTGGCGCGGCGTGCGGGCGTATCCCGCAGCGTTGTGTCGGCCGTGATCAATGGAACGCAGGGGATCGGCGTCAGCCTGGCCAAGAGGGAAGCCGTTCTGAAGGCCATGCGCGAGCTGAACTATCACGTCGATGCAAGCGCCCGCGCGATGAAGACGGGCAGAAGCCATTGTGTGGCCGCTTTTGGCGATACATCGAACGCGCTGTTCCTGCAGCTTCTTGAAGGGCTGCAGCAGGCGTGCGTCCGGCTGGGCTATCATGTGCTGTTGGTCGGGCAAGGAAGCGGACGGGAATCAAGGGAAGAGCTCATCGCGCTTTATTTGCAGCGGCGGGTCGACGGCATCATTAGTCTGGATCATCCCGGATATGAGGATAAAGCATGGGCGAATCAAGTTGAACAACATCGCATTCCGTACGTATCCGTGGAAGGATATGCCGGATCCGATGAAATCTGCTCGGTGCTAGCGGATTATTACGGCAGTGTAAAGACGGCGCTGCAATATCTGTCCACGGGCAAGCCCGATATTCCAAGCTACCTGCGGATTGCCGCCTCCGAGGCCCCGGTCAACTGGGCGGAAAAAGCCCGGCTTCAGGCTTATCTGGAGTTTTGCGCGGGTAAAGGCGCAGAACCCGTCGTAGAGGTGGTCGAAAGCCAGTATGCGGCGCGAATCAGGGACATTCTGAAGCGGGACATCGCTGCGGGACGTCCGCTGCTGTATTTGTCCAACTGGATGGACGGCGCTCTGGAAATTTACAGGGCGGCGGCGGAACTGGACCTGAAAATTGGCCGCGACGTGCGGGTCATGTCGGCGGACAATACATACCGGGTAAGCCGTCAGCTCGTCCCACGGCTCAGTGTAATGGCCGTTCCATATAAGGAAATGGGAGAGAAGGCGGTCGAAGTGCTGTTGGAGCAGATTGACCGCAGTGAGGTCGAGACTGAAGCAGGGGCTTCGTGCAAGCATTGGATAGAAGCCCAGCTGATCTCTGGCGAGAGCGTATAGTTTATGGCCAATCCGAGTTTTCCGCGGTTTCGGCAAGCCCTACCAATTTCGCAGCTGGCTTTCGGCAAAGTCTCCGATCCAGGGAAGCTTCAGCCATTTTTTTTGCAGCGAGGACACGATAAGAATGATCCACAGCAGTACTCCAACAATGCTGAGCAGCATCGACAGCACAATCCCGATCAAGGGAATGAAGCCCGCCAACGTATGGCTGACCATCAGTCCGCCGAACAGCAATACGGATTGCAGCGCATGAAACAGGACAAAGCGGCTTCTTTTCTCAATCACCAGAAAAACAATGCCGCCAACGAACGGGAACAGGTGGCAGAGAAAGGCAGCCAGATTTTCCGGAAGGCCTGTGGAGGATCTGAACGGTGACAATCGCAACACCTTCTTGATTTCATCAGATGAAGGGAATCGGGAGTCCCCCTCTCCTTGATAATTTATGACAAGCATTCCGAACTAAGAACGTGATTTCCGGTCTGCAGCCTATTTGGCTGCCGTTTCAGGATGGCGCTGCCGATGCCTCTAGCCTTGAAAAAATGCTCGATCTGCCTAACAAGCGTTCTGCATGCCCCCGTAAGCTCCCCCCATCAGAAGCACGACCGGCTTGCCTTCCGGTTCCTGTCATGATTCGTAAGGTACAATTCCATAAAATCCTTCAAAAATAATGAAAGCTGAAACATGCCGATGAATATGTTACAATATAGAGAGATAGGAGGCCGCTTCATTCATATCCGGTATATACACAAGATAACCTAAGGAATTACGCCTTGAAGATGACTTGGATACCAAGCATTGATTCATGGCGGTTCGCACCGGGTATGTATAGTGTCAGATGCTTGCCGGAGGGCAGCGAAACAAACTTAACCACTTCTAGATGAATATTTGTAGGATCTTTTCGGCATTCTCATTAACGGAAGCATTAACCATAAGCGTTCTGGGAGGGAATCATTATGGCAACGAAAGGTCATAACGAAGTTAAGGAAAGTTTGCGGGAAATGACAAGAATTTTCAGACCGAAGGATCCCAAAAAGTTTGTTAAAGAGTACGTTCGCAAATACCGTATTATGGGCGGTTATGAGGAAGAGCTAACGCACCTTGTTGAACGGGAAATGGGCAAGCTGGATTCTTCAGTTTCATGATGATTCACTGATGATCGGTCAGCTATCACAAACGAAATAGGAAAGCGCCAAACCGTCTGTTCGCAATTTACAGCGAAGGACGGTTTTTTTCTTTGTTTTATAACATATATTAAATCATTACAGGTCTCATTGAATACAGGTCAAAGAGCGCACAAATTTAAAAAGGAGGCTTGCCCCATGCCGAAAGCCACGTTGAAGAATGCGGAGCAGATTGCGCGTATACGGGCAGCGGGGAAAATACTTGCCGACTGTCATAGGGCCTTGGAACAATTGATTGCCCCCGGTATTTCCACGATGGAGATCAACGCCTTTGTTGAACGCTTCCTGCAGGAGAGGGGAGCCGTTCCGGCACAGAAAGGATACCGGGGATTTCCTTTTGCCATATGCGCTTCGGTAAATGATGTGGTATGCCATGGATTTCCGACTCACAGGCCGCTGCAAAAGGGCGACATTGCAACGATTGATATTGTCGTGGACAAGGACGGCTGGCTGGCCGACTCGGGCTGGACTTATCTGGTTGGCGAGGCGAGGCCCGAAGTCCAGCGATTATACGATATCACAAAACTGGCGCTGGAGCGCGGCATAGCCGAGGCGGCTCCAGGCAAACGGATCGGCGATATCGGTTATGCCATTCAGCGAACGGCGGAGGAAGCGGGGATCGGTATTGTAAAGCCGCTGGTCGGGCACGGAATCGGTCAGACGATGCATGAACCTCCCGATGTCCCCAATTACGGAAGACCGGGTGCGGGACTTAAGCTGCGAAAAGGGATGGTCATTACCATTGAGCCGGTTTTTATGCTTGGTGAAAGCGGCGCGGTGCTGTGGGAGTCCGACGGTTGGACGATCCGTTCTGCGGACGGGACGCCAGGTGCGCAGTTTGAGCATACCGTAGCCATAATGGACAAGGGAGCGGCCATTTTGACGTTATAAGCCGGCAGGTCCTGTTGGCTTCGGCTTCGCTGTTATATTTTATATTAACACTTGGCATGCAGCCTGGCGCAAAGCGCCGGGTTTTTTTGTTCTTTATTATTGCAGGTTGACAAAAACTAACAATACTCATATACTGTGTATAAAGATATACACAGTAATCACAGTTAGTGAAGCAAGCGGCTTAATCCGGGTTTGGAAACAGCTCGCTGGCAGGACGAAAAGAATGGATTGCCGCTTAAGGGAAGGAAGGGAATCTTGGCGATGAATGCATGGAAAGACAGCATGATCTTAATGAAAAAGGAATGGGACACCGAACGATTTACTCTGCTGTGGAATTTTGTGTTCATGATTTATACGGCCGGAGGCATCAGCTTATTGCTTTTTGGTTCAAGATCGGATGAAGCGGCCGACATTCTCAGTCCTGCCGTTGATTTTATGTTTCTTATATTTGCCCCAATTACGGGCTCTTACTTCTCGAGGCGTTCTTTCCGCTATTTGAAGGATGATTCTTATACGCAGATGCTGCTGTATTACCGGATTTTGCCGATTCCGCTTCAGTCCATTGTTTTTTCCCGATTCCTGCAGGCTGTCGCCGCTTTAATATTTAACGGTCTGGTGTACTATGCCACGATTTATTTCCTGTCAGGCGGCCTGAACGATAGGATTCATGGATTTGACTATGCCGCATTTGCATTGACCTGGACCGGGTACGGATTAGTGACAACAGGTCTTTATATTTATTTTGAATTTTTGCGAAGCGGGCGGACCTATATGTGGATGAGCTTTGCCCATATGGGGATTGCTGTCCTGGCTGCGATTGCCATCATGATGATGAAAGGGAGCCTGCTAGGCTATACGCTGCAAGTTTCCCGCCACTTTGGATTGTTATCCCCGCTCATGTGGGGAAGCCTTGTACTCGGCGCGATAAGCTTGGCTTTGTTCTACCGTGTTATTTTACGGAAGCTGGAAGTTAGAGATTTGGTTTGAAGTAAATAATAGGGATGCGGCTGCTAAATGCAGCTAACAATGGCAAGCGTGCCGGGAATATGAATCGAGGTGTTGTAAAGGGTGTGGATTCCCATACAGATAAACGAGAGCAGCGCCGAGCCGCTTTATCATCAGATCGAAACACAGCTTCGGTCGATGATCGTCAGCGGTCAGATCGGGGAAGGCACCCTTCTGCCGTCTATCCGGGAATTTGCCGGAAGTCTGAACTGCAGCGCAATAACGGTCCGGCGTGTCTATCAGGATCTGGAAAATGAAGGCCTGCTTCGGACGAAGCAGGGAACGGGAACGTTCGTCGCCAAGGTGGAGGAATCGCAGCGCGGGGCATTCAAGCAGACCTTGGTTATGGAGGCGCTGGAAGCGGCTGCTGACGCCGCGATTTCCTTGCAATACAGCAAAGAAGAGCTGCTAGATCTGTTCATGCAGGTGCTGGGCAGGAAGTACGAGGATAAAGGGAAAGGCGGAGATCAGAAATGACTGGCGAGTTGGCCGTTCAGCTCAGAGGGGTTACCAAGGAAGGGCGCCGTAAACCGATAGGTCCGATTGACCTTGATATCCCTGCCGGATATGTGGTTGCCCTTGTCGGGCCAAATGGTGCAGGGAAGAGCACATTGATGCATCTGATGCTGAAGACGTTACAGCAGGATGAAGGCCAGGTGGAATGGTTCGGCAAGCAGTATGAGCGGGGTCTGCCTGTGGAAGTGCAGCGGAAGATCGCTTATGTGCCTGAAGTTCCGATCTATGAGGAGAACTATTTAACCGCGGAGAAGGCGGGGGAATTCCGTTCCAAATGGTACCCTGCCTGGGATGCCGGACGTTTTGAAGAGCTACTGAACCGCTTTGGCGTTCCGCGGGGGATCAGGCTTGCCAAAATGTCCAAAGGGGAGCGGCGCAAGTTCGAAATTTCGGCGGCGCTCGCCTGCCGTCCCAAGCTGCTGCTGCTCGACGAGCCTTCTTCCGGCCTGGATCCATTCGCCTGGAAGGAAATGATCGAAAGCTTGAGGACACTGCTTGAAGAAGAAGGAATCACGATTATTCTGTCCACGCACATTGTGGAGGAAGTGAAGCGGCTGGCCGATTATATTGTGCTCGTCTATCAGGGTCAGGTACACGGCATGGTGGAGAAGGATATGCTCCTTGGCTGCTTTCAGGAATGGTGGATTCGCGGGGGCGCAGAGGAGGCGGCCAGACTGAAGGGGCTGAGCAGTGAAAGCGGCCCGGGTATGATGAGAATTATGGTAGGCTGTCCGGAAGAAACGGAAAGCATTGCAGCCAGAGAAGGCATCGAAGTGCTGCGCAAGCGAAGCCTTGAGCTGGAAGAGGCTTTGGACCTATGGATGAAGGGACATCTGCCCGAACAATTGAAATGGAAGAGGGGAATTTAGTAATGGCAAAGCCTTTGATTTTGAATCGGGTCTTGAAACAGTTTGGGGACAAGACGGCGGTGAACGGCATTTCGCTGGAGGTGGAAGAAGGTGAAATTTACGGCCTCCTGGGGGCGAATGGCGCCGGCAAGACGACAACGATGCGGATGGTGCTTGGCGTTATTTTTCCGGATGGAGGAGACATTTCCTATTTCGGCAAGCCGTACGGACCGGATCAGCGGCATGAAATGGGCTATCTGCCTGAGGAACGCGGATTGTATCCCAAGGTGAAGGTAAGCGAACAAATTATTTATCTTGCCCAGCTGCGCGGCATGTCCGCAAGGGAAGCTGACCAAAGCCTCCGTTTTTGGCTCGATCGGTTTGAGGTGCCTGAGTATTATGACAAGCGGATTGAAGAACTGTCGAAAGGCAATCAGCAAAAGATGGGCTTTATCGCGGCAGTGGTCCATAAGCCCAAGATTCTTATTCTGGATGAGGCCTTCAGCGGCCTGGATCCGGTCAATGTGGAGCTGCTTAAGGCGAACGTCAAACAGCTGCGCGACGAGGGAACGAGCATTCTGTTCTCGACTCACCGCATGGAGCATGTAGAGGAACTGTGCCGAAATATTACGATTTTGCACAAGTCGAATTCGGTTATTCAGGGGGATCTTCGCGAAATCAAGAAACGTTACCCGCGGGAGGAAGTCTTTCTTGGCACAACCAGTCCCGTGGCAGGATTGGAAGAAATTGCGGGCGTTACCGGCGTGGAACGCAAAGAGCGCGGCTACCTCATCCGCATCTCCGATGTTGCGGATGCCAAGCATATTTTGGCTGCAGCCATGGAGCAGAGCGAGGTTGAGCACTTTGAGATTAAAGAGCCGACGCTGAACCAGATCTTTATTAAAGAGGTGGGGGAGTCCAATGAATAAACTGGGTACGGTCGTTCGATTTTCTTTGCTGAGTAAAGTGAAGAAGAAATCATTTATGATCACTATGATCATCATCGCTATCATTGTCAGCATTTTAGTTAACGTTCCTTATCTGATTCAAGTGTTTACCGGGAAGGATGACGAAAGCAAGTCAGTGCGCATTGGCCTTCTCTATGACACTCAGCCGCAAATCGCCGAGACGTTCAAGCAGGCTTCGCAGCAGCTTCCGAATGCCGGCTACACCTTGATTGATTACAAGCAAAAGACGGACAGCGGCGTTCTGCAGCAAGACATCGATCAGGATAAAATTGACGGTTATCTGCAGTTTGGCGAAGAACAGAAGGGCGGCTTCCCGGACGTGACGTACATTTCCAAATCCGGCAGTGACCTTGAAGGCAGTCTGCAGGCTACAATCCAGAGCGCTCTTCAGAATGTAAAAATGCGGATCATTGCCGGCGGGTCTCTGAGCAATGAGCAGCTTGGCGAGATGGGAGTTCCGGTGCAGTTGAACGAGCAGAAGGCCGGAAGCGCGGATTCGGGCTCCAAGAAAGACAATTCGATTGAATCCAATCTGGCCAATTACATCTATGTGTATGTTCTGATTATTTTGTTCCTGATGATCAACACGATGACCGGCAGCATGATCGCTTCGGAAGTCACGTCGGAGAAAAGCTCGCGGATTATGGAAATTCTGATTACGAGCGTATCGCCGCTTACGCAGATGTTCGGCAAAATTATCGCCATGTTTCTGCTCGGACTTATGCAGATCGCTTTCCTTACCCTTATTGTTGTCGGGAACGTGGCGATGCCTCACAACCGCCAGGCTATCACCGAGATGGGCGTAGACTTGTCGCAGATCAGCCTTGACGTATTCCTGTTCGGCCTGCTGCTATATGTCCTGGGATATTTCCTGTATGCGACCCTGTTTGCAGCCATCGGTTCGCTGGTCAGCCGGACAGAAGAGCTTGGCCAGGCGATCATGCCGATTACGCTTCTGCTGATGATTTCGTTCTATGTAGGGATGTTCAGCATGGGGACTCCGAACGCGATTTTGATTAAAATTACCTCGTTCATTCCGTTTACCTCTCCGATTTCGATGCTGGTGCGGATCGGCATTGGGGACGTGGCAGCCTGGGAAATAGCGGTATCCCTGGCCATTCTGCTCGTATCCATCGTGTTCTTCGGCTGGCTGTCGGCGAAGATTTACCGTACCGGCGTGCTGATGTACGGCAAACGTCCGTCGCTCCGGGAGCTGGGCAAGGCGATGCGGGCTTACAAGATGTAGCAGGAATGAAGACATATTGTGCGGTGTCATAATTATTGAGAAATTTTTCGGAATTAATGAGAAATGAATTAATACATTTTAATGGTTGAAAGGATGAGTACAACTGCTCATCCTTTTTTTCTATTTTGTAATTTTCTCGACAATATGACTCTTTAATAAATATCTATAGTAGAAACAAAGGTTAGATGTAAATGGTACTGGTTTTTGGCAGTAAAAGAATACTCAATGTTGACGTGGAACAAAAACGAAATTAAACTATTCAATAAATTAATTGAACGATTGAGGTGATTTAGAAATGAATGAAAGAGACTTTAAAGATGAATTATTTAAGGAATTTGCTCGTATCGGTAAATGCCTTTCTAGTCCCAAACGATTAGAAATCCTGGATATTTTAACACAAGGACCAAAGTCAGTTGAGCGTATATCGACTATGACATCCATGTCTGTGGCAAACGTCTCTCAACACTTACAAATCCTACATCATGCAAAATTGGTGGATTATAAGAAACACGGAAACTTTGTTTATTACGAGCTTGCTGATTCGGCAGTGTTTCATTTTCTTGATTCGCTGTATGGATTGTCTGAAAAACAATTAGTTGAAGTTCAACGCATTAAAGACGAATTCTTGGGTCAGTTATCAGATATAGAGGAAGTCTCCATGGAAGAACTCTTGAACCGTATGGAAGAAGGGAAGGTTACGCTAATCGACGTCCGTCCAAAGGATGAATATGAAGCCGCTCATATTCCAGGAGCTATTTCAATACCTATTGAGGAGTTGGCAGATCAATTGGCTACACTGCCAGCAGATGCTAAAGTTGTTGCGTATTGTAGAGGCCCCTACTGCTTAATGTCTGTAAAGGCAATCGAGTTTTTAAAATCGAAGGGATTCGATGCTGCTCGTTTTGATAAGAGAGTTCAAGACTGGGATATTCTTAAACAAAGTATCCGTAGAAATGAAAAATTTCACTGATTTAAAACCAAAAACAGAGGTGTTACTCTATTGAATTCAAATATAGTTGAGAACCCGTCATCAATTCTGCAAAGTTACGTTGAATCTCCTGAAAAGCAAAGCAAATTATACCGCCGAACCTTGGTCATTGTTATTCTTTCGCAGATTTTTGGTGGAGCTGGACTCGCAGCAGGAATTACAGTCGGGGCGCTTTTGGCCCAAGATATGCTGGGAACTGATAATTTTACTGGCATTCCAACAGCTCTGTTTACATTAGGTTCAGCAGGTGCTGCATTGCTGGTTGGCCGTCTATCTCAACAGTATGGAAGGAGTTTGGGATTAGGTTTAGGATTTCTTATGGGCGGTTTGGGAGCAGTTGGAGTCGTGGCAGCTGCTTTAGCCAATAGCATTATATTGCTTTTAATTTCATTGCTCGTATATGGAGCAGGTACGGCAACGAATTTACAGGCCCGATATGCAGGGACAGACCTAGCCAATGCTAAGCAGCGGGCAACTGCAGCTAGTGTGGCTATGGTGTTCACTACATTTGGAGCAGTAGCAGGTCCCAATTTGGTTAATGTCACGGGGGACTTTGCGCTTTCTATAGGAGTTCCGAGCTTAGCTGGGCCATTTCTTTTAGCAGCCGCAGCTTATACTCTGGCCGGAATTGTTTTGCTGGTTTTACTGCGGCCCGATCCTTTGTTGGTAGCCAATGCAATTGCTATCTATGGTAAAGAGTCAGAAAAGATATCCTCAGTACAAGAAACGATTCCTATGGGATTAGAAAAGCGTGGAATTACCATTGGTGCGGTGGTTATGATCTTAACTCAAATCGTGATGGTGGCCATTATGACCATGACGCCTGTACACATGAAACACCATGGACACGGACTAAGTGAAGTTGGACTTGTGATTGGATTTCATATCGGCTCCATGTATCTTCCCTCTCTGATTACAGGTATTTTGGTAGATAAGATTGGTCGTACAGCGATGGCAATCGCTTCTGGAGTTACACTTTTAATTGCTGGTGTAGTAGCTGCAACCGCGTCGGCGGATTCGATGGTGGTATTGATTATTGCTCTTTCACTTTTAGGCTTGGGATGGAATTTTGGTTTAATTAGCGGTTCAGCCTTAATTGTGGATGCAACAACTCCATCAAATCGCGCTAAGGTGCAAGGTTCGGTTGACGTTTTAATCGCCCTCTCTGGAGCTTCAGGAGGAGCGTTATCCGGTATGGTTGTCGCACAATCTAGCTATGCAACCCTTTCCTTTGCTGGAGGTTTGCTGTCCCTAATGCTTATCCCGGTGATGTTATGGCTACGTCACAAAAAGTAAATGAACTCTCTTAGATATAGAATAGGTTTCTCGACCTTTTGAATGAGCGGTTAGGCTCGTTAGGACCTCAGGACGAACTTTATCGTGAGGGATTAAACCAAGTGGTGGAAGCCTACCGTAGTGGAAAGAAAGTGGGATTCCCTTGTGGTGGAGGCAGGGGAAGGACGGGAAATGGCTAAAACCATTTGCCGAGTATCAATGGCTCCAAGCTTCCTCGCTTGATTTCACGGGCGATCGTAGAATGATGTCTACCTAGCTCACGACCAATTTGGTGCGTTGTCCAGCCAAGACGATGTAAAGTTTCTAGTTTACTGCGTTCAATTATGCTACGATCAGAGTAGCTCATGTTGGGTTCTCCTGTTCAATGGTTAGTGTGGTAACTTCCATTTTACACGAATCCATACATGGGCGTTTTCTTTGTTTACCTGTTGCACTTCATATTACAATCTGTCGTGTCCAAATATTGACTCAAATCCAAATCTAACTTCAATTAGCTTATACTAAAATGTAAAAATATCTAAGTAAGGGACTGATAAGATGAAAAAGGTTGGAATTATTGGAGGTACGGGACCAGAATCAACAGTAGATTATTACCAATCAATCATTTCTAAATATCAAGAAAAGATTGGAAGCAAAGAAGATTTACCGGAACTCTTTATTAACAGCATTAATATGTACAAGATATTTCATTTGCTTATGAATGGACAGACACAAGAGTTAATTAATTACTTAACTGATGCTGTTCAAAAATTAGAAAGTGTTGGGGCTGATTTTGTGGTGTTTACTGGAAACACACCACATATTGTTTTTGAACAAGTTCAAGAAAAAGTCCAAGTACCTATGATAAACATGGTAGAAGAAACTTATTTAAAAGCAAAAGAATTGAGCTTAGAAAAGATTGGTCTTATAGGAACAAAGTTTACGATGGAAAATGATTTTTTCAAAAAACCATTTATTTCTCATAACATAGAGATGGTAGTACCGAATCAATCGGAACAGGAATACATTCATAGAAAAATTGTAGAAGAATTAGAAAATGGCATCGTGAACAACGATACAAAAAAAGGTTTTTTAAATATCATTGAACAAATGACAGATAGAGATGGTATACAAGCGGTCATATTAGGTTGCACAGAAATTCCTATGTTAATCAAAAATGAAGATTTAAATATTCATTCATTAAATACAGCAGAAATTCACATTAATAAGATTATCGATACTATTTTTATGGACACAACTCATTGACGTTATTGAACTATATGGGGCGATTGTTGAGCAAGAAGTAAAAGGTCGATTCATATTATACACTGCCATTTCTTTAGCGGCGGGGATCTGTTGGAGAATCTCTTTACTTGTCCCATACGGCATTAATTTCATGTTGAATCAAATTATAGTGGGTCACCCTGGCAGCGTCTTGTATCTGTCGAATTTTTTTCCTGCCATAAACAAAGGAACCGGCTTTCTGTCCGGCTATACCCATTCCCTGAATCCCTATGCCGGCTGCTCGTTCGCCTGCTCCTATTGCTATGTTCGGCAAATGCCGATATCCACATTCCGCCCGGAAGAGTGGGGCAGCTGGGTAGACGTCAAGCTAGGCGCAGCCGCTCTGCTGCAAAAAGAGCTTCGAAAAGCCAAGTCCAAAGGCAAGGTAACCGTGTTTATGTCTTCCAGCACCGATCCTTACCAGCCTGTCGAATACAAGGAACAAATAACGAGATCCTTGCTTGAAGTGATGACTTTGGATCCTCCCGATTTTCTGTAGCGTCCAGACTCGCAGTCCCCTCGTGGTCAGAGATACCGATTTGCTCCGGAAGCTTAAAGGGCAAGTAAGGGTCAGCATGACCGTGGAAACGGATTTGGAGCCCATGCGTCGGCACTTTACGCCCGCTGCTCCGCCCATTGCGGCCAGATTAAAAGCGTTGGAGCACCTCAGGGCGGCGGGTGTTCGACCTAGGCGACCATTGCTCGGGTGCTTCCCAGCAGTCCCTCGTTTGCGATGACCCTTCGCAAGGTGGCAGATCGGGTCTGTGTGGATGACTATTTTATGGGTGACGGCAGCGGAGGAAGAAGGACTGGCAGGCTCGGCATACGCTCATTATATAGTCAGATGGATATGGAGGAATGGTATGATCCTTCAGCTTAGCGCATGGTTTATGACCGGCTTAGAGCCGTATTTGCAGACCATCAGATTTTTGTAAGCCAGCAAGGATTTTAACCCTTAGCAGTGAAGATCGGAAGGGCTATAGAAACGAACGGGAGATTACTGCCATATGCCAAGGGTTGAAACGAAGTATTTTGACTACGGTCAGGCTGAAATGGATTTTTTGAGTAAAAGAGATGCGGCGCTTGGAGCGGCGATAACCAGAATGGGCAAAGTGGAGCGTAGCGTGATTCCCGATTTGTTCAGCGCCCTCGTCTATGCCATTATAGGACAGCTTATTTCCGTAAAAGCCGCCAAGACGGTTTGGGACAATATGCAGCATCAGCTCGGCGAAATCAGTCCGAACAACCTGTCTAAACAAACACCGGGCGAGATCCAAAGGTGCGGAATCACGATGAAAAAGGCGGTCTGCATCCATCAGATCGCAATGACGATCGAGGAGGGCGCACTCGACCTGGAGGAGCTGCACCGGATGTCTGACGACGAGGTCATTCGCAGGCTGACAGGCCTAAATGGAGTGGGACGATGGACGGCTGAAATGCTGCTAATCAACTCGATGGAGCGCCGCGATATAGTCAGTTGGGGAGATGCCGCCATTCGACGGGGCATGATGAAATTGTACGGTTTGGACCAATTAACGAAACGGCAGTTTGACGAATACCGTCTTTGTTACTCACCTTACGGTTCCGTTGCATCCATCTATCTGTGGGAAATCTCGTTCGAATAACATTCCTAGAAACGGAAAATTCGCGGCATGAAGCGGAAATGAGCATTAATTTCACTATCTTGCTTTTTCATTGCAAAAATCGTACATCGGGCATGTCAAAAGGCTATACTGTTCACAGAGGTGATAGGCATGTCAAAACGAAGGGAATCGGGTACAAGCAGCAGTAAGGAACAGGAGCTGACCGAAGAGAAATGGCAGGCTATTCTAGGGAATGACCCGTCCTATGACGGTCACTTCTTCTATGCAGTCAAGTCTACCGGCATCTTCTGCCGTCCATCCTGCAAATCCAAGGCTCCGAAGCGTGAAAATGTGCGGATTTTTGCGTCGGCCACCCAAGCCTTGCAAGAGCAATTCCGTCCCTGCAAGCGCTGCAAGCCGACCGGGGAACGGTTGCCGGACGAGGAGTGGGTGGCTGTCATGACAGCATATATCGACAGAAATTATTCCGAGCCGATATCGCTTGAGTTTCTCGCCGAAATGTGCCATGGCAGCCCTTATCATTTGCACCGGACCTTTAAGAAGGTCATGGCGATCACGCCAACCGAATATCTTAGGCGTACCCGCATCGCGCGGGCAAGGCAGTATCTGGTGCAAACCGATCAGTCAATAGCAGAGATTGGCGCTATGGTGGGACTGCCCAATACCTCTTATTTCATAACGCTATTCAAGCGTATAACGGGGGGCACTCCTGCCGGTTACAGGCAGCGAAACAAGGTACAGCAAGCAATGAACCCAGATATGGAGGGAGCTAATGATGAAACTGAGCAAGAGTACCGTCTGCTGGACAATTGTGAAACATGAGGACTGGCATATTCACATCGCCGCAAGCAGCACCGGACTCTGCTATGTCGGATCGGCAAACAAGCCTTATGCGGAGCTAGAGGAATGGGTGCTGAAACGTAGACCTGGCAGCTCGCTCGTGCGAGATGACGAACGTATGCGGCCCTTTGCCCTTGAGCTAGCGGAATATTTGGAGGGCCGCCTAAGCAGCTTCACCGTTCCGTCCGATTTGCAGGGAACGCCGTTTCAAACGGCTGTTTGGGAGGCTCTACGTCAAATTCCGTATGGGGAAACCTGGTCCTACTCGGATGTTGCCCGTCATATCGGGAAACCGGCTTCAGTACGGGCGGTCGGAGCAGCGGTCGGAGCCAACCCGCTATTGATCACGGTTCCCTGCCACCGGGTAATCGGCAAAAGCGGAGCCTTAACCGGATATCGGGGCGGACTCGAGATGAAGACAAGGCTGCTTTCGCTGGAACAAGGGAACGCTGGATTTCAAGAAGCAACGTTCAGGGGAGAGACTGTGCTTCAGGTTAAAGAGGCGGAAAGCGGACACGCCAGTTTACAAGTCGTTAGGAAATGATCGCGGCTTGCTGGCTTTTAAAAAGGCTGCCGCATCCCTCACGCGGCAGCCTGTAAGCAATATGGCAAATAACTAGGCTAAAGAATCAGCAATAAGTTCGGACCAATGCTTTACGCAAACCCCAGCACAGGGTGCGGTACGTACGGCTCTTCAAGTCTCTTGATCTCATCCGATGTCAGCGTAATTTCCAGTGCAGCCACGGCATCCTCCAGATGGTGCGGTTTGGTCGCTCCGATGATCGGAGCGGTTACCGGCTTCTTCTGGAGCACCCATGCGAGCGCGATTTGCGCGCGGGGAACGCCGCGTTCTTCCGCGATTTCCTTGACCACTGCGGCTACTTTGCGGTCGGCCTCGGCGGTTGTCGTGTACAGCTTTTTTATAACTTCGTCCGTTTCGGAGCGAACGCTTGCTTCTTCCCAATCCCGGGTGAGCCGTCCTCGTGCCAGCGGACTCCAGGGGATCACCCCGATGTTCTCCGCTTCGCACAGCGGCAGCATTTCGCGTTCCTCTTCCCGGTACAGCAGGTTCAGGTAATTCTGCATGCTGACAAACCGGGTCCAGCCGTGGCGTTCGGCCGTGAAGAGAGCCTTCTGGAACTGCCAGGCGTACATGGAGGATGCGCCGATATAACGCGCTTTGCCGGCTTTAACCACATCATGAAGAGCTTCCATCGTTTCTTCAATCGGGGTGTTATAATCCCAGCGGTGGATCTGATACAGGTCCACATAATCGGTTCCAAGCCGCCGGAGGCTGTGGTCAATCTCGGACAAAATCGCTTTGCGCGACAAGCCTTTTCCGTTAGGGCTGTTGCGCATCTGGCCGTGAACCTTGGTGGCGATGACGACTTCATCCCGGTTCGCAAAATCCTTCAGCGCTCTCCCGACAATTTCCTCACTCGTCCCGTCGGAATAAATATTCGCGGTGTCAAAGAAATTGATGCCAAGCTCCAGCGCCCTTTTGATGAAAGGCCGGCTCAGTTCTTCATTCAGCGTCCATGCATGCGCGCCGCGTGAAGGCTCTCCGTAACTCATACATCCCAAGGCAAGCCGGGAGACATCCATCCCGGTATTTCCGAGTTTTACATATTTCATGGCCGTCATCCATCCTCTCTACCCTTCATGATTGATAGCAGGAGCATCAGTTGTTCTCCCGTTAAATTTAAGTTTAGTTCACCTGCGCAGTGGGTGCAAATTCCACGCCGCCCAGGTTTCGGAAGCGGCCAGATTGCCGAAGCTTGCATGACAGATTAGCGCTTTATGCCCAGGTACTGGCCAAAGGATTATTCCTTGGTCCTTCGTTACCAAGTTTAGGGCTTCCCATTCTTGCGATTAAGATGACCGTATTGTAGTATCTGGGGTGAGGTGAAGCTTAGTGAACAGAGAAAACAAGACAAAGATTTTGTTTGTCTGCTTGGGCAATATTTGCCGTTCTCCGATGGCTGAGGCGGTGTTCCGTCATCTGGTTCGGCAGGAAGGCATGGAAGACCAGTTTGTCATTGATTCGGCGGGAACCGGAGACTGGCATACAGGTGAGCCTCCGCACCATGGCACCCGCAGAATACTCGACCAACACGGCATTTCCTATGAGGGACTTCGGGCGAGACAGATAACGGCAAACGATGGTTCGGAGTTTGATTATATCGTGGCCATGGACGCGTCCAATGTGGATAATCTGAGCCGGTTAACGAAGGGGACGGGAGCCAAGGTTATCAAGCTGCTTGATCTCGTGCCTGGATCGAAAGGTCAGGATGTTCCCGATCCGTACTACACGGGAAACTTTGAGCACGTCTACGATCTTGTTGGCCAGGGCTGCCGGGCTTTATTGGAGCATATCCGGCAGGAGGATGCCCATAAAGCGTAGAGGCCCGATGCCTTTAGGGGACAGGCGTTTTTTGCAAGCCATTCAGATTCAGGTTGAAAAGTCCGCGTAAACCGCGGGCTTATTATATTTTCAGACCAGACGCTTCCTGTTCTTGACACTGCAGCGACACTCGAATAGAATTAACGCTGTAAGTGAACACTTGCATTAAAGAAGGGGAAATCAATGAGCAGCAATCCAAATACCAGTGATAGACTTCTATTGGCAGCAATTGATCTCATGGCCGAGAAAGGGTATGACGGTACGACAACCAAGGAAATTGCCCTTGCTGCCGGAGTGAACGAAGTTACGTTATTTCGTCATTTCGGAACGAAGCAGAAACTGCTGGAGGCCGCGTTCAACCGTTATCATTATGCCGAAGAGATGACAAAGCTTTTTAATGAATCCCTTATATGGGAACTCCATTCGGACCTTCTCACGATCAGCCGAACGTATCATAGAATCATGAATCGGAACAGAAAATTAATTTTTATCGCTCAAAGAGGCAGCAGCAGTCTTCCGGAAGAGGTTTATCGGGAGGCCGGGCGCCATCCTAAACATCTGAAAAATCTTTTAACGAGGTACTTAATTACAATGGCGGAACAGGGCAAGGTGTTGACGACGAATCCTGAAATGCAGGCGTTGTCTTTCATGTGGATGAATTACGGCGCGTTTATCAGCAGCTTGCACGAACAAGACCCCACTCCGGAAGGCTCGTTAAACGAATTTATCGAGGAGAGCGTACGGCTGTTCTCTAGGGCATTGACTCCCTAGCATTTTTTATAAAGTTGATTGCAAGTATTATATTTTTGCTTCACTGATTCGTCCTCGGCAGAATGCGGAAGAGGAAATAGTGGTAAAATAAAACAAAGGGGTAAGTCATATGAAATTAATAACGAAAGGAGCAGGTGAAGGATGAGGGATCTGTTTAACCGGGCGCTGTCGCTTGGGCTTGGACTTGCGGTGCAAAGCAAGGAGCAAATCGAGAAGGCGGTTGACGAGCTGGTAAAGAAAGGCGAGCTCTCGCGCAGCGAGTCGTCGGATGTGGTCAATGACCTTGTCGCCAAAGGACAGGAAGCAAAGCGCAATATCGAGACTATGGTCAACGAACGAGTACAGAAAATGATCGGAGCACACAACTTTGCGACCAAGGAGCAAGTGGAGGAATTAACGAAACGGGTTGAGCTGCTGGAGCAAAAGCTGAACCAGGACAAAGCCGAAGGGTAGCGTCAGAGAGATCCGGGCTGCTCCGAGAGGAGGAATGGGATGAAGGCGGGAAAACGGGTGAGGCACCTTCTTCGGTACCGGGAAATTGCGATGGCGCTTGCCCGCAACGGTTTTGGCTATATGGTTCACGAGCTTGGCTTTCCTGACAGCGTTCCATTTATCGGAAGGGGCCGGAATACCCCGGTGAAAACCCGGGGGGAGCGGATTCGTCTGATCCTGGAAGAGCTGGGACCCACCTATGTGAAATTGGGGCAGATCGCCAGTACCCGGCCTGATTTAATTCCGGCGGACATCGTCGCGGAGCTGGAGAAGCTGCAGGACAAGGTCCCTCCATTTCCCTATGAGCAATCGGCCGCAATTATTGAAGAAGAATTAGGCGGCAAAATTGGCGAACTGTTTCTCAGGTTCGAGGCCGTGCCTATGGCTGCCGCATCGATAGGACAAGTCCATGAGGCCGAGCTGAAGGATGGAACGAGGGTTGCGGTGAAGGTGCAGCGTCCGGATATCGAAAAAATGGTGCGCACCGATTTGGACATTTTGGCGGAGCTTGCCCGAATCGCCGAGGACCGGCTGGAATGGGCCAAAAATTACAGGGTACGCGAAATTGTAGAGGAAATTGCCAAAGTGCTGCTGGCCGAGCTGGATTACAATGCGGAGGCGCGAAACGGCGAAAGGTTTGCTGCTCAATGCAAGCGGCCCGGGTCCGTGACGATTCCGAAAGTATATTGGGACTACTGTACACGCCGGGTGCTGACGATGGAATTTATTTCAGGCATCAAGCTGTCGGATACGGATCGTCTGGTTCGTGCCGGAATTGACCGGAAAATGCTGGCGAACCGGATTGCGTCCGTTATTTTTCATCAAATTTTAGTGGAAGGATTTTTCCATGGAGATCCCCATCCCGGCAATTTGCTCGTGCTTACGGGCGGAGACCTCGCCATGCTGGATTTCGGTATGGTGGGCCGCTTGTCCCCCGAGATGAAGCAGCACTTCGCATCGATGGTCATTGCATTAAGGAACCAGAACACCAGGGGAATCTTAAGGGCGATCTCTGCCATGGGCATTGTTCCGGACGATGTAAAAGAAGCCAAGCTGCGTCAGGACGTGGATGATCTGAGGGAAAAATATTATAATGTCCCGCTCAGCCAGGTCAGCATCGGAGAAGCCGTTAACGATTTGTTTCGGGTCGCCTTCCGCCATCATATTGTCATTCCTCCGGAAATGACCCTGGTCGGGAAAGCTTTGCTGACGATGGAAGGGGTTGTTACCGCCCTGGATCCGGATATCAGCATATTTGATATCGCTGAGCCTTACGGCCATCTCCTGCTCAGGGACCGGTTCAATCTGGCGAAGGTTTTCAGAAGGTGGGCGGATAACATTCCGGATTATTTGGACCTGCTGAGTGATGTGCCGAAAAGCCTGAAGGTTTTGAGCTCGCTGATGAAAAAGGGCAAGGTTCAGGTCGAGGTTACCGCGCCGGAACTAAACACCATCCTGGGCAGGCTGGACCGGATCAGCAATCGGGTGTCTTTCAGCATCGTTCTATTATCGTTCAGCATTATCATGATGGGGCTGATTATTGGTTCGTCCATGGGACATCAGCAGTCGGTCCTATGGGATTTCCCCGTGGTCGAGATCGGCCTCGGTATTGCAGGACTGCTTGTCCTGTGGCTCATCTATGCTATTTTCAGGTCCGGAAGGTTTTAAGTGGACCAAAGCGGGCAACCACCGGCGGCAGGCTTCAGCAGCCTCGCGAAGCCGGTGGTTGTTCATAATTAGGCGAGAAACAGGGCGGGTTGCCTTTATGGGTAGTCTTGTCTCAGGCCGGTCTGTCCCTCGCTCACCCGATAGTCGGATGGAGACATGCCGATGATCTTTTTGAACATACGTGAAAACAGCAACTGGTCCGTATACCCGACAGAGTAGGCGATTTCCTTGATAGACAGCTCCGAGCTTTCCAGCAATTCGCAGGCCTTGCTCATCCGGTACCGGCTTAAATATTGCTGTGGCGGCATGCCGGCAGCGGACTTGAACAATTCGGCAAAATATTTACGATTCAGTCCGAGCGTCTGCGCCAGCTCTTCGATTGTTATAGGCCGTGAATAATTAGCCTTAATGAAGCAAATGGCTTGTTTGACATATGCGTTTTTGATCTGGTGCTTCTGGGGAAGGCAGGCCTCTTTGGGCGAAGGTTCGAGCAGGATGGACAGAAAGGCGTACAAGGCGGAGGTCCTCCGCAGCGTGTTGCCGTAAACCTGTTGAGTGGCGTCGAACAGCCGGTCCAGACACTCCGTTATTTCCGCATCCCGCCCGCAGGCGATGACCGGGTAATCATGGGTGAATCCCGCCTGCTGCAAATACGTTTCGACCTGAGTCCCGTTAAAGGCAACCCATGAGAAGTTCCAGGGATCTTCTTCGTCCGCCTGATAATAACAGAGCTCGCCGAGCGACATCAGGAAGGCGCAGCCGCGGGTTAAATGAAAAGTTTCCGTGGCTGTCCGGAAGACGCCCTTCCCGCTGCAGTTTCCTTATAAATATAGCGGTTCAACCGAAGTAACAACCCAAGTCTATGAACATATTGCAAAGGGACTGCTTAGATTTTTCCCTATTGCAAATAAAGGAAAACTGTATTATTGTTGTACATACAAAATAAATGAGGATGATCTTAGCTATGAATGACAGCTTTTTGCACAATTGCTTATTTTTCACGACTAATCGTTTAAGCCGGGCCATCACCAAGATCGCTGAAGAAGAGTTCGCGCCGACAGGACTAACCCCGATGTACGGTTATCTGATTCTGCTGGTTAATGGAACTCCGGGTATATCGCAAAAGGAATTGGCCGAGAAGCTGTACATCACCCCTTCTACCTTGACGCGCTTTATCGACAAGCTGGAGGGCAAGCAATTGGTGGAGCGTAAAGGGCAGGGCAAGACGGTCCTTGTATATCCGACGGATAAAGGCAAAAGTCTGGAAGAGTCCATACGCGATGCCTCTAAGAATTTGCAACGCCGGTATGAAGCGATTCTCGGGGCCGCCGTCTCGGATGAGCTGACGAAGGACAACGAGATGGCCAGTGAGAAGCTGGAGAGAAAATAATATTTTCTCGAATAATATGTTGTTTGTACAACCAAAATAGATAAAGGAGTGGATCTTTTGTGAATACATCAACAACAGCAAAATCGCCTAAATTTTTTTACGGATGGCTTGTGGTCCTGATTACCTTTGTCGTGCTGCTTGTGTCGGCGGGAATCCGCTCAATGCCAAGCATTTTTATGCTCCCGTTCGAGGATGAATTCGGCTGGAGCCGGGGAGAAATCTCCAGCGTCGTATCTCTCGATATTTTACTGTACGGTCTGATGGGGCCGTTCTCTGCCGCTCTGCTGGAGAGGTTTGGTATTCGCCGGATGCTGCTGGTTTCTCTGGGCGCTTTGGCGGTCGGGCTTTCGATTACACCTGTCATGACGGCTTTATGGCAGTTTGAGCTGCTTTGGGGGCTGCTTGCCGGACTTGGTACCGGCATGATGGCGAATGTCCTCGGCGTAACGGTAACTAATCATTGGTTTGCAAGGCAAAAGGGGCTTGTGATCGGAATCCTTACGGCCAGCGCTGCGACAGGTCAGCTCCTGTTCCTGCCCTTGCTCGCGCATATCACGGTGACATCCGGCTGGAAAAATGCCATTTACGCGGCGGTTGCGGTTCTTGTTGTTCTGTTGATTGCCGTAGCGGTCTGGATGCGGAACCATCCTTATGATGTCGGGGCTGCTCCCTACGGAGCGGAAGAGCTTGTTAAACCTGAACCTTTTCAGGGGAACCTGTTCCTTGCGCCGCTGCTTGCGCTCCGTTCGGCCTTTCGCAGCAGGGTGTTCTGGCTGCTGGCCGGTACCTTTTTCTTCTGCGGTTTTTCAACGAACGGCTTGATTGGCACACACCTTATTCCCGCTAGCGGCGATCATGGCATTCCCCAGGTAACGGCGGCCGGGCTGCTGGCCCTGATGGGCTTGTTCGATCTCGTTGGCACAACGCTTTCGGGGTGGCTCTCCGACCGGTTCGACAGCCGCTGGCTGCTCTTCTGGTATTACGGACTCCGAGGCTTGTCTCTCCTTTATTTGCCGTATGCGCTGGATGCCAATTCAGCTATGCTGATGATCTTTACGGTGTTTTACGGCCTGGACTGGATTGCGACTGTTCCGCCAACCGTCAAGCTTGCCACGATGGAATTTGGCAAAGAAAAGGCGGGCATGATATTCGGATGGATTGCAGTTGCTCACCAGTTGGGAGCTTCGGTAGCAGCTTATGGAGCTGGCGTCATGAGGGATATGCTCGGCAGCTATACCTTGCCTTTCCTTGCGGCTGGCTTGGTATGTCTGTTCGCGGCTGTTATGGCGATAAAAATTGGAATTTCCAAAAATAAGGCTGAGGCGCCTGCCTGACAATCTTGGAATGCCGGGCGGCGATTGTGTTTATCCGGCCTTCATGTGATAATTAATTTTTACCCGAATGTTTGAAAATGAATTGTTGGAGGTTGGCCAGGCGCGTGAACCGGTTTCCGTTTGATTATGATCCTTCCAGACCTTTTGTAGAGCAGGTAGGCGAGTGGGTTGGAGATGTATTTTATGAAGTGCTTCCCGAGGCGGGCTTTGAAATCCGCGATGAGCAAATTTATATGGCTTATCAGCTCGAGCGGGCTTTTGCGGACAAAATGCCGATTTTTGCCGAGGCGGGCGTCGGCACGGGCAAGACGCTGGTCTATTTGCTCTACAGCATCTGTTATGCCCGTTATGCGGGGAGACCCGCGGTCATCGCCTGCGCGGATGAATCGCTGATTCAGCAGCTTGTGAAGCCTGAAGGCGATATCGCCAAGCTGGCTCTCCACATGAATATGGAGATCGACGCCCGGCTTGCCAAATCGCCGGACCAATATATGTGTCTGAACAAACTGGACCAGGTCCGAACGGGCAGTGAAGGGAGCTTGCCGCTTGAGCATCTGTACGGCAGCTTGCCGGACTTTGTGCATTCCTATGCGGCTATGCAGGAGTTTCACCCTTACGGGGATCGCAACAATTACCCCGAGCTGAGCGATGAGCAGTGGAGCAGGGTCAACTGGGATTCTTTCCAGGACTGCTTTGCCTGCGAGCAGCGCCATCGCTGCGGCCAGACGTTATCGCGCGACTATTACCGGAAAGCGGCGGACCTTATCATTTGCTCTCACGATTATTATATGGAGCACGTATGGACCTATGAAGGACGCAAGCGGGAAGGCCAGCTTCCTCTGCTTCCGGAGCATTACGCGGTCGTCTTTGACGAAGGGCATCTGCTCGAAGCCGCAGCGATGAAGGCGCTGGGCTACAAGATGAAGCATGTCGTCTTTGAGGAGCTGATCAGCCGGCTCCTTCAGAATGAGATCCGTGAACAATTGGCCGTGCTGATTGATGAAGCCATCCAGCAAAGCGACCTGACGTTCGAGATCCTTCGCGGCCAAAGCCGCAGCATTCCGGGCTCTGACCGAAAGAGCGTGGAGCTGAGTGACAAGCTGCTGCGGGAGATTCGCCGGTTCCGGGATATCCTTGCGACTATTGAGGAGGAACTGGTGTTTGAAAGCGAGCTGTATACCCTGGACAACTACCAGCTGCGCATCGTGGAGCAGCATCTGGAAATGATGGGAATAGCGCTGAAGCTGTTCGAAGAGTCGGGCGCCCTGATTTGTTGGACGACCGAAGACCGTGATGGACTGACGCTGTGCATCATGCCAAGGAACGTCAAACAGGTGCTTAAGGAGCGTGTGTTCAGCCGGGACATGCCGATTGTTTTCTCCTCCGCCACCCTGTCGGTGGACAAATCGTTCCGCTATGTGGGAGACAGTCTTGGCGTAAAGGAGTACTTGTCTTTTTCCGTCGATTCTCCTTACGATTATGAAAGTCTGATGGAAGCCTTTGTACCGGAGCTGCCGGAAGGTAGTCTGGATGCAAAAGTGGATACTGCCTTGAAGCTGATCAACCGGACGCAAGGAAGGGCGCTTGCGCTGTTCCGGACCCGGGAGGAGCTGCTGCAATTCAAGCAGAAGTGCAGCGGCAGACCCGAAGGAAGTTTGTTCCGGTTTCTGTATGAGGGCGATGGAGAGATCAGCCATTTGATATCGGCCTTCCAGCGGGACGAGCACAGCGTGCTGTGCGCGGTCAGCTTGTGGGAAGGGCTGGATATACCGGGGCCATCGCTGTCCAATGTTATTCTGTGGTCTTTGCCTTATCCGCCGCATGATCCGGTATATATGGCGAAGCGGTCCGAGTCGTCCGCCCCGTTTGAGGAAGTCGATCTGCCGTATATGCTGCTACGGCTTAAGCAAGGGATTGGGCGTTTGATCCGCTCGAGCGAGGATCGAGGGATCGTGGCCATCCTTGCCGGCGAAGACGAACTGCACAAGGTGCGCGGGTTCATCGCCTCCGTATTGCCCAAGGGAGTGCAGCTAAAGAGACTTGCAGCCGAGCGTATATAGTCGTATTCATATAATTGGTTGCAGGCAGTGAGCTTCAAGTTCGATTTGAAGCTTTGAGAGAGTGATGAGAGCGGGAGGGGAACCTATGTCATCCGATGAAATGCTCGATGTTTTCAACGAGCAGATGGTAAAGACAGGGACGGCCAGCCGCCGGCAAGTGCATGCCGAGGGACTGTGGCATCAGACTTTTCAATGCTGGGTTGTCAATATGCAGGAACCCGGCAACCCGGGGCTGGTCTTTCAGCTGCGCGCAGAGGATAAGGACACATTTCCGGGGAAATTGGACATTTCCTGCGCGGGACATTTGCTTGCGGGGGAAACTCCTGCTGACGGCATACGGGAGCTGGAAGAAGAACTCGGAATAACTTCCGAAGCCGGGGAACTGATCTACTGCGGTATGGTAGCTCAGGAAAGTCTGATATCCGAGCAGTTGACCGACCGGGAGTTTAACCATGTATTTTTGCTGGAAAGCAGAGTACCGCTCAAGGAATATCCGTTCCAAAGGAGCGAAATTTCCGGCTTGTTCCTGATCGGGCTACAAGAGTACAAGGCGCTCCTGAATGGGGAACAAGAAGAAATCCAGACCCGGGAAGGCGTGCTGCTTAACCGTGTGAAGGGAACGTGCGGCAGCATGAACAAAAGGGTGACGCTGGCAGATTTTACGCCGAATTCCGAAGCCTATTACCGGCTGTTGTTTGGCACGATTGACAAAATAAACGCCGAACAAAAATGATGGAAGAGAGCTGACAGCGCAAGGAGTGAGATAGGGAACGGCAGCGTTTTCCCGGAACGCGTGCAGCCTAATGCAAGAGACCCGTCCAACGGTAGTTCGGACGGGTCTTCCTATTATACGGTACGTTTTCTCAAGGGCTCAGGAAGAAGCGGATCTGATTGTCATTTCGACCCGGGGAACAAGCGGCTTAACGCGCTGACTGCAGGTGTGGCGCAAAGCGGTTTTCTAGGTTACAATGAACTCCAAGATAATCAAGGAGCAGGAGCAGAAGCAGACATGATAACCTTGGAGAGAATCAAGACAGGACAGGTTCGATGGGAAATGCAGATTATGAATTCAGATCCATTTTTTAACCGGGTAACCAAAGGAAAAGAGTCGTTTGCGCTGGAAGAAGCGCTTCAGGAGATTCAAGAGTCTGAAGAACTCGGTGCAGAACGATATTTTATACTGAATGGCGATGAACGGATCGGGATGCTGGAGTTTTTGATGAAGAATCCGGCCGATGGCTGCACCTGGCTTGGACTCTTGCTGATCGACAAGAAATATCAGAGGCAAGGCTACGGCAGATTCGCATTTGAGCTGTTCTGCAGCATGATGAAGGATCGAAAAGTCAGCGGATTTCGGATTGGCGTCGCCATAGACAATGACCCCGCCCATCGATTCTGGGAAAATTTAGATTTCAAACCGATTGAGCATAGAAAGAAGCCCGATGGCAGGGAAATCGTCATTTATGAACTGAATATATGAAGGTGAAGAGAACGTCCATTTCGGACGTTTTTTTGCTTTAAAGACTTCATACGTTGCCGGGAGTCGGAACAGCGTGTCTGAAGTCCCTCGAAAAGAGAGCCCGCTCTGGGAATTTTTTTTGTATAGGCTGCGAAACATAACATGACTAATCAAGAGATATCCAGATATTTTTAAAGAATAATAGATATTTTAGCGTTTTCATGCTTGGAAATGAGTCTTGGAGTGCTTTTTTTCGTTAAAGTATAATGGAACCCTAGGCGTTGCACCGGATTAAAGATTTAAAATTATTCATTAAGGAGGATTAGTCTTTGTTTTTTGGACAGCTGAACAAGAATTGGTTTTCGAACGCGCGCACCGATGTACTCTCGGGGATGACGGTCGCGCTTGCGCTCATTCCCGAGGCGATCGCCTTTTCGCTTGTGGCCCAGGTCAGTCCGATGGCAGGATTGTATGCGTCCATTACAATGGCGATTGTGATCGCTTTTGCAGGTGGAAGGCCGGGCATGATTTCCGCAGCTACCGGAGCCATCGCATTGCTGGTAACGGGGCTTGTGAAGGAGCATGGTGTAGAGTATCTCTTTGCCGCAGCTGTGCTGGCTGGCGTTTTTCAAATTATACTGGGATCGCTTAAGCTTGGCAGGTTTATAACCTTTGTTCCGCGGCCGGTGATGACAGGGTTCGTCAATGCGCTTGCCATTCTGATTTTCATGTCCCAGCTTACGCACTTTAAGGGGCAAGGATGGATCATGTACGCGCTCGTTGCGCTGACGCTTGTCATCATTTACGTCGTTCCGAAATTGACGAAGGCCGTTCCCCCAGCGCTTGCGGCAATTGTGGTCGTCTCTGTGCTGACGATAGCCTTCCATCTGGATGTCTACAAGGTTGGCGATATGGGTGCGCTTAGCCGTGATTTGCCGACGTTCCATCTGCCGGATATCCCACTGACGTGGGAGGCGTTTCTTATTATTTTGCCTTATTCTGTTTCTATGGCTTTTGTCGGTCTGCTCGAATCGCTGATGACGGCGATGCTGATTGATGATATTACGGATACGGCCAGCGATAAAAACCGGGAAATGCGGGGACAAGGCATGGCCCAGATCGTGACTGGATTTTTCGGAGGTATGGGCGGTTGCGCCATGATCGGACAATCGATGATCAACATCAAGTCCGGCGGAAGAACCCGTCTGTCCACCCTCGTAGCAGGCGTCTTTCTGCTTATACTGCTCGTGCTTTTTGGCGATATTGTCAAGCAAATTCCAATGGCTGCTCTCGTCGGCGTCATGATCGTTGTATGTATAGGTACGTTTGACTGGAAATCGGTTAGCGGGTTGCGCAAAATCCCGCTCCCCGATGCTATAGTCATGGTTGTGACTGTAATTATTGTCGTAGCAACGGACAATTTGTCGATTGGTGTTGCAGCAGGAGTTCTTTTAAGCTCGGTTGTATTCGCCTGGAAAATGGCTATTGTTAAACTTCATTCAACGATTAAGAACGATGGAAGCAAGGTTTACACCGTTTCAGGCCCAATGTTCTTCGGAACGATGCATCATTTTATGAGCGAATTTCATGTGGCCGAGGATCCGGAGCGGATTATCATCGATTTCTCGAAAACGCATATCTGGGACCAATCGGCTGTTAACGGAATAGCCAGAGTGATTGAGAAATACGAGCAAAACGGGAAAAAGGTGATGATCCAAGGCCTGAACGAAGAGAGCAGGGCGCTTTTAGAACGGATCGGGCTGGCAGCGCCGGAGGGCCACTAGAATTAAAAGGTCAGAGAAGCGTGGAAACCAGGCCATAATGAAACCGCCTCGTCATGAGGCGGTTTTTTGCCGATCCATGGATTGCCCAAAGGAAAAGGCCTCAAGCAGCTTCCAGTACAGTGCGCTATGCCAAAGCTCCCCGCTTTAGCAGCCTTTTAATGCTGTGGTTGGACTCCTTCAGCACGGTTTGCTTATCCAGCGTTTTCATGACCCCGTTCTCCATAACGATCCGCCCGCTGATAATGGTGGTCTCCACGTCCGCCCGTGTGGCCGAATAGACGATTCGGGAAATCGGATCGACGTCATAGGACGGGAATGTGTGAAAGTTGAACAGGTTGAGGATCGCAAGGTCGGCCTTCTTCCCGACTTCGATGCTGCCGATCTCTTTGTCCAGGCCGACGGCCCGTGCGCCGCCAATTGTGGCCATCCGGAAGACCGTTCTGGCATCCATGACCGTCGGCCCGTGCTGCGGCTTCTGAATGAGCGCCGCGAGCCGCATTTCGTTGAACATATCCAGATTGTTGTTGCAGGGAGCGCCATCGGCGCCGATGCTGACGGAAATATCCCGCGCCAGCAGATCCGGCGTTTCCGCAATGCCCGAGGCCAGCTTGAGGTTCGAGCCTGGACAATGGCTCACGCGGACCTTCCGGTCGTGCAAAATCCGCTTCTCCTCCTCATCCAGCCAGATGCAGTGGGCCAAAATGAGCCGTTCATTGGCAAGGCCGATATGATCCAGATACACGATGTTGCGCATGCCGGTATTGGCCTGAACGATTTCAATTTCTCCTCTGTTCTCGGAGGCGTGCGTATGCACCATTACATTATATTTTGCGGATAAATCACGAACCTCTGTCAGCAGCGGTTCCGTACAGGAAACGACAAAGCGTGGAGAGAAGGCGTATTTGATCCGGCCGTTGTCGTAGCCGTTCCATTTCTCCAGCAGATCCACGCTTTCCTGAATGGAGGCGGCCGTATCTTCCTGAAGCGGCAGGGGAATGTCATCGTCCTTCCGGTCCATCATCACCTTGCCCGAAAGGGCGCGGATTCCGGATTCGGCAATGGCCTTTAGAGCGGAATCGGTATGATGGACGGTCTCCATATCGACAATGGTTGTCGTGCCGCTCTGGATTAGTTCGCCGATGCCAAGCAGGGCGGAGTAGTAGATCGATTCTTCGTCGTGCGCGGCTTCAAGCGGCCATATCCGGTTCCTTAGCCAATCCATCAACTCGAGATCGTCCGCCTTGCCCCGAAACAGCGTCTGGCATAAATGGATATGCGTCTGTACAAATCCCGGAATGACTGTCCGTCCTGACGCGTCGATCGTGCGGTAAGGCTGTGGAGGATTCAGGCGTTCGCCGATCCCGGCAATCAGACCGTTTTCAATCCATATATCTCCGTAAATGATATCTTCGGCCCCATTCATCGTAACGATTTCGGCATTTTTGATCAGCAAGTTCTCCATGTATTTATATCCCCCTACTGAAAAGTCTGATTTCACTGGCAGTTCTATAGCTTATTCTCGATTATCGCTCGAAGCGGCACGGATGAACAATGAGAATAATGTATCTCATTTATAACACATTTTTATCTCGCAGACCCGTCAGACGTCAAGTAATGACAAAATGAAACTTTCTTTGTCCGATGACCGTTTACTATGAAGGTGCCTCTCACCGATTAAACAGGAAGGAGAAAAATCATGGCACAAGCAACGCTGCCCAAACGTCAGGAAGCGCGGGCGGGCATGAAGAGAAGAAAGAAGAAGAAACGGAGTCTGTTTCGTCTGTTGTACCGGACGTTATTATTGATAATTTTGATGGGAGCCATTGGGGCATGCTGGTTATTCTTCACCGATTCCGGCAACAATTTTCGTTACCTTGTAGCGGATACATTAATTACGACCCAGCATCGAAAATGGGCCAAGTACATTATTGGGGAAGATGGACTCAAGAAACGCGTAGCGGAGTATAACCAAGAATTTGAGCAGATGGGAATGGAAAAAGATACGCATACCATCCAGATGCCTGTTTCGGACCAGTCGGAGGAACAGAAACCGCTTGTGGAAATTGATACAATTTCAGGAAAAAGCTATCGCGGTTATGTCATGACTGTCCATGATCCGACCAAAATCCGGCTGGGCGTGCCGGCCAAACGCGGCAAGGGCGAGAAGGTGTCGAGCATGGTGCAGCGGCTTGGCGCGGTCGCGGGCGTGAACGCCGGCGGATTCGACGACCCGAAATGGAAAGGGAACGGCTTCAAGCCGATCGGTGTCGTCATTTCGCAAGGAAAGCTATATTATAATGGACTGGGGAATAGCGACTCCACCCAGATCGTAGGCATTGACAAGCAGGGGAAAATGATCGCGGGGCACTATACGCTCAAGGAACTGAGCGATATGAATATACAAGAGGCGGTTACTTTCAAACCCCGAATTATCGTTAACGGGAAAGGCCAGATTAAAAACCACAAGGACGGGTGGGGCATTGCGCCGCGAACAGCGATGGGTCAGCGCGAGGACGGAGCTATTATCTTCGTGATCATTGACGGACGCCAGCCGGGTTACAGCATCGGCGCGGACCTGTACGATGTGCAGAATATCATGCTTGAGCACGGCGCAGTGATTGCCGCAAATCTGGACGGCGGTTCGTCTACGGTTCTTGTCAAGGACGGCGGTATTGTCAACCGCCCATCATCCGAGCACGGGGAACGCTACCTGCCGACAGCTTTTCTCGTATTCGACCATCCCGAAGAGGCCGACATTTCGAACGTGTGGGAAGGGCTGACCTCAAAGGATATCGACGCCGGCAAAAAATAAGATGCGGTCCGGCCTTTGGCCAGCGGGTTAAGAAGCCTTCCTTGAAAGGGATTTATCCAACCAAGGAAGGCTTCTTTTTGTTTGGCTCTACGAATCGCGTAGAATACTCCACCTTATGTATCAATTCGTGCAGGTTTTGATTATTTTCTAACTTATAAACAGGAACCTGAAATATTCATGGGTAATTTAGATAAATGTGGATATAGAATGACGTACGTATCCGTTGGCAATCTCTTAAAGATAAGAAAGAGATATTATTGCGATTGTTCCGAAAACGATTGTACCGCCAACAGAAATCCACTTTGGAGCTTTCCCCGCCCAGTATCCAGCAACTTCAAGAACAGTATTAATAACCGCCAATAAACAAGCGCCCGAAGTGAATTTGGGATTCACAGCACCAACAAAGTAAACAACACTAACAGAAACCTAAAGAGCAGTTAGCATGTAACGGAAAATGGATTGATTGCGGTTTAAGTTTTGAATATGAGGTGCATGTATCCCATAAAGAGTGTTGTCAGTTTGTTTATAGGAAAAGAACATGCCAATAGCGGTTATTATTTGAATAGCACTAAGAAAAAGAAGGTTTATAGTTATCAACATTAGAATCACCTCATTGTCTAAAATAAGCATGTATTGTATTTAGAAAAAGAATGGTGAAACTTATCTATGTATCCTTCTGCATCATTACTTGCTGATTCAAGTTCAATAACAGACAGTTTTTTGATTTTCTCTATAAGACCTTTGTTTATTTAATGAACACTCCGCCAAAGGGGATGACTTCACGCAAAATTCTTTTGAACAGCCCCTCGTCCTCCAGGTTCTCTTCCAGCTTCCTGTTCTCCCGGCCGGCCTGCAGCAGCACGGAGCCTTGTCCGGTCATTTTCCAATGATAGTTCATATGCTGGCTCGCCAGATGGTTGCCGTAGACGGACAGCTCCATCCGGGCATTCTCCGGATAAGCGATGACGCTGCCCGCCTGAACATACAGCGGTTCAACCGGATGAAGCGCCGCTTCAACGACGCATCCTTCGGTCAGAATGCCGATTTGTCCCTCCCCGGAGAACTTCATCTTGATGGCGTCCCGGGTAATAAACATATTTTTGACGCTCAGGATTCGGGATTGCATGGCAATGCCGTCGCTGTAATGGAACAGATGGCGATAGTCGTACAAGAGATCGCTCCCTGGATCAAGAGTAATCGGCTTCAGGCTGTAAGCGGCCGGAAGGGCGGCAATGAACTCGCAAGGGCCGGAAAAGTCGGCCCGGATGAGCTTTTTCTTGCGGTACATGCCCTTCACGTTCATCAAGCGGTCAACCCGTCCCTTGGCAGGACCGCGGTAAGCGATAACTTGTCCCGGGTGGAGCACATGCGCCGTTTCCCCCTCCCCAAGACGGAAGGTGACGGCTTCGCCGGAGACTTGCGCATGGTCCGTTTCGAATTGGATGTCCACAGCTTGTCCCCCTTTATTTACGAAGCTTGAAGCGCACGACCCGTAAAAATACAAAATAACCGGCGAACAATCCGAGCGCGGTATACAGCATGATGCGCAGCTTGTGGGAGGTGGCTTCGCGCGCCTCGTTTGCATCCTTCAGCATATTCACCGTCTCGGCCAGCTGGCGGTTTTGCTGCGCCAATTGTTCATTCTGCTGTTTCAGCGATTCGCTTTGCTGACGGTAATCTTCAAGGCTGCTCTGCGCCTGTTCCAACTGTAGCGCTGCGGAATTGTAATCCTCCTTGAGCTTGTTTATATCGGAAGGAAGCTCCGAGAAATCCTTAATCCCGTTATACATATCGTTAAAGTAGCCGGCCTTGGCAATGGGCGTATCCGGAGCGGCAAACAGCAGTGCAGGGGCGAGGATCAGTGCGGCGAGCAGGCAGCGTGCTGCAGGATGAAGTGTTTTTTTCATAAGAGGAGGCAGCCTCCTTTCAAATCTGGTCGGAAATAGTCTATACAATAATACGTCATTATGGGCCGTAAAGTTTCCATATTCTGCGGTTGCTTCGACAATTTCCTTGGTGGCTTGCGGAATTTTTTGTCAGCTAGCAAAAACGCTGCCGGTACTTTCGGGGGGATACCCCCTCGTATTTGACAAAGCAGGAGGTGAAATAAGCGGCCTGGTTAAAGCCCACCTCCTCGGCAATCCGCGCGATGGACAGATCGGTCTGCAGCAGCAGCAGCTTGGAGCGTTCCAGCCGGTACCGCATCAGATAGGCGGCCGGGGAGCAGCCGAATGTTTTCTGCATGCAGCGCGCAATGTAGACCGGATGGAAATTAACGCTTTCCCCGAGCGCTTTGGCAGTCACTTCTTCCCGGTAATGCTCCCGCAAATAAGCGGCGGCGCGTTCGGCGCAAATGGAATGGGCCGCAGGGGCTTCGCTTAAGGCCGAATCCGCGAGCAGGCGCAGCACGTCCTGAAAGAGAAGCTGCTGCTTGAAACGGCTGCCCGCTACATGAAGCGATTTGCCGAGCAAGGTCAGTTCGGCAAGCGTATCGTTCATGCTACCGGGCTTCGGCAGATGTACGTACTGGGGAATCAGCTGCGTAAATTCGGTTGTCTGGAAGGCAGGCAGAAAGACGGGCGTTCCCGATGAATCCGCATCGGGTTCGGCCGCTGTCTGGTCATCGAGCTGGCACCAGGAACCGCTGCTCTGAAAATGGAGCCAGTAGTAAGAAGTGTCTTCCCGGCATTCGGCCGTCGAATAGTGGTAGCGGTCGGGCAGCAGAATCAGGCAGTCTCCGGAGGAGACGTCATATTCGTGGTCATCTTCGCCAATATAAATGCAGCCGCTTACGACAAACAGCAAATCAAATACCCCGGTATTGCGGCGGCTCCCGTGTCTTGTCCCCTGAGGGAGCAGCCCGTGATCACAAACAATAAAATGCGGAAGCGGAGGTATCGTGAACCTAAGCATCGGCATCAGATCGTCCCCTTGCGATAAGGAATTTATAAGGTTGGAAAAATGAAATTATTGGTTGTAAAAATGATAGTTCCGTTTCAGTATAGCATCTATAATTTGTCTCAGACAAAAACGTGAAGAGGAAATGGCAGATTCATTTCTTTCCCTTCGGGAGGTTGTAATGTTGAAAAATCGGGCGACTGACAAATACTCCATGTGGATGCTGGCCTGGCCTATTTTTATTGAACAATTTCTGCAGTTTCTGCTCGGAGCGGTAGACACGCTGATGGTCAGTCATTTGTCCGACAACGCCGTGGCCGTGGTGGGCTTCTCCAACCAACTGTTTAACGCGCTAACGACGTTGTTTGTAACAGTAGCCAGCGGGGCAGGCATTCTGATTGCGCAGAAGATCGGATCGGGGAAGGAGGAGGAGGCAAGAACGGTCGGCGTTATTGCCGTTAAAGCCACCCTGCTGATCGGGGCCGCGCTCAGCGTGCTGCTGATTGCTATTCCCGGGCCGATTGCTCGCATTCTCCAGCTTCCCGAGGAGCTGCTGCCGCTTGCCAAAACCTACATTTCCATTGTCGGAGGCGGCATGATCCTGACGGCCATCATGACGGCGCTAAGCACGGTCATCCGCAGCACAGGCAATACGCAAGCTCCCATGTTCATAGCCGCAGGGATGAACGTGGTGCATATTTTAATGAACTACTGCTTTATCTTCGGCGCGTTCGGCTTTCCGCAGTGGGGTCTCACAGGCGTAAGCATCTCCACGGTAACCAGCAGGCTGCTGGCTTGCACCGCGCTGTTCGTCATCTTCCTGAATGCGTTCTGCCGAAAGATCGGAGTCAAGGATATAAGGCTGTTTGACCGCAAGCTGTTCAAGGAAGTGATGGATATCGGCTGGCCGCTTGGCGTGAACACGGCAAGCTGGGTATTCTCGCAGCTGGCCATCTTCTCTTTCCTGGCCATGCTCGGGACGAAGGAGCTGGCGGCCCGAACCTATATGAATACACTGGAATCGTTCTGCTTTCTGCTCGGTTTTTCCATTGCACTGGCGGTTCAGATTCGGATTGCCCATCTGTTTGGCGGAGGCAAAACAAAGGAGGCTTACAGGGCTGCTTATAAAGCGCTTGCAGTCGGACTTCCGCTCGTAACCCTGAATGCGCTGCTGCTGGTGCTGTGCGGCAGAAGCATCCTCAGCCTGTTCACCACCGACCCGGCCATCCTGGCCATTGCAGGTTCGCTGCTGTGGCTGAATGTGCTGCTGCAGCCGGGCAAAATGCTTAACATGGCTCTGGGAAACTCGCTAAATGCTCTCGGCGACTCGCTTTTTACGATGGCTATTTCCGTTATCTTTATGTGGGCAGCGGCAGCAGGCGGTTCCTACCTGTTCGGGGTAACTTTCGGCTTTGGGATTACCGCGATTTATGTCAGCATGATCACCGATGAATATATTCGGGGCATGCTCTCCCTGATCCGCTGGAGAGGGCGCAAGAAGCTGCGCATGAGGGAGAAGGAGCTGGAGCTCGAAGCGGCGGGGCGCTGGCAGATGGATAGCAGCGCGAGCGTGCAAACGGGGCCTGGCGTCAATACGGCGGCAGAAGCCTGATGTAAGGCGCGTCATAAACAAACAACCCCTAAGCCTGTGAATCAGGCTTGGGGGTTGTTTGGCTTACGGGCGGGATGAGTGCACATTCGGCACCTGTATCCCGGCTGTAAAAGGTTATCTCTATTATTTTGCTGCGTTATAACGTTTTTCAACTTCAGCCCAGTTGATGACGTTCCAGAAAGCAGCGATGTAATCAGGACGTTTGTTTTGGTATTTCAGGTAGTAAGCATGTTCCCAAACGTCCAGGCCCAGGATTGGAGCAGCGCCTTCCATAATCGGGCTGTCCTGGTTAGGCGTGCTGGTTACAGCCAGCTTGCCGTCTTTGACAACAAGCCATGCCCAGCCGCTGCCGAAACGGGTTGCTGCCGCTTTGGCGAAGTCTTCCTTGAACTTGTCGAACCCGCCGAGCTCGCTGTCGATGGCAGCTGCGACATTGCCTGTAGGAGCGCCGCCGCCGTTTGGTCCGATGATTTCCCAGAACAGGGAGTGGTTGGCGTGGCCGCCGCCGTTGTTGCGAACTGCAGTACGGATGCTTTCAGGCACGCTGTCCAGGTCTGCAATCAATGCTTCAACGCTTTTGCTTTGCAGTTCAGGCGCGCTTTCCAGTGCCGCGTTCAGGTTCGTCACGTATGTATTGTGGTGACGGTCGTGGTGAATATTCATTGTCGTTTCGTCGATATGCGGTTCAAGAGCGTTTGCCGGATAAGGCAGTGGTGGCAATTGATGAGCCATGATAAAATTCCTCCTTAGGATTGGATCGTAATTTGGTTATTCAAAGAACTTACATATAGCATTGTAAAAAACTTTTCCGACTTAGTCAACATTTATGTTTCATAAGTCGGAAATGGAAGAAAATCATGGATGGGCCGATCCGGAGGACGGCGAGATCACATAGGCGCAGCATCCGCCTCCCTTGGCGAGGCATTCCGTCCGGGTGACGCTGGTTCCAAGCAGGGACTGAAACAGCTCCAGCTCGCAGTTGCAGGCCTGATTATATTCGTTAGCAACTTGAAAAATCGGACAATTATGTTCTTTCAGCACAAATTGCCCGTCTTTTGTTTCTTCGCATTCGGCCATATAGCCGTTCTCGTTCTGCATTTCGGTTAACAGCCTGACTTTGCCGCGGAGATCCTGTCCGGCCGCTCTCATTCTCGGCTCATAGTTCTTCATCAGCTTCAGCTTGCGCCGCTCGAACAGCTTCCCGATCATTTCTTCGCCGACTTCGTCCGCAAGCTCGCCAAGCAAATCGAGCGCTACCTTGTGATAGGTTTTGGGGAACATGCTGTCGGCATGGTCCGTCAGCGCATACTGTGAAGTGGGCCTGCCCATCGCCTGGCGCTGCAGCCTGGGCTCAATTAGGCCATCCCGTTCGAGATTACCGAGGTGGCGGCGCACCGCCATCTCGGTAATCTGAAGTTCGACTGACATTTCCTTGACGGTTAAAGGCCCGCGTGTCTTGAGCAGATAGAGAAGGTGCTCCCGTGTTGGCAATTCTTTCATTTTGTTCAAAGGGGAACCTCCATTTTCTCATACTTGTAGTCTTCAGGAGCATGATCACGGCATTCCGCAGAGCAGAAGCGGTAATGCGCATCCTCGCATTCTTCACAGCAAACATGCTGCAGGTTGCAGGTCGGACAGTTAATATATCGGTCATGGGGCTTGCCGCAATGATAGCAGCTGGCGATGACGACATCTTCGTCGGTCCGGTTGATCGGCACGGAAATGCGTTCATCGAACACATAGCATTTGCCGTCGAACAAGCGGCCCTGGACATCGGGATCCTTACCGTAGGTGACGATACCGCCTTCGAGTTGGGACACGTCCTGAAAGCCTTCGTTCATCAGGAAACCGGTCAGCTTCTCACAGCGGATGCCGCCTGTGCAGTAGGTAAGCACTTTTTTATCCTTGAACTGGCTTAAGTTATTGCGAATCCATTCCGGAAACTCGCGGAACGATTCCACCTCCGGCCGAATGGCTCCCCGGAAATGGCCGATTTCATATTCGTAATCATTGCGGCCGTCAATGACGACAACGTCCTCCTGCTGGAGCTGCTCATAGAAATCCTGCGGGGATAGGCGCTTTCCGCTCTTCACATTAGGGTCAAGGGGCTGATCGTACCGGAAGGTGACCAGCTCCTTTTTATGGCGGACAAACATCTTTTTGAAGGCATGCCCCTCTGCTTCATCAATTTTATATACCATGCCCTTGAACAGGGGATTTCTGCGCATATCATTCATATACTTCTCCGTTTGTTCCCAGGTTCCCGACACGGTGCCGTTAATTCCTTCGGAAGCAATGAGGATCCGGCCTTTCAGGCCCAAATCCTTGCAGTATTGCAGATGCTCCGCCGTAAAGGCCTCGGGATCGTCAATATGGACAAATCTATAGTACAGCAATACGCGGTACTTAGGGTTATTCAACATGTTTGTCTCCTCTATTCTATTTATAAATAAACCGGAAGAAGCAGTGGCAAGAAGGCTTACGTTGAACCGGCACCTTTGCCACTGCGTTGTTCGCATGAATTTGCAACTTTCGATAATGTCCGATTGTAAGCTATTAAGTATAGTTAGTCAACATATAAGTATAATAAGTGTAAAATTGGCAGTCCGGGAGCGATGATCTCCATATAAGAAAAACATCCGGGCAAAAGCCGTGATTGGCTTTACCCGGATGTCTCCATGCTTTGTCGTTATGAACTTTAAGGTTAATTGGCCTGCCGGTCCGGGAGCTGCTTGACATAGCTATCAGATAGCTGGAGCAGCTTCAGGGCGCGGTTATATTCGTCTTCTGTGGTCAGCGCCTGCGTGACGCCGTCTTTGGCAAGCGGATACTGGTCTCCATCCTTGTACCATACCCCCGGCATAAAGAGCGCCTTATCGTTCAGGAATGAACCGGAAGGGAGATAATACCGCTCGGGCAGCAGGTTGTAGGTTTGGTTCAAAATGTCCTGACCGAAGTGAATTTGGTCATCCAGAGAAATGCCCAGCAGATTGGCTGCTGTCGGCATTACATCGACCTCGCCGCCTACATGGTCAATAACGGCAGGCCCTGTACCCGGCAGGGACACAATGAACGGAATATTGATCATATCGATATTGCTGTAGGGGCGACCGTAGATTTCTTCCATCAGGGCGAGCTCATCCTTGTTCAGCGAATACTTCGGCAGCCCCTGGTGATCTCCGTACAGCATCACAACACTGTTATCCCAGATCCCTTTTTCCTTGAGCTGCTCGATAAACTGTCCCAAGCACCAGTCGGCGTAGTTTTGGGAACGGATATAATCGCCGACCATCGTATTCTGGTACCGCTCAGGCAGCGTGATTCTATCAAGCTCATGCGGTATCGTAAACGGGTGATGGGCCGTCATTGAGATAATCTGGGTGTAAAAAGGCTTGGCGCTTGCCTGCATCTTTTCCAGCTCGGGCATGGTTTTGGCATACAGCACTTCGTCGGTTGGGCCGAAGAATACGGTATGATCGGTGCCAAAGAACTTCTGGTCATAATACCGGTTCCAGCCAAGCGCCTTGTACAGCTCTCCGCGATTCCAGAACTCGACGACGTTCGTATGGAATGTCGCCGTATCATAGCCGTTCTTCTGAAGCAGCTTCGGTAAGCTTGGCAGCTGTTTGTCCGGATAGTTCTGGGTGGCCGCTTCGTTCGGCGGAATGTAAAAGGATGTGTTCACCACAAATTCCGCATCCGACGTATTGCCTTGTCCGACCATTTGATAGAAATTAGGGAAATAAAGGCTTTCGCCTGCCAGTTTGTTCATAGTCGGCGTAATTTCCTGGCCGTCGATCTTCAGGTTGATCAGGAAATTCTGGAACGATTCGAGCTGAATGATAATCAGGTTCTTTCCTTTTGCAGCGGCATAATAAGCGGGGTCCACAGGCTTGCTGGTTCCCTTCAGCTTGTCAATCACCGACTGATTAATTTGTTTGGCATCGACCAGGTGTTCTTTTTTGCTGGAAAGAATGGTATATGCCTCATAATTGAGAATGCCCATGGATTCCGCTTTTTTGATCTCGTTCATGCTGGCGCGGTTTGGCCAAATATTAAAAATGCACAACGCCAGGCATAGAGCGAAAAGGGCGGATACAGCCACTCTGTGGCTCCGGCGCAGCTTCGGCTCAAGCCCCCGCTGTTGTTTACGGAGCCGGGCGATCCGGATCAGTACGATACCCAGGACAACAATATCTATAAAGATCAGCAAATAATAAGGGTCAAGCAGCGAGAATACGCTGTTCTTCACAGCTGTAACCTGGTTCACCTGCTGAAGCGCGTGATACGTAACGATCACGCCGTAATATTTGTAATACATAATGGCAGCGAAAAAAATGCCTGTCAGCAGTAAATTGACGATTAGGTAGTAAAGCGTTTTCCGTTTAGATGCAAAATACTCAATCAGGCAGAAAGTGACCCATATGAAAGGAATCTCTTTCAGCAGTGGAGATAGTGGAGGAATGCCATCAAAGATGGACATCCAGGCCAGATAACTCTTCACTATTAAAAGCAGCGAGAAAATAACGAACGGTCTTTTTCCGCTGAACCATTTGAAGAGACGGTTAGTTGATGATGACACGTTTGCTACCTGCCTTTCGGAGACAATTTAATAGATAAAGCAAAAGCACGGGTACATACATCATACTCCGAAAAGGCATCACAATAAAACCGATGCTTGCCCTCTAAAACGCACTAATGACCTTAAATTTGCAGGAAGTAGAGGATAATTCCAGAAAAAAGGGAAACAAAGCACAGAAAAGTCTGAATTGGGAAATATCTGGGAATCAATTGTTCGTTCGGACACTGTTTTGCTGCCTTGGTGATTGGTTATTGACTGAGGTCTCCGTAATTGGTACATTAAGGATATCCTAATTAACAGGGAGAGATTTTGATGTTGGTGACCGTTCTTAACTAAGCAATTTCATAAGATCGACTTCGGCAGCAGGGCGCCTTCTGTGAATGTATATGCAGAGGCAGTCTCATTTAGGCATGTCCGGAGCGTTCGTTTTGAAATTAGTTAAGAACACGCGGAACATCATTGTCGCCTTCTTCAGGCGCCATATGTCTTTGGAATGATCCAAAACCGTGCTGCATTCTTTAGCACGGTTTTTTTGATGCATTTCGGGAGGGCGGAACCTGGAGAGAACAAGAGGGGCAAGGAATGACTTCGTTCATTCTTTGCCCCTTTTTGCATTTTAAAAAAGGAGGCATCACACGGATGGAAGAACAAGAACAAACATGGCTTACGCTTGAATACGGAGAGGTGGTCAAGGAACTCGGCAGGCACGCGGTTTCCTATGAAGGGAGAAGAAGAATCTCGGAGCTGGCGCCTTCGGACAATCCCGTAGCGGTAGCCAGGATGCTCGCGGAAACGGCGGAGGCCAAAGCGCTCATTGAAAAAGGAGCCAGCGTTCCCCTGCCATCCCTGGGTGGCATCGAATTCGTCGTTTCGCTCCTCGGCACCGGGTACCTGTATGCCGAGCAGGATTTCAGCGCGGTCAGCCAGTTTCTGCGCAGCTGCTCCCAACTGAAGCGATACATGACGGGCAAGGGAGAGATCGCTCCGACCATTGCTTCCTATGCTTTATCGCTGTGCGAGGAGCAGCGGCTGCAGTCGGAAATCGACCGCTGCATCCGGCATGGACGCATTGAAGACGGAGCGAGCCGGGAGCTGGAGAAGATCCGCCGCAAAATAAGCGGAGTCAAGGAACGCATTCAGAAGCGGATGCAGTCCGTTTTGTCCAAATACGGATCTATTCTGCAGGAAAACCTGGTGAGCACCCGCGACGGGCATTATGTGATTCCTGTGAAAAAGGAATATTACCGCCAGGTGAAAGGCAATGTGCTGGATCAGTCAACAAGCGGACAAACGGTGTTTGTGGAACCGGACGAAATATCGTCGCTGCAGTTTGAACTGAGCGGGCTGCTCGGCGATGAATCCCGGGAGGAAGCCAAAATACTGGCTATGCTGACCGGATTGCTGGAGTCCTCGGCGCGGGAACTGGCCCTGAATATTGAAATCACGGGGATGTACGATTTTCTCTTCGCCAAAGGCAAGTTTGGAGTGGCCATTGGCGGAAGGAGCGTCCCGGTGAATGACGCGGGATATACCCGCATCTGCGGCGGGAAGCATCCGAAGCTTCTCGGCACCATGGTGCCGCTTGATATTGAAATCGGGGCCGAAGCGAGAGGGATGATCATTACGGGGCCCAATACCGGCGGCAAGACAGTCGTGCTGAAGACGCTCGGTCTGCTTACGCTGATGGTCCAGTCCGGACTGCTCGTTCCGGTGGATGAAGGAAGCTGCTTCGCCGTCTTCCGGAATATCCGCGCCATCATTGGCGACGGGCAGAGCCTTGAACAGTCCTTAAGCACCTTTTCGGCGCAAATCGCAAGCCTTGTCCGGATGCTGGACACCGCGGACCGCTCCAGCCTGATGCTGATTGATGAGCTGGCGGCAGGGACCGATCCGGCGGAAGGGATGGCGCTGTCTATTGCCATTCTGGAGGAACTCGGGCGTAAGGGAGCGGTGGTGGCGGTGACAACGCATTTCAATGAACTGAAGACCTTTGCCTCCCGAACACCGGGCTTCCGGAACGCCCGGATGGAATTCGATCCGGTATCGCTGAAGCCGCTGTACCGGTTGACGATCGGGGAGGCCGGAAAAAGCTATGCGCTTGAGATCGCGCAAAGGCTGGGGATGGACCGGCGCGTGGTTGAACGGTCCCGATGCCTGATGACACATCGTTCGGAAGCGGAGCATGAAGCGCCGGCTGGGTTAGCGCCTGAAATGCCCGGAACACCGGCTGGAACGGAACAAGCAGCTGAAGCGGCAAGCCATGAACCGGCCGGAATCGCCGCAGACCGGCAGCCGGAGAAAGAGGGAGAATCGCAGTCCGGCAGCGCCAAACAGCCTGCAGTATTTGAACCGGGAGACGCCGTATGGGTCACCTCCTTGGGCAAAATGGGTATCGTATGCAGCCCCAAGGACAGCCAGGGGATGATAGGCGTACTGGTCCAAAAGCAGAGGCTGAAGGTCAACCATAAACGGCTTAAACCTTATATCGCCAAGAGTGAACTGTATCCGGCCGATTATGATATGGACATCGTCTTTGAAACCAAGGAGAACCGCAAGCTCAAGAAGCAATTCGGCAAAAGGCATGTGGAAGGGAAGATGATCATAAAGGAAAAAGATTAGACAAGAAAGAAGAGGCTCCTTCGCCGGATTTGCACCGGAAGAAGGAGCCTCTTGATTTCGGGCCTTAAAAGCGGCAGCTTATGAAAACTGCATCTCTTCTGTCAGGACATGTACAACTTGTTCGAGGAAGCGCCGGTCTGTTTCATCAAAGCGTCCTTTCAGCGGACTATCGATGTCCAGTACCCCGATCAGCCTTCCGTTCTGCACGATCGGAACAACGATCTCGCTGTTTGAAGCCGCGTCGCAGGCGATGTGTCCCGGAAATTCGTGCACATCCTGAACGACAATCGTTTGCCGCTGCTGCGCGGCTGTTCCGCATACGCCTTTGCCGAGCGGAATGCGAATGCAGGCGGGAAGCCCCTGGAATGGGCCGAGTACAAGCTCATGTCCATCGTAAAGGTAAAAACCGGCCCAGTTAATATCCTGCAAGGTGATATTGAGCAGAGCGGAGGCGTTGGATAAATTGGCAACAACGCTCGGCTCGCCCTGAATAAGTCCTTTAAGCTGTGCCAGTGCCGTTTCGTATGTCTGCTGGCGATCCCCGGAAGAAGCTGCGGCTTGAAACATTTCATTCCCTCGCTTTTTAAGATGAAAACGTATTAATAGTTAACAGTATGACACGATCTTTTCGGCTGTCAACCGAGCTCAAGGATGAGGCACTCCGTAAAGGAGTGCTCAATTTTTGCCAATTTCGAAAATGTGTTTTTTTGGCATCATCGTTTATAATATGAAATTATCGCTGAAGGGAGGGACAGATTATGACTGCCCAGACACGATTTTCCAAAGGCAAAACCGTAAGGAAGAGCCGGATTAATGAAGATCTTCATGATACAATCGAGAACTTGAGGAGAGAGCTTGTTGAAGTTTCATCAACCAGCGGTTTTACAAGTGAAATCGTCCTGGAATTAAGCCAGCGTCTGGACAAGTATCTCGTCCTAGCCCAGCGCCAGATGAGAAAAAGCCATGATGCCGGCCTTGAGATGTGAGTTTGCGTAGAAATTGAATGTATATTACATAAAGACTGAGATATTTCTTTAAGAAAAAAGCGTGAAGCGGCAAAGAACAGTCCGCTCAAAAGCTGGGAGAACGTACAGCATACGATTGGTGAATTTTCTCATAGAATGAACTTAAACCACTTATGGAAATATTTTCAGTCTGCCGGTTCCGCCGTGCATGGTCGGCGCAGGGCCGCTCGCTCGAGGAACTGCCGTACCGGACGAAATGGTTCCCGTTCGGCCCGCTGCTCGCGATGAAGCTCTGTGCCATCGTCATCGCCGGCCAGTTCATCGGCGGGGTCAGCGGCGGGAAAGTGGACTGGGCGTTCATCATCGCGTCCTATTTCGGTCTGCCGCTGTTCTTGGCCATATGGCTGGGTCATAAATGGAAGCATAAGACGAAGTTCCGGAAGCTGGAGGAATGCGACCTGAGTCCGGTTTGATGAGGAGGGCTGGATTGACCAGCCCTTTTCTAGTAACTGCCTGGGGATGGGCTTAGACAAAGCTATCTATGCGTCTGTACCGGTCAGCCTTCAGCCTGAGGGATTGCCAGAGAAGGTGCCAAAGCAGGGGCCATAACGGGAGATTCGGCCATGTTTTCATCAATAAATGTTTGCACGGCTTCTTTATAACGTTTCGGCTCGGTCTGATAGGAGGCGGCGTGGCGGGCTCCGGGAATCAGAACGAGCTGCTTTGCGCCCGGTTTGGCATCATACATGTGCCGGCTCATGAAGGTTGGGACATAGCGGTCGGCGGCGCCGTGTATAAATAGAACAGGCTGCCGGCATCTCATGACCGATTTGATCGGACTGACCTCTTCAAGCCGGAAACCCGCTCTCATGTGCAGACGCCGGTTTAACAGGCTCATGAATGGAAAAGCGGGAAGCCTGGCCAGACGCGTGATGTGATGCCGGATCAGTTCTTTCAAATCCGAATAAGCGCAGTCGGAGATGGCGAACTTGACTGCCGGATCCGCCATGCTTAAATATTCCAGAACCGTCCCTCCTCCAAGCGATTGCCCATGAAGCGCTATTCTGATGTCCCTGCCGAAATGTTCAAGCAGCCAGTTTACCCAGGCTTCGACGTCATATTTTTCGTGAAAGCCGTAAGTCGTATAGCTTCCCTGGCTTTTTCCGTGTCTGCGCTGGTCAATCAGCAGAAGATTGAATCCCTTCTCTTCGAACATGCTGGCAAACTGCAGCGAAGCCCGCAGCGACATCGTATAGCCGTGAACAATAATTGCCCACCATTGGGAATCGGGATAGGGCTCAAAGATTTGTCCATTAAGGAGGAGACCGTCCCGAGAGGTTGTCTTTACTTCGCGGGGCGACATGGAATCGTATTTTTCCTTTGTAAAAATACCGGTCCTCAGGAGGTACTCATGCAAATGCTCATTCGGATAGCGGTGGAGGCGCATTTGGGTGATCTGACGGAAGCCGTAGCGGGTTATTCCATTTACGCAAAGCCAGCCCGTCAGCAGGCAAACGGATGCAATGACATAAATCAAGCGGGATCTTCTCCTTTTTTTAAGGTTTTTTTAATGTATTTTTACCCAAAATGAACGTTTTTACTTCAGGTGAGGGCTCATTTAAAATGCAGAAATGACAAAAGAAGCCGTCATGGTAGCAGGCGGCTTGTTCAGTGTCAAATATAAGAAGGCTTGGTTGCCTTTATTATAAGGGCGGGTTGACGGTTTCGGCGCGGGATTCGGCCGTCATTTCCGGGCTCGCAGGAGAGGTCTTTTTCCCGGATTTTGGCTGGGTTGCAAACGCATGAATGATGATGCCTCCCACAACGAGGGTAAGTCCGATCCATCCCCATAATCCCGGCAGCGGGGCGGACAGCAGCAAAATTTCGGCGATCAGGGTAAATACAACTTCAAACGACTGGGTTGCCTCCACTCCGGCAAGGCGCAGCGGATCTTTCCGGACCATTTGGGTCGCCTGAAAGAAAAGGACGGTGGCAGCTACTCCCGAGAATACGGCAACCAGCAGCGAGTTGAACAGCTGCCCTTGGCTCGGGGGACCTGAAGCCATCCAGGCGCAGCCGGACAAGATCAGCCAAAACGGCATGCTGCACAGGGTCATGGCCAGAACGCGCTGGGTTGCATCCAGCCGTCCGCCGCTGATCTGCATGAGCTTGCGGTTGCCGGCGGGATAAGCGGCGCTGGCCAGAATAATAGGCAGAACGCCCAGCAGCAGCTCCTTCCCGGACAAGCTTGAGCCATGACCCGCCTGCACTAGGACGACTCCGGCTAAAATAATTAGGGAGGTGCCCAAAGCGGGCAGGGGAAGCGACGAACGGTAAGCGGAGGAAAGGCGCCTCCTTCTGAATTGTTGTTCCAGAAGCGGAGAGATGAGCAATCCGGCAACGATCGTGATCTGCCAGGTAGCGGCCGTAAGCCAGCCGGGTCCGTAGATGGAGGCGAAGCAGATCGGGGCGTAAAACAGCACGAAACCGATAAAGCTCCACAGCATCCAGCCCCATGGATTGCTCCTGATTTCCCGGATGACCGGACCGATCCCGCCGCGCCATACAGCCAGCAGAAACAAGAGAGGCAGCATCATTTCGTAGCGGAGCGAAGCGGTCCAGGCCCAGTTGCCGCCTGCAAGATTCATATACCGGTTCAAAATAAATGTAAAGGCAAAGAAAAATGCGGACAAAATGCCGATCCCGAGCGGTTTCACGGCTAGCCTCCTTTCCCGGCCAAAACGCAAGAATATTCATTCATTGTAGCAAAAGGACGGCGAAATGACGACTTAAAGATTTGCCCTCGCAAGCAGGTTTTCCCTTTGACGAGAGGAAGCCTGATATGATTTGCTATAGCAAGAGCGGTGAAAGGAGCGATCGGATGAAGGCGACATACCTCTGCAGAGGGAATATACCGGTTCTTGAAACCCCGCGGCTCATGCTCAGGAAGATGGAACAAGAAGATGCAGCACCGATGTTCCGTTTCTGGAGCGACCCGGAGGTCGCGAAGTATATGAATGTCCCGCCTTTTGCGAGTGAAGACGAGACGCGGGAAATGATCAATCTGCTCAACGCGCTTTCCGAGACGGAAGATACGATTCGCTGGGGGATTGAAATCAAGGAGAACGGCAGCCTGATCGGGAGCTGCGGATTTAATGCGTGGCAGCTTTCGGGAGCCTATCGCGGTGAAATCGGCTATGAGCTTGGACAGGAATATTGGGGCAAGGGATATATGCGGGAAGCGCTGCAGGCTATGTTTGAATTCGGCTATGAGACGATGGGACTGAACCGGATTGAAGCGCTGATCTACCCGCAAAATAGCGCCTCGATCCGGCTGCTGGCCGGACTCGGCTTCAGCAATGAAGGCCTGCTGCGGGAGTATCAGCAGGACGGAGACGGGGAGCGGTTTGTGGATTTGTACATTTTTTCGCTGCTCAAAAGAGAGTTTGGAACGAAAGGGAGAGTGCAGGGATGAAATTTGGAATGAAAAAGCGGGGGGGTTATCCGTCAGGGTCCGAACATGGCCGCTGCGGCCACTCTGCAGATAGCGGGATGACAGCGGATGAACCGCCAAAAGGGTCGATGCTGCACCGGGCGGATCCGCTCAGCAAGCTCATTGGGCTGCTGGGGATAGCGGCGCTTGCGATACATGGGAGCCGGCCGGAGCTCCAGGCCGGACTGCTGGCTTTTGTGCTGCTCATATCCGCTATCGGAGCCGGAATATCTTTAAGTGAAGCGGCCAGAAGAATGGCTCTGGTGGCAGGCTTTGGCATTCCGCTGTTTGTGCTCACCCTGCTGGCTGCGCCGGAAGGCAGCGTCTATGCAGCCATAGGGCCATTTCAAGTGACTTCGGGGGGCGTGGCGAGCGCGTTGGTTGTTGTTTTGCGTTTGGGCTCGCTGTATCTTTCCTCGCATATCTATATCGCCACAACAAATCCGCGGGATTTTGTTTATATGTTGACCCGCTGGTTCAGGGTGCCATACCGTCTTGCTTTCGGCGTTTCCGTAGCGTTAACCTTTTTGCCCCTTCTTGAATCGGAGGGCAGAGTAGCTGCTGCAGCAAGGCGAATTCGCAGCGGACGCCCTCCGCAAGGGCTTATGGAGCGAATGGTTTTGCTGCGGAATCTTGCTGCAAGCGTATTTACGGCCTCGATCCGGCGCGTGCAGCAAACGGCGGGTGCGATGGATGTGAAAGGATTTGGCGCTTACGCTCACCGGTCTTTTCTGCATGAAGTCCGGATCTCCCGGTGGGGGATGGGCGCTGCCTTTTGCGTTTTGGCTGCAGCCGTCCTGCTATGGCCGCTATAAGGGGCGGGAGAATCCGTCTTTCGCGAGGAGAAGATAAAATAAGTCTTGACGCGGACTAATTGTTAACCTAAATTCATATATTGGGTTAACAATTAGATTTCAGGAGGAGTAATATGAACAGCTCGAAGGGAACAAAACCGGCATTATCTTTTTTTACGACAATGGAAATTGTGCTTATGGCGATGCTTGCTGCTGCCAATGCGGCCATGAGCTTGTACTTAACTTCCGTTAACCAGATGCTGAACAGTCTGGGCGGACCCATTGCGACATCTACGATTACTGGACTGTACATGGTTTACGGTTTGCTGGCGGTATATATCATACGGAAACCCGGAACGGCCGTCATCACCTATGGCATCGGGGCGGTCGCTCAGTCCTTTATCGGAACGGCGTATGGCATGGCCTCCGCCTTTGCGGCAGCTGCCTGCTATATGGTGATTGTGGAAATCGTATTTGCTCTGCTTCGCTACCGTAAATGGAATACCGGCGTCATGATGCTTGCAGGAGCGGTGATGGTTCCGCTTTGGTTCTATTTCGCTGCCCATATGTTTGGATATACGAAATGGGATCTGAATATTCTCCTTATTGCGCTTGTGGTCAGAATGCTGAGCGGAGCCGTTCTCTGTGGACTGCTCACCAAATGGATCGGAGAAGCTCTTATCCGTTCCGGTCTGCTTAGATCATTTGCCGCTGCCCGGCGTGAAGAGGCCTGATGACGAAGGCGCTCGCCGTTCGGCTCAAAGACGTCGCTTATACGCATGAAGGAGACAAGCTTCCCGTGCTGAGCGGTTTGTCTTTGCAAATTGCCGCAGGCGAATGGGTGCATATCGCCGGCCGAAGCGGCAGCGGCAAATCGACCCTGGCCGCACTGCTGGCCGGTCTTGCGCCGCGGGTTATGGGCGGACGGCGTGAGGGCGAGCTGACGGTAGGAGACATAGACCCGTCAACAGCTGGAATCGCCACAACAGCGCAGGTCATCAGCGCGGTGTTTCAGGATCCGGATGCGCAGCTGGTTCAGGGCCGGGTGGAGGACGAGGTCGCTTTCGGACCCGAAAATATGTGCGTGCCGCCTGTGGAGATCAGGCGGCGCGTTCAGGCGGCCCTTACGGACGTCGGCTTGTCCGCAAAGCGGGGCAGCATGGTGCACCAGCTGTCCGGCGGACAGCGGCAGCGTACGGCGGTCGCCGCCGTCCTGTCTATGAGCACGCCGGTTCTTGTGCTGGATGAGGCGGCAGCAAGCCTGGACAGGGCCGCGCAGGAGCGGCTGTGCAGCCTGCTGCGGCGGCTGCATGGCGAGGGCCGAACCGTCATTACGATGTCGGCCCGCATGGATACGCTCGCCGAATCTGCCGAGCGGCTCATCGTGCTGGACGGCGGCGGCGCAGCGCTGGACGGTCCGCCGGCTGAGCTGCTGCGGAGCGAGCAGGCACGCCTTGCCGAGCTCGGCGTGCTGCCCCGGCCGCAGGGCGATCCGCCGCGTGCCGCACGGCTCCTGCCGCCACAGGCGCCGCCTGGCGGGTCGGCACACGCCGCGGTCGCCCCGGCCGCGCCGCCTGCGGGGTCGCGCCCGGCCCCGGTCGCTCCGTCCGCGCCGCTGCCTGGCGGATCGCCGCCAGCCGTTCCAGCCCCGGCCGGGTCGCCTGCCGGGTTGCCGGCTGCCGCGTTGGCCCCTACCGCGCCAGCCCCGGCCACGACACGGCCAGCCGCGCCGCCGTCCGCCCCGGCGCCCCCAGCGTCACCGCCGCTCCCCGCCTCCCATGGCGGCGGGCCCCTACTTGCGCTGCGCGGCCTCAGCTTCGCCTATCCCGGCGGCAGACACGCGCTGCGCGGCGTAAGCCTGGAGCTCGCGCCCGGCGAATGGGCGCTGCTGTGCGGCGAGAACGGCTCGGGCAAGACGACGCTGTCCCGGCTGCTGCTCGGGCTGCTGCGCCCGCCCAAGGGGACTGTTTTTCTGGGCGGGCGGGATATCGCCAGAATGAAAACAGCCGAGCTCGCCGGGTCGATCGGGTACGTCTTTCAGGAGCCGGAGCATCAATTTGTGACCGGCAGCGTGCTTGACGAAATGCTGTACGGGCCACTGTCTTGTACAGGGCGGCGACGGGGAGGCGGTTTGCCCGAAGCCGAAATTGAGCGGGCGAAGCGGCTGCTTGAAGCGGCGGGTCTTTCGGGGAAAGAACACAGCTCGCCGTACCTGCTGAGCGGCGGCGAGAAGCGCCTGCTTGGAGCCGCGGCGCAGTTCATGACGCCGAAGCTTCTGTACATTCTGGACGAACCTACGGCCGGAACCGATTATGCCGCTGCCTCCCTGCTTGTCAACCTGTGCCGCCAGGCTTCCGTTGAGGGCGCTGCGCTGCTTGTCATTACTCATGAACCGGAATTGTTCCGGCATGAAGCGGATGTGATTTTTACGATGCAGAACGGTTTGCTTGGGGAGCCGGAGCGAAAATAAAGGAAACAGGGCAATGAAGCAATAGGCACTGGTGCAAGCACGGCAAATGGCTAAAGCATTTTCGAAACTGCCTGATAATTTGGGTTTGGGTTGCTGCAGCGATGATTTGCGCATAAAAATCCGCCTCCCTCGGCACTTTATATAAGGAAAGGGGAGGTGGATGTATTGGAGAAATCGCTTAATGTGGACCAGGATACGCTGGTTGAGGCCTGGCAGCAGCAGCTTCCGGAAATGCTTGGGCCCGGAGACTCTTCCGTGGTGCAGGCGGATCTTGCCGATCCGCAGAGCCTTCTCGTTCATATCAATGTGGCGGGACATCAAATGTACGCTTTCGATTTCAGATGTTCCTATCAGGATACCCGGGAGCTGGAAGTAACCCTGGTCGATGCCGAGAAGGCCGGACGTTCCATTGATGAGCGGGGCGATGCCATTCAGGAGCTTGCCAAAGATTACGCACGCCATATTCATGAATGCGCACAAGTGCTGCATTCCATTACGAATCCTTCTTAGAGAAAGGTAAAAGGAGAACAGGTGCGATGACCAAGCATAACGGTGCAGCAGACAAAAATCTGCAAAATGTGGTGGAAGCGCTGGATACGGTGCCGGTCAACAGCCATCAGGCCCAGCAGCTTCAGCAGGACAAAAATGACCGCCGGAACAAGGATGTCCAAAATCACGATAAAAGCACGGATATGGACCCCAGCCATTGATAGGACGGCAAGGTGAATATCCAATTTATAATCCCCCGGGCATAGTAAGCCTCGGGGGATTTTTTGCGCGTTATTTGCGCGGGAGGGGTGGAAGTTTTTCGGCTTCCATCCCCATCTTTTTCAGCAGGGAAATCATCATTTCTTTTTCATTCGAATCAAGACCGCTCAGCGCATGATCAATCCGGTCCTCGAATTCGGGATAGAGCTGATCCATCAATGCCTTGCCTTCAGGCGTAAGCTCCGCAAAAATAACGCGCCGGTCACGCGCGCAAGGGGTGCGGTGCAGCAGTCCTCCCGCTTCCAGCTTGTCTATCACATACGTAACATTGCCGCTTTGGAGCAGCAGCTTGGCGCCGATTTGTTGAATAGGCTGGGGGCCTTTGTAATAAAGGACTTCCAGTACGGCGAATGCCGTCGGATTGAAGCCTTGCACTTTGCTTGCGCTTACGGCGTGTTCGTTGACGCTTTTAAAAGACTTCGCAAGAACCCTGTACAGATGGAGCGACAATTCGATGCCGCGTTCTTCTGTTTTCATCATATCCATCCCGCCTTTTCTTATATTTGAAAGTCTGTTATATGTTTGGTGTATCTGTATCTTAAAACATGGGTCCAGGTGGGAAAAATATAATTTATCACAATTTGGTCTATTAATTCGGGAGGCGCACCAAAAGATATGGCTGCGGAAGCTCCGGCAAATCATCCTGCGGACGGCTGGAGCGCGCTTCGGGCCTGACCCTGATCGGATTGAAATGGCAGGCAACCCCTTGGCAAATCACGGGGGCTACAATGTGCATGCTGATTCCGATGCTGCTCGGAGGTCCGCTTGCCGGGATGCTGGCCGACCGCGTGGAACTGAAGAAAATCATGATTTTGTCGGATATTGTTAGAATTTTTATTGTGCGCAAAAAGTTGTTTTGACGTGATGTTCAGCCCCGCAAAAAATGGTAAAATCAAAGAGATTGTCCCGCGTGAACAGCTCGATCAGGCTGTATCCTACAGCGCTATTATTGAGCAGGGGAGCAAAATTGCCGGACCTGCCCTGGGAGGGCTGCTTACGGCTGCTTTTGGCATCAACGCCTGCTTCCTGCTGGAGTGGCCTGACATTTCTGCTGTCCGCACTTTTTCTGTTTCGTGTTCCCGGCCGGATGCCGGGTAAGCTTGCGCATCACGATGCTGAGAAGCGGGCCGTTTCTGAGCGGCCACCGCTTTTCAAATATCGGGCAGCCTTGTAGCCGCCTTTGGAATTGTACTGCTTTTGTGCAAAGCTGCTATTATGAAGAGAGATCAAGAAGCTAACGTTTTTATGGAGGGAGAGAAGGCTGCGGGCACAATCGCAGCAAAGAGTGCGAATTGATGCAGAGCCTAAAGAACTATGGATAACAACACCGTACTAGATGTGAATATCCGGCAAGCCGGTTACGGGCAGGACAAAGCCCAAATCAGCGATATCCGGCTCAGTATCAGACCAGGAGGGCTGACCGGTCTGATCGGGCCGAACGGGGCGGGGAAGAGCACGTCCATTAAGACGATTATCGGCGTACTGCCTTTTGCGGATGCGGATATAACCTTTGGTGGCCAGTCGGCCTCCTACGCTTATGTTCCCGAGCAGCCGGTATTTTATGACACGCTCACCTTGTGGGAGCATCTTGCTCTGGCCGCTGCGGTTAACGGCCTGGAAGAGCCGGCGTTTGAGGAGCTCGCTGCAGGGCTGCTGGATAAATTCCGGATGACGGAAGCACGCCATCTGCTGCCCTCCGGATTTTCAAAGGGCATGCAGCAGAAAATGATGCTGATGATCGGGTTTCTGATCAGGCCCGATGTTTATATTGTCGATGAGCCGTTCATCGGGCTGGATCCGAGGGCAACCCGGGATTTTCTGGCTTTGCTGAATGAGGAACGGCAGCGCGGAGCGGGCGTTTTGATGTCGACGCATGTTTTGGATACGGCGGAGCGGATTTGCGATGATTTTGTTCTGATTGACCGCGGCAAAATGGCCGCAAGCGGAACGCTGGAGGAAATCCGGCGGCAATCCGGCCTTCCGGACGCCTCTCTGTTCGACTGCTTTGACGCATTGACTTGAAAGATTGAAATAGGGGAGGCTTTGGTAACAATGGGGAAAAATATCTTAAGCAGTCCCGGTGCTTTGTACAGAAAGCGCCGGCGGGATTACTGGCGCCAGCAGTACAAGGCAATCCGCAGCGTAGTAGATCTGACAATCGCCCTTTATATTCTCATTCCGGGCTTGCTGCTTCTCGGCAGGCTCTATTACGGTTTATGGACGGAAGCTTTGCCGGAGGTCTTAAGCTTCTTTTCGGTCGGCACCGCTGCGAGCCTGTTGTTTTTGTTCACGACGATTCGCGGACTTATCCTGCACGTAGAAGCGGCGGACATTCTGTTTCTGCGGACACACGGCTGGTGGATGACAGGCATCAAGCTCCGCGGCATGCTCACTTCCTTCGGAGTACTGGCGATTTTAACGACCATCGGCGGCCTGCTCCTGGCTCCTTTCCTGATCCGAAACGAAGGATGGGGCGCAGCCGGGATCGTTCTGCTGTGCGCTGTCGCTTTTGTCTTCAGAACAGTACATATGCTGCTTCTGCACTTAAGCCGCGTGAAATGGACAGGCTGGCGGAGCGTTGTCGCCCAAGGGCTCAGCCACGCGGTCCTGTTCAGCGGATTTAACGTCTTGATCCTCACCGGACAAGAGTTCCCGGCTGTAATGGCCGGAGCTGCCCTGCTGGTTGCTTTAGCGGCAGCCGGTTTGGCCGTGTTCCGGATCAGACTGCAAGGCACATTTTATGCCGATGTCAACGAGGATTTGCGGCAGAAGACCCGCTTGACGACACTGCTGCTCTCACAAGCCGTCGACAAGCCGAAACGGCCAAGCAGCAAACCGCTGCTGCTGCGGCGTTCGAACAAGCTGTTCCCTTATTCGCGCGTTCCTTCGCTCCGCGTAGCCGAAGCCGCAGTAAAATCTATCATCCGCGAGCGCTCCATGCTGCGGATGTACGCCATTTACACCGTCGCCGGCGCGGCGGTGCTGCAGCTGCCTCCTTATCCGGTGAATATCATCGTATTTATAGGTCTTGTGATATTGCTTGGATATTGGATGAACGGGCTGCGCCGGAGGTTTATGGAAGACAGGTTTATGACATTGCTTCCCCCGAATGAAGCTCTTGCTTTTAAGTCTGCTTCCCCGGCCATGAGATTGCTTCTGCTTCCTTCAGTAGCCATTCTGACGCTTAGTCTGGGCTGGGCTCTATCCCATGTCTGGTGGGGCATCGCCTGCGGTTTTGCCGCAGGTTTTCCGCTGGCCTGGTGGCTTGGATCGTGGAAATGGGAAATATTGGGCGACCTCCGCTGGAAGGGGAGACGAAAGCATCTTTCGCCCCCACTAACCGGAACCGGAGAGCCGCGGGTTTAGCGGCCGCTGGCGATTAACGAGCTGAATGCCGCGCAGCCTGTCCGGCATGCGAGCCTGCCGAAAATCCGGTCGAGAAAGCGGCTGTGATATTATATCCGCCGGTATAGCCGTGCACATCAAGAATTTCCCCGCAGAAATAGAGGCCCGGCATCAATTTGGACTGCATGGTGCCGGGGGCGATCTCCTTCAGATTGACCCCTCCGCCAGTAACGAATGCTTCTTCAAACGGCCGTGTGCCGTTCACCTGGATGCGGAAGCTTTTCAAAGCCGCCAGAAATGAAAGCCAGGGCTCCTTGGGCAGATGCTCGTAGGTGGTATCGGCGGGCAGTCCGGCCTGCTTGAACAGAACGGGCAGCATTCGCTCCGGCAATGTGCCCTTGAACACGTTTTTCAGCGCTTTTTTAGGCTCGTTCTGCGCCATCCGCCGCAGCAGGACTTCAACTTCGTCCCTGGAACGGTCCGGAAACAGGTCGATCGCCATCGTAACCTCGGATCCGCCGTGCTTCTTTCTGACTTGTCTGATAAACTGGCTGCATCTGAGCGCAATGGGACCGGAAAGGCCGAAGTGGGTGAAGATCATGTCTCCGCGGTGGGCAATAACCTGCTTGCCTTTAGGGTTCAGCACCGCCAGCTCCACGTCGCGCAGCGACAGACCCTGCAGTTCACGGCTGGTGATAAAAGGCTCTTTGGACGTAATGGGCACTTCGGTCGGATAAAGCTCGGTAATCGTATGTCCGCACGCTTTGGCCCACGGGTAGCCATCTCCGGTTGAGCCCGTATGCGGGACGGATCGCCCGCCCGTGGCGATGATAACGGCGGGCGCTTCGATTCGGCTTCCATCCTCCAGCTCCACGCCTTCAATGCCTCCCGGCCCACTGCGCAATCCTTTGACAGGGGAATTGACCCTCAGCTCCACACCGAGTTTGACCGCCCTTCCGACAAGGGCGTCAACAACGGTTTTTGCCTTGTCCGAAACCGGGAACATGCGGCCGTTGTCTTCTTCTTTGAGCGCGATTCCCAGGCTCTGGAAGAAATCAATGATTTCCTTGCTTCCAAAACGGTTAAGAGAACTATAGAGGAAACGGCCGTTCCCGGGAATATAGCGAATCAGTTCGTCCGTTTCTTTGGAATTGGTCACATTGCAGCGACCCCCGCCGGAAATGGCCAGCTTTCGGCCAAGCTTGTTGCCTTTATCCAGTAAAACAACGGAAGCGCCTTGCAAAGCCGCGCCAATGGCCGACATAAGTCCTGAAGGGCCTCCTCCTGCAACGATTACATCATATTTTTTCATAACGATCCTTTCTGTTCCAAAAACGAAAACTTTACAATATTCTTTAAATAAGAATTATTGTAAAATATTGTCGCTTGTGATTTAATTCAATTGAATATACGTCTAAACGTCCCCGCTAAGGAGGGATATTGTTGAGCGCAGTTCGGGAAGTGCTGTTTCTGGTTCTGATCGCTCTTTCACCGGCGTTTATGTTTCCGCTGGTTTATGAGAGAGCGGGCAACCTGTTCCGTCAGGAAACAGGCTTGGAAAGGCGAAAGGGCTATCAGGTTGCGCTGGCGGCAACTTGTGCGATAAGCATGATCCTCTCCTCCATGTTCACAACGAATTTATACGGAATTATTCCTTTGTCTTATGGGATGATACCTCTTTTTGCGGCCATGCTGTATGAAAAATTCGGATATTCGGTTGCGATGGCTGGCCTTCAGTTGCTTCTCTGTTATGCCTTCACGGATTTCTTTTCTTTTACAAGCTTTATATTAAATTCAGGACTGCTGGTTTGTCCGCTTGTGCTATTGTCGGGGGGCCGTTTCAAGACGATGTCCCGAAGGGGAAAGGCCGGCATGCTCAGCCTGTTCCTGCTGATTGGCTCGCTGCTGTCGACAATGTCACCGTTTATTTTACATACCCAGAGCACCGAGAACAATTCCTCTCTGATCCTTGCGGCATATCTGAATACGCTGATCATGATTCTGACCGGTCTTGTCCTTGTTCAGACGATCGAGGATGCATTGGAGAAGGGAAAGTTCAGGCTTCAGGTGGCAGCGCTGTCGAGAAAATATTACCGGGAGGAGGAGAAAATGCAGCAGATGATGGATGCCGCTCCGCTATCCGTCATCTTGCTTGACCGGGAAGGCTGCATTTCCATGGTAAACGAAACTTTCCTGAAGCTGTACCGGCAGAACCATCCGGATGCGATCAGGAGTCATTTGCTTGGTAACCGGCTGGCGCCGGTCCTGAACTCCATTCACATCGATATTGCGAATCTGAATGCCGGAATCCGTTCCATTCTGGCGGGAAAAGACAGCCTGAGCGAGCTGATCCAGTATGAGGACAAAATGTTCTTTACCAGTATTTCCCCCATTATAAAAAGCCATTCCCGGGAAGTGATCGGCGCGGTGGCGATCGTCCAGGATATGACGGAACTTGAAACGCTGCGTCTCGAGCTAAGCAATGTAGACCGTCTGAGCCTTGTCGGCCAGATGGCGGCAGGGATTACCCATGAAATCCGCAATCCGATGGCTGTTGTCCGGGGATTTTTACAGCTGATGAGGGAGAAGAGCCCGGCTTCGCTTGATCATTATTACCGGATTGTCCTGGAAGAATTGGACCGGGCAAACAGCATTATTAATGACTTTCTTTCCCTGGCGCAGAATCGTCCGGTCCGTAAGGAAAGAACCTCGCTGGAGGATATTGTAAGAGAGCTTACGCCGCTGCTTTGGGCCGATGCGAATCTAAGAGGACAGAGCATCGAGGTGAAGCTGGACGAACACATCCCGCAGCTGGAGCTTAATCCGAAAGAGATCAAGCAGCTGATTCTTAACCTGTGCCGAAATGCAATGGAGGCGATGGAAGAGAAAGGATTGCTGACGCTGGAAACAAGGAAGGTGCCTGCCGGCGTGGAGCTGCTCGTTACCGATACGGGTCCCGGGATTCCGGCCGGGAAATGGGACAGTCTGTTTCAGCCCTTTTATACAACGAAGGTTAAAGGAACCGGGCTTGGTCTTGCAATGTGCAAAAGCATTGTGGAGCGCCATAACGGAAAAGTCAGCGTAGCTTCGGAAATAGGCGTCGGAACGACGTTTACGGTTCTATTCCCTGAACCGGCAGGGGGAACCTAGTTTATTCGGCGGCTGGCCGCCCGCAGTAGTTGATTTCCTCCTTTATGACGGTATAATGAAATAGAATCGGCATGACTGACTGTGCCGTTTGAAGTTGTCAAATCGCCAGGATAAGGAGTGAATTTTGAAGTGGCAATGTCTTTTGATCAATATATGAGAGATATGGTTCAACCCATGAGGGATGAACTGACCCGCCTTGGTGTGGAAGAGCTTCGCACCGCTGAAGAAGTGGAGGATAAGCTTCCTTCCGCGAAAGGAACCGCTTTGGTCGTTGTTAACTCGGTATGCGGATGCGCGGCAGGACAATGCCGTCCGGGCGTAGCGGAGGCGCTGCAGCATGAGGTTACTCCTGACCACCTGTTTACCGTATTTGCAGGTCAGGATAAAGAAGCTACGGCGAAAGCGCGTGAATATTTTGCGCCGTACCCTCCGTCTTCTCCGTCGATCGCACTCATGAAGGATGGCGAGCTGGTTCATTTCATTGAACGCCATCAGATTGAGAATCGTTCAGCAGAAGAAATCGCAGCCGATCTTACAGGCGCATTCGACCGGTTCTGCCGTTAATACACCTGAAGCATTTCCGACAAGCGCCCTGCTGCCAGCCGGTTCTTCCCGCGGCCGCGGGGCGTTCAGCTATACATAACCGGCAGGAGGCAGATGAAGCCCGTATGAATTTTTAATATGAATCCGGATAAGGAGTGAGCGCTAAATGAGTTTGCAGCAGGAAATTATTGAAAAGCTTGGAGTTAAGCCGAGTATTGATCCGGCAGCAGAAGTGCGAAAACGCGTTGATTTTTTGAAGGAGTACGTAAGACTCTCCCATACGAAAGGTTTGCTGATCGCCATTAGCGGCGGGATTGACAGTGCGGTAACGACCTTCTTGTGCAAACAGGCTACCGATGAGCTGACACAGGAGACCGGGCAGGAATATATCACGCTTGGCGTGTTTCAGCCTTACGGGGAGCAGGCGGATATCGAGCACAGCTATGCCGTTGCCAAAACATTCAATCTGCAGCATGTGGTAGAGACCAATATCCAGGAAGCGGTGGACGAAATTGCGCTTGAGGCGGAGCACGGCCTCAAAAAGATCGGACAGCCGCGGCACATGTCGCATCAGGGCAAAGGCAACATCAAGGCGCGTACGCGTATGGTTACCCAGTATGCTTTGGCTTTTGAACTGAACCTGCTCGTCGTCGGTACCGACCATGCTTCCGAAGCGCTGACCGGCTTCTATACGAAATGGGGCGATGGCGCGGTTGACATTACGCCGCTCAGCTCGCTGAACAAGCGCCAAGTCCGCCAGATTGCCGCCCATGTAGGCGTACCTCAGGAAATTCTGGATAAAGCTCCGACAGCCGGACTGTGGGAAGGCCAGACCGATGAAGGCGAGCTTGGCGTCACCTACGAGGACAATAGCGATTATCTCGAAGGCAAGGACATCAATCCGAAGGCCAAGGAAATTCTCGAAAGCCTTTATAACCGGACCGAACACAAGCGGAATGTAATCCCGGGCATTTAACAAAGCAAAACCTGTTCTTCATACCCTAAAGAAATAAGAGCAGCCTGGAGATTCGTTAGAATCGCGGGGCGGCTCTTTTTTTAACAAAATAAGTTTTAAAAAAAAGATGAACCGAAATCTCCTATGTATAAAAGAGATATCGGTTTTTCTTATTTCACTAGCAATCAAGAATAAGTATGAATTTCTATTTGACTTTAACGCAGCGTAATACTTTAACTTTTTAATATGGAGGTGAATGGCGCTGTTTACAACGGGAGAAGTTTACAGAATGACCGGACTTGTGCAAATCCTCGCTGCAAAAATAACAGGTTATAACTGAAAGAACTGACTCTGAAGAGAATCTTACAATAAATATAAAGTTACTCGAAAAATATAATAGCAAATATTTGCGAAAGAGATGATTAAAATGAGTATGAGCTACAGATTGATAGATACATTTGATCAATATGAAGAATTACTTTCTATTATGGATTTAGAAGAAAGGAATAATTATTTTCGTTATATAATGATGACGCCATTTAAGGAAATGTGGAATTTATTAAATGTGCCTATAAAAGCTAAACAAGAAAATGGTTATGACGTTTTAATGGCTACGAAAATGTTAGGTTATGCGGATATATCTAACGATGAGCAAATCCGACAAGGGCTAAACGATTTAAAAAATCAGAACGTCTATGTGATAGCAGAGAAAACGATCAAAAACTGTATAGAAAGTGCTAATAAATCAGGTTTGAAAGTGAAAGCTGATGAAATAAAGTTTGGGCTATATGTTGCCAATCCAGATCAATTGGAACTTCAGAAGGGATATACAGGATTTGGCGGTATTCCGGGGTTTATTACAGTAAATATTTATCCGAATGATTATAATGTACCAAAAATTCCTGCTGTCATTGCTCATGAATTCCATCACAATATTCGTTTTTCTTATTTTGATTGGGATCATGGGAACGTAACAGTGGGTGATTATCTAGTTATAGAAGGTCTAGCTGATTCATTTGCGAAAGAGCTGTATGGTGCAGAACAGCTTGGACCTTGGGTGACCAGTATGGATAAGGACGACTTAGAATATTCGATCCATGTTGTTGGAGAAGCATTAGATATAAAAGGATTTGCTGAGGTAAGCAGCTATATGTTTGGTGATGAGATTGCCAAACTAGAGGGTTATCAACCTGTAGGTCTATCTTTTTGTGCTGGTTATGCAGTAGGTTATGAAGTTGTTCAGTCTTTCATGAAAAAGCATAATAAAACGATATATGAAGCCACATTGATTCCTAGTGATGAGATTATTAAAGGATCTGGTTTGTTTACTTCTTGAATCGAACAAGTGCTTTGGTTGAATAAGGATTTTAAATATGATCCAACTTTTTTATTAAGCTGCATCCGGGTTCCGAAGCAAAGTACCTGAATCCACCTCAAAGAAAAAGCCTTAGTTTGTGGGGCTATTTTATGAAAAACAAGCAGAAACGGATGCGACCGTTGTAAAAGACGATTTTCCGTTTCTGCCCTGCGCATTAACAGTATTTGCGATGCCTATTGACGGGCTCCGCATATGGTGGCGGATGGTTTATTGGACCGTGCTGCCGCTTCGGCGGACCGGGACATAAATATCCATCCGCTTGTTGTCATCATTCATGCAGCGCTCATCATACCATTCAATCTCTGAAGCCTCGGCATGCTCATAGCCCGAGCCGGGAAACCATTCGCTGAATATATAGTCCCAAGTACGTTGGATGGATGAGGGGAACTGCTCCTCACTTGCCCCCGGAGTTGTGAAAACCGCATATTCCGTTTCCGGGATATGATATTCCACAAGCCCATCAGGTACTGGAGCGCTTGCGTTAACCTCGAAGCCGATTATGTAGCCAAAGGTTCCATCCTCGGCGGTTGTGGTGCAGACGCCGAGTTCCACATCGGGACGAAGCTTGCCCGGAACATTTTCCCACAGACGGTTCTTGATATAATGCTGCCAGAAAGCCGGAATCTCCTCCCGGTTTCGGCCGTTATCCGTTGTCGTGTCAAGACGGTATCCAATCATTCTGATCTTAGGCAAAGTCACCAATTTGTAATTCATCTTCTCATCTCTCCAATCGCAAGATTGCGAACCTTCGTATAAGGCCGCTGCTAGATTGATTTTGGTAGTGAGCAGAGGCAGTGCGACGTTCTTGCGCAATTCCGAAGGCATGATGCCGAACGCCTTGCGAAAGCTGCGGGAGAACGTTTCATGATTCCGAAACCCGCATTCCAGGGCGATGTCCAGCACTTTGCGGTCCGTGCCGGAAATAAGCACGGCCGCAGCGCTAAGCCGTCTGTTTCGAATGTACGACATGACGGTATTGCCTGTAAAATACTGAAACAGGCGGTGAAAATGGTATTCGGAATAATGAGCCCTTTTCGCAAGGTTAGCGAGCGTCAGCTCCTCTGCCAGATGCTCCTCAATGTAGTCGATAACGTTCTGAATCGTCAGCATATTGTTCATGAACTTCCTCCGAGACCGGTCTGATATCAAGTATAGATGGTTTGGCGAGGAGCTTCTTGACGTTTCTTGCTTATGAAGAGAGATCACGTAATCAAGACAGGTGCTTGTCAATAAAATCCAGAGATGCTTGAATCGCCTGCTCCAGCTGCGTGCTTGTTCCTCCAAATGGATGCACCGTATTGAACGTGTGGTTGCCGCCTTCGATCCGGATCCACGGAATGTCCGGTCTTGCCGCCACAATCCGGGCCGAGCCCTCCTGCAGATATTTGCCGTCGTTCGTTCCCTGGATTAGCGCCACGGGGAAAGAGGAAGCGCGGAGCCGCCCGACAATGTCATAACGCTCCCTTTGCCGCTCCAGATCGTCCAGAATAATCCGCTTCAGCGGCATGTCCTGCCCGGTCCTTGCGTTCTTGACGTAGCTGATGCCTTGCTCGCGCATTTCCTGCTTCTGCTCCGGGGTGAACAGATCAAGGCCCGCCACGCCATTCCAGGAGATCACGCCTGCTATGAGGTCCGGATGGTCGAGCGCGTAAACGAGGCTCGTTCCCGCTCCCCGGCTGTGGCCGATCAGAAACAGGGGCAGTCCGCTTAACTCCGGATCTTTGCGCAGGAACGAAACGAGCGCATCCAGGTCCTGCTGCTCCTGCTCATAGGTATTGACGGCAAATTTGTCGAGCTCCGTAAACTGCTGCGGGTTGTCGCCGATCCCGTTATGCGAAAAGTTGAAGGTAACGACTTCGTGCTTCCCGCTTAGCTTTCCGGCGGCATAAGGGAACATGCCCCAGTCTTTAAAGCCTTTGTAGCCATGGGCGATGAGAATCAGGCTTTCCGCCTTGCCGCTCGCTTGGAACCGGGTACATCTGAGCAGGTTGTTTCCTTTAAGCGGGAGAATGAAATCAGTAGGCATAGAGGGCAGCACACTCCTTGATCTTTATTATTAAGCCGAATACGATCCTGTACATTTCTCCATAATGGTTAATTATAGCATACGGACTTCAGAGGGTCGCATACGGAACCTGTCCCTGCTACAATGAATCATAGGTTTCAAGAGTGGCCTTTTTAGGAAGCGGGCTAAGCAGGAAGGAAGAGGGCAAATTGATTCACGGAATCGGACATGATGTGGTAGAGATTGACCGTATGAACAAAATTCTGGCCAGCCGGACGGGCGCTCGATTCCTGCAGCGGATATTGACTGCGGCTGAAGCGGCGCTGCCCGGGCTGAACGCCAGGCCGGCGGAGTTTGCCGCAGGGCGCTTTGCGGCCAAAGAGGCGATTTCAAAGGCGTTTGGCTGCGGAATCGGGCGACAGCTCGGCTTTGGCGATATTGAAATATTGCCTGATGAATGGGGCAAGCCGCACGCAAGCATTAGCGCACAGGCCTGGGAACGGCTCGGAATGCAGGGAGGCCGGGGGATTTCCGTTCATCTCAGCATTACGCATGAGCGCAGCCTGGCGTCGGCTTTTTGCATTGTAGAGAAAGAGCAGGCGTGATAAACAGAAGGAGAGAGAACCAAAGTGTCTGATATGAATATAGAGCGTTTTTTCAGCAGGGAGCTGCTTGTCTGGTATGAGGGCTCCAAACGGGACTTGCCCTGGCGCAGGCACCGCGATCCTTATTATATCTGGGTATCGGAAATTATGCTGCAGCAGACCCGGGTCGATACAGTGATCCCTTATTTCCACAGATTCATTGAGCGTTTCCCGACTATCGCGGATTTGGCTGAAGCGCCGGAGGAGGAGGTCCTCAAGTGCTGGGAAGGCCTCGGCTATTACTCGCGGGCGCGGAATTTGCAGCAGGCGGCCAAGCAGGTAGCAGAGCGGCATGGCGGCAAGGTTCCGGATGACAAAGCTTCCGTATCCGCATTGAAGGGCGTAGGTCCTTATACGGCAGGGGCCATCCTGAGCATCGCTTTCGGGCAGCCGGAGCCAGCGGTGGATGGCAATGTCATGCGGGTGCTGTCGCGTTATTTTCTCATTGAGGACGATATTATGAAGCCGGCCACACGGACGCGCATGGAGGTGCTGGCGGCAAGACTGATCCCGGAAGGCCGGGCATCCGATTTCAATCAGGCGCTGATGGAGCTCGGCGCTCTCGTATGCACGCCGAAGTCGCCGCACTGCCTGACCTGCCCTGTTATGGAGCATTGCCAGGGCAGGCTTGCCGGCGCAGAAGAACGGCTGCCGGTCAAGACGAAGGCGAAGCCGCCGCGGCCGGAATACCGCCTGGCGGCTCTAGTCGAGGGCGCAGGCGGCAACTCGGGGCGCGTCCTGGTGCGCCGCCGCGGAGCCTCCGGGCTGCTGGCCCGCATGTGGGAGCTGCCCCATGTCCCGGCGGCAGACGGGCAGCCCGGAGACGGTGCGGGGCTGCCGGACGAGCCGGCCATGGACCGGCTCGCGCATTGGCTGGCGGCCGAGGGAACGCCGGCACGCCCCATGCAGCCCTTTATGGAAGCGGAGCATACCTTCAGCCATATTCACTGGAACCTGAGAGTGTTCAGGTTCCGGCAGGCTGAAGCCATGGATGCTTCCAGAGGGCTGATGGCCGCGGAAGCAAGCGCGGCCTATGAAGCGGGCGGGCTCCCCGCCCCGGCGGAGTCGCCCCCCGAAACTCGCTGGATTACGCGCGAGGATATGGCGGAGCTGGCCTTTCCCAACGTGTTCCTGCGCATCCTGAACCGTTATTTTGATGAGCTGGACAGGGGATAAGCGCAGGTTACCCGGGTGATATTTGCAGGAAGAAGAGAACCAGAAAGCTGAAGAGTCCTGAAGAACAGAAACAGCAGGGGCCGTCACGAATTGTTCGGAGGCAGGAAAGAGTCCAAAATTATACGCCAAAGCACCTTCAATTCCACGAGCAAAGTGGAGATGAAGGTGCTTTATTATGGTTGGAATTAAGCTATTGGGGCAGATCCTTCTGCCTATATGGACAGAGCTGATTAACGCGCAGCCGTGTAGCGCTTGTTGACTTCGTCCCAATTGATCACGTTCCAGAAGGCGGCAATGTAATCAGGACGTTTGTTCTGATATTTCAAATAGTAGGCGTGTTCCCAAACGTCAAGGCCAAGGATCGGGGTCAGTCCTTCCATGAGCGGGCTGTCCTGGTTCGGCGTGCTCGTTACGGCCAGCTTGCCGTCTTTGCCGACTACGAGCCAGGCCCAACCGCTGCCGAAGCGGGTCGTTGCCGCCTTGGTGAACTCTTCCTTGAATTTGTCGAATCCGCCAAGATCACTGTCGATCGCTGCGGATACTTCGCCGCTCGGCGTACCCCCGCCGTTTGGTCCAATCACGGTCCAGAACAGGGAATGGTTGGCATGTCCGCCGCCATTGTTGCGTACCGCCGTCCGAATGTTTTCCGGAACGGTGCCGAGATTGGAGATCAGATCCTCCACGCTTTTGCCCTGCAGTTCAGGGGCGCTGTCCAGCGCGGCGTTCAAGTTGGTTACATACGTATTGTGATGGCGATCGTGGTGAATAATCATCGTTTGCTCATCAATATGAGGCTCAAGCGCGTTTGCCGGATAAGGTAAAGCCGGTAATTCATAAGCCATAGTGAATACCTCCTGATCTTTTAATCTACCCGTCATTCTCTGACAGACTTACCGCATTTCAGTATCGCCTGAAGAGGGGCCGCTTATTCCCGCGGAAAAATAGCCTCTAGTATATTACCCTTTTTTGGCAGATTAAAATCATGGGCTAACAAATTCATATTAAATTCCTGTAAATGTGATGTAAAAGTATCAATGCCATTCATTTTTAGGGTTTAATAGAATGTTAACAAAAACATAAAATGTAACCGTTTTATATGAAGCGCTTTCGCAATAAAATGCGTGTAATCGGGCAGTAGTTGTGGTTTAATAACTATTGAAGCGGATATTTATCGTTTTTTGTCAGGTTTTCCGAATTCGATTTATGTAAAACTTGTCCTGGGTATTTTACATAAGTCTATCATGCAGAAGAAGAGGGAGATAACAAGCATGCAGGTTCGTTCCTTTCAATTGAGTGATGTTACACATGTGACGGATCTTTTGCGGGTCGCTTTATCGGAAGAATGCTACGAAGACACTAGACGTGCGTTTGCGAGACAGTTATCCTTTGATTCCGAGCTGATTATGGTTGTGGAAGAGGAAGATAGCATTGTCGGTGTGCTGATCGGTACTATTGATCGTCAGAATTTAGGCTGCATCTACCGGGTAGCCGTGCATCCTGATCATCGCCGCCGGGGAGTAGGCAAGAACCTGGTCAAAGCCATGGAACAGCGCTTTAAGCAGCGTAATGTAAGCAAAATCATGGTTGCAGGCGACGAACATAACCAAGCAGCCATGCCGCTTTACGAAGCGATGGGCTATGCAGGCCGGATGCTCGAAGCCTTCCAGAAGCTGAGTATCGCTGCCGTGCACTCATTATCGTAATTCGAATCATATTTTAGAGGCATCATATAAAACTAGATTTTTCTATATTTGAGGCATATCTTCCAGTCGTTGCAATCGGCCGGGAGATATGCTTTTCTATTATTATGGCCTTTAATCGTCTAAATCAGAAGCCGGGCGCTTTGCACGGCCATTTCAGACATTTCCTAAAACGGCCGCTCATGATGGCGGCTCGGTTATTTATATAAAGGTTGCTATTATTCATTTTTCAAAACGTCAAGCGAAAAAGAGGTGATTCATGTGATACAGCAAGGTTCTCGGCCCAAAGAGCAGCAAACGGGCTGGGGGAGGCTGAAGGAAGAAATCAAGGAAGCAGCGGGCCGGCTGGGAATCGATTCAATCGGATTCGCCTCGGCGGATCCCTTTTTATCGCTGAAAGCGGTTCTTGAAAAAGCCAGAAGCAAAGGGTATGAGTCCGGCTTTGAAGAGCCGGATATCGATAAACGGGTCTATCCCGAATTAACCATGACGGATGCGGCTTCCATCATCGCCATTGCAGTGGCATACCCGTCCAAGATGGAAAACCCGCCGAAGTCTGAGCCGGGCAAAACGAGGGGAATCATGGCTCGTTCCGCCTGGGGGCGGGACTATCACGCCGTGCTGCGCGAAGCGATGGATAAGCTCTCGGCATTCATCAAGGAGCGGGTGCCGGAAGCCCGGATCGAAAGCATGGTGGACACCGGCGCGCTCAACGACCGGGCCGTTGCGAAAAGAGCGGGCATCGGTTTTGCCGGCAAAAACGGGTTCATTATTTCGCCGGAATGGGGTACGTGGATGTATCTTGGGGAGATGATTACGAATATTCCTTTTCCCCCCGATACGGCTGTAACCGAGGATTGCGGCGAGTGCACAAAGTGTATTGACGCGTGTCCCACCGGCGCGCTGGTCGGCGATGGCATGCTGAACGCCAAGCGCTGCGTTTCTTATCTGACCCAGACCAAGGGGCTGCTGGACGAAGAATTTATGCTGAAAATCGGCAACCGGCTGTACGGGTGCGATACTTGCCAGATCGTTTGTCCGAAAAACCGGGGCAAAAACTGGAACCACAGGCCCGAGCTGCTCCCGGATCCCGAAATTGCGAAGCCGCTTCTGCTGCCGCTGCTGGACATCAGCAATCGTGAATTCAAAGATCGCTTCGGCCAAACCGCGGCGGCCTGGCGCGGGAAGAAACCGATTCAGCGCAATGCGGTTATTGCGCTCGGCAACTTCAAAGATCGGTCCGCTGTGCCGAAATTGATAGAAGTGCTGTCTATGGATCCGCGGCCCGAGCTGCGGGGAACGGCAGCCTGGGCTTTAAGCCGGATCGGGGGAGATGAAACGATGGATGCTATTATGAAAGCCATGGTAAATGAGCGCGATGAAGCGGTTATACCGTATCTGGAGGAGGCGAAGCGCAAGCTACTCCAGGCAGAGACTGCGGAGGAAACGGAAGTTCCGGCCGTTTATGTTGCGGAAATGGAATCGCGAGTTGGAGCGTTGACGATTTTGGGGACACGAAATGGCATCTGCCTCATTCAATTCGGAACGTTTGAAAATGCCGAGCCTGCGATCCGCAAATGGATCGGGCGCTTTATGCCGAAAGCGGAGCTTCGGCGCTCACCGGAAGCGCTGGAGGATGCCGTCCTGCAGCTCAAAGCGTATTTTGACGGAAAGCTGAAAAGCTTTGATTTGAAGCTGGATCTGAAGGGGACGCCATTCCAGATGAAAGTATGGGAGGCGCTTTTGACGGTGCCGTACGGGGAAACCGTTTCCTATAAAATGATTGCCGAGCGAATCGGGCAGCCGTCTGCCGTTCGGGCCGTAGGGGGAGCGAATAACCGCAATCCGCTGCCGATTGTTGTTCCCTGCCATAGGGTCATTGGCACAAGCGGAGCCATGACCGGATATGCCGGAGGGTTATCGGTCAAGGAAAGCCTGCTGGCTCTTGAACAGCGGGGATATTCTTCATGAAACAGGTTCGGACTTAAGGGCCGGGAGAGCCTGCGGATTTCATTTGCTTCGATCGGACAAAGAATGCTATTATAATTTAGTGCTTCGCACATATGAATTTTCAACGATACAGGGGTGGCTGAACCAATGTGGAATTATATTATTCCGGTTATTACGCTGATCGTCGGTCTTATCGGCGGATTTGCCATTGGCGTATTTTATCTCCGGAGGCAGTTGACAAAGATGCAGGGCGATCCGAAGATGCTGCAGCAAATGGCGAAACAAATGGGCTATAACTTGAATCCGAAGCAGATGCAGAAAGCTCAGCAGATGATGAAGAACCAGCAGATGCCTAAGCCTGGTGCGGGCCGGAAGAAGAGATAAATGATCGAATCTGCTGCCTGAAAGGAGGAGGACAAATGGCGGGTGTTAAAGATTACGTAAACACACAGGTAGGCAAGAACCGGGAACAGATTGAGCATCACATCCGTGAAATTTTGAAGCTGATCGGGGAAGATGTCGAGCGTGAAGGTTTGCTGGAAACGCCGGCTCGCGTAACGAGAATGTATGAAGAGATTTTTGCGGGCTATAATGTCGACCCACGGGACGTGCTTGGCGTTACGTTTGAAGAGAACCATCAGGAACTCGTCATCGTCAAGGACATTGTGTACTACAGTCAATGCGAGCACCATATGGCTCCTTTCTTTGGCAAGGTGCACATCGGTTATATTCCGAGCGGGCATATTGCGGGTCTAAGCAAGCTGGCCCGTCTCGTCGAGGCGGTAACCCGGCGCCTTCAGGTACAGGAACGGATTACGTCGCAAATTGCCGACATTATGGATGAAGTGCTTAAGCCAGAAGGGGTCATGGTTGTTGTAGAAGGCGAACATTTGTGCATGTGCTCGCGGGGTGTGAAGAAGCCGGGCAGCAAAACAATGACGTCGGCTGTAAGAGGAAGATTCCGTACGGATGCGGCGTCCCGGTCGGAATTTCTTTCGCTGATCAAGGATTAGTCCCGGCTTGCCTGAAAAAGGATGCATGGGAACAAAAAAAGGTCCTGCCTTTGCTTAAGGCAGGGCCTTTTTGAAACAATTAAGAAAGCAGAAGCGGCAGCCTTCTCTTAAAGTTTTCCGCTTCTGCTTGAGACTTACAAGGGAGCGGATCGGAGAACATGGACCATTTATGGCCGGATCCCGGCATGATTCTATATGAGCAGCCAATGGAAAACGCGCTGTCCGCAGATATTCTGGATACCTTTGTATGGGAAGAGTGGTTCTGCAAAAAAACAGGCAAAGGCGGACCGCCTCTGCTGCATCTGTGGCGGCACCCTCGGGCAGTGGTGCTCGGTCTCAGGGACAGGCGGCTCCCGGGTGCGGCAAGAGCGATGGAGCGGCTGCGGAGTCAGGGCTGGTCCGTGTGCGTCCGCCCGTCAGGAGGCGCAGCGGTTGTGCTGCATCCCGGCGTGGTGAATGTATCGGTCATCCTGCCTCATTCACCGGGACGCCTGAATATACACGAGGATTTTCAGCGGATGGCGGCATTCATTCAGCGCGCCGTGGAGCCTTGGTCGGGCAGGGCCGTGGCAGGCGAGATTGAAGGGGCTTTTTGTCCGGGGGATTACGATATCAGCATAGGTGGCCGCAAATTTTGCGGAATTGCCCAGCGCCGGCAGCTAAAGGCTTACATCATTACCGCATTTATCATTGCTGAGGGAAGCGGGGGGCAGATGGCGGGACTGGTTCGCAGCTTCTATGAAGAGGCCTCCTATGGACAAGAGGAAGGATACCCTCTTGTCACAGACGGAACGATGGGCAGTCTGCAGGAGCTGGCCGGCGTGCCGTCTACGGATGATTTTATCGCTTCGCTCAAAAGGATTGCCGAGGAGGAGCTTGGCGCTAGAGCAGCCCGGACCCCGCTCCTCGTCCCGCCCGAGGCGAAAGTGGAATTGACGTCGAAAATGAGGAGCCGGTACGACAGCTGACAAACCTACCTAAGTACAACAATAAAGCCCTGGACGGGCATTCCGTCAGGGCTTTTGCTGCCGGAATCAGTATGGCACCCACTGAATTTGACGCGCTTGCATAAACCGGTCTGAGACCGCAGGCCAGTAAACGACATTCCACCAGTCTTCGATGTAAGCCTTCCGGTTGTTCTGGTGTTTCAAATAATAGGAATGCTCCCATACGTCCAGCGGCAGCAGCGGAATGACGTCCCACTGGGACAGGTTCTGATGCTTCTCGGCTTGCAAAATCTCAAGACGATGGGCCCGCGGACTCCATACGAGGATGGCCCATCCGCCGCCTTCCACCTTCTCTGCCGCCTGGGAGAAATGTTTCTTAAAGGCGTCAAAACTGCCAAAATCGTGCTTGATCTGCTGTGCTAGAGCGCCTTCGGGCATGCCTCCGCCCTTTGGATTCATGGTATCCCAGTAAATCGTATGCAAGTAGTGGCCCGCCCCGTTAAAAGCAAGCTCACGCTCCCAGTGTTTGACGAGATCGAAGTTGCCGGATTTGCGGGCCTCCTCCAGCTTCTTCTCGGCTTTGTTCAGATCCTCGACGTAAGAAAGGTGATGCTTGTCATGATGAATGCGGACCGTCTTCTCGTCAATGTAAGGCTCCAGTGCGTTATAAGCATACGGCAGCGGAGGAAGCTTGTGGCCGCCGATCGGAACGGCCTTCATCACGGGCCCGGGCGGGCGCTTCTGCGGAGCGGAGGCTCCCGCCGAAGCCAGGGTTTCTTCTGACTCCTTCGCCTGGGACTTACCGGCAGCGCTTTTCTCCTTGCGGCTGTCATCGTTCCCGCGGTATGGATCGGCCTGCGGCGGAACCTTCGAGGCGGCTTGCGAAATAAGCCCCGGCTTGTTTAACGTTTCAAGCACGCCAAGGAAGTACTCCGATTCCCGAATAATGTGGATCAGCACCGTTTTCGCAAGCGGAACGGACTTAACCGCCTGGGACTGCTCCAATATGGCGGCAAGCTGCCTGATCCATTCCTGCGACTGCCGAAACGATGCGGCAAGCAGCCGTTCCGTCTGTTTGATCAGTTCCGGATTTGGAGGAATGAACGGAGGGGCACTCAGGGCGTGCTGAAGCAGCGAATCGGCAGCAGCTTCGGTGTCGCCGAACACTTTTGCCCATTCATCCAGCAATTTGACATAGACGGGTTCCAAAGCAGGGACAATCGCTTTTATGACATCAACATGCTCCTTCTCCTGCAGCTTCCAGAACCGGATTTCTTCGAGGACCCGAAGAGGCAGATAAGGCCCGTATATATAGAGCATAAATAAAAAACCCCTTCCAGCATAAGTTCTTCTACAGAAAGAAATATGCGCGAAAGGGGTTGGTCTATTCCGTCAGGATGACGGGGAGGACGACTGAGCCAGGGAAGCGTTGACCTGTCCCAGAAATGTGGACACCCTGCGAAGATACTCCCGGGAATGCTCGCGGAAGATCAGCTCATGGTGCGAGCCCTGAACGATCCAGACGCCCGAAATCGGATTGGTTTGATTGGCCGCCAGCTTTTCCGCAATCGGATAGGGCGCCTTTTCATCCTCGGTCCCATGAATGAAATAGATCGGGAACGGATAATCCTCTTTCTTGACTTCAGGATAAGGGATTTGCCGCAGGCTCGTTCCATTCAGGACCGGCAGCAGCATCTCCAGAATTTCAAGTGAAGGATGCTCCGGCAAACGGAGATGCTGCTTCAGATTGTGGTAGAGGGTATCGGGTTCCAGCAGGAAGGTGCTGTCGAGAATCATCGCATTGATATCTTTGGTTACAAGGCCGGCCTGAAGCGCGGTTCCGGCTCCCATCGAGAAGCCCCAGACGACGATTTCTTTGGAGCCCTTCTGTTTCACGTATTGGATGGCACCCAGCAGCTGCTGGGCTTCCTTCTTGCCGCCGGTTGCAACCTCCTTGCTGTTCTGGGCCGCAAAACCGTAATCAAACATAAGCACGTTAAAATTAAGCCGGTGCGCGTAATGCGCCAGATCGTACATCGGAATCCAGGCTTCTTCCCGGTTGGCGCCATATCCATGGCTGAACACAATGGTTTTAGTGGAGCCTTCGGCCGGAATATACCAGCCATGCATCGTCCGGCTGTTGTCAAGAGCCTGGAAAGATACATCCTCATACGCCATCCCTTTGGCAAGTTTCGGGTTCGAATAAAGCGGGGCAACCGTCGGATTGGACAGCACCCACGCAATAAAGCCATGAAGCACAATGAAGCAAAATATAAAAAAGAACAGAACCGACATGCCCAGGGCGATCATAATATGTTTGAAGCGAATCATTTTGGTGGAAAGAACGGGCGCTGGCCGGGACTCGCTTCCGGGTCCGCCGCCGCTTACGGATGTAACGGGATCAGTTGCTCTATTCATGGAGTCCCTCCTTTGCTAAATTGTTAAATCATTAAAGGCGAGTTTGCCAAATGATTGTCGAAATAAGACGATATTTGCGCAGAGGATATAAATTTATCCTAAGCTTGGGCCTGCTTAAAGTCAATGGCAGTCCGGAACTTGGCGAGATCTAAACGTTCTGGACGGATTTGTCATGCATCGTTTATAATTTATGTAACCAGGTTTCATAGTATGAAACGGGAGGGATTCTGGTGGAAGATCGCAAATTAACGGTTCGCGCCGTGGAGCGCGCGCTTGATATATTAATGTGCTTTATCAAGACAGAGGAGCTGGGCCTCACGGAAATTGCAGGCCAAATCGGACTGCATAAGAGTACGGTACACCGGCTGCTGACGACCTTGGAGGAGAGAGGGTTCGTCATTCGCGACGGAGCAACCGACAAATACCGGCTTGGCATGAAAATTTGGGAGCTGTCGGCTCACCTGTCGCAAAGCGATGATCCGGCTGTGCTGCTCCTGCCGAGGATGGAGAAGCTGAGAGATTCGCTGGGTGAGACGGTCAGCTTGTATTTGCGTGACGGCAATGAACGTCTTCGGATTCAGGCGGTGCAGAGCAACCATGCCATTCGCCGCGTTGCGCCGGTGGGAGCCCGCCTTCCGCTCTATGTGGGCGCTTCCAGCAAGGTTCTGGTCGCCTTTGCCGATGAGGAATTCAGGGAGGCGCTGCTGAGCAGCCCCGACTGGCCGCCCGCTGTGGACAGGAAAGCCTACTCCAGGCAGCTTCAGGAGATCAGGGAGAAAGGCTATGCGACCAGCTACGAGGAAAGGGAGCCGGGGGCTTCGGCAGTCGCGGCACCGGTCATTGGCCGTTCAGGAAAAGCGAAGGCTGCGCTTTCGGTATCCGGCCCTGTCAGCCGGCTAACGTCCGAGAAGCTTGAGGAGCTCGGGCCGGTTCTAATCGAAGCTGCCCGTGAAATGGGGCTTATGCTGCCCTGACTATTTCCCTTACGATATTGTTATGAACGGCTTTGCTGGCAGGTGTTTTTTTCTTTATTCATACCGGAACCATGACTTTTGGATCGAAATAGACAAAGAGGCAGCACTGCCGGTGAAAGAACCCGGAGTGCTGCCTCTTGATTATTTTTCGTTATTTGGCTAATTGCTCTTCGTAATCCAATCTGCCATATCGTTAATAATGGCTTCAGATACATTCAACGGCTGTGCGTATTCTGCTCCGGTCGAAAGGACGTCGGTCTCTGCAAGCAGATGATTGACCTTTGGATAAGATTTGAATTCTACGTCCTTGCGGCCTGCAAGACTGCTTTTCCAGCCTGCAAATTCGGACAGAGTGACTTGCCAGTCGTTCTCGCCTTGCAGGATGAGCATCGGTCCGCTCTGCTTCTCGGCGAGCTGAGCCGGGACATAGTCTCTTAGCTCGTACCACCAGTAAGCAGGCGGAAACGGGAAGTTTGCCGGCAGATGGTCCTTGGAATATTCGGGATTATTCACAAGCTCGGCAATGCTTTTCCATAAAGTGATCCGCTGCTCGTAGGGGGCGGGGTCCTGTCCCAACTCCTTGATTCGCTTGATCAGCTCCTCCTGTTGAAGGACGGCGGCATCCAGGAATTTTGAGCTTGGCGCTTCTAAAAGGATGGTTCCCGCAATATCGTGATTCGTATCGGCGGCGGTGATAAGCGGCATGGCAAATCCACCCTGGCTGTGGCCGGCCACGAAAACCCGGGTTCCGTCAATATCCGGCATCGATTTGAGCTGCTTCACGGCCCGTATGGCGTCATCGACCGTTTCGTTCTTCAGTGTAAACTCGGGAAGAGCGGCGACTTTAAAGGTATGCTCATACGTTACTTTATCATAGCGAAGGGTTGCGATGCCACGGGCGGCAAGGCCGACTGCGATGTCGCGGATAGGCTTGGCGTTGTAAATGCTGGCGTCCCGGTCCGAAGGACCCGAACCTTGAACGAGCACTACTACGGGGTAAGGGCCTTTCACGCCAGCGCCAGCGGGTTTCGTTAATGTGCCCGGCAGCGCAAAGGCTCCTTCACCGATTGTGATCTCCTGCTCTATGTACTGTCCGGGCTGATCATAGGAAGGCTTACGGTACAGGTCCGGAGCTAAATCCGCCAAGAACAGGTCATCAATTCGCCCGTCGGCATCAAGGCGGAGCGTAATGTCAAAGGGGGCCTTGTCAGCCTTCACGCTGTAGGTCACATTGCGGTGAACAGCGTTGTTCTTATCGTCTTTCAGCGAGACTGCGCCTGTCTTACCGTAAATTTTCTCATAATTGCCCCACAGAACGTCAAGCTGGGAGGAAGGGAGAGCCGTCTGGAGGGCGGGACTCATCAGCTTGAAAGCTTCGTCTCCCGATCCGGAAGATAGCAGGCCAAGAAACTTGGCAGCCGGATCGTTAGCATTGGCGTCAGCGGCATCATGGCTGCCAAAAGTCTGCAGTATCCAGGCCTCCGAGGCGAGTGTTCGGTTGTTTTTGACAGCCGCTGGGCCAGTCAGCTTGAAATCGACGGCCTTGCCGCCCAGGAAGGCCTCCGAAGCTGCCGGCCGAAGGACAAGCACGGTAGCTCCCTTGGTTAGGGTTATAGTCCCGCTGGAACGGTCCCACTCAACCGTGGCTCCAAGCGCCTTGGCAATATCGCGGATCGGCTTTAGTCCGCTGTCCAGCGAAATGCTGTTCGCCGAAACGCTGCTTGCCGATGCCGAAGCCAGGGGCAGCGCAAGGCTCAATGCTGCGGCGGCAAGGGCTGTTTTTTTCAGGGTAAACTTCCGTTTTTTCATAAGAATTCATCCTCCTAAATATATTTGATAAGCTCCCGGGAACAGGTACAAGCAACCTGTGAAATCCTCAGGTAGCAAATATCAGCAGCAGAATAATGACGAGAATCGGAGCAAACACAAATACCCAGGCCATCGGACGCGCAAAATTAGCGGTCCAACCGATGCCGATTCTTTTTTCGATAAAAATGGATGGGTCCTCAGGGTTATAGTACGTGGAGCCCCCAAGCTTCCAGAATCGATCATCGTCAACCGGAACGGCCCCGGTTTGCTTGCCGATGACCGCGTCCCGTTTAATCCGGCTTCCGCCTTGTCCTGTCGTAAACGAGACAACAACAGCTCCAGCCACAATCAATATCGGGATGATCAGGCTGATGATCGGGATGACTTCCGGATTGACCTGATAGATGATGGTTATCTGCATAAACAAGAACAGAAACACAAGGGCCAGACTGGACAACCAATTAAAGAACGACCAGCGCTGCCGGAAGATCGCGTTTTTGCTTGAAGAGGCTTCCGGACTTGCGGGATTGAGCTGCTGTTTCGATCTTGAAATGCTCCAGTTGATGAACATCATCAGCAAGGTCATAAAGACCTGCAGAATGTTGGGAAGCAGCAGGATGCCGTAGGATTTGGGGCTGTAAGACGTGATGTTCCCCTGAAGGTCATAATGCATCGGAAACTGATCTGGCATTTGCCCGTAATTCGCCAGACCGAAAAGGACACAGGCGATGATGATGCCAAAGTGAAAAGATACCATTTGTTTGACAAGACCAGCCGCTGCTTGCGAAATGAAGTGTCAATGGCCAAAGTTCCCTTGTTGGCTGCAGTGGCATGGGGGTGAGACGCTTTGAAGGTTTTCATTTTCCGGTGAAAATAAAGGTGCAGAATCGATGAGCCAACTAGAGTGACTCCAATATACGCCGGTACGGCGATACTAAGCACGGGTTCGCTATCCGAGAAGCTGACCAGAATGAAGAGCACGATCAGGACGCCAAAAAGAACGGCGCTGGTCAATGCGTAACGCTTCCGCATATCGGCCACAGGCTTGCTGTAATAAGTGTCCTCGCTGATTGTAACGCCGAAGCTGATGGTTTCCCGGGACAAATAGGGTAGAAATATGTGCAAAATCATAACCGGTACAAGCAGCAGCAGAAAGATTAGGGCGCTTGCGATTGTCATGTTATAACCCCCTTTCCGGAGAAGAAATATCGGTATAAATGTGTTCCACGGTTTGCAGGAAATCTTCGAGGCTGATTCCCCTCAGAATGGATTCGGCAATGACCGGACGAAGCTGGCTCTGCTGTTTGATCGAATACTCCGGAGTCAAGCCGGGCATCCCGTCCGGATGCACCACCACGCCCTTCTGCCGGTGGACCTGGATGTATTCCTCCTGCTTAAGCAGCGTATAGGCTTTATTGACAGTGTGCAGATTGACGCCGATATCCGAGGCGAGGCTGCGAACGGACGGCAGGGATTCACCGCGCTTTAGCTTTCCGCTTGCGATGCCCTCGATGATTTGATTCATGAGCTGTGTATATATGGGGGTGTCGGATTGCATGTCAAGCTGAATGATCACGGCAGATCACTATCCTTTTGTTTTTGTGTTATACTACAAATATAACAGATATAAAATGAGAAGTAAAGTATTCTTCCCAGTTTGAACGAAAACTCCGTGATTATGGAAAAAAAGGACCATCTTCCAAAGCCGTAGCGGCTTAAAGATGGTCCTTTTGCAATAAAGTAAAGTTTGCGATTAGTCGGCGCGAGCTTGAATCATTTGGCGAAGCACGGTCTGGAGAATGCCTCCATTGTGGTAATAGTCTACATCGACCATGCTGTCGAGGCGGGCAACGACCGGAAATTCGAAACGGGTTCCGTCTTCGCGGGCAGCGACAACGGTCAATACTTGACCCGGCTTCACATCGCTATTCAGTCCCACAATATCGAACGTTTCGGTTCCGTCGATGCCGAGGCTCTTCCAGCTTTGTCCTTCCTGGAACTGAAGCGGCAGCACGCCCATGCCGACGAGGTTGCTCCGGTGAATCCGTTCAAAGCTTTCGGCAATAACCGCTTGGACGCCAAGCAGGTAGGTGCCTTTGGCGGCCCAGTCGCGAGAGCTGCCTGTACCGTATTCCTTGCCGGCAATGACAATCAGATTGCCGCCTTGGTCCTGATATTTCATGGACGCGTCGTAGATGGACATGACTTCGCCGGTTGGCAGGTATTTCGTTACGCCGCCTTCCGTTCCCGGAGCAACCTGGTTGCGGATCCGGATGTTGGCGAAGGTGCCGCGCATCATCACTTCATGGTTGCCCCGACGGGAACCGTAGGAGTTGAAATCCTTGCGGGCGACGCCATGGTCATTCAAGTAGGCGCCGGCCGGGCTGGATGGTGAAATATTGCCCGCAGGCGAAATGTGGTCCGTCGTTACCGAATCTCCAAGCAGTGCGAGTACACGCGCCTTGCGGATATCTTCGATATCCTGAAGTCCGCCCGCGATATGCTCAAAGAACGGCGGATTCTGGATGTAGGTCGATTTCTCATCCCACTCGTACAGTTCGCCTTCCGGCACCGGAATGGAGTTCCAGCGTTCGTTCTGGGTAAAGATATGCTCGTATTTGCTGCGGAACATGTCCGGGCTGACCGACAGGCTGATCGCATCCTTGATCTCCTGCGAGGTCGGCCAGATGTCTTTCAGGTAGACCGGTTCACCGGCAGGGTCGTAGCCGAGCGGATCGTTCTGCAGATCGATGTTGACGGTTCCCGCCAGGGCGTAAGCGACAACCAGCGGCGGCGATGCGAGATAATTCGCTTTGACCTGCGCATGTACGCGGCCTTCAAAGTTCCGGTTACCGGACAGGACGGCGGCTACCGTCAGATCGTTGTCGGCAATGGCGGCGCTGACTTCGTCAGGCAGCGGACCGGAGTTGCCGATACAGGTTGCGCAGCCGTAACCGGCCACATAAAAGCCAAGCTTCTCCAGCGGCTCGATCAGACCCGCTTTCTTCAGGTACTCGGTGACGACAAGGGAGCCCGGCGTCAGGCTGCTCTTGACGTACGCAGGTTTGGTGAGGCCGCGCTCAGCGGCTTTCTTCGCGAGCAATCCTGCGCCAATCATAACGCTCGGGTTGGAAGTGTTCGTACAGCTCGTAATGGCCGCGATCACGACCGCGCCTGTACCGAGCTGGCTTTCGCGGCCGTCCGGATGCTTGACCGGCACCTTCTGGGCGATTTTTTCATCGCTCAGGCCGTAGCCGCCTTTGTCAACAGGGGTGCGGATAATCGAGTTAAATTTCTCCTTCATCTCGGTCAGCTCAATGCGGTCTTGCGGACGTTTCGGTCCGGCGAGGCTCGGCACGACGGAAGCGAGATCAAGCTCGATCAGATCGGTGAACTCCGGATCTTCAGTTTCGCTTGTCCGGAACATGCCTTGGGCCTTGTAATATGCTTCGACGAGAGCGACCTGCTCATCGGAGCGGCCTGTGCTGCGCAGATAGTTCAGCGTTTCGCTGTCTACCGGGAAGTAGCCGATGGTTGCGCCGTATTCAGGCGCCATATTGGCTACGGTTGCGCGGTCGGCAAGGCTGATGTTGGCAAGGCCTGGTCCGTAGAACTCGACAAATTTGCCGACAACGCCTTTCTTCCGCAGCATTTGCGTTACCGTCAGCGCAAGGTCGGTGGCCGTCGCGCCTTCAGCCAGGCTGCCGGTCAGCTTGAAGCCGATAACTTCAGGCGTTACGAAATAGAGCGGCTGGCCGAGCATGCCTGCTTCCGCCTCGATGCCGCCAACCCCCCAGCCGACAACGCCAAGTCCGTTGATCATCGTCGTATGGGAATCCGTGCCGACAAGCGAATCCGGGAAAACGACCGTTTCGCCATCCACGGTCTTCGTAGCGGCCACGGACGCCAGATACTCAAGATTGACCTGGTGAACGATCCCGGTTGACGGAGGAACGGCGCGGAAGTTATCGAATGCCGTCTGTGCCCAGCGCAGGAAGCGGTAGCGTTCCTCGTTGCGCCCAAATTCAACGTTCATATTATATTCAAGGGCTTCAGGAGTGCCGAAAGCGTCTACCATAACGGAATGGTCGATAACGAGGTCTACAGGGACGAGCGGGTTGATTTGTTTCGGGTCTCCGCCGGCTTTCTTGACCGTATCGCGCATGGCTGCCAGGTCAACGACAACAGGAACCCCGGTAAAGTCCTGCAGGACGATCCGCGCCGGGATAAAAGGAACCTCCTTGTTATCGTCGCGTCCTTTGGACCAGCTTGCGATCTGCTTGACGTGCTCATCCGTAATCGCGCGCCCGTCAAATTGGCGGACCGCAGCTTCAAGCAGCACTTTAATGGAAAATGGAAGTTTGGAAACGCTACCCAAACCTTGCGCTTCCAGTGCCTTCAAATCGTAATAACGGTAGGTTTTGCCCCCGACTTCAAGACTGCTGAGGGCTGAGAATTGATCTTTCAAGGTCATTTGCCTTCCCCCTAAGTTTCATTCTGTGAAACACCATTTCAAAATAAATCTGATATTTTAAGTATACCGTCTGATACGAGTACAGTAAAGCACTTTTTAGGTTCATAATGCCTGTTTTTTGAGCATATTTATTGGAATGATGCATGAGGTTTCATAGCAAGTTTGGGCTAGCATGCGACGGGGAAGAAGCGATGTTGTCTGCTCCCCGGCAGCTTTGCCGCCTTACAAGGCGTTAATGGTTAAACGGGAGGGGAATCTGCATGGCGGAAGAATGGAAAAATGTGTTGTCTACCTATATTTTGCAGCAGAATCAGGATGAAGTGGATTACCGGCCCCGGGGCGGACCAACCGTGGTCACCGACCTTGACTATTTGATGCGCCGGGGTGAGCGCAAAGCGCGCATGGCACGCTGGTATGAGGAGCGGGGAGCTTCTCCGCTCCGCAGCGAGACGAAGGCCAAGCTCATGAGCGAACCGGTGGAATCGCGGGATGAAGTTGAAGTTGAGCTGCAGCTGCGGCGAAAAATTTTTTACGATAAGGCAGGCATCAAGCATCGCGAGGACCGGATTGACCGGCAGCATCTCATCATGGTCAAAAACGGCGGCGATTGGCTGATTGAATCGGTCAGGCAGATCGTTCCGGAACGAAATCCGGTGCTGGCTCAGGCTTACCCGGATATGGGCCGGGTGGAAGACGCGGGCCGGAAGGCGGGGCACGGACCCTATTTGAACAGAGATGTGCTGGGCGGAGGGGGCGTGCCCAGAGGACCGCTGTACCGGCGTGAGGACGCGGCCGCCTATGCCGATGAGTGGTGGGACGGATTTAACCCTGAATTTGAAGCGTTCGAGGTAGACTGCACGAATTACATTTCCCAATGTCTCTTTGCAGGCGGCGCTCCAATAAACTATACTGGGAAAAGAGAATCGGGCTGGTGGTACAAAGGCTATGTGGGCTCTCGGGAAGCCTGGAGCTACAGCTGGGCCGTAGCAAACAGCCTGGAACGTTACTTGAGCAGGGGCGGCTCCGGGCTGCGGGCGGTTTCCGTGGAACGTGCGGAGCAGCTTGAGCTTGGCGATGTCATTATCTATGACTGGGATGGGAACGGCGCTTACCAGCACAGTACAATCGTGACCGCGTTTGACGCCGGCGGGATGCCTCTCGTCAATGCGCATACCACAAGCAGCCGCCATCGGTACTGGGATTATAAGGATTCTTACGCCTGGACAGAGAATACGGTGTACCGTTTTTTTCATATTGCGGACCGGTTCTGACAACTGATGAAGAGGGGTTAGGCATGGGACAGGACAAATTGACCGTCGGACTCGTGTACGGCGGCAAATCTGGAGAGCATGAGGTGTCGCTGCAGACAGCTCATGCGGTGATGAAAGCTTTTGATTATGACAAATACGAGTTAATCCCTTTCTTTATAACCAAAAAAGGGGAATGGAGAGTGGGGGAACGTCTTGATGCGCCGTTTGCTTCGCTTGAAGAACTGAAGCTGGAGCAAGGAGCCGGAGATACGTCGGCGGCGGTAGAGCAGCTGTTCAGCGGACTTGCGACCGGCCAGAAAGCCATCAATGTGGCGTTTCCGCTGCTGCACGGCACTAACGGGGAAGACGGAACCGTCCAGGGACTGTTTGAAATGGCCGGGCTTCCCTATGTAGGAGCGGGCGTTCTGGCTTCCGCTGTAGGGATGGATAAGGTCGTGATGAAAAAGCTGTTTGCGGATGCCGGGCTACAGCAGTGCGGTTATTGCCATTTTACGGCTTCCGCCTGGGAGCACAGCAGCCATGAGGTGATTCTGGATATTGAGGAGAAGATCGGATATCCCTGTTTTGTAAAGCCGGCCAATCTGGGCTCCAGCGTAGGGATTTCCAAGGCCGGGAGCCGTGAAGAGCTGAATCTTGCGATCAAGCAGGCTCTCCGTTATGATCTGAAGGTCATTGTCGAGGAATTTATCGACGCGCGCGAAATTGAAGTCGGTGTGCTGGGCAATGAAGAGCCGCTGGCTTCCGTACCCGGCGAAATCGTAACGTCCAGTGAATACTACGACTACCAGGCCAAATATTTGGACGGGAAATCGCAGATGCTCATCCCGGCTTCCCTGGATACGGAGCTTGCCGAACGGGTGCGTGAACTCGCCATCAAAGCGTTTAAGTCTATAGAAGGAAGCGGGCTTTGCCGCGCGGATTTCTTCGTTCGCAAAAGCGATGGAGCCGTTTTGATCAACGAAGTGAATACCATGCCCGGATTTACGCCGTTCAGCATGTATCCTCTTCTGTGGCGTGAAACCGGAGTTAGTTATGCGGCTCTTCTCGACCGTCTGATCGAGCTGGCGCTCGAACGTTATGCCGCGCGTCAGAATCTGGAATTCGAAAATGGTGTCAACTAGAATCAAAAAACCTGCCCGCGTTTGGCGCTATAGAGAGGAAGAAACGGTATGGGTTTTCAAACCGAATTTAATTCTGTATGCAAATTCAAGAATGAACAGGAATATTATGATCTTCTGGAATACGGCCGCTGCAAAATGACCAAGTCGGGACTCCGTGTCTTCCCTACAGGCCAGAAGGTCATCGCCTATACAACGGACAACCGTGCGGCAGCGATTGTCAAAATCACCGGCTGCATCGCGGAAATTAATTTTCAAGGCCAGGAAGTGACGGAAGTGGAGCTCGAGCTGATCCGTGAACTGAGCGAAGAGGAATCGCGGATTCAAACGGCGCTGGCCTTTGAAATGTTCTTCGGCGACAAGCATGCCTGATGCTTCGCCGTTTCGGTAATTATGTTCCTTAAATAAGAGTTGGAGAGAGCTGGACGCTTCTCCAGCTCTTTTTGTTTTGGTTCTAAATACCTATCTTTCCCCTACTATTCTCTTAAAAACCAATATTAAAAGCGATATATGTCACATATTATGACATAAATCTGGATAAACAATAGATAAACATCAAACCAAAGCGTGAGGGAATATAACATATAGAATATATCAATCTATTCAAAACAAGCATGAAATTGCTTTAAAATTGGAGAATATATTATTTATACCCATAAATTATGAATTTTTTATGGATTATTTTACGAATTTATTGATTTCTTCAAAAAAATTCAATTGCCGAAATAATTAACCGGTTGTATACTATTAATAGGTATTTTATCATAATATGTTATATAATATAACATTAACGAATGGGGGATTTATGTGAAGGGAAAAGGTTTGGCTGCATTAGTTTTGGTTTTAGGGTTAGTCGCAGGCTGCGGTAACAACGGAGGCTCCAGTTCCGGTCCCAGTTCCAGTTCCAGTTCAGGAGGGGCGTCCGATTCAGCCAGCAGTAGCGGCAAGGTCATTAAAATCGCAACCCAGTCGCCTTTATCAGGCGGAAGCTCCATTCAGGGCGAGGCCATCAAACTGGGCGCGCAATTGTCCATGGAAGATCACAGAGAAGAATTTTCCAAACTGGGCTATTCGCTCGAACTTGTACCCTACGACGATCAGGGTGATCCGAAAAAAGGGGTAGCTAACGCAGAACAAATCGGCGCCGATCAAGCGATTGCAGGCGTTATCGGTCACCTGAACTCAGGTGTATCAATTCCTTCCTCCGTGGTTTACGAGAAATACAACATTCCGATGATTTCACCGGCAAGTACGGCGACCGAGTTTACGGACCGTAAATTGAAAGTGGCTAACCGCGTGGTAGCCCGCGACGATTTTCAGGGGCCGGCTGGCGCGGAATATGCCGTTAAAACATTGGGTGCCAAAAATATTTTTGTTATTCAGGATAAAACGGCCTATGGGCAAGGGCTGGCGGAAGCGTTCAGGGATGCCGCGCAGAAGGCCGGGGCGACCATCGCCGGCTATGAAGGCATCACCGTCGGTGAGAAAGATTTCAACGGTGTCCTGAATATCGTCCAAAGCAAAAAGCCGGACTTTATTTTCTTCGGCGGAATGTATGCGGAAGCCGGACTGATTGTCAAACAGGCTCGGGATAAAGGGATTACGGCTCCGTTTATGGGCGGCGATGCCCTGGATTCCTCCGGCATGGTGGAAATTGCCGCGGACGACGTAGTAGGAACCTTGTACAGCTCCGTGGCCGTTGATATTACGAAATCCGACAGCGGCAAAGCGTGGGCGGACAAATATAATCAAAAGTACGGCAAGAATCCGGAAGGCTATTCGGGTTATGCCTATGACTCTATGTCCGTTATGCTCGCAGCCATCAAGAAGAGTATTGAGGACAACGGCGGCAAGCTGCCTGCCCGCGACAAAATCCGCGACGCAGTGCGCGCAACCAAAGATTTTGAAGGGGTAGCGACAAAAGTAACCTTTGATGAGATCGGCGACAACTCATACGCCAAGGTATTCATATATAAATTCGAAAGCGCAAGTTATCCGGGGAACATGATTTCAGAAGTAAGTCAATAACCAGTTTGCCAAAGCTGCAGCTAAGAGGGATGCTTCGGAGCGGAGCGCCTCTTGGCTGCCGTTTATTCACTTGAAAGGAGCACCCTATGATTTCAAGTATTTTGCAAACTTTACCTCAAGTTCTGATCGACGGTCTTGCGCTCGGAGCAATCTACGCTGTCGTGGCGCTCGGTTATACGATGGTATATGGAATCCTTGAGCTGATTAACTTTGCTCACGGCGAGATTTTCATGACTGGCGCTTTTGTCGGTACTTCCGTGTTGCTTCTGTTTCAATCCTTCGGGTGGCTTGGCGGAATGCCTGCCTGGATCTCTTACTTGCTCATTATTCTGATTGCGATGATGTTTACGGGGGCGCTTGGAGTAGGGATTGAACGTGTCGCTTATAGGCCGCTCCGAAAAGCGCCAAAACTGATCTCGCTTATTTCGGCTTTCGGCGTTTCCTTCGTCCTGCAGGATGTAGTCCGCTTCATTGCGGAGTTGAAGACGGGCAACTACATTGTGAGCAGCCATTCATTGTTCAATCAGCGGATAACGCTCGGCACCTCCTCCCTTGGCAGCATATTTGGCGACGCCACCATTAAATCCAATACCATTATCATTCTGATTGTAGCTCTGCTGCTGATGGTCGGTCTGGATCTGTTCGTAAACCGTACGAGATGGGGAGTGGCGATGCGCGCCGTTGCCCAGGACAGGGAGACAGCTTCGCTTATGTCCATTAATGTCAACAAAGTGATCGTACTGACCTTCTTTATCGGATCGGCGCTCGGGGGAGCGACCGGAGTGCTGTTTGCGCAGCAGTACGGAACCATCGATCCTTACATCGGTTTCATCCTGGGGATGAAGGCTTTTACAGCGGCTGTGCTCGGGGGAATCGGCAATATTCGCGGGGCCATATTCGGCGGATTCGTCATCGGCATTCTGGAAATGTTCGCCTCGTCTAATCTGGGCATCTTAACGTCCGGCAATTTTGGCGCCGAGTATAAGGATGTGTTTGCGTTCATGATTCTGATAATCGTGTTGATATTCAAACCAGAGGGCTTGTTCGGCAAAGCCGTCAAAGAGAAAGTGTAGGTGAGCGGCATGGGGAAAATAAAGAGCGCATTATTGAACAATAAAATCGCCCAGGCCGGACTCCTTGCCGTTTTCGTTCTGGTGACCGCAGCTGCCGTCTATCTGATGGATAAGTCGGTTGTGGCATTCCTGCTTCTGCTCGGCTCGCTGCTCCTTCTCTATTATACGACCTTTAGCAATACGGTGAAGTGGATCGTCGCCGGTGTTCTGCTTATCGCAGTCATTCCCTTCGCGACGTCAGGGGGACCGTCCTACGATGCCTATATGGAGGTTGCCACGCAATGCGGTATCTATATTGCAATGGCGCTCGGGCTGAATATTGTCGTCGGCTTTGCCGGGCTTTTGGATATGGGGTTTGTTGCTTTTTTTGCCGTCGGGGCGTATACCTACGGTATTTTTGCTACCGGACAAGCGAATAACTTTATTTCCGGCGAACTGTTTCCGCTATCTGGCGGCACCTTTTGGATCTTCATTCTGATCGGCGGTTTTATGGCCGGACTGTTCGGCATATTGCTGGGTCTTCCTGTACTCCGGGTAAAAGGGGATTATCTTGCTATCGTTACCCTGGGTTTCGGCGAAATTATCCGCATCATCTTCAACAATCTGGAGAAGCCCGTTAATATTACGAACGGGGCCATGGGTCTTTCCTCTATTCAGCCGCCGAATCTGTTCGGATTCCAGTTCACGTTTCCGCATCAGTTTTATTTTATCGTTCTGGCCATCCTTGGAATCGTCATTTTCGCCGTACGGAGGCTGGAGCATTCCCGGCTTGGCCGCTCCTGGAAAGCGGTGCGTGAGAACGAAATTGCAGCGCAATCGATGGGCATCCCGCTTATTCGGACCAAACTGACAGCTTTCGCGATCGGAGCTTCCTTCTCCGGCATGATGGGCGTCGTGTTTGCGGCCAAACAGACGTTCATCGACCCGACAAGTTTCACATTGGTGGAATCTACAACCATTCTCGTCATGGTCGTGCTTGGGGGCATGGGAAGCGTACCCGGTGTCATTCTCGGCGCAAGCCTTGTGACGATCCTGCATCTTCAGGTGCTGACCGAATTTACGAACTGGCTGAACCAGCTGTCCATGCAGGGGGTCATCAACGTTCCGACTGCTCTGTCTCCGGCGAAAATGCAGCGGCTTATTTTTGGATTGATTTTGATCCTGGTCGCTATCTTCAGGCCGAATGGTCTCATTTCGGCCAAAAACCGGAAAGTCAGCCTGGATCGGGCTCACGAGCAGCATTCTGCTTCTTCCAATGCAGCTTCGCTCAACAAGTAATCAGCCTTGAGGGAGGGACCTACCGAAATGACGATATTGAAGGTTACGAATCTTGTCAAAAGATTCGGCGGACTGGTGGCTGTAAACGGAGTAAACTTTTCTTTTCCAAAGGGGAAAATATCGGCTGTCATCGGTCCGAACGGAGCCGGTAAAACGACGTTTTTTAATATGATCACCGGCATTTACGTGCCGGATGAAGGCGGAATTGAACTGGACGGGGAGTCCATCGTCAGGGTCAAGCCGCACCGGATTACGGAGCGCGGAATTGCCCGGACCTTTCAGAACATCCGGCTGTTCGGCAGTATGACGGTGCTGGAAAATGTCATGGTCGGTTTGCATATCCACCTGAAATCGGGCATTATCGGGACGCTGCTGGGGCTGCCCGCGGTAAGAAACGAGGAGCAGCATGCCCAGGAGAAGGCTTATCGTCTGCTGGAATACGTAGGCCTGGCCCATCTGATGAATGAAGAAGCCGCGAGCTTGCCCTACGGTGCCCAGCGACGGCTCGAAATCGCCAGGGCGCTTGCGGCCAAACCCAAGGTGCTGCTGCTTGACGAGCCGGCGGCCGGGATGAATCCGCGTGAAACGGCCGAGCTGACGGGACTCATCCGCAGCATGCAGCGCGACATGGATATGTCCATTATTCTGATCGAACATGACATGAAGCTGGTCATGGAGTTGTCCGACCACATTCTGGTGCTGGACCACGGCGAAAAAATTGCCGAGGGCGGGCCGGCCGACATCCGCTCCAACCCGAAAGTCATAGAGGCATACTTAGGCAAGGGCGCGGCCGAGGAGGTGAATGCATGAGCATGCTGCAGCTGCAAAACGTACAGGCTTATTACGGCGCCATTCAAGCGCTGAAGGGCATTACAATGACTGTAAATCAGGGGGAAATCGTTACGCTGATCGGTTCCAATGGAGCGGGAAAGTCGACGACGCTGAAATCGATTTGCGGACAGGTGCAGACCAAAGGAGAAATTTTGTTTGAAGGAAAAAATATATCCTCCTGGCAGCCTCATCTGATAGCCGCGGCCGGCATTGCCCATGTGCCCGAAGGCAGACGGATCTTTCCGCGGCTGACTGTGAAGGAAAACCTGGAAATGGGAGCTTTCTCCATCAAGGACAAGAAGCTGATCAAAGAGCGGATTGAGCAGGCTTTTGCCTATTTTCCGCGGCTGAAGGAACGCTACCATCAGGCAGGGGGCACGATGAGCGGCGGAGAACAGCAGATGCTGGCGATTGCGCGGGCTTTGATGATGAAGCCGGAAATTTTGCTGCTGGATGAACCATCGATGGGCCTTGCGCCTGTGCTGGTAGACCAGATTTTTGAGATCATTGAAGAGCTGAACCAGGCCGGGATGACGATTCTGCTGGTGGAACAGAATGCGTACCATGCCTTGAAGATCGCGCATCGCGGCTATGTCATCCAGACCGGCGAGATCATCATGCAGGATGAGGCGTCGGTTCTGCTGTCGAATGACCAGGTGCAGGAAGCTTACCTGGCATAAAGCTTTATTTTTAGAATTCTGTAGATAGTCAATTAACTTGTGAGTTTTATTAATTAACCGCAGAAGACTCCCTCCTCTATAGGTGGTGAGATGTGCGGTTTTTTTTGACTTTCTGTGTTTTTTTTTGTAAGAACACACGTTTTGTTTATGGTAAAATGTTGGATAAGGAGGTGAAACAAATTGAAATTGGTCTACAAGTGGACGCCGAGGTTCACGATGAAGCAACTCTCTCTTTTGGAAGATTTGGCTTTTCATACAACAAAGCTTTACAATATCGCGTCGAATTGGCACCGCGATTATCTCCACTCGCATACATACCAGCAATGTCTGAAAATGGTGGAGCAGAACTGGAAGAGCTTCTTTGCTTCGGAGCAAAGACTTCAAGAAGAACCCGCATAAATACAAAGGCACTCCCCAGCCTCCTAAGTACAAGCACGTCAACCAGCGTATCCTAGCGTCGGCTAAGACTTGGAACGTTTGAATCCCACGCCTCTAAGGGTACAACCCGTAGGTGGCAGGAGACTTCAATGTTGAAAGGTTTTTCTTAGAACGTGTATAATTATAGCTATAGCGAAGGTCCAGATTATTTTTAGAAAGTATATCGACATAAACAGTTTTCAAAGCCTGGTTGCGAACCGGGCTTTTCATTACATTAGTGCTTTTTGGTTTGGAAAGATTGCTGCGGATCTGTGCGTTTACGCTCAGGGTGATCTTGTTAGCAATATATATAGGATTTAAATCCTGCCGCTCGCGGCTTGCGATGAGTTTTGCTGCGAAGTGGAATTCGAAGGAGGACTCCTTCGCAAAACTTTTAGGAGGTTAAGTCATGGGGGACACTCTGGCAAGGAAGAACATCGTTGTGATGGGGGTGACCAATGAGCGGAGTATTGCCTGGGCAATAGCGGAAAGCCTGCCGTCACAAGGTGCTCGGCGATTTCAGGTTCCATTCTGAAGGAAGTGGAAGAAAAGGCTCCATTCCGCAAAACAACGGATGCTGCGGAAGTCGGCGATACGGGCATGTTCCTGCTCAACCATTTGTCACGTGGAATTATCTCGAAATCATTTTTGTCGATCGGTTATAATATTGTAGGAGCCAAATTAATAGCACACAGACAAGTAGAGAAAGTTCGTCACCAGCCGTACAGCCGTCGGATCGGGACGGACTTTCCTGCGAATACGCGGATTGCTAAAATTATTGGCAGCCGTTCTGCTTGTCCATATGGAATTTAATTGAAGTCTCCCGGAACCGTTAAAAGGGGCGCAACTTTATTTTTTCGAAGACGTATTGTATCAGAAGAAAAGGCAAATAGATTGCGATAGAAAGTAGAGTGATAACACTTGGAAGATAATAATAAACCTTCATATGTGGTTGGCAGCAAAAGTTTTACAGCCGTTGCCATCAACGCGGCAGCCAAAGCCGGAGAATGGATCAAAAGCCGTGTGGGCATATATAAAGAGCTGAATACCAAACTTTCCCCCCAGGATCTGGTGACCGAAGTGGACAAAGGGGCGGAAATCATGATCCGCAAGCTTATCAAGACCCACTTTCCGAACCATGATTTTCTTGGCGAAGAGAGTGTCGAACCGGGAGCAAAAGCATCGGCAGAGGCGGTGGCGGGGTATGCGGATTCCGAATATCTCTGGATCGTGGACCCGATTGACGGAACAACAAATTTTGTACACGGCAATCCATATTTCTGCGTCTCCATAGCGCTGGCCATCAAGGGCGAGTTGACGGTCGGAGTTATTTACGATCCGATGCATGATGAGATGTTTGTTGCGGAGAAAGGTAAAGGAGCTTATGTACACGGCAAACCGATGTCCGTTTCGAAAGAGACGGAATTGTCGGGAAGCCTGCTGGCGATCGGTTACAATCCGGAGCGGGAGTTTGCCCTGCCGAACAATATGAAAGGCATTGCGGCGCTGTCTACCAGAACGCGCAGCCTTAGAGCAATGGGGTCTGCTGCCCTGCATCTGGCTTATGTGGCAGCCGGCCGTTTGACTGGCTACTATGAAGTAGGCCTGAACTCGTGGGATGTGGCGGCAGGTGTGCTGCTTGTGAAGGAATCCGGCGGACAGGTAACGGATACGCAGGGCGGACCGTATCATTTGGCAGCCCGCCATTTGGCAGCAACCAACGGACACATTCACCAGGAGCTGCTTCAGACGCTTAAAGAAGCGGAAGCGACCGGTTTGTAGCGAATATAAGTTGAATTAAAGAACAACATAGAGAACGGGGAAGATCGATGGATTCTGAGGAAACTACCGGAGCGCGAAGGAGGTCCGAAAGATGGGCGATCAGAAGAATAAAGAGCTCGAACAGAAACTGACAGAGCTTTTATTTGATGGGGAACAGAAACAAGTGAACCATCAGGAGGAAGGACGAAAGCGATTATCGCCCAAGTATGAAATCCGCATCCAGACAACGATGGACCCGGTTGTGGAAGAAACGATGAAATACCGCAGCATGGCCAGGGAAATTGACGACAGATACGACAAATATGTTGAACGTTCACCTAAGAAAGACAACGAATCCTGAGAATACTTAACTGCAGCAATAGACTACCATTGCTTGTCCCTGTGAGCCTGCCGGGGCTCTTTTTTTTGAATGGACGAAAGTGAAAAAAATTTCCTTTGAATTTAATAATTGGTATAATGGATTGAGTTTTCGCAACAGGATGGCGTTCTTGATTTCCAGCTTACATCTATGAAGCTGCATGCATATATACATAAAGGAGAGTGTTATTCAACATGATGATCCAAACAAGCTTTAAGCGAGGAACAGGAAAAGCGCTGCTTATGTTCTTGCTCATATGGCTGGCAGCCGCGCCTGCCACGACGTTTCATGATCAGCCGCCGAAGCGCAGGCACAGGAGGCGTACCGAATCGTTGCGCTGGGGGATTCGCTTACGGCCGGATATGAGCCTGATCTCGCCACTCAGCCGGCTCCGGTGCCTTATGGCTTTGCAGACCGGATTAAAGAGCAAGGTCTGTATCATGGCCGTACAGAGCTGGCCAATTACGGTATTTTAGGCTTGAAAAGCGAGGGTCTGGCGCATTACGTATCGGCAATTCAAGAAGGACGCCAGCCTGCGCCGGACGAAATTCAGGTTGGTCTTTCCGATCCGAGAATCGCCCAATTTGCAGCCGGAACGACGCAGGCGAAGGCGGATATCGAGGCAGCAAACCTGATCACGATTACGATTGGCGGCAATGACGTCAAATCCTTGCTTCAGGAAGCCGGCAAGCTGGCGGATAGCGATTTGGAAGCAAAATTGAAGACGTTGATCGATGCTTATACGGCAAACCTGACTCAAGCCTTAACGAATTTGAGAACCATGAATCCGCAGGCATTAATCGTCGTGGCGGATCAATACCAACCAGTGCCTGAGCTTGTCGGTGCAGCTAGCTATGCCAAGCTGGAGAAAGCGGCTGGTGCGTTTACCGAAGCGACTGATGCTGTAGTTGCCGGATTTGCCGGTCAGACAGGTCAGGTGAAGGTTGCGCATGTAGCGGCAGCTTTTGTCGGTAACGAGCTCAGCTTTACGCATATTCTGGAAGGGGACATTCATCCGAAGCAAGCCGGCTACGAAGCGATAGCGAAGGTATTTTCCGAGGTCATCTGGGGGGACTACCGCCAGACCCGGGCTGCCTTGGGCCAGGAAGCCATATCCATTGTGGTTGGAGGGCAAGAATTGCTTACGCCGAACAAGCCGATCTTGAAGAACGGGCAGACGTTTATAGCGATCGGCGATATCATTCAGGCCACCCACGCTGTCTCCAATTGGGATAGCCGCAACGGCAGCTTGTCTTTGACTTATCAAGGGAACAAAGTCGTCATCCCGATCGGTTCCAAAACGATCCAGGTGAATGGAGAAAAGGTGTCTACCGCGGCTCCTGCTTTCCTGCAAAAGGCAGGCAGCAATTCCAAAACCTATGTTCCGCTTGCCTTGCTGGCGAAAGGTCTGGGCTTTGATGTGCAGTACAGCTCCAAGGTCAAAACGGTTTTTATTAATCTGTAAAACATAAAAGCCTCACTTTGTGGGGTTATCTTGCCTTTAAAAAATCCCCTTATGGCAGCCAAAGCGCCACAAGGGGATTTTTTTGCGTTGAAAACCGCTTTATTTGCCGCTCATCCGGCGAAAAGCCTCATGGGCAGCTGTCAGGGTAGCGTCAATATCCTCGTCGGTATGCTCCGTGGTCAGGAACCAGGCTTCATACTTGGAAGGAGCAAGGTTGATCCCCTGGTCCAGCATGAGGCGGAAGAACTCGGCAAAGGCTTCGCTATCCGTATCCTGGGCTTCCGCATAGTTCGTTACCGGATGATCGCAGAAGTGGGTGGAGAAGGAGCCGCGGATTTGGTTGATGGTCAGCGGGATACCGTATTGAGCTGCGGAGGAAGCGAATCCTTCCGTCAGGCGTACCGCTAACCGGTTCATTTCCTCGTATACGCCTTCGCCTTGCAGCACCTCCAGGCAGGCAATACCCGCGGAGATGGACGCAGGGTTGCCGGCCATCGTGCCCGCCTGATAGGCAGGGCCCAGCGGAGCAACCTGCTCCATGATCTCCTTGCTGCCGCCGTATGCGCCGATCGGCAGACCTCCGCCGATAATTTTGCCGAGCGCCGTAAGGTCCGGCTTGATGGCGTCGTGGTTCCGCAGGCCGGCAAACGTCTGTGCCGAACCATAATGGAAGCGGAACGCGGTAATCACTTCGTCATAGATGACAAGGGCGCCATACTGGCGGGCAAGTCTGCAAAGATCTTCAAGAAAACCCTCCTTGGGCATAACCATGCCGAAATTGCCGACAATCGGTTCCACCATAACGGCGGCGACATCATCGCCCCATTTCTCCAGCGCCTCCTTAAGCGCCGCTGCATCGTTGAACGGAACGGTGATTACTTCATGGGCGATGCTCGTTGGAATGCCGGCGCTGTCCGGAATGCCCAGGGTGGAAGGGCCGGAGCCAGCGGCGACAAGCACCAGATCCGAATGCCCGTGGTAGCAGCCGGCAAATTTGATGATTTTATTCCGTTTCGTATAAGCGCGGGCAACCCGGATGGTCGTCATGACAGCTTCCGTACCGGAATTGACGAAGCGAACCTTGTCCATCGAAGGAATGGCCTCCTTCAGCATGACGGCAAGCTTGATCTCTAGCTCGGTTGGCGTTCCGTACAATGTGCCGTTTGCCGCGGCGCTCGCGATAGCCTCCGCAATGTGCGGATGTCCATGTCCGGTAATAATCGGTCCGTAAGCGGCCAGGTAATCAATATAGCGGTTGCCGTCAACGTCCCAGAAATAGGCCCCGCGCGCTTTCTCCATAAAAACAGGCGCCCCGCCGCCTACCGCCTTGAACGAACGGGACGGGCTGTTGACGCCTCCTACAATATGTTTGAGTGCTTCCTGATACAAATGCTCGGATTTAGAACGGTTCATCTTAAAACTTCCTTCCCTTTTCTTATGTAATCACGATAACAGCGGGGGATTATTTCCCGCCGCTGCTATCGCTTTCTGCCTTATTTGCTGCGTTGCCGCTGCTTGCTGCACTTTCGCTGCCGCTTGCTTTATCGCCTGGGCCTGCATTCCCGGCGGACACGCTTCCATCCGTGCTTGTCTCAGGCTGGGCTGCGTCATCCCGGTTAAATACGTTCTGTATATATTCCTTGAGCTCATCTTCATCCTTAATGCCGATAACCGAAGCGCCGCTTACTTTTTCTTCTTCCAAAAGATCCATCGGCGGGATTTGCTCACTTGCCGTCACCTGACTTTTATAGCCGACAGTCGCCAGCTTCCACATGTCCGAGACGGACAAATTGGTATCGATGTAAGGGTTGACTTTCTCCAGAATGCCAGGCAAGTTCATAATGGACGTCGTGCTTTTCAGCTTATCGGAAATTGCGCTTAAAAACTTGCGCTGCCGATCCGTCCGGGCAAAATCGGACATGGCGTCATGCCGGAAACGGACATACTGCAGCGCGGTTTTGCCGTCGAGATGCTGCATCCCTTTCTTGAGATCGATATCATATTCATGATTATCCGCAGCACTGGTGTAATGCATATCTTTCTCCACTTCAAAATCCACACCGCCGACCGCATCGACGAGCGCAATGAATCCTTGAAAATCAGTGTATACGTAATATTGGATCGGTATGCCAAGCAGATCGGATACAGCCTTCATCGCGGTATTAGGCCCGTGGGTAATGGCCGTGTTGATCCGCTCGCTCCCGTGTTCGGGTATTTCCACATAAGTATCGCGCATAATGGAGAATAGGTACCCTTTTTTCTTTACGGGGTCAATGGAAGCAACCAGCATCGTATCCGAACGGGGAATTTCCCCTTTCCGGATGCCGCGGGCATCCACACCCATCAGCAGAATGTTGACCCTTTCGGTTCCTTCCCATTTCGGCGGCTCCGGTACTTTAATATCGCTGGGCTGAACCTGGTAGAAAGGAGAATCCTCGCCTTTCTTGCTAAAATTGTCTACTTGTTTATAAATGGCGGAAAAATAATAGGCGACTGCTGCAATAATGACAGCTAGCACGCCTGCAACGGACCAAAGGATGATCCGTTTCGTTCGTTTTGTCATCTTATTCGTCCTTTCTACAAAAAGATCGGAATTTCCGCTCCAATCGTGGCGGTTTCTCATATCTTTACATTATAATTTTTTTGGCAGGCACAATCAATTTTCGTTTTTTGAAGGCTAAGTGAACATATTGGGAGGTATTCTAAGGTGGCAGAACAAGAACTCGAAATCGGACAGGTTGTTCCTGATTTTACGCTTCCGGCAAGCTCCGGGGCTTCGGTCACGCTCAGCGAATTTAGAGGGAAGAAGGTTGTGATCTATTTCTATCCGAAGGACCAGACTCCGGGCTGTACGCAGGAAGCTTGTGATTTCCGGGACAGAACCGAGTATTTTGCACAACACGGGGCTGTGCTTTTGGGCATCAGCGGTGACGACATCAAGTCGCATAACCGGTTTGCGGGTAAATATGAGCTGCCGTTTCCGCTGCTGTCGGATGAGGATCATAGCGTCAGCCGCATGTTCGGCGTGTGGCAAATCAAAAAAATGTACGGCCGGGAGTTTGAAGGGATTGCGCGATCGACATTCCTTCTGGATGAAGAAGGAAGACTCGTCCGGGAATGGCGGAAAGTAAAAGTCAAGAACCATGCTGAAGAGGTGCTGGAAGCCGTTCGTCAGCATGAGACAGAGCGAAAGTAGCAGCGAGCAAGCCGGTCCATCATGGGCGACGCCCAAGCGGGCTGGAGTCTGGAAGGTATCAGATCCAGCCTGCTTATTTTATATATTATGAGAATAAGAGCTTCGTATTATTACTCTTTTTTTCATAAAAATGGACAACGTCGTCAAAAGATGATTAAGCGCATCAATCGAAATCAGGCGCATCAAGGCTCAGAGGTCGATCCGGACGGCTTCGGCTTGGCGTCACCGTCCTCGTCGTCACGGACGCCGCGCACGCTTGCTTCCGGCGGCTGTTTTTTGCCGGAGAACCGTTTGGAGTATGCGCGTCTTAGCGTATGGCGGTAGCGGTAAAGTACGACGAGCGCAATCAAGGCGGCAATGCACAGCGACGCAATCAGGGAATAAGTAGCAGCAAGGTGGAACATGTATTTCCACTGCGGGCCGAATATTTTGCCGATACCCACAAAAAGGGCCGTCCAGACAAGAGCTCCGGAATAGGCATAGAGCATGAATTTGCGGAAGGGAAGGGTGATCATTCCGGAAAAATATCCGGTAATATGGCGAACGCCCGGAATAAAGTAGCCGATAAAGATCAGTCCGGATCCGTATTTGTCAAACCAGTATTTCGTTTTGTCAAATTTATGCGGCGGGAGGAAAAACCATTTGCCGAATTTTCGGATAAACGGAAGTCCCGCTTTTCGGCCGATCCAGTAGGTTGTCGTCATGCCCATCGTCGTTCCAAGGAAGGCGAACAGAATGAGCGCCTGCCAGTTCAGAAGACCTTTATAGGACAGAAACCCCGCATAGGCCATCGTCGTTTCGCCCGGAAACGGCAGCGCAATGAACTCCAGCAGCAGACCGATCCAGATGACAAAATACCCATGATCTTCAAACAAATCCTCTAAATAATGCACGATATCCATAGTGGTTGTTCACTCTCCAGCTAATCTTCGGGAAGGCTAGTCTATTTTGAACGCTGCATCCATATAATCTATCAAAGCCAAGACTTATTCATAGACATGATGGAGGTAGGGTTCATATGTATAGAAAATCCCGTGTTCTCATTATGATGACGATTTTCCTTGTGTTTATTCTTTCAGTCATAATTGGCGGCAGTATTTGGAGCAAGGCAAACATGTACAAGCTCCAGCCGGCCGAAGCCGCTTCCTTAATTCCCGCCCGTGGGCCGGGGGAGATACAGGGTGACCGAAACGAACGGGAACAGGCTGCACACGCTTCCGCGGCTAAACCGGCTGAATCCGTAAAGAAAGCGGCGGTCAAGAGCGCGCTGGCGACAGCCAAAACGGAAACCGCTACTGCCGAGCAGGCAAAGCCGCAGTCTTCATCCAAAACGGTATATCTCACGTTCGACGACGGCCCAAGCAAATTGACGAAGAGCGTTCTTCAGATATTGGACCAATTCAAGGTCAAAGCAACTTTTTTTGTAATCGGCAAGCAGGCTGAAAGCTCTCCAGAGCTGATCCGCCAAATCGCGGATGGAGGGCACGCGGTCGGCAATCATACCTATGACCATGATTACGATAAGTTATACCACAATTTTAGCGAATTTTGGGGACAAATCAAACAGACCGAGGAAATCTTGCGAAACATTACCGGATACAGGACTTCTTTGGTCCGCGCTCCTGGAGGAACATACGGCCACTTCGACAAAACCTACTTCTCCCTGATGGCTCAGGCGGGATATCAGGTTTTTGACTGGGATGTGGACAGCGGAGACTCTGCAAGGAAGGGGGTGCCGTCCGATGAAATTTTGAAAAATGCTACGGAGAACGGCAAGCGGCAGAGTGTGGTGCTACTGATGCATGACGGCAGCGGACACGATGCGACGGTCAAGGCTCTTCCGCAAATCATCCGGTATTACAAGGACCAGGGGTACCGGTTCGCTCCGCTTACTCCTGAAGTCAAGCCTGTGCAGTTCCATACCGGAGGCAACCTTGCCAAGGGGCGAACAGCGCCGGATCAGGCATGGATTGACAGCCATATTGTCCTGAACGCGGCTTTGTTCGAGAAGGGTCTGCCTCTTACGGTGACGGCCGGAGGCGTGCAGACAAAGCTGGAGCCGGGCGAATACGAGCTGCGAGAAGGCGCCTTGTTCGTCCCGCTGCGTGCGACGCTTGAGCGATTGGGCGCCGAAGTCGCCTGGAGCAGCGCCTCTCAAAGGGCGGAGGTGAAGTGGAACGGACAAGGCTTCACTCTTCTTCCCCGGACAGGAGAGATTGTGATGAGGAAGGAAGGAGAAGCTTCCGGCCGAAGAACCGGCAAAGTGGAGCTCAGAAACGATGCGATCTGGATCTCGCTGCGCGGTCTGCTGGAAGCGCTCGGACATCCGATTGCTGCTGTCCACAAATCGGATAAGCAGTGGACGGTACGGGCCTTCTAAGCAGCCTTAAGGAGCAAATCTTCCATGTCTATTTCGGGCGGGAAATGGAGACAATAGCTGATAGATTCTCTTTTGAAATATGGAAAGGAGCGTTGTCGGCTATGGCCTCTTCATTGCTTCATGATCAGGCGCACGCACTGCTGCAGCGGTTTGCAGACCGCCTGGAAACTGTCATTGTTGGGAAAAGAAAAGAAATTGAGCTTGCTATCATCGCCATGCTGTGCGGCGGGCATGTTCTGCTTGAAGATGTTCCCGGCGTGGGCAAGACTATGCTTGTCCGGGCCATTGCCAAGGGGCTTGGCTGTTCATTCGGGCGGATTCAGTTCACCTCGGATCTCATGCCTTCGGATATTACAGGCGTGTCCGTATACCGTCCACATAATGGGGAATTCGAATTCCGGCCAGGTCCTATTCTATCGAATATTGTCCTTGCGGACGAGATCAATCGCGCTGCGCCGCGTACCCAATCCGCGCTGCTGGAGGCCATGGAGGAGCGCAAGGTAACGGTCGACGGCGTCAGCCGGCGGCTGCCCGAGCCGTTTCTGCTGCTGGCTACGCAGAATCCGCTGCATTTTGAAGGGACCTACAGGCTCCCTGAAGCGCAGCTTGACCGCTTTCTGATGCGGGTATCGCTCGGTTATCCGAGCGTGGAGCAGGAAGTCGCGATGCTGAATCAGCAGGGAGAGAAGCAGCCGCTGGAGACGCTGCGTCCGGTGCTGATCGCCGAGGAGATTGCCGCCATGCAGCGGCAGGTCCGGACCGTTACGGTGGATGACAGCGTCAAGCGGTATATGGTGGCTGTGGCAGACGGGTCGAGGCGGCATGCCGGAACCGTGCTTGGGGTCAGTCCCCGAGGCACTCTCGCCTGGATGGGGGCGGCGCAGGCGCATGCTTATTTCAAGGGCCGGATGTACGTGATACCCGATGATGTCAAAGCGGTGGCCGAAGCGGTGCTCCCTCATCGCCTGATGCTTTCGGCGGAAGCCCGCATGACGGGGCGGAAAACCGAGGACATCATTCGGGAACTGCTCCTGGAGACGCCGGTGCCGATGACGAGACAGGCTGCGGGCGGATCGCTATGAACATGACCGGAATATGGACAGCCTTCTGCACGGTATGGCTTCTCGCGCTTGGCTTGCTGCTGTGGCATGGCGGGCCTTCCGTATTGTTTGTGCTCAGCGTTTTGACATTTATGATGCTTCAGGGAGCCGCGGCAAAATGGGCCGGTCCGAGGCAATTGTCCGTGCGCCGTAATTATTCCGCAGCCCGGCCGCTTTCCGGAGAGCGGGTGGACGTTGTTCTATCCATTGCCGTAACAGGAGGGCTCCCGCCGCTTTGGCTAAAGCTTCGGGATGGATTCGGCGGCATGGACCACCCGGAGCAGCTGCTGTTTGCGGGATTTCGCAGAAACTTGACCTGCGCCTACACGGTGGATGGGCTTGCACGCGGAATCCACGGCCGGGAGAGCATCACGGCTGCAAACACTGATTTGTTCGGCTGGTTCTCCTACAGCATTCCCTGCACATGCAGCGGAATACTGCCGGTGCTGCCCCGCTCTTCGGAGGAGACCGGGGCAGAACATGGCGGGAACGGAATCAGTGGGTCGACCGATGACACTTATGACGGGATTACCCTGCCCGGTCCGCCAGGCTCCCGAATCCGCAGCTATGAACCGGGCGACCCGCTAAAGTCGATTTACTGGAAAGGATCTGCGCGCCGCGGGGATCTTGTCGTCTATATGCCGGAAGAAGAAAATACGTCATTCCGGCTTGTCCTGCTGGATACGGAACGAAACGCTTATTCGGACGATCTGCCCAAAGCCGGAGGTTCCCTGAAAGACAGTTCGGGGACAAACGCTGTGTTTGAACGTGCCGTTTCCGCCGCGGCGTCCGTGCTTGAAGCGGGGGCGGAAGGCGGGCATACCCTTTTCTTCCGGCACGGCGGCATGGAGAGCGTGCGCCGGTGGAACGCGCACAGCGATGGCGAAGACGGGCCGGTGCTGCTCGCGGCCGTTTCTTTATGGGACGGCGGGGCCGTTTCCTGCCCGGAAATGCTGTACGAGGCTGTAAGAGAGTATAAGGCCTTGCCGGTCACGGTCATTACCGGATCTCCTTCGGATAGGCTGTCTGCCGTCATCTCTGAGCTTGCAGAGCTGGGGCACGACATCGAGCTGATAAGCTGTGCAAGCCGTGCCGGACAACCGGCAGCCTTCATGAATGGCAGCAGCTTGGCAGGCAAGGGGGCGGATTCCGATGTCCCGGCTTAACAAGTGGACCGGGTCGGTTCGGCTTAGCGCAAACGAGGCTGCGACAACGGCTGCCAGAAATCGGCCTTTCTTCAGGCTTTGGGCCTCACTCTTGCTGTTCGGCCTGTTCGCGCAGTGGCTTCAGCCGCTTCATTCGCTGGGAGGCGCAGGAAGCGGCAAGCTCCTCCTGACCTTCTATGGTTTAACCGCCCTGCTTCTGGCCGTCGGTTGTATCAGGCTTCCGGTTTGGGTTATTCCGGTGGTTCCATTCGTCTCCGTCTGCTTCGCCATGATGTATTTATACGGCGGCAGCGAGGGCGGGGCGTGGCTGATCAGCTACGGATCGACGCTTGCCGAAGACGCCGGGACATGGCTCCGATCGGGAAGCCTGGCGGAAATCAGCCGGGAGTCCCGGATGCTGGTTTTGCTTGCGGGATGGGTTTTGCTGGTCGTCTCCGTTCAGATGCTGGCTTTGACAAGATTTACGGTCCTGCTGTTCTTGTGCATTTCCGTCTTGTACCTGCTTGCTTTCGAACTGACGCTGATGATGGACGTGTTCTGGGCAATCGTCCGCTGCTGCGGTCTCGGACTGCTGCTTCAGTTCAGCATTAGCGCCTGCAGGCAGCTGGATGCCCGTGACACTGGCTCGGCATACGCCCCCGTGGCGTACAGACTGGCCGGCGCCTTTATTCCGGGCGGCTGCCACGGCAGCAGCGGAATGATCCCCGGGACACCCGGCCAAGGTTCCCCAGGGTCCGCTGCCAGGGGGATGGAGGAGACGGCGGATAGTCATGCGCCAATCCCGCCTAAGGCCCCGTCAACGGTAGGAGCTGCCCGCCCCCGAAGCCTGCATGCCTCCGCCAAACGGCCGGTTTCTTCCAAACTTATAGTTTGTCTGGGAGCTTGCGCCGTATTGGCGGGCGTAGCAGGATCGGCCGCAGCCGCGCTGCTTCTGCCGGTGAAGCCGGCCGAGGCGCTGTCATGGGATAAGGCGGTCCGCAGCCTTGAGGCATGGACCGACATCGGAGACAGCGGCGGCCTCGGAAATGGCCGCTCGCTGTCCGGCTACGATGGCAGCGACGAAGAGCTGGGGGCCCCGCTCCGGCTGCGTAAGGAGCTTTTCTTTACGGCAGTATCGCCAAAGCAAACGTACTGGCGTGGGGAAAGCCGTAGTTATTACGACGGCCGGGGCTGGAGTCAGCCCGATTCCTCCGCGGCACCGGTTGCGCTCCCCTACAGGGATCCCGCTGCGGCAGCGGGTGAGCCGGCCGTTCAGACCGTCACGTTTGCCAAGCCGCAGAAGGGGACGGTTCCCTTGTTTGCCGGAGGCAGGCTGATCCATGTGAACCGCGTTGATACAAATGCCAGGAATACCGAACAAGGAACAAGCTATGGGCTGCAGGCCGATCCGGATGCGGGCGCATTAACTATAAATCCCGAAGGCAGTGCGAATTTGATTTACGGCTATGAGATCGAAACAGCCCTGAGCCGCAGCGACCTTGCGGACCTCGCGAAAGAGGACCGGCAGGAGGCGAGCGATCCAGCCGAGATCCGGTACCGGTATCTCCAGCTTCCCGCTGCCTTGCCGGAATCGGTTCGCGATTTAGGGAGCCGCATTGTTTCGGGAACAGCGAGCCGTTATGAAGCGGCGCAGTCTGCTCAGAGCTATTTGAAGCAGCATTACCGATATACCCTGGATACAACCGTTCCGGCCGCTGGGCAGGATTTTGTCTCGGATTTTCTGTTCAGGCAGCGGGCCGGATACTGCGACCATTTTTCAACCGCGATGGTTGTATTGCTGCGCACCCAGGGAATTCCGGCAAGATGGGTGAAAGGCTATGCCCCCGGCGAACAGACCGGGGACAATCAATACGCGGTGCGGTATTCGGATGCGCACGCTTGGGTTGAGGTGTATTTTCCGGGAGAAGGCTGGGTTTCATTCGATCCTACCCCGGCTTTTGAAGGGGCGCAAGGCGCCGCGGCGCAGCAGGCGAAAGCTTCGCAGCCATTCAATCTTCAGGCTTTGCAGGCTTATAAGGAGAACATCATCCGCAGCCTTTTTGCGGGCATGAGATTTGTCTCGAGCCTTCTGCCGCCTTCTGCAGCGCTGACGGCGGGAATCGCTATGGCCGCGCTATGCCTGACTATGTCGATGCTGACTATCGTCAGATTCAGGCCGAAAGGTCCGGCCGGAGCCGCCGGGGTAAGCGCACGGATGCCAAATCCGCATCCGAAAGTCCATTTTCCTGGAAGGGCCGAGCTGCTTCGTGCTGCCGACAAGGCCTGGGCTGGATTGTACCGCCGGTATGGGGGAAGACAGCAAGGATGCACGGCCCGCGAATACACAGACGGGCTGAAAGGTTTGGAGGAATCCGGAATATCCGATTTGACAAGCTTTATGAGTATTTGGGAGCCCCTTTACTACGGCGGTGATGTGCCTGACCGGGAGACAACGCGGCGGTTTTTGAAGACATGCCGGAAAATGGCATCTTTTCGCAGGTAGAGTGTTCCCGAACTTTCTTGACGGCATCTTTTGTCGTTTCGTATAATGGGTCTCAAGAATTAAGGGAGGCTCGGTAATGAATAAGCCAAATGAAATCATTGTCGTTCTGGATTTCGGAGGACAATACAATCAGTTAATTGCAAGACGGATTCGTGATCTTGGGGTATACAGCGAGCTTCTGCCGTTCAATACCCCGGTGGAACGCATTCGGGAAATGGCTCCAAGGGGGATCGTATTCTCCGGCGGACCGATGAGTGTTTACGGTGAGGATGCGCCACATGTTGATCCGGCCATTTATGATATCGGCGTGCCGATCTTTGGCATTTGCTACGGCATGCAGCTGATGGCGCAGCAATTGCAAGGCAAGGTAGTCCGTGCGGCGAAACGTGAATACGGCAAGGCGGATGTAGATTTTATCGAAAATTCAGCGCTTACAAAAGGCCTTGAAGCGAGACAAACCGTATGGATGAGCCACGGCGACCATGTAGTTGAACTGCCTCAGGGCTTCCGTGTGGATGCTTCCACCGAACATGCGCCGATTGCGGCCATCAGCAACCCGGAACGCAGGTTGTACGGCGTTCAGTTCCATCCGGAAGTGCGTCATTCGGTGAACGGGAATGAAATGATCCGCAACTTCCTGTATGACATTTGCGGCTGCGAGGGCAGCTGGAGCATGGAGACGTTTATTGAGGATACGGTTCGCGATATCCGCAATCAGGTCGGCGACAAGAAGGTGCTGTGCGCGCTGAGCGGCGGCGTGGACTCCTCCGTTGTGGCCATGCTGATTCATAAGGCGATCGGCGATCAACTGACCTGTATGTTCATCGACCATGGCTTGCTGCGCAAGGGCGAAGCCGAAAGCGTGATGGAGACGTTTGTCGGTAAGTTTGACATGAAAGTGGTCAAGATTGATGCGCGTGAACGTTTCCTGTCGAAGCTGGCTGGGGTTGATGATCCGGAGCAGAAGCGCAAAATTATCGGCAACGAATTTATTTACGTGTTTGACGAAGAATCCGCCAAATTTGACGATTTTAGATTTCTGGCTCAGGGCACGCTGTATACCGACATTGTCGAGAGCGGAACGGCGACAGCCCAGACCATCAAGTCTCACCACAATGTCGGCGGATTGCCGGAGGACATGAAATTCGAGCTGGTAGAACCGCTGAAGGCGCTGTTTAAGGATGAGGTTCGCAAAGTCGGCGAAGAATGCGGACTGCCGAAGGAAATCGTCTGGAGACAGCCGTTCCCGGGCCCAGGCCTTGCCATTCGTGTGCTGGGCGAAGTTACGGAGGACAAGCTTCAGATCGTCCGCGAGTCCGACTTCATCCTGCGGGATGAAATTGCCAAGGCTGGCCTGGACCGCGAGATTTGGCAGTACTTTACCGCCCTGCCGAATATGAAGAGCGTCGGGGTCATGGGTGACGCCCGTACGTATTCGTACACGGTCGGCATTCGGGCCGTGACTTCGATTGACGGCATGACGGCCGATTGGGCGCGCATCCCTTGGGATGTGCTGGAGAAAATCTCCGTCCGCATCGTCAACGAAGTCGAGAACGTGAACCGCGTCGTTTACGACATTACCTCGAAGCCGCCTGCTACGATCGAGTGGGAGTAAGTTATCACTTAGAAACCCTCAAATCCATGTTGAATGGATTTGGGGGTTTTTTAGTTCTAGCAGAAACGGATGCCGTCTTTTAAAGGACGGCTTTGCCTTTATCTACTTGGATTCGAGGAAGTATTTGCTTCGAGCAAGAAGCAGCGGACAGAGGGACACCCAAGGAGGATGTCCCTTCATTCATTTTTTCTCCGTTTTCCATAATTCGGGCAGATATCTTCAAAGATTTGATCATGTAACTTCAGCGAAGATTGAAGAATATATTAATGTAAGCCCTTACAAAGAGGAATAAGGAGGCCTCGTAATGAAAATCAGAATGAGTAAACGAAGTTGGTATCCGTTGGTTATATTGGCCCTGCTTGCCGGATGGATCTATATACCGAAACAAGACTTTGCCGCTGCCGCTGCCCATCAAGCCTATCAGTGGGACAATGTTGCGATTGGCGGAGGGGGTTCGGTGACGGGGATGATCTCGCATCCGAAGGTGCCGGATTTGTTTTTCGCCAGGACGGACGTCGGCGGAGCTTACCGCTGGGATCAGGCCGACCGGCGGTGGGTGAACATGCTTGCAGGCATCCCTTACACTGAATGGAATTTGTACGGCGCGGACAGCATCGCGATCGACCCGTCCGACCAGACAGGAAATACAGTTTATGCAGCAACGGGAAAATATGACGACGGATGGGCGGTGCCGAGCCGCGGATATATCATGAAGTCGGTGGATCGGGGCATCACCTGGACCCGGTCTGCTCAGCAATTCGCCATCGCCTCAAACCGGGACCAGATGTTCGGCGAGCGGCTCGCTGTCGATCCCGCGAACGGCAGTATCGTCTATTACGCTTCCCGGTCTGACGGATTGCAGCGCAGCACGGACGGCGGCACGAATTGGTCGCAAATATCCGGGGCGCCGGCGAACGGAAAGCTTACTTTCGTCATTCTCGATCCGAGCGGCGGAACGGCGAGCTCGCCTGCTCGTACCAAAACGGTTTACATCGGCATGCGAAACGCCGGCGTCTACCGCTCAACCGATGGAGGGGAGCATTTCACGCTCATCGACGGCAGTCCTGCGCTGCCTCGGCGCGCAGCTCTTGATGCGAGCGGGAACTTGTATGTCTCCCATGACAATGGCGTATGGAAGTATGCGGTGGGAGCAGGTTCGGACGTGACGCCCCAAACCCCGAACATCGAGAGTTGGGACAGTTGGGGAAGAGCGGCGAAAGTTACTGCCGGGCAGCGTTCGGGCGGTACGGCCATCAAGCTGTCGCAGATCAGCTCGGGAAGCGCCGTAGAGCAATCGCTGACGGTTACCCCGAACACCACCTACACATTGAAAGGGTGGGCCAAGGCTGGCATAAGCGGTCAATCGGTTCAGATCGGGGTTCGGGATTACGGAGGAGCATACCGAAGCGTCACGATTACCGGCACCGATTATGCGGAGGGAACGGTTACGTTTACGACCGACGCCGTTCATACTTGGGCGATCATCTACTGCTATAAACCGAGCACTTCAACCGGCGAATCCTACTGCGACGATTTTGAGGTTACGCAAAGCGGTTCCGCAGCCAATATGGTCAAAAATCCAGGATTTGAAAACAAAGGAGCGTTTCAAGCGATTGACGTCGATCCGTTCGACAGCCGGCATATCCTCGTTTCCCGGCACAATTGGGCCCACAATTTGCCGATGTACCGCTCGGTAGACGGCGGAACGAGCTGGACGGAAATGAACATGAGCAAAAACGGTACAGTAGCCTGGTGGCCGAATCACCACTGGCGGTCGGCGACCTCCAGCCTCGTTTTCGATTCTTTTTCGCAAGGGAAGGTCTGGTTTACGGATTGGTACGGCATGTGGCAGACTTCGGATGTCACTGCCGATCCTTCGGTGTGGACGAATGAGGAGAAGGGCCACGAGGAGCTCGTCACCGTAAGCAACCTGCTCAGCCCTCCGTCCGGAACCGTCAAGCTGTTCAGCGGAGTGGCCGATGTGGGCGGTTTCGAGCATGACTCCCTGCCGGATTTTCCTTCCGCGGGAATTTGGAGCAAAGGATTGCCCACCGGTCACACGACCACAGGTTTGGATTTCCAGGAAAGCGATCCGAATTTCATCATCCGCGTCGGACGCCAGGATTGGCAGGGCGAGGGCAGCGGCGGCTATTCTGCCGACGGCGGCGCCTCCTACACGGCATTCACATCCGTACCGGGCAAGGGCGGCCGGGTTGCGGTTTCCGCGAACACCCGAAGAATGGTTTGGCTGCCGCAGAATGATGTTCCTTACTATTCGGAAGATAATGGCGCTACGTGGAAGGCCTCTTCGGGAGCCCCTTCAGGCGCGGTGGGCGGGAGTAATATCTTTGTCTGGAACTATCCGCTAGCCTCGGACCGGGTGGATGGCAGCAAATTTTACTTGTATAAGGAAGGGACGCTGTACAAGAGTACGGACGGCGGAGCGACATGGTCGGCGGCGAATACGGGCTTGCCTAAAGAATCGTGGCATTCGGTGCAGGCAGCCCCTGGCGCATGCGGCGAGGTTTGGATCAGCCTGAACGGAAGCGGTCTTTACCGTTCCACGAATTCGGGAGACACGTTCTCCAAAATCCAGGGCGTCCAAAAGGCTTACCTGTTCAGCTTCGGCAAAAACGCGCCCGGAAAAACGAATCCTGCTGTTTTCGTATACGGAATAGTCAAGCAGAAGGAAGGGATTTTTCGTTCGGACGACAACGGCGTAACCTGGGTCCAAATCGATAGCCCCCTCATCCGCGCAGGGGATGAACCGAACGCCATGGCCGGGGACCGCCAAACGTACGGACGGGTGTATGTGGGAACGAACGGAACCGGTATCTATTACGGCGCGCCGGCACTCCCATAATTTATTCAGAACAAACCTGAAATCGCTTCCATTACCTCTCCGCTTCCGGTCCTTCGGACTATGAAACAAAAAGCCGTCTTTTAAAGGACGGCTTTGCCGTTTTTGCCTGTTTCTTCGGCAATTTCAATGAAATCGTTCAACTGGCGGCTGCGCACGGCCGCTTTCCGGACTATAAAGCGGATGATGACCGGGCTGAGGTCTTCCGGCAGCCGGGTAATGTTAAGCCCGTCAGGAACTACACTTATAGGGAGCAATGCAATGCCCATGCTCTGCTTCACGCTGGAAAGGATCGATTCCAATGTATCAAATTCCAAAACAGATACGGGCGAACAGCCGTGCATGTCGAACCATTTGAACAAAAGCTGCCGATAAGGGCAGTCAGGCGCAGAATTGATGATAACGGGCAGTCTGAACAGCTCGTTCCGATCGGCATATTTTTCGCAGCTAACCAATCCGACTTCCTCGCCGAACTTGAAAACGGATTGAATTTGCCTGTCAGGCAAATCGCCGCTCACGAACGCCCCGTCAAGCTCTCCCAGCATGACCTGGCTGATCAGGTGATCCCGGGTTCCCGTCCTGATGGACAAGGTTACGTCCGGAAATTCCTTGGAATAGGTGCCAAGGAGGAGGGGCAGACGGTTTGCGGCCAGCGTTTGGGGTGCTCCAAGCCGCAGCGAGCGTGAATCACAGCCTGGGGATACGTCATTCTTTGCCATTTCAAGCAGGTCGATGATCTGATCGGCATAGCTCAGCAGTTTTTCACCGGCAGGCAGCAATTTGACCCCCTTGTTGTTTCTTTCAAATAACGGCGTGTTTAGCTCTTCTTCCAGCTTTCGGATCCGTATCGTGACGTTGGATTGAACATAGCCCATCTCTTCCGCGGCCTTTGAAAAAGACAGCTGGTGCGCCACCGTCCGAAATATCCGCAAATCCCGACTCTCCACTTCCATTACCTCCTCTTCAGCTATCTTAGCGCAGGTATCAATTTATTTAATACCAACATCATTTTTAACCATTATACAACCGGAAGGGGCTGTTCTACGATAGTCATATCGGAATAGGAAAGGGGCTAAAGAAAGCTATGAAATTTCATCAGAAGGTGGCAGTCGTTACCGGTGGAGGAACCGGAGTAGGCAGGGCAGTAAGTCTTAAGCTCGCTGGGGAGGGAGCCCATGTCGTCGTCAATTACTCCAGGTCGGAGCGGGAAGCGGCCGAAACGGTTCGCGAAATAGCGCAGCGCGGCGGAAGTGCCGTCATGATCCGGGCAAATGTAGCGGCCGAACAAGAAGTGGAGAACATGTTTGCCGAAGTCGAAAGAACCTATGGAACCATTCACTATTTAGTCAACAATGCAAGCATTACGGAGCAAATCCGGATGGATGATCTGGAGGCTGTGACGGACGAAATTTGGGACAAACTGCTCGCTGTGAATGTAAAAGGCATGTTTTATTGCGCCAAAGCTGCAGCGCCGTTCATGAAAAAGAATCGGGAGGGCGCTATTCTGAACGTAGGAAGTATCGCGGGGGTCACCGGACTCGGCTCTTCTCTGCCTTATGCCGTGTCCAAGGCGGCCGTGCACGGTTTGACGAAATCGCTCGCTCATGCGCTGGCTCCGGAAATCCGGGTAAACAGCATAGCGCCGGGCGCCATCTCCACGCGGTGGTGGGAAGGGAACGAGGAGAAAATGCGGCGTTTAAGCGGAGCTCTTCCACTTGGGCGAATCTCTACTCCGGAGGATATTGCGGAGCTGATATGCGCTTTGCTCCAGCAGGAGTCGCTTACGGGCCAGGTCATTATCGCCGATAACGGACAAACGCTCTAAGTTATTTAACAAAGCCGGGCCGTCGTGGCCCGGTTATATGGTCTTCTGTCTGGTTCCGAGACACTTATTTGTATGCTTTGCTGCGCAGCGAATACTTGAATGGAAATCACGAACATTGCAATTAACCTTATTTCAAAACATTCGTTTTTTTCATTGACAAGCGTAAGGGACATGCCTACAATATGATTTGTGAAAGTTGTCTGACACGATTTTGACGGGAACTAATGACAATAGAATCAACATTCGTATAATTCCGGGAATTGGCCCGGAAGTTTCTACGAGGTCACCGTAAATGATCTGGCTACGAAGTGAAAAGACAGGCTGTAAGGCGCTGCCGGGTGGGTAGTCCCGGCTCTAGGAACGGTCGCCCGACCAGCTGTTTTTATGTCTTTCAACAGCCTGCGTTTGACCTGGGGGAAATGAATCTGCCCGGGTTGTTTGTCGTTCCCGTACGAATTGTATCCTGATTATTCTAAGGGGGATTTAGGTAACAATGGATCGGTTTTTCAAGCTTAAGGAGAACGGTACAAATGTAAGGACGGAGATTATCGCAGGGATTACCACCTTCATGACGATGGCGTACATCCTCTTCGTAAACAATCTGTTCCTCGGACCGAACGGGGCGGGTATCCCATCGGACGGCGTCTTCTTTGCTACATGCGTCGGAGCAGGGCTTATTACCATTCTGATGGGGCTGTTTGTCAACATTCCGATTGCGCTTGCTCCCGGTATGGGGCTCAACGCCTATTTCATGACCGTGGTGCTTAGCTCCGGTGGTAAAATTACATGGGAAGCGGCACTTGGCGCTGTGTTCATTTCGGGTATTATTTTCCTGATTCTGACAGTTACGAAAATTCGCCAGCTTCTCATCGTGGCTATTCCTCAAAGCATTAAATCGGCAATTACAGTCGGTATCGGCTTGTTTATTGCCAGCATCGGGCTTAAATTGAGCAATCTCATTGCCGTTAATTTGTCCGGTGTGGAAGATCCGACCAAAACTGTTGGCGGAAGCAGCCTGAACTTTACGCTTGGCGATTTCGTTCACAGCCATGAAGTTCAGCTTACGCTGATCGGCTTGATTCTGATTGCTGTCCTGATGGCGCTTCGCGTGAAGGGCGCGCTGCTGATCGGAATCGTCGCGACGACGCTGATCGGCATTCCGATGGGAGTTACAAGCACAAGCGGCTTGACGGAAGCTGCCTGGTTCCCTAATTTGAGCGATTTGGCTGTAGGGAAGCTTGATCTTGGGGCCGCGTTTAAATTGGGCTTGTTTGAAATCGTGTTTGTGTTTACGTTCGTGGAATTGTTCGATACGTTCGGCACCTTGGTCGGCACGGCGACTCGGGCAGGCCTGATGAAGGATAAAGAAAAAAGCGAGAAAATGATCGGCAAAGCGATGCTCGTTGATGCCGTAGGCGTCAGCTCAGGTGCTGTGCTTGGTACAAGCACGATCACTTCTTACATTGAAAGCACCGCCGGTGTAGCGGAAGGCGGACGCACCGGACTTACTGCCGTAACCACAGGCATTCTGTTCCTGCTTTCGCTATTCATCGCGCCGCTTGCAGGTGTTGTTCCAGGCGCGGCTACCGCTCCGGCCTTGATCATTGTCGGGGTGCTGATGATGAGCCAGGTGAAGAACATTGAGTGGGATGACTTCCTTTATGCGTTCCCGGCTTTTGTAACCATCGTTCTGATGCCGTTTACCGGCAGCATTGCCAACGGGATCTCTGCCGGTATCGTTTCTTACGTTATTCTGGCAATTTTCCACAACCTTGTAGCCAAAAACAAAGTCAAAATCCATTGGCTTATGTGGATTCTTGCCGTTATTGTTCTTTGCCGCTATATCTTTATCGGTGCAGAATAACAAGCATAAGCGAGGCTTTTGCAGCCGTACGGATGCGTCCGTACGGCTGTTTTTTGTATGCGGAGGATGCCGGGCCCTCATTGACGCAGTCCACACCGGGTCTTATAATCGGCATGACTGCTCTATCTTTTTGCTTTAATTGTTTAACATCTAAGGACAACACAGCCATTTCTGCTTATGGGGTGAGAAATTAAGTTTATGGAGAATTGGATCAGAAGCAAGAAGGTTTACGTCCTGCTGTTATTATCTGTTATTATGCTGCTTCCCGGCTCGAAGGTTTTTGCGGACAGCAATCTGCTCGGAAACAGCGGATTTGAACAGGTCGGGTCCGGAATTCCGAAAATTTGGAGCCAGGATATCTGGGTCACCGATCAAGGTGCAAGCAAGCTGTGGATTGATGACCGGCAATCGCATTCCGGCAGTTCTTCGGCAGCAATAGAAAACGTGCAGCCGAACCACGCAAGATGGATTCAGAAAGTAACGGTAAAACCGAATACATACTATAAAATATCCGGATGGATCAAGACGGAGGGCCTCCCTCAGTCTTCCGGGAGCAGACGAGCCGGCGCCAATCTGTTCATTTCGGGGGTCAGCGCCGAATACCCTCAGGTGTACGACACCAAGGGGGCTTGGCAGAAGCTTGAATTTACCGGAATTACCGGGCCGGAGCAGACGACTCTTGTTGTTGCGGCTGGCCTTGGGCAGTATGGAGCGCTGATCAAGGGGAAAGCGTATTTCGACGACATCACGGTTGAACAGACGGTTAAGCCGGCCTCACAGAATCCGGTGATTTCCATGGATACGGCCAAGAAGGAAACGAAATGGGATACCCCGGTTTCCTTCACGTCGACCGTTCTGATGATTGGACTGTTCAGTATATTTTTTGCCTATATGTACAAAGTGTTTATGCGGCGAAATGCGTTCCGGAAGCTGCGTACCCAGTACATGCCTGGGCTGGTTATTTTTCTATTGGCCGCTTTGGCTGTCAGAGCCTGGATTGCGCTTAAGGTGCCGGGCTATACAGGGGATCTGAAGACGTTCATCTATTGGGGGAACCGCCTGAGAGAGGTAGGCTTCGGCAGCTTCTATGAAAAAGGGGTATTTGCCGACTATCCGCCGGGTTATATGTATGTTCTGTATGTGCTTAGTGCGGTAAAAGCGATGCTGTCGCTTGGCGATTCATCGGCTGCTGCACGGCTGCTGTTCAAGCTCCCTGGAATTCTAGCCGACCTTGGGGCGGGAATGCTGTTATTTCAACTCGGACGGAAAAAGATCGGGGCGCATCTGGCCTTTGCCCTTGCACTTATTTACCTGTTTAATCCCGCGGTATGGATCAATTCGGCTGCCTGGGGACAAATCGATGCTTTCTTTGTTTTGTTTCTGCTGTTATTCCTTCATAGTCTAACCCGGAATCAGTTCGAGCGTTCCTCCGTCTGGTTCGCGCTTGCCGTGCTGATCAAGCCGCAGGCGCTGATCTTTACGCCAGTGCTGCTGCTTTACTTTATATACCGCAAGGCCTGGAAGAGGATGCTGATCAGCGCATGCTGCGGGGTCATCACGCTGGCGCTGGTGTCCATGCCTTTCTTTTGGAGAAATGGCGGAGCGGCAGGATTGATTCAATTATATGGGGATACCTTGTCCTCATACCCTTATGCTACTCTCAATGCATTTAATCTGTTTGCTCTTGCCGGCGGGAACTGGAAACCATTGGACCAACCGTGGTTGTTCTTCTCCTTCCGGACCTGGGGAATAATATTCATCGTCTTATCGGTGGTTGCCGCTGTCTTGTTCTCATTTGGAAAAGGCAGAAAAGGCGAGAAGAATGAACCTGCCTATTTTCTCGCTCTGGTTTTGATCGTATGTGTCTACGTGTTTGGTCCAAAAATGCACGAGCGCTACATGTTCCCTGCCTTGCTGCTGTGTTTGTTCAGTTATATCCAATTCAAGGACCGCAGGCTGCTTCATTTGTTCTTTGGTTTAAGCCTTACCCAGTATATGAATGTGGACTATGTGCTCAAAGCCTATTCGACGCTGCACAGCGCACCTCCGATTGACGGAGTCGCCATTGTGTGCGGCATCGCAAACCTGGCCCTGCTTGTCTATATGCTGGCAATCGGTATAGATATTTTATTTAACGGAAGAATTCAGCCGCTGCCCGTCGTGTCAGACGATGATCGAAGAGCGGCGCAGGAGCAAGTGCTTAGAGGACTTGTGCAGTCTCCAGATAAGCCGAAAGTACGGATGCGGCGGAATGACTGGATCTGGATGGGAGCCATCACCCTTCTGTATGCCGCGTTAGCCTTATATCATCTCGGCGGAATGAAGTCTCCCGAAACGTACTGGAAATCTTCAACTGCCGGGGAAAGCTTCTATGTAGATCTGGGCAGCGTCAAACAGCTCGAGCGGGTGAATCTGTTCGACGGTCCCGGCAGGGGAAAGGTGAAGATCCAATTCAGCAATACACCGGACAACTGGGATCATGAAACCGAACTTGATCTGTACGGTAAAGTCTTCAAATGGAATACGGCGCTTTCTTTAATTGAAGCCCGTTATGTCAAGTTTACGGCCCAGTCTCCGGATATGTATCTTCATGAGATTGCCATCTATGAAAGAGGCTCAAAAACTCCGCTGAAGGTGGCGGCCATTTACCCAAGCGGCATATTTTCCGGGGATACGGACTCTCCTGACCTGCTGTTCGATGAACCTTTAACCGATGCTTACAGACCGAGCTTCATGAATAGCAGTTATTTTGATGAAATTTACCATCCACGGACGGCTTACGAGTATTTGCAGGGAATGGTGGCTTATGAAAATACGCATCCGCCGCTCGGCAAAATCTTCATTTCCGTCGGCATCAAGCTGCTGGGCCTTAGCCCGTTTAGCTGGCGGATTGTCGGGACCCTATTCGGGATCGCGATGCTTCCGCTGATGTATCGGATGGCGCTTACGCTGTTCAAAAGAAGCCGGTATGCGATAACGGCTACTCTGCTGTTTGCGCTGGATTTTATGCATTTCAGCCAGACAAGAATGGCGACGATCGATGTTTATGCCGTATTTTTTATGATGCTGATGTATTATTTTATGTTCCGTTATGTATCGATGAATTTTTATAAGGTGCCTCTGATTCGGACGCTTGTTCCGCTCGGGCTGTCGGGTCTGTTCTTTGGAATAGGTGTAGCGTCCAAATGGAATGTGGCTTATGGCGGAGCGGGGCTGGCCGTTATGCTTGGGCTTTCCTTGTATGCACGTTACCGCGAGTTCCGCGCTGCCAGGGCGTGGAGCGGCAACGCTGCACCATTGAATCGTGTGGATTCGAACTTAACGGAAACGGCGGCCTTGGGGCCTGATTCCGAGCAGATGGCGGATGCAATTGCCGGTCCGAATACAGCTTCACGGGAAAAAGAGGCTTTGGCCTGTACGAAGGCCACGCGAAGCTTTTTGCGGAATACGTTGATCACTCTGTCGAGCTGTCTGATCTTTTTCATAGCCATCCCGGCGATCATTTACTGTTTGTCGTTTATTCCGGTCCTGAATGAGGAAGCAGGCGGGTACACTTTGGATCATTTGATCGAAGCGCAAGTTCATATGTATGACTACCACAGTCAATTGACCGCAACGCACCCTTATTCTTCACAGTGGTGGGAGTGGCCGTTTATGAAGCGGCCGCTTTGGCTGTATAACGGAACTGAGCTCCCTTCCGGGATGAAATCGACCATGGTGACCATGGGCAATCCGCTGATCTGGTGGACGGGAATTTTCGCTGTGCTTCTTACGGTGTGGCTGTCCATAAAACGAAAAGATCAATATATGTACATGGCCTGGATCGCATACTTCTCCGTATATGTTCCGTGGATGCTGGTTCCAAGGTATACATTTATCTATCATTATTTCACGATGGTTCCTTTCATGATTTTGAGTATCGTATATGTGATGAAGCTGTGCGAGGAACGTTATGCATGGTTCCCGAAGGTACGAATTGCTTATGTGATTGGTGCCGGGGTGCTGTTTGTCATGTTTTATCCGGCGCTGTCCGGACTTGTCGTAAGCCGTGATTATATTGATTATGTGCTGAGGTGGTTCCCAAGCTGGGATTATTAACGATTTGGTTCGGATCGTCAGGGATAAGTGCCCTGGCGATCTTTCTTTATCAGGCGTGGGTAAAAAGCAGCGCTCGGCGAGAACTAGCTGGAACCGCGGCGGATGGTGGCTGTTACAATGAAATGAATGGATTTAAAATTAATTTTTAAAAAAAGCTTGCCAAGTGTTTAGAATGTGTGGTATATTCTTATTCCGGCCGTTTGATACTAAGCTGGTCGGGCCGTCTCGATGCCCTTCGGCATTGAAAGAAACTTTCCGAAAAAAAGTTCTTGCCAAACGGTTGAGAAGGTGATATGATATAAGAGTTGCCGCTGAGATGCGGTGATGCACGAAAGACAGTTTGATCTTTGAAAACTGAACAACGAGTGAGAGGATTTTACGGATGTAAAATCCGGATTTAAGAGAATTTAGGATGGCTTGAATGTTCATTTGAGCTTCATCCAATCTCGTCAGATTCAAAATGAGCTAATCGCTCTTTCACTAAAGAAACAACTTTATTGGAGAGTTTGATCCTGGCTCAGGACGAACGCTGGCGGCGTGCCTAATACATGCAAGTCGAGCGGAGCTGACGGAGTGCTTGCACTCCTGACGCTTAGCGGCGGACGGGTGAGTAACACGTAGGCAACCTGCCCGTAAGACTGGGATAACTACCGGAAACGGTAGCTAATACCGGATACGCAAGTTCCTCGCATGGGGGACTTGGGAAAGGCGGAGTAATCTGTCACTTACGGATGGGCCTGCGGCGCATTAGCTAGTAGGTAGGGTAACGGCCTACCTAGGCGACGATGCGTAGCCGACCTGAGAGGGTGAACGGCCACACTGGGACTGAGACACGGCCCAGA
>NZ_JAIOGQ010000069.1 GCF_019904135.1 Paenibacillus caui | reverse complement strand
CTTGAACAACTCTATTATAACGTTCGCATCAGGTGGTTTTTTGCTATAAGCCTGGACTACACCACCCGCATAGCGGGTGGATTTTTGTTTCGCACGCTTCGCGAGCTCAACTGGCTTAAGCCACTATTTAAAAAGGCCTCCAGCCGGAGACCTTTTTTGTCTGGATATTGAACTTATTTGGCGACGATCTCTGCGGCTGCTTCTTTCTCGTCCACGATGTCATCTTCGGTATCTTCGGAAGAGACCACTGCCTCTTCTTTATCGGCTTCCGTTTCCTTGACGAAACGCGATTGGACATCACGAATAAGGCCTTCCGTTGCATCCTTGAAGCGGGAGTAGAGCTCAGCGCTGTGCTCTCCCAATTTCTCAGCGGCCACATGTGTTTTTTCAGCGGCTGTACGGGCGCCTTCGGCAATATCCTTACGCAGCTCCTTGCCCGGCTTTGGCGCAAACAACAGCGCAGTTACCGATCCGGCTACGGCTCCGATCACAGTACCCCACAAAAAGCTTTTACTTGGTTTGCCCATGATTCATCTCTCCTTATTGGCGTCGCCTTCCGTTTCCGGGCGAATGCCTAATGTTTAATTCATTATAAGCAGGTTGGGCTTGTCAGGTCACAAATAAAATCAAATTTTTAACGGGCAAGTTCACGATCCAGATATTCCTGCACCTGCTTTGCAAATCGGGCCAGAGCCGAGGACAATCCCGCAATCGAAGCCGTGCCGCTTGCTGTCTGCAAGTAGTAATCCTGCACGAGCGGTTTGCGCAGGCGAACAAGCGCTTTCAGCACAGGGAACAGTTCTTCATCGATTACCTTTTCCTCGTGAATAATATCAATGATATCCTCATAGCTGCTCGGATCTCTCATGATAAAGCCGTCAATCAGGCAGCTTCCCACATCGGTGACCGCTTCAAGGGCGAGATGCAAGGCCCTTTCCTTCGCAAACCGGCACAGCAGATCATCCGGATCGCCTTGCGAAGCCTTGTCCAGCACCTCGATCATATCCGGCAGAACGCTCAGCCTCAGATCGATTTGTTCCCGGTTCACATAATACACAGACGGCTCCCCCTTATATCCTGTATCACCCGATTAAAATTCGTAATCAACGACAGTTTGGGATTCCCGTGCCTCCGTCATGTGTTCAATCACTTTCTTATGTTCGGGATGCACCTGATACCCTTGCAGGTCTTCAAGCGAACGGAAGGTTGCTTCCAGTGAAATGTCATAGGAACGCGGAGTATCGACGATATTTTTACCAATATGAAAATCAACAAGCTGCTCCACTTTGCCTTCCATCGCTTTCAGTACAGCCATTGTTCTCTCCACGCTCGACGGCGAATTATCTTTTAGCTTAAACAATACGATATGTTTGATCATGTTTACCGCTTCCTTTTCTCATAATGTGGACCTTTCTATTTTCAAAATATAACATACCCCTTTAACAGCTTGCTATAATAATCGTGCATTCATGGGCGCCCGGACTGCCCTTCGTTCTGGCCGGAGAGCATTTTGCCGGGGCTGTTGCCTTTTAAACCCGTGAACGCGTACAGCGCCAAATATGTCAATGCTGTCAAGGCAAACATTCTGCCGCAAAAAGAGATGGCATGCGCAAGCTGCGCAGCATCCGTTGCCAGACCCAGCAAATCCCTTGCCATCATCGCTGGGCTGGTCAGAATATCCCAGCTGTTCCAGCGGACAAATCTGCCCATATAAATGCCAAAGCTGCTGAGGGCAAGTATGGCGAGCGCAAACATCCAGCCCGCCAGACGCCCGAGGGAGCGGCTTACGAGCTGATGAACGGAGTGCAGTGAAAATGCCCCAAGCAAAAGCCCCAGAACGGAAGTCAGCAGCAGGGCCAGGAGATGATTCCAGAACGGGAGCTCCTGCCAAAACCGAGAGCGTTGGTCAAACTGATAATTGGCGAACATATGCAGCAGATCGGTAACGAGATACGCCGCATTAGGATAGAACCCGAGCCATAAGGCTCCGAAGACCAGTATCATGATCTTCCGGAGAGGAGCGCTCCGAAGCAGAAAGGCTCCATCCAGGCCAAGCATGAACAGGACCGGCAGCCAAGCCAGAAAAACATTCCAGAACATAAACATATAAGGACGCCGTCCTGACAAAAGCTGCAGGTCGAACACCAGCTTGAGGCCGGCAGCCGTCAGAAGGCCCAGTGCGAGCAGAGCATAGCATTTTGCAGGATAATTCAGTTCCGCCAATCGCTTCATAACAGCCTCCTTAAGCAGTATTGCACGTTTATACTATCATAACGGCTGACACTGACGATTAGTTTCGAAGGACTCAGGTTCCCTTCCTTGAAGCAGATTTCAAACTCCTGTTTGGCGGGGACTCGCGCTCAGATGCTCGTGAATCAGCTTCCGGGATCCGTCGTCTTCTTTCGCAAAAACATTCGTGCCTCTGCCGCTTCCGGATACGAAGGTGCCGGAGACATATCCTTCCCAATGGTAAGTGTACAAGCAAACGGCACTGTGCTCATTCTCCGCAATCCATACTACATCGCTTATGGAATATAGCTCATTATCAACGGTGCGCCAGGCCTGTTCGAAATAATCGCGGATTTCCGGCAAGGTGGCGCAGGTCTTATCCGAGAACCAGTAAACCGCCCGGGGGCTAAGCAGCTTTTCCACCTGGTCAAAATGATGAGTATTCGTTGCTGCTATGTATTGTTCCAGCAAGGCATTCCAGTCCAAAACAACATCTTCCTTTCCCATGGCTAGAGTAAAGGGCAGAAAGTTCTGCCCCTCCTCATCAAACCGTACGTGAGGTTTTCCCTCATACGGCTTTCCGATGTTCGTCATTCATGTGCATGCAGATCACAAGAGCGTCTTTAGTCCGAGCTGGTTGGTCATGAACTTTACTTCGGCAAACGAGCTCATCCACTTCTTTCGCTGTCTCTTCTTGGCATACCATCGGGTCAGTCTTTGCAGGATGTACCAATCCAGTTTGGCCAGCTTTCCCTG
>NZ_JAIOGQ010000068.1 GCF_019904135.1 Paenibacillus caui | reverse complement strand
GATACTTTCGTCGACGCGCTTCTACGTACAGATTTCGCCATACGCAGGCATCCCAGCTACGCGGGGGCTTGGCCCCTCCCGCGACCGGACTTTCACCGGCAAGAAGATGCGTGCTTCTGGGCACGCGAAAATAAAAAAGCCATCCATATGGACAGCTCATTTACATAATTTTCGAAAGCAGAAGTTACATTAGGGTTGTTTATTTTTCAATAGCACGTTTCAAAGTCTCTGATTCTTTCTCTGATAGTTTTACGTATTTGGGGTCACCATATCATTTCGGGAAAATTGTACGTTTAGACACAATTTGGACAGATTTTAACTAATTCTCTGTACTTTTAGACATAATTTTATGTTTTGTACAGAAATTCTATTTTTTTGCTTCATAAGAATGAAAATGTATCTAAAATTAAGCCATTTTCAAATAAAAAGTACATTTTTATCATTTCTAATGTCCGCTAATGCTTGTTGCGTTATCCTGTTCTATTGCTACACAAGGGCTTGGTTCATCTATCGATTGAAAATGTAAGAAAATTCCTTAACGTATAATTTTCTTTTTTCAGTCGTGTGACTCCAAATAGCCCAAATCTCGAATACACAAATCATCTTCTTTTACAGTTGATGCACATGAGTCTGCTTGCCTGGATCTGCCTCAAAACGAACGGCACCCTGTGGCGATGGCACATACGTCGTCTATGTTTAAAGTAAGCTTCAAATTCTAGTTTACGAGCATGTAGGCACGGAAGGCAGATGCTGATTTTATTGTTTCTTTCCGAAAAATATAAAATGTTAGACTGACTTTAATGTAAAACCAGCGGTAGTCTTTGACATAAAAAATAAAGTCCTAGACTGCTGCTGGTTTATTGGACTAGCGTAATCAATTGTCACTTATCATTATTGGCTACTTTCAGTTCCACATTCATTATTTTGTCTTCCATACCGTCATCCCGAGTATCGGCATAAGCGACATAACTGTATCCTAATTTGCTCATTCTTAGCTCGGTGTTATGTTTAGTCTGCTCCTCTCTCTTTGACGAACAACCATAATCCAATTGCAAAGAAAAACAAAATATAGGCGATATCTATCGCTAACGACATAGGTAAGCCAACTAATTCCGATTTATATTGTGACGTGCTCCAATAAACACTTAAATCATCATGATGAATGAATAGAATGTGTGTCCATGATGTAGATAAGAGACTACCTCCAAATATCATTTGTAAAAAGTATAGCACTAAGCTACTGCCTACTGCGATAGCAGCTGATCTCGTCAACACGCCAATCAAGGATGCTAGACTTGCATATAGGCAACATTGCAATACGATTGCTCCGATAGAGTATATAACATCCGTCATGTCGCCCCATTGTATGTTTTTTGGAGCCATCAGAAGATTCACTAACAAAGAAACAATGAATATATTAACAACACCCGTAATGATGAGCAAAATCATCGCAGCAATTTTTGCAACATACAACCTTGAGCGCGAGGACGTATGCAGAAACAGTTGTTTCAGAGTACCATATTGATACTCATCCGTCCAAATAAGAGGTGACAAAACAATCGCCCAAGGTAGAATAACAAGCATTCCCGATAGGCCAAGCAAAGCATTTACCATTTGAGCCACCGTATCATCAGCCTTGAGATTACTGGTGTATGCCCAAGAGAACAGTACCGTCATCACAATAAAACCAATGTGTGAAAGAATAAAGATTCTTTTATTCACTATCTTCAAACATTCATTCCATAACAACTTAACTCACCTCACCGCGCGCAGTTGTCCATTTTAAAAACTTATCCTCTAAACTCGTATGTGCCGACAACACCCGATGAACTTCCACCCCGGCATCACACAATGATCGAATCAGCTTTGGAACTTGACCTTCATCAATAGCTACTGTCATAGTATGCAAACCGTTAGATAATTTCTCTGTCTGCATATAACCCAACGCATGATGATCATCCCCAAACAAGTTAATCAAAACTTCGCTTGTAAGCTCAATATTATCAATGTGAAGAGTAATACAGAATTCTCCATCATTTAACCCATCATCAATCCGCTGCTCTGTCACTAAGCAGCCATTCTGCATAATAACCACTCGGCGTGCCATCTGCTCAATCTCAGACAGTTGATGACTGGAGATCACAATTGCTACGCCCAAATCTGCTGCAATTCTATTTAAATAGTTCCGGGTTTCACGGACACCAGCAGGATCAAGTGCATTCATCGGCTCATCTAACACAAGCAACTTTGGCTTTTGCAGTAGTGCTTGTGCAATTCCCAAGCGTTGTTTCATTCCCATGGAGTACGTGCCTACTCGCTGCTTAAGCGCATGTTCTATCCCGGTCAGACTGGCTACCTTCAGCAACCAATCCTTGCTCGCATTTTTGTGCAAACGCTGATATTGACGTAAATTTTCGTACCCACTCAAATAAGGATAGAAAGCAGGCGCTTCAATCACTGCCCCTACATTGAAGAGTGCTTTAGAAAACTGACTCTTAATACTGTAACCTGCAATATGCACGTCCCCGGCACTTATTGTGCTTAGACCAACTATCATCTTCATCGTGGTTGTCTTGCCCGCTCCGTTCGCACCAAGTAGTCCAATAATCTCTCCCTCTACCACATCGAACGATATGTCTTGCACAATCAACTTGCCCTTGATTTCTTTCGTTAGGTGTTGCACCGATAATACCGTTTTCAATTGTCCCACTCCTTACAATTAGTTCCCAATGTAATCTCAAGTTGATCCATATATTGTTAGTTTAGCTATTATGTTTTAAAGAAGACATGTATTATTCTTACATTTGCCTTACAATGTTGTAAGGTGTAATGGCCGTAGAAAGTATCCATTCTAGTTTTCGGAAGGTGACGAAAAAAGGAGCATTCCCAAATGAAAATGCCCTGTTTAAACTACTCTATTTACGCAGTCAAGAATTAGAAAAGAAATGGGGTGGTGGGTTTATTCAAAACTGGTCCATGGTAATGAACCAACTTTTAGTTCATGAACATCTAAAAAATCGAGTCCTAAAATACCTTGAGTAATGTAGGACTTACACACTTTATTTGACAAGCCCAATATATTCTAGTTATTTAGCTTTGGAGGTCTGACAATGAATTTTATTAGTTATTATTTAAATTCGAGCATTTTGCAGTAATATAAGCCCTTGAGCCACAAGGATTTTCAGGCATAAAAAAAGGGACTTCACCCCAATTTGGCGAAGTTTTTCGGTGACCAAACCAAAAACCCCAGAATGGAGGAAGTCACCTTGTATATTCTACAAAAAAGCCTATTTTCCTTTGATGAACTGCAAAAACTTGAATCCAAAGAGCGATTGCCTATCTTCTTCAGCGCTCTTGACTTAAGACCTTATGCCAAGGAATTGAGAAACAATTCACCCCGAGGTGCCGA
>NZ_JAIOGQ010000067.1 GCF_019904135.1 Paenibacillus caui | reverse complement strand
TGAAATCGGGTACACTACTTGCTATAACCCTTTCTGCGATTGGATCTCCTTTCTGTGTGGAAACTAAAGGATACCATACAATCGCTTGAGAGGGTTATATTTTTATTGAGAACTTTTCACTGTCCAGTGAAAGGGAAATTAGATCTTAGTGTATGGCAAGTAATGTCATTAAATGACTTAATATTGGTTATTTGGAACTATATGCCTTGTCATTTTATGTATGTTATGATAACAGCGTATTCAAAAATTATATGGAGAGGAATTTAAGAGAATGACAAACAAATTTATGAAGATTATTGGTGCTGGTGCATTATCTATTTCACTTATTACTGGAGTTGCTAGTGCTGTTTCGGCAAAAGACGATACAGCATCCAAAGAAGGAAATAAGGTCATTAATATTACTCCTTTTGCAATCCAACAAAGTGTACTAAATTGGGATTTAACAAATAATACTGTTGCAGACCCAAATACTTCATGGACAGTACAGATTGGATATCCAAATATTAACATGTATTTAAAAAATACAGGGTCAGATTCTTTTAGAGTTGAAGTAAAGCATAATACTAAGGGTACAATTATCTTTAATGAAACCATTGCAGCAGATGGAGTCGGAAGAAATTACATAAATAATGATAGTAATCCACTTGTTCCTTCAGGTACATACACAGTGACTGTTTACGGTGGAACAGCTATACCAAAAGGAACAGTTGTACTTAAAGCTTCTGACACTCCTTGGTTATAATCTTGTAATGGGGCTGTCCCAAAAGTCATAAATAATGACTGAGGGCCAGCCCCTTTCTCATTTTTGTAAAACAAAAAGAAACCTTTCATTGGTAAAATGGAGGTACCACCCAACCACATACCAAAAGGAGAGGTTTCTTTGTACATCCAATATAGCATGGGCCAACTTTACTTGACAATTAGTTTAGAGGAAGATCCAGAAACACATCTTGTTTGTTTAATTAACGAAGCTGTGAATCGGATTGACGACAATATTTTCACTTCAGTGTATCCTGGTGGTAGCCGGGATAGCTATCATCCTAAAATGCTCACAAAAATCATCATCTGCGCCTACTCCCAGCGTATTTACTCCTCCCATCAAATTGCAAAAGCAGTTCGCGAGCAGATCCCATTCATGTGGTTAGCTGCACGGCAAAGACCAGATTTCCGAACCATCAATCGTTTCCGTTCTGAACGTATGAAAGATGTTCTAGAGCATATCTTTAAAGGTGTTCTTCAACTTCTCGTAGAGTCAGGACATGTGAAATTGGAGCACTACTTTGTCGACGGCACAAAAATTGAAGCGAATGCTAACAAGTACACATTCGTTTGGGGAAAGGCTGTTGTGAAATTTAAAGATCGTTTACAGAAGAAAGTTCAAACCCTTTTTGCAACGATTAAAGAAGCAGAACGGCAGGAAAATGCTGAACTTGTTAATCAGGATCTGCTTGAGTTAGGCGAATCCAGTTCCATCACGAGTGAAAACTGGAACGAGCTGTGCAGCAACTCGAAAGTACATTACAGGATAATCCTAAAGATAAACCGCTGAAAAAAGCGGTTCGTTTAGTGCGTAAAAATTTGTTGCCGCGCCTACAAAAGTACGGGCAGCAACAAGAAATTCTAGGTGACCGAAACAGCTAAGTAAGACCGATCATGACGCGACCTTCATGCGAATGAAGGAAAAACATATGCGTAATGGACAACTGAAACCAGTCTACAATGTACAAATCGGAACGGCCTGGAAAATGAAGTATACTACTTATTTTGAATATCAAAGATATATTAGCTCTACGAAGGGGATTTCTGCGCGGTGAAAGGATGTTTTACAAATGACGAACGACGATCTTCATGCAATTTTAAGTAGCTACGGCATTGATCAGCCGGTGCTAACGTTTCTAAGACATAATGAGAACAGAACCTACAGAGTGGACGACGCTATTGGCAACTCTTATTTGCTGCGTATTCACCAACCTGTAAAAGAAACAATGACAGGGCCTGCAGCATACATATGAGGGTCTGTTCGCTGAGCTGCAGATGCTGGAAGAGCTTGCAGGCCAGACAAGCCTTAAGGTCCAGTCTCCCATTCGCAATCAAGATGGGGATTTCGTTACGATCATAGAACATGAAGGAAAGCGTCTGAACTGCTCGATGCTGACGTGGCTGGAAGGAGGAGATCTGGATAAGAAAGACGTCACCGAAAGAAGCTAGGCATGCAAATTGCCGTTCTTCATTCTTTCTTCACCCAATATCGGCATGACGGTTTGGAGAAGCGCCCTAGTCAAGGGATCGACTATAACGAGCAGATGATCAAGGTCATAAAAGGTGGTTTGGAACTGGAATTATTCACTCCTGCTGACGTTTCTATCATTGAAAAAACCATTAAACTGATTAACTCCCGCCTCGAAGTCAAAAGGAACTCAACCGATACATGGGGACTCATTCACGGCGACTTGGGTATGGGTAACATCATCATAAACGCCAAAGGGGAGATTAGCTTTATTGATTTTGGCTTTTTCGGTTCCGGGTACTACTTATTGGACGTTGCTATGGGGGCTTTAATGATTCCCGCGGAGCATAGGGACATTTTCCTTAAGGGGTATTTCGGTCATCACGATTTGCATACAGACGATATCGTTCTATTGGAAGGGTTTATGTTAATGGCGATTATCGGATTCTATGCCTTTCAGATGGAGAACGAATCCGTGCATGCCTTGATGCGTGAACGAATGCCGCAGCTGTGTGCCAAACACTGCCGTCCTTTTCTATCCGGTGAACGTATATTTTATAATATCTAGCCTGGTGAAAATAATAAGATGCCCCTGGCTGCAAGGGCGTTTTCTTTGTTAAGAGAGACGGGATGTCATCTCTTTGGAAATCATTTTTGCTATAATCGTTAATAATCTTCATCTGCTCAAAGGATTCCATCGGTAGTTTGCCCTGGTTCCGCTACCGCTACATTGTCGCGAACAACCCATACAGCCTTACTCGTTTCAATATAGCCTACATACCATCCCAACTGAATCCGGATACGCATCTGAAAAGCTAACGGATTCTACGCGAGCGACACCATTAGGTACTCGGTGTGGAAGAGCCCCTATTGGCATTCACCTGAAGGTCTGAAAATAGCCAAGTTCTTGTCTTTTATAGGGTTAAGTGTAGAAGGATAAGAACATATAGGTATTAGAAACCGCATAACCGTGGTCTTTTTGCTTTAAAGATCAGGTTTTTATCAAAAGTGAGAAACAAGAACATGTACACCTGGCCCATGTACGGTTTTGTATTTTCTTAATTCTGCAGACAATTTAGATATTTACTGGACAGTGAAAAGTTCTCAATAAAAATATAACCCTCTCAAGCGATTGTATGGTATCCTTTAGTTTCCACACAGAAAGGAGATCCAATCGCAGAAAGGGTTATAGCAAGTAGTGTACCCGATTTCA
>NZ_JAIOGQ010000066.1 GCF_019904135.1 Paenibacillus caui | reverse complement strand
CCGGCGTGGTGCATGGGAAATGTCTCGAAACACAAATAATGCCCTTCCGACTTCTTTCTGGGAAGCGAAAGGGCTGAAAAGTTTGCTTTCTCGTTATTTGGAACTTCGTTAACCTTTTGGAACCGCCGTATGCGGACCCGCATGTACGGTGGTGTGAGAGGACGGGGGTTAGCCGCCCCCTCCTACTCGATTGTCCAAGGTCTAGCGCTACCTCAGGAGCTGCCGCCTCCTTGGCCGCCTCCGCCTCCCTGGCCTCCGCCTTGCTGTTGACCGCCCTGCGGACTCTTTTCGACCTTTGGCGTAAGCTGTTCCTGAACTACGGTTCTGAGCAGGTCCATGACTTCCATTTTAAACAGCGGATTCTGCATCGTTTCCTGCATAATCGTCATCGTTTGCTTTCGGTAATCCGGCGTTTTCGTTAAATCAAGAAACATTTTCGCCACATCCGGCGATTTCATGATGTCGCTGACTGATTTTTGGTAAGTTGGATCTTTGATCAACTGCATATGCAGCTCTTTGCTTTGTGAATTGATCGCCTTGGCAAAATCCCCGGCAAACTGGGGGTCGGTCATTATTTTTTCAATTTCTTTTTTATATTCAGGTGAAGTCATGGTATCCTTGACTGCCATTCTGACTTCGTTATAAGTTTGGGTTGGAAGAAGCATTTTAACACTCATAGAACCTGATCCGCCGGAGCTGCCGCCTGATCCGGAGCTCGAACCTTCGGATTCCGAGCCTGATTCAGAATCGGAACCTGACTCTTCGCTGCCGCCAGAACTGGAACTGCCCGAAGGAGAGGTTAAGGACTCCATAATGGCTTTTCTTCCCTCTTCTGTTTTTAGAATATCAATAACCATGGATTTGGTCTCTTTATAACCTCCCTGGGCAGGCCCGGCTGAACTTTGTTCGGAGCCGCAACCCGATAGGGGCAGTATAATAAGCATACAAATGAGACCTATGGTCCGGCTGTATTTCATTGCTTTCAAGGTTCCCTCCTCCTTTGCTTCATGCTGGATTTAGTATGCGAACGGTAAAAATGAATTATTCCTGAGAATAAAATACAACCCCGTTCACGCGAACGGGGCTGCTTTAAGCGATTTTTTACAATCCAAAGCCTGCTGCTGTTTCGTATTCACGCCGGATCCAGGCTTGATCCTGCACCTCACTGCCTTTGGTATTTGACTGGTCAAGCAAATCGGATACGGTGACGAAATCGTAGCCTTTGGCGCGGAGCTGATCAATGATGGCGGGAAGAGCCTCTTCAGTATGCTTGGCAACATCGCTGGCATGCAGCAGCACAATATCGCCGGGATGGGCTTTGGAGACCACGCGTTTTACAATTTGATCTGCGCCTTTATTCATCCAGTCCTGGGAATCGGTATCCCACTGAATGACTTTATATCCCATGCCGTCGGCAATCCGCAAAACCCTTTTGTCGAAATCGCCATTCGGCAAACGCAACAGTTTCGGAGGCTCGCCCGTCAAATTGGTAAGAATTGTGTGGGCCGACTTAATCTGGGTTGTGATCTCTTCTTCGCTAAGTTGACTGTAATTTTCATGCTTATGACCGTGGCTGCCGATTTCAAAGCCCTGTTTTTGAATGTCTTTTACAAGATCCGGGTGGCTTTGGCTCCAGGGGGAGGACAGAAAGAATGTTGCTTTTTCGACGCCTTTGTCTTTCAGCACCTTTAAAATCGGCTCTGCCCGTTTGTCGCCCCAACTGATATCAAAGGTTAAGGCAATCACTTTCTTTTCTGTAGAAACACTGTAGACCGCAGAAGGACTGCTTTCGGAGAATACCGTGATATGGTCGCTTTCGATATAGACGACTCCGGCTGCTAGCAGAGCTGCAGCAAAAACAAAAAAATATCGTTTGATCTTTTTTCCGCTCAGCACATAAAAGAAGTTATTCATTTTGTAGCTGCCCCTCTCATTTATCAGATTTGCGATTAATATTGGTACAATGTATGCTCGTACCGCTCAGCTTTATGACTCCCTCGTCCAATTCGGGAGAAGCGCTTTGAAAATCATCATACCCGGGAGGTATATATGTTAAAGTTGCATCTTGTTCGTTATAAATGGTCTATGGTTGTATCCGTCGTCTTGTTTGCGGTTGGAGTGATGCTGGGAACTATAAATGCCGAAGCGCTGCAGCATTTGATTGCCGGGGAAGTGGATAAGCTTCGCCAGGTCAGCGAAAATTTAAGCAGCAGCGATCATCCCGAGCTCAGCTTTTTTGTGTTTATTTTTTTGAATAATGCGATTAAGAGTGTGCTTGTGATCTGGTCGGGTGTCATGTTTGGCATTCTGCCGATTTTATTTCTGCTGCTTAATGGAATGGCGCTCGGATTCGTAGTTGAGACTAACGCCCAGTCAGGCGGGGACATAGGGGAATTGATTGTAAAAGGATTGCTTCCTCACGGAATCATTGAAATTCCCGCTCTTCTTATTGCTTGCGCGTATGGACTGCAATTTGGCGTTCTTGTCTGGAGAAGCATTGTGAGAATGGGTGATCGGCGGAAAAAGCAAAGCTTGGAGGTAGAGTGGAAAACCTTTGTCCGAGCGGCGGTCGGTGCAACGTTCTGGGTAGTTATCCTGCTTGGCGTTGCGGCGATTATTGAAAGCACGCTAACCTTTTACCTTGTCCAAAATTAATTTTTTGGACAGGGATTCATAATTTTGCCAAAATGTGAGCATAACAGTAAAGCGATTCCTAAATGCCGTTTACCTTTTCTTAGAAAGGGTTAATCATGCGTACCGGGAATTTAAAATTAAGGAGGAGATCTACATCATGTTGGGTATGCTGTTCAATGATAAAGAATGCAGAGAATTGGACTATTTGCTGCGTAAAGAGCTGGACGAAATGCTCCTTGATCTAAGCGATAACCGGTTGGATCACGATATTCGCAGCGCCATCGCCAAACGATATACTACCGTATTTCGCATGTATGCCCGGTTTGCGCCTCCTAAAGAGTTGTCTAAATATGCTCGCCGCCACGGATTTCGCAGGCCAAACCATAATGGAGTGAACGGATAGATTGATCTAAAGTTACGCACTTGAAATGCTGTATATAAGCTAAATGATAAAAAACTTAAGAGAGGTATCTTTAGTTCATTCTATTTAGCTATTGACTTTACTGATTGCTTTATGTTAAATTAATTCTCGTTCTGAATTTTAGAACTTTGCGAATGTGAGAGTTTTTCAGAAAGAAATATTTTTAAAAAAACTCTTGCACAAATCGATGTGAATGTGATATATTATAAAAGTCGCCGCTGAGATGCGGTGATGCACGAAAGACAGTTTGATCTTTGAAAACTGAACAACGAGTGAGAGGATTTTACGGATGTAAAATCCGGATTTAAGAGAATTTAGGATGACTTGAATGTTCATTCGAGTTTCATCCAATCTCGTCAGATTCAAAATGAGCTAATCGCTCTTTCATTAAAGGAACAACTTTATTGGAGAGTTTGATCCTGGCTCAGGACGAACGCTGGCGGCGTGCCTAATACATGCAAGTCGAGCGGACTTGATAGAGAGCTTGCTCTCTTGAGAGTTAGCGGCGGACGGGTGAGTAACACGTAGGCAACCTGCCCGTAAGACTGGGATAACTACCGGAAACGGTAGCTAATACCGGATACGCAAGTCCCTCGCATGGGGGACTTGGGAAAGACGGAGAAATCTGTCACTTACGGATGGGCCTGCGGCGCATTAGCTAGTAGGTAGGGTAACGGCCTACCTAGGCGACGATGCGTAGCCGACCTGAGAGGGTGAACGGCCACACTGGGACTGAGACACGGCCCAGA
>NZ_JAIOGQ010000065.1 GCF_019904135.1 Paenibacillus caui | reverse complement strand
TCGGCACCTCGGGGTGAATTGTTTCTCAATTCCTTGGCATAAGGTCTTAAGTCAAGAGCGCTGAAGAAGATAGGCAATCGCTCTTTGGATTCAAGTTTTTGCAGTTCATCAAAGGAAAATAGGCTTTCTTGTAGAATATACAAGGTGACTTCCTCCATTCTGGGGTTTTGGTTTAGTCACCGAAAAACTTCGCCAAATTGGGGTGAAGTCCCTTTTTTATGCCTGAAAATCCTTGTGGCTCAAGGGCTTATGTTACTGCAAAATGCTCGATTAATAAAGGCTTCTGCGTCTAAAGGCTGATTCAGGGCTTTGTAATTTTCTTCTCGCCGTTCTTCAAAATCACGAGGCAAGTCTTCATCGGGATTCCGATATCGGCTTGAGCCTTCTACCCAAACTTCCTTGCACCGCAGTTTGTCTCGTAGCGCCTGTAACGCACTGATTTCATAATTTATTCGATTGATTCGGTCTTGTCCTTTATCGTCCTTCTCCAATACGATATCTTTGTATCCTGCACGAATAACACCATCAATTGGAATATCCTCCGTTATCGGAAAATAATGAAGTCCCGTTTCTGCATATTTCTTAATGAGCTCCAATGCACGAATCACAGGACGATGAATGTCGTTGTTGGAACGGAATTGCAGGATATTTAAGATCTCGGGAACCATTCGTCGATAGTGATGGCTGTACGAAGATCGTATGACCGTATGTATTTTTTCGCGGTACGCCGGTCCCGTATGTTTAAGTTCTTTTATCAGGTCCTTTAGCGTTTGCTCACTAACGACAGGGTAAAGCACTTCTTTAATCAACCCATCCGGATGTTCGACGGCCGCCTGGGCCATATTTAATAAAATCCCATATTTGTTACTGACTCGGCGCAAGTCGTGTAAGATTTCTTTCTCCACTTTCTTTTCTGCCCTCACCCAAATTTGATGAACAATCTGGGTTAGCAACTCAATAAGACTATCCGTGATTTCCTTGCTTCTCAACCAAAAAAAGGCTGATAACAAGGTATAACGCACCGGGGCAGGATGTCGGCGTAATTCACGAAGATCTTCTGTTATCGTACGTTGCTTGTACTTCTTAATCACCTTTTCGGGAATATCAGTGAAGAGATCATCAGGCCTGCGAATCGTCCGCAATTTGATAAACTCCCGAAAGATGGTCTTTACACCTGCACGTCCGGAGTCGGATCTTAAGTCTTGAAATGTAATTTGGTCGGAGACGTCCGATGTAAATTCCGCCTCATCATCTTTCATATCATTGACACTTTCAATAAGAGCGTCAAGATTTTGAAGCGTACCTGGGTTAAGTCTTTTGTAGATCGATTCAAAAAAACGTTCCTCATGTGAGCGGATGGCGGAGCGAATTAAACGGTCGATTCGTTCTGCAGATGGAGATTCAAGCTGTAATTCACGAAATCGGTTATTAACAAACGTCTCGATATGTTTTGGATCTTGATCATGATAGAGGACATGCTCGCATAACCACTGAGTCATCTCTTCAGCATCTTGAACGGTCGCTTCCCGAAAACCAAAGAATTCACGAATCTGGACGCGATGTCGTTTTATTGATCGACCTTCCCAATCGTATTTCGAATATAAATTCGGGTCTAATGATAATTGTTTGGCAATATAGGCAAGTATGGTTCTGGGGATTTCGAATTTGTGTTTGGGAAACCGAGCTTCAAACTGAAAAAATTTTAGCAATGCAGCAAAGCCGAGTCGGGTTTCGTCGAATTTGTTTTCGATTAGCTCAAGTTCGTTGGGGAGCAAGGTAAAATGTTCAATCAATTCTTCCAATTCCCAATTTCGTTTCAAAAGTATCCCCTCCATTTTAAACTCACCTACAGCCATTTCAATTCGACGAGCTCAATGCTTTTGAATCACATCGATCGTGTGACCATCCAGTCTTACTTACTGCCATGCCCGTTTTTCTACCTCGGATTGCAAGTCTGCTTTGGTCGCCTTCACATAAATCATGGTCGTATCCAGACTGTCATGCCCCATAATCTGAGCCAATCGGTGCAGCGGCGTATTTTCAGCCATTACGTATCCGAAGCGGTGACGCAAATCATGTGCGCTGAATCCTTCAAGACGTGCCAATTTCATGTATTTCTGAACTAGGTGTCGGATAGCTCGTTCACCGAGGCGTTCACCAGTCTTTTCGGAAGGGAATAGAAAGGGTGCCTGTTTAGGCAATTCCATCAAATATCGTTCTAATATAGCTCGACATGTGGCGTTTAGTGGTACTTCTCGTTGTTTGTTCCGTTTTCCCGCGTTGACCGTCAATTGACCACTGCGTTTACCGAGTAAAATATCGCTCGGTGCGAGATCGCAGATTTCCATCGTACGCAAACCGGTATGCAGCATGAGGATCAGTAACGTTTGATCACGGAGAGTCCCATGATGTTCGGCAGCGGCAATGAGGGCAGCTTCTTCTCTTTCGCTCATCTGTCGTGGGCTTGTTTTCTCCTCGGGTACAAGTTTGACCGGTTTTGCCGGATCGCGTTTGATGAGTCCTGTGTCCGAGGCCCATTCAAAAAAACGTTTGATTGTAACAAGCCGACGGTTGATCGTGGTCGGCTTTAACTTCATCTTCTTTTGCATGGTCTCCCGGTACCGGGTCAAGGTCGGTGTGGCCACGTCTTCAATTTGAAACGTAACCGTTTCTTCTTGAAACATGGACGTTTCAAACCATTCGACAAAATGACGAAGGTCGCTGGCGTATCCCTTTATGGTCTTGGGGTTTAAATCCTCGTGTGTTTCCAGCTTATAAATAAATGCGGAAACAGTCTCGCTTCCTTTGGGTGATTGGGTCATGACGATCCTCCAATATCTTGACTTACCTTATCGGACATGATAATCTTATCTTAACTGAAACCTTATCGGACATCAAGACCTGCATTTAGATATACTTCATGACCGATAATCCATCTTATCGGTCATCACCGAATTTCCAATAGAAGCGCCACCAACGAAACGCGAGAAATTTCTTCGTACGATAAGGAGGGTCTTAGCATGGGTTTTATGTTAGTTCGACCCATTGCTGCACGGAAGGGTTCGCCGTGGTTGACTAAAATGACGGATACGAACATACTGCCTGTTGCGGATAAAACTTTAAGGGGTACCGCTAATAAAACGCGGAAAACGTACGCAAAGCATGTCCCCTTTATATGACTTGCGAACCATTTCATTCTAAACCACCCTGCACTAAAGTGCAGGGATTTACCTAGGCGACTGAAAGTCGCAGTTCCGGCTAAAGCCGACTGAAGGGATCGGACTGAAAGTCGTGCTTTACACTTAAGTGCACTAAACCGCCCTCTTGCTCAAGCAAGCTCAAGTTCGTGACTGAAACTCACTCTTCAATCTTGAATACTTCGTCGATCTTATCGTTTCCCTGGTCTTCGATGTATTCTTTAATCATCTCTTCCGTTACGGCTCCTATCGTTCTACAAAAATACCCGGGAGCCCACAGTTGCTGGCCCCAATACCGCTTCTTCAGTTCCTGAAATTCTTTCTGCAACATCTTCGAAGAACGACCTTTCAGGTATTGTAGCAACTTACTTGGAGCTATCGTTGGCGGACACGATACCAGCAGATGAACGTGTTCTTTCCCTATACTTCCTCGGACGATTTTTATGTTCCTCGCTTCGATCCCTTGGCGGATTAATTCTCGTAACCGTTCTGCTACTGCACCTTGTAATACTTTGTATCGATATTTCGTCGTCCATACGATATGGTATTCGATATCGTACCTTGTATGGCTTCCGTTTGGGATGTATCCCATGTTTTCTCACCCTGCTTCAGTATAGCAAACCTTTCGGAGGACACTGAAGTGTCTGCTAGTCCTGAAAGGATTTACTGGCTGAAAGCTAGTGGGTTTAGACCAGGAACTTATTAACTAAAATTTCGTGAACATCCAAATTACAACAGACTTCGACAATCGATATAGTTTATAGTCTATAAATACACTAGTACCCCATCAATCCTTAAATTGTGGGTAAAGGCGTTTTAATTTGATCCTTGCTTCATCGGTAGTAAACTGCCAGTCCACGCCTTTTTGGTTTTGGTTTCGGGCACACTCCCATGCCGATAATT
>NZ_JAIOGQ010000064.1 GCF_019904135.1 Paenibacillus caui | reverse complement strand
AACGAACAGAAATTCTGCAGGTCTGCCCTTTTTTATGTCCGAAGTCACCTGAGACGAAAATACACCACCAACTACTCCTTAGATTCTGCTGTCTAATTCTCAATCACGGAATTATGCAAAATGCTCAATTAAGTAAAAGTATTGGTAAAGACATAAACAGTTCATTTTTTTACAGAATCTTTCCATTTACTTTTACACCAGATATTATGCTCTCAATCAAAGATAACGATAAAATTGATATGTACGAATGTATGAGTGAATACAATAAAAGGATTCTGAACATTATGAGGGATGAAGGAATCCAACAATTAGACGATAAAGATTTGATGTTTTTAGGAATGGCTTGGGATCCGAGAAGTCAAACTTGGAAAGAATTTGAAAAGAGATTAGACCAATCATTTGCAGTCTATAAAGAATTGTACCGGGCCCGTTCGGAACAGTTTTTGCTTGATAGAGGCTATGTAAAGGAACGAGAAAAAAGAAATCTTGAACACTTTAACTGGCTGGTTCATTATCAAGTAATGGGGTGGAGTCTTCGCGAAATCGCCGATTGCTACTCAATTGGTTCAGAAATCATACACGAGGATGCTGTTTTCCGGGGAATAAAGAATACAGCAGACTTAGTATTGCTCGAATTAAAACAAAGAAAAAATAGTCTCTGACTAGGCCAAAATACTTTAAATAATCGAAAAGCAATAATTAACCATAAAGAGACTTCCATAGAAGTCCTTACTCTTCTGTTCCGGATCGATTCTTAAGTTTTTCGGCTCTGGAATTGCAATGTGTTGTTGAAGAAGGTCCTTTTTTGGGTCTCAAAATTTCCCCTTCACATTGAGGCTAGTTTCCTCAGTATGTGTAGTTAGCGCTTGCTGAAAAAACCTTGGTTTATGTCTAGTGTACGAAAAACGGCTTGAACATGATCATTGGGAAAAATCTATACCAAACGGTCTTTAATCATGCTTTATCCCCCCAACCTCAGATGATTGGTCTATCGCAATTCCTCCCTCGGTCGCTTCCCAGGTAATCGAGGGCCCCTCCCCCGTTTATCTCCCCGATCGATCACTTTTACGCTGTAAGCTGACGTTCCTTCGTGTTGTCCTCGAACAGATCAATCTAGGCTACATCATCAGACCACAAGATTGACATTCCCACATGGATGTTCCGCCCGATGTTTATTTACATCTCCTTGCAAACCGGGTTATCGTTATAGTTAATTCGTTCCATTTTCATTTCCAAATGTCAGAATACACTCTTTCCTCACTCCAAGAATTTATTGACCAGTGTAATATTATGGTATATTGTTGTGATAGTGAATATAATATGGAAATTCTGGCTTATATTTAAGGAGTGGTTTTAGTGCCAACCTCAACCAAGATTCTGACTGAAATGGAACAATACATCAAACGAGAAGGTTTATCGATTTCCCGATTTGCAGAAAAGGCGGAAATGAATCCTGGATCCCTCAGTAAAATCATGAGCGGTAACCGGTACATAACCGTTGAGCAATTAGACAAAGTTACGGTTGCTATGGGACTTCCGGGCGGAACATTCTACGATGAATACGTAGATGAATTATCAAATACCCCACTGGATTGGCGGCGGCTAGGTCCTTTTTTGGAACGATGTGCTCAAATGGATAAGCTGGATACTATTGAGAGGATCGCTATCTTGATGATGGACAATTTAGCGTATTCAGAACCGCTATTTGATATGGCGGAAAGCTGGTTTCAAGCACAAAGATGGCCAGCTGCAGCTATTCTCTACCGAACTGTGGCGGAAAGTGAAAAGTATCAGCATTCACATCGATTAGCCTTATGCCAGTACCGATTATTCTCAATCGCTCTTTGTGAGGACCAAGATATTAACCTGAGAGCAGCGACAACCTTTGAAGGATATGTCGATCGATTGGACGACATTGATCGGTTGGATGCTCTGAAGGACCTTATTGATATCTATGCTTCATTGCACCGATTCGACAAAGTCGATGAATTGGCACTTACCATGGGCACCATCGCCAATATTCAGTATCAGCTTAAGCAGAATGCAACCCGGCACGATGAGCCCGTTCGTGAACCTACAAAATCTCTCATTGGGTATATTCTCTACTCTTATCTGATGCGTGGGATTGTTTGTGGGGAGCGTGGGGACTTTGAAAAAGCTTTAGCGTTTGTATCCTTATATGACAATCCAGATTGGGTCCGTGAGACGGATGATGCAACAGTGAAAACGCTGGAAATGTTCCACTTTTATGCGATTGGAAATAAATTGATTTATAAAATGAAAGCAGGAGATCAAGAAGCACTCTATGCTTTTATGGATACTGTTGCTCCATTTGAAAATGAAATCTTGCCAGCTTTATTTGACATCATCAAAGCGGCCAACACTCATCATTGGAATATTGACGGCATCCTGGAACAGTATCACGAGCTAATTGTGAGTTCATGTAAGGATGGGCCAGTCAACCATTATACTAAGCAGGTCATCAATGATGATTTTGCACATTTTTTATGTGATTTGGCTTGCTATTACTTAGATCAGGAAATATACTCTGTTGGTGTAAAGTGGGTATTAAAGAGTTTGCTATTCTCTAGTAAAATGTATAACGAAGGCTGTATCATCCGTTGTGTGGGATTGTTTGAACAATATCGGCATACAGCCTCTGGAGAAGATCAGACGGAGTATCAAAAAATAATTCTCGAGGTGCAAAAAGAAAATGAGAAAAAGAAAACGCTCACGATTAATCGTCATCATTAGTCTATTAACCATACTATTTGTCAGTCTTTCCTTCCCCCACTCCTCAAATTTGGCAGATGGGGACTCAACGATAGTGACACCGTATGAAATCGGAAAAGGAACCAACTGGTAATTTTTTTGTGAAGTCCTATGTTTTTTTCGAAATAATGAAGATCACTCTACATCATCTACATATGACAAAGGAAAAGCCACTTAATCGGGAAACCAGATTAGTGGCTCTTTATTTATTTCAAATTCGATGGGTCGGTTTATTCGAAATCATTCTCGTTACGCGAAGACGTGGTATTTCCCCTTGGATACGTCTCTTATCTGAATGTTTAGCCTCAAATTGCCGCCCAGGATCAATAATTCCGGATGATTGAGATGCCTTTATCCCAAGAACCTCTACCATCGGCGGGTCTGCCTTCATCAGTATTTAAGTAGACTGCCGTGATCTGTTCCTGCTGGCCCTCCCGATTTAAACGGCCAATGATCTGTTCGTGAACTTTCGGCGACCAGTCCAGTTCGCCGAATATGGCTGTCGAACATCGGTGTTGCAAACCATCCAGCCCAGCTCCACTTCGCAGAGATAGGATGAGCATCTGTATCACCTTCGATGAATCGGCGAACGGATTCATTTTTTTGTCGTTCGCTCTCGCTCCCTGTATACATGGCCGGACGATAGGCTGCCAGTTCCCTCAGCCATATATCATATACATCCCGGTGCCAGCCTACAAGTACGATTGGAATGCCAGCTTGGGGTAGTACCAGCGAAGCTGTCGCCAAGTGCCAACCTTTATCTACCTGAAACTGCAAATAGGGGTGCCGCCAACTAAACGAAAACGTACGATAAGCGAACATCCCTTCCACGCCGCCTGGTACCCACGTTTGCGAAGCAAAAATGACCAATTGAACAGGATCACTTCCTGTTCGATTGGTCATTTAGTGGGGTGGCGGGGTTTCGTGGCCCCAAGGTCTATTTTTCCCCGGAAACGGTCTTCACCTTTACGTAGCAAGAAGCCTCCGGATTCATCCATGGGGGGTGCTCAAAAGAGTAGAATCTGACGTTTCAAGAAAATGTACAATGTCTTTGAGCACATTTTCATTTTCCCCCACATAATCCCCTGGAGAAGGGCTTGAAGATGGTGAATGTGTAAGTTGTACATGAATGAGGATGTTTTTGTATGAGAGTAGCGAATTAAAGTCTCCTGTATTCCCTTGAACAATTGGTTTTAAATATAGCAGGTTGTTGCCCTGATTAACTTCAGTATAAATCCAACCTGTAATAACCTTATACCCATTTTTCACATCTTCGTAAGTTAAAAAATGCTGTGTTGAATCCTTGAATTCATTTTGTAAAGATAAATTTTTCTTCTTACCAAAGGATATCTCGTCATTAATCATTATAATGGTCGGGTTTTCGAGGGTCGATTCGGTTAGTTTCATAGGAACACTTGAAAAGTGTAATTGATCTTTAGTAGAACTCACTAATTTTACATATTGATCGTAGGAAAGCAAGTCTTGTGTGTTTTTCTTATCATCGTTTTTGCTATCGCAGGCAGTTAACATAAGGAGTATAGCTAAAACTACAATAGGATAACGTATTGTTCTCATTGTAAGCCTCCAAATCGGTGAAGTAACACTAACGGAATGAATGTAGTTGTCTTAAACCAATTAATCCCATTAGTGTTTAATTTATTAGTTTTAACGACCGTAATACTGGTCGGTGTTGAAATTCAAAACGCTCATGCTGCTATTCGATAAAGGAGACCATCCGCCTTCATTCGAATTTGAAACTGTATTTCCAGTAGCAATAAACGTTCCTGTGCCCATCGAATACAAATATTCTTTATATTTTGCGGTTCCGTTTGCATATGCACCAGGCAAACAAGCTTCAATCCAACCTGTATATCCAGGACTAACATAAAATGTAGTGCCTATTGTAGTAGATTTTTGGGTAGTGTTAGTTGAGGTATACGAACCTCCGAAAGTAAAGCCAAGCTTTGCAAGATAATTAGTTTCGAGTTCTGCTGTCGTGCTAACTTGAGTGGTAACTGACCACGTTGAAGTAGCTTGATCTTGTTGTGTGTAAACTAGTGGAAGAGCATTAGTGGTGCTTGCGTTATAAGCTTGTGTACGGCCTACTTTATAGTGATAAGGATCACTAAAGGAGTAATCTACAGTGTAACTGTCTTTGATATATTCATAATACAAACTGTTGTTGCTGTTCCAATAGTTATCCGCATGGACTCTACCAATCCCTGCAGGATTAAGTACAACTCCATTGCTAATAAGATTGGACCCGGTAAATGGAGAAACTTCTAATGGGGTTGTATTTCCAAACGCATCAGTCTTAAAGCCTTTGAAAGGTGCAATAGAGTCTGTAAAATAGTTTGTGTAAACTCCTAAACCCAGTAAAATGGAAGTAATAGAAAGGTTGGGAGAATACATGGGACTTTGGTCAAAAGAACAACTACGGGCTTTCATCAAGGAGAACAACTTGG
>NZ_JAIOGQ010000063.1 GCF_019904135.1 Paenibacillus caui | reverse complement strand
GAAGGTGTTTCGCTGGGGTACTTGAATCGTCCGGAACTAACCGCAGAGAAATTCGTGCCAAGCCCCTTCGATCCGAACATCACGTTGTACCGGACTGGTGATCTGGCCCGTCAAGCGGCAGATGGAACGATTGAATATATGGGTAGAGCAGATAAGCAAGTCAAAATCCGCGGCTATCGTGTAGAACTCGCCGAAGTGGAACATGCCCTGTTACAGCTGCCTGATATCGAGCAAGTGGTAGTCCAGGATTTAGAACACCAAGGTTCAGCTTTCTTGTGTGCCTATATCGTGGCGGATGGGGTTCTATCTATCCCGCAAGTGAGGGGATATCTGACGGAACTGCTGCCTGCTTACATGGTACCGACTTACTATGTGCAGGTGAATGAGATACCCATAACAGCCAACGGAAAGATTGACCGTAAGGCCCTGCCTATACCGGATACCGGACTGTTCTCGATCGAAGAGTATACAGAGCCGCAAACGGACATGGAACAACTTCTGGCGGAAATCTGGAAAACGGTTTTGGGTGTCCCTCGGATTGGCCGATCCGACAGGTTCTTTGATCTAGGTGGAGACTCAATCAAGGTCATTCAGGTATCTTCACGGTTATATCAGGCTGGTTACACCGTTGAGATTAAACATTTGTTCCGGAATGTAACCATTTCTCAGTTGAGCAAGCATGTTCGCGCAGTATGTCAAATTGCTGGAGAAGAAAAAGTTCACGGCACTGTACTGCCAAACAGCATTGTGGAGCATGGCAAAACTTCCCCTAGTTTTATGAAGTTGAACGAGCCGACTTCAACTAAGCTCCGTTTATTTTGTTTTCCTTATGCGGGTGGAGGAAGTTCTGTTTATCTCCCTTGGGCTTCATTATTAGGAGACCAAATTAAGCTGCTTGCTATTCAATTACCTGGCCGTGAGTCCCGTATTTTTGAGCAGCCTTATAATTCACTAGATGAAGTTATTGGAACGCTTGTACGTGAAATACATCCTTACTTAGATAAACCATTTGTTTTTTTTGGTCACAGTATGGGTGCTTTAATTGGTTTTGAGTTAATCAGAGCAATTTACCAACAATATAAAATACAACCGGAACATCTTTTTGTTTCTAGTTTCAGAGCTCCGCATCTTCCCAAAACATCAGAAAAAATTTATCATTTAAATGACAATGATTTCCTTGAAAGAATATGTAATGAAGGAAACTTACCTGAAGAAGTCATAAAAAATAATGAATTTATTCGTCTACTACTTCCGATGTTACGCAACGATTTCAAAATGGCACAGACATATGAATATGTTAATGGAATACCTTTTAATTGTCCTATAACTGCTTTTGTAGGTGAGGAAGACACAGTAAACATTAGAGAAATCCAAGAATGGCAACAGCATACACAATCTGCCTTTAGAATCCACATGTTACCTGGTAATCATTTTCATTTTATTTCTAATTTTAAAGAGATTATTAACATCATCTTAAAATCAACTTTTCAGCCTGAGAATATAGGATAGGACGCAGGGGCGAGTGAAGACACCTCCACATGGTTCTGCAACCATGGGAGGTGTGACCTCTGTAATATTTTCAAAATTCGTTAAGAGAGGTCTCTATGAATAGACTTAAAGGAAACGAGAGAGTTGTACTATGAAAATAAGCAGATTATGGACCACATACCATCCAGTTGTAAACACATTGCTAATCGGAACCCTGTTTGCAGTCATTGCGGAAGGGATGAGTGTCCCTTTCCTTGCAATTTATTTAGCTGACCGTTTGCATTTGGATCCCGGAACGATTGGATTGATATTGGGCTTGTCCGCCTTGGCGGGTACTTTTGGCGGGTTTCTGGGGGGGATGCTATCTGACTTTTTGGGTCGTAAGAATGTTCTAATATGTACGCTGGTAACCCTAATTGGGATATTTGTTGGATTTCAGGTGATTTCAAATGTCATTGCAATTTTTATTCTAAGCATCATCTTGGGACTTTCCACATCATGTTACCACCCTGTCAGCAAGTCGATGATTGCTGATTATGTCCAGCCAGAGAGACGAATGCGTATTTTTTCTATCAGATACATTTTGATTAATATTGGATTTACCGTAGGAGTTCCACTAGGGGCAATGCTCGGCTTCCAAAATAATGCTTCCGCTTTTCTAGCAACTGCATTTATTTATCTCATTTATGCGATCTTCCTTTTTCTTATCTTGTATAGGTTTGATAACAAAGAGAATTCGACTGGTCCAAAGGCAGAAAAGTTGGAGTTGGGTAGTGCCTTGAGGACTTTACGGACAGATGTGGTGCTACGGTTTTTGGTCGTCGGGGGAATATTTTCAGTGATCGTTTATCAGAGGATTTCAACTATTCTAGCTCAATATTTACATGGGCAATTTGCCGACGGAGTAAAAATGTATACCGTATTGATGGTGATAAATGGACTTACGGTAGTGACCCTTCAGTATCTGGTTACTCGATTTGCAGAAAAATGGACACCTTATAAGTCGATTGTGATTGGCAGCATCTTGCTATGCATGGGCTCGGTTGGGTTTGCATTCTCCCTCGGTTGGGCAACTCTCATCGTGTCTATGTTTATATTTACCTTGGGTGAAATGTTCATCGTACCTGCTCAATACATCGCTATTGACAGAATTACTCCTGATGGTCTTCGTGGGATGTATTACGGGGCACAAACATTTACTAGCATCGGTAGTTTCATAGGTCCTTGGCTTGGGGGACTACTACTGGGCTGGTATGGGGGGGAAGTTGTTTTCTTGACATTAGCAGTTATCTCGTTATTTGCTATTTACTTCTATAGCCGAAGCACACATGTACAGAACAACCCAGTGGCTAGTCAGGACTCTTTGTCTTCATGAAGGAAGGTTGGACACCAAAAGGTTGAGCTGCGACTTCCAGGTGGCTCAACCTTTGGAAATGCAGCCTGGAAGCGAGGGAACCCGAAACAACCAAACGGTTAGGAACTATTGAAGCTCCTAACCGTTTTAGTTGCTTCTTTACTAATTGCTCATAGAACATGGTTACGTTGACACCGGCACACTTGTTCCTTTACATATACAGCTGCTCCCCTTTGAGCAGTCCCATCACTTTATTCAATAAGTTATCGTGGCTCTCCAAGATCCTCCGCCTTGAGTGCATGAATAAGTGCCTGTAACCGTTCTGCCGTCCCCAGCTATGGTGCCCGTGTAGTTGCAGTCATTTCCATCGCTGCTGTTTCTACGTAAAACCTGCACGTTGTTGCCGAATATGTTGATCGTCAATACAGCCGTAATATCCGTTGCCCCAGGCATAGTCCATCTTGCATCGAAAATATTGCTGTTTCCCCGGCGTACCCACACGCCATTCCAGCCGCCTTCTTGTTCATACCAAACCCTGCCTAAACTGATTCTCTCACGCCGAATGATCGTGGCCGTCCAAGTGCCTCCCCCTCGGATGCATCGATAAGTCCCGGTAACCGTACGGCGATCTGCGGAGAGTGTTCCTGTGTAGTCGCAGTCATTTCCATCGCTGCTGTTTCGCCGCTGGACATAGACAAAATTGCCGAAAATATAGATCGTCAAAACAGCTGTTATCACCGGAGCACCAGGCATTGTCCATGTGGCGTCGAAGATGTTGCTGAATCCCCGCCTGCGCCACACTCCGCTCCACGGGCCTTCTTGTTCACGCCATTCATAGCCCAAATCTTGCTGGCCAAATGGGAAGCCGGGTATTCCGGAAGGAAAACCATACCCTAATTGACGGTAACCGTCTGGGGCGTAACCGGATGTATCGTAATCATATTGATGCATTGATGATCTTCTCCTTCGTTAGTTCTATTTGACAATATTTTATGTTGGGGTTACGCCTATGTTACCTGCAAACACCTATTTTGGGCACTCCAACACTTTCAACATGATTCATCGATTCAAAAAATTAATTAATATCAACGTCATAAAAGTTAACATCCGTATATATAATCAAATCAAAGTCTATCGGCCGATAAGATTTCAGTAATTTAATCAAGGGAGTGTATGGTTTGAGTAAAAAACTAGCCGTAATATTGTTAACCGCTATGCTCGTTTTTGCATCTGTCAGCGGTGTCTATGCAGCCGGCCCCAAACCGGTGGATCCTACCGCTATTCCGCAAGATATTCCTGACATCGCCGATTTGGATGGCAACAAACTATTTGACAATCTGGAGAAAAAGTTGGCTGGCCTGCAGGATCAAGACAAAGTCCCGGTGATCGTTATGTTGGATCAGGAATTTATAAATGAGGCTTATGCCGATCTGGAAGGGAAAATTGGCGCTTTTTCGAAAAAATTCCAATACGATGAAGCATTCCACGGTTTCGCCGCCGATCTGACCAAAAAACAAATTGACCTTTTGCAAAAATTGCCTTTCGTTAAACAGGTTGAATACGATATGCCCGTTCAGGTCTCTATGGACACCGCAAAAAAATGGTTCGGTTCCGAGAAAGCAAGCGCAGACTTTGGCTTAAATGGGGACCTTGACGGGAACCCTGCATCCTACAGCAAAACGGACGCTGTAGTTGCCGTCATTGATACGGGGATTGACGGAAAGCACGTAGATCTGGATGGTGGTAAGATCATCGGATGGAAAGACTTTGTTGGATCCCAAACTACTCCTTATGATGACAACGGCCATGGAACTCACGTCAGCGGCATTATCGCCGGCACCGGAGAAGGAAACTCCGCATATAAAGGCGTAGCGCCAGGTGCTGCCTTGGTCGGAATCAAGGTTCTAGACCAAAACGGCAGCGGCTCGATGAGCAATGTAAATGCCGCCATTAACTGGGCCATCCAGAACAAAAATACTTACGGAATCAAAGTAATCAACCTCTCCCTTGGAACTTCAGGCAGCTCGGACGGAACCGACTCCACTTCCGTTGCTGTCAATAACGCTTACGCAAACGGCATATTACCTGTCGTGGCTGCAGGCAACTCCGGACCTGCGAGTTACACTGTCGGTTCCCCAGGCGCCGCCAAAGATGCCTTGACGGTCGGAGCATTTGCCGATGTAGGGGAAAAAGGCTTTAACGTTACGGATTTCTCAAGCCGCGGTCCTACAAAAGACAACCGAATCAAACCGGATATTACGGCTCCCGGATTCAATATCACCGCTCCTAAGACGAATACAGGCAATCAGTATATCTCATACAGTGGCACTTCTATGGCAACACCATTTACAGCAGGCGTGGCGGCACTGATGCTTGATGCCAACTATGCGCTTACACCAGCAGATCTGAAATCGAAAATAACGAGTACTGCCCAAGACTGGGGCCCGGCCGGCCAGGATAACGACTACGGATACGGAAAGCTCCAGGCTTATGAAGCAATCAAATCTGCCGGAGGCTTTACCGGAACCGGTCCCGCCGTGCCTGATCATTCTTTTTATGCCGATACGCTTACAACAAGCGGCTCTTCAAAATCCTATACTTTAAACGTCACTTCAACTACCTATCCCGTTGCTACGACTTTAATTATTAAAAACTGGACCGGCGGTTACTTTGGCGGATCTCCAGACTTCGACCTATATGTTTACAACCCAAGCGGAACCCTGGTAGGCAAAGCTGAAGGAACCAAACGCCAAGAGCTTGTTACTTTCCTCCCGTCTGTTACAGGAAGCTACACGATCAAGGTTGTTTCCTATAGCGGCACCGGCGATTACTTGCTTGATATAAGCTACAAATAAGAATGAAGCATAGAAGGACCGGTTCCAAGCGAACCGGTCCTTCTTTCTGGTACGCCCAGCATGGGCGTCATCTACACGGTGAAAGTCCGGAATGGGGGCTGGCGAGCGCCTACCATTAGCCAAGGGTAAGGGTGTCCCATCGTGAGGTGGAATCTGAAGGAAGCCGGAGGCAAAAG
>NZ_JAIOGQ010000062.1 GCF_019904135.1 Paenibacillus caui | reverse complement strand
GGGGTAGGCAAAAGCGACAATGGCATAGTAGCTTGAACGTAGTGAAAGCTAGCGCCTTTAGACGCGAGCCGGTAATAAAGGCTTATAGCCTTAGAGCAAACCACCCGTTTGACGGGTGGTTATGATTTGTTCCAACCCCCGCTCTGCGCTCGGGGCATCTACCACTTCCATCCCTAACTTGTGCAGGATACCGCGTAAAATAATCCGGTTCGTAAGATTGTCATCGACAATCAACGTCTTGATGCCAGCCAATTGCGCTTCGTCTAAAAGCACTTTGGGCTTCTCATCACCAGCTTGACTTAAAGGGATTTTGAAATAGAAATGACTTCCTTTGCCTTCTGCGCTTTCTACCCCGATCTGTCCGCCCATGAGCTCGACCAGCTTTTTGGATATCGTCAAGCCGAGTCCCGTACCTCCGTATTTACGCGTAATGGAGATATCCGCCTGCGTAAATCTGTCGAAGACGAGCTCCAGCTTGTCTTGCGGAATGCCGATTCCGGTGTCGGTTACGGAGAACAGGTATTCACCTTCTGTCTTTTGGACGGAAACGACAACTTCGCCGCGGTCCGTAAACTTGATGGCGTTGGAAATCAGATTGTACAATACTTGGCGTATTCGGTCGGCGTCTCCAAGTACATACTTCGGTACGGAAGCATCGATCTGGACGAGCAGCTCAAGCTGTTTCGAATGAGCGCGGATCGACATGATTTCAGCCGTTTTTTCCACCGTTTCCTCAAGGTCAAAGGGGACTTGATGCAGCTCGATATACCCGGACTCGATTTTGGAGAAATCCAGGATATCGTTAATCAAATTCAAAAGATTGTCCCCGGCTTTTTTATAGGTTTCAACATAGAATCTCTGTTCTTCCGTGAGCGGCGTTTCATATAACAACTCAGCCATGCCGATAATGGCGTTCATCGGTGTGCGAATTTCATGACTCATACTGGCGAGAAAATCACTTTTGGCAAGATTGGCGGCCTCCGCTTTCTCTTTAGCCACAGTCAGTTCCTCAAGAATCCGAGCCTGGAGTACTTGCTGTTCCCGTATTTCCTCACTTTGAGCAATAATCTCCTCATTCTGGGCTTCCAGATTCTCGATGAGATCCTTCAGGTTTCTCGCCATGGTATCGGCGGATTTCGCCAGAGTGCCAAGCTCATCTTGGGTGAACTGATTCTGGTCGATCTTGACATGGAAGTTTCCCTTGCTTATTTCTTCCATTAAGAAAACCGTCTGATTTAAAGGTTGAAGAGAACGGCGAATGAGGTGCGAAATCATAATGAATGTAAGGGCCAGAATGATCGCTGCATAGAACAAGGACCAATTCCGGATGCTGTCAAATTCGGTCATAATATGGTCCTTCGGGATAACCGATTCAAACAGCAAGTAATCATCAATTCCTTCTATTCGAATGGGCTCAAAGACACGAAGGACCGGCTCGCCTTCAAAGTCATCATAGATAAACTCGGTTTTCCCTTCTTTAATGGATGCAGAAAACTTTTGAATGGCGGGATTGATTTGTCCGTTCAAATGTTCATCGTGACCATTGGCGATATATTTAGCTTCAGAGGTGAGCAGTCCCGAAAAGCCGTCCATCGGCCGAATTTTCCTCATCATATTCTGAATGGTGTCCATCTCGTAATCAATGCCAATAACCCCCAGAAACTGGCCTGACGAATCGTCGAGAATGGGAAGGACAATAGAGGCAACCAATACATACTTTCCGTTAAGAGGATAATAATAGGGATCGGCAAAATAGGGGGCTCGTGTTTTTTTCGGAGTTTGGTACCAGTCTGCCTCAGGATCATTGTAGTCGGGAATTGTCTGCCGCTTGATTTCCCCGTCCGCCCGAATCCACCACGGGAGCAGGCGGCCTGTCTCGTCATACCCTGGCTTATTTTTGTATAATGCGTCCTTTCCATCAAACGCGTCAGGCTCCCATGCCATATAGCTGTCTACGATATCCGGATTGGATTTAAGGTAATGGGCCAGAAGCACATTAACCTGGTCGCGGGTAAGCGACTGATCTTCCCTGAGCAGCATAATGCTATCCAGCAGCTGCTGCAGCGTCTTCTTCGATTCATTAAATACATTTTCGACGTGTCTTGCATAATAAAGAGAGTTTTGCTCGGCGTATTGCTCCGCTTTTTGAAGACTGCTGTCATAGGTAACTTTTAGAATAGTTAAGATGAGAGCTGCAAAGCCTACCGCCAATATGACGCATTGAAGCAAATTGATTTTTTTGGCCAACGTTACATTCTTTAGCAACATGCATTCTTCTCCCAAATCCAATGTTCTTGTTTCTGTAAAACAAAAAAAACGACCCACCTATGAAGGATGGGCGAGTGCTAGGGCCCCAAATAATCCAGACGGCCAACCTGTGACCGCATGTCAATGTCTTAGACATTTTTCACTCACATATCGGTATATTATAGCAAAAGTCTAAGTACGGGGCGTATATTATTTCATTAAATTCTTTTATTTTTCTTTAAGGCTTTAGAGGTCAATCGATCGGCTTATAAAATCCATGCCATCCGTCAGATGGGAAACGACAATCAAAATACCCGAGAAATCCCGCTCTTGCCATAGGTTTAACATAAGATCTCTCGTCTCCGCATCCACATTGGAAATAGGCTCATCCAAAATAATGACGTCCTTACCGGACAGCATTGCGCGAATAAAGGCGATGACTTGCGCTTGTCCGCCTGAGACTCCGGCAGCATTTTGTGCGATCTGTGTATCCAGCCCCATAGACAGCCGGTCTATGTACCCCTGGAGTTTCAGATCCGTGATGAGCCTTTCTACATCTTCGCGGCTTTTCCCGGTCTGTCCGTACAGGATGTTATCCAGCACCGTTCCGCGGAACATGAATATACTCTGGGAGACGACGCCAATCCTTGCCCGTATGCTCTCATGATCTATTGTTGCGGCATCCCGGTTGTTGAACGAAAGTGTTCCTTCCGTTGGTTCATAAAGCCCCAGCAGCAGCTTGATCAGGGTTGATTTTCCCGAGCCGTTGTCCCCCCGGATCAGAATCTTCTCGCCTTTGCGGATTTCAAAATTCAGTGAATCCAGAACGTTCTTGCCGGTCTTATAGGTGAAGCTCACATTTTCCAGTTTAATAGAGGTAATAGGCGCCTTGAGATCGTTCCGTTTTCCGCTGTTCTCGCCTTTCATTTCCATAAGCTCAACCACCCGCTCTATGCTTAAGCATACCGGTTTGATTGTAGCGCCGATCGTGGCCAGACCTTGAGTGCTTGTAAATACTTTGCTGATATAAAGGGAGAAGGAAGTATACATACCGATCGTAAAATGTCCTTTCAAAATCATAATACCGGAGGTAAGCAGCACAAGAAGAGACCCGAACTGATTAATGAGTGCAATATTCTCCATAAAGAGCAGCATAGACTTGCTTTGCTTCACGCTGCTGTGGATCAGTTCCCGGAGCTTGCTCCGAAACTTGGCCAGATGGGTATGCTTACCGTTCAGTATTTTAATATCTTCGATACCGTTTATGATTTCGAAGCATTCTCCATTCAGAACCGCATTCGATTCCATCATTTCTTTGGTACTCTTCATAAATTTTCCCGACGAGGCTTTGGAAGAAAGGAAGAAGAGGGGCGTCAGCGCCAAAACCACGAAAGCTAATTTATAATTGAGGGTAAACATCGTGACGAATGCGAGCACGGCATCCATTGCGCTCAATAACACACTGACAATGGTCGGGGAAAAAATACTGCCGATGGAGCTGCACTCGGAGATTCTGCTTTGAAGGTACCCCTTCTCGGTTGCGGACAGATAGCTCATCGGCAAATCCATAACCTTCTCCATGATAGAATATCTCATCTCGTTAACGACAACATTGTTGATTTTCACAAACATATATTTCGCATACAATGAAATGGCATACCTCAAGGCATAGAGCACGGCAATCAATCCGATATAATAATAGAACTCGGCGTAGCTTTTTGTGCCGATCAGCACGGTATCCATAATATGTCCGATCATATAGGGAACGGGATTGGCCGAAAGGGAGCTGACCAGCATGCCGATGATCCCTGCCCAAAAAATCAGCCAATGCTTGCGAAGGAACGGTCTCAATTTCAGTAAACTGCTTAGTTTGCCCATCATTAAACCTCTTTTCGTTAGCCATGTATTATCTATGATTAAAAGGTGTGCCCTTAGGGAACAGTCAATACTTTGGAGTGAATCAAATGAAAATTCATGAAGCGGCCAGACAAACCGGCTTAACCAAGAAAGCGATTCGATTTTATGAACAAGAGGGTCTGATCAGCCCGTCCATTGATGAAACCAACGGGTACAGGGAGTATGACAATGAGGACCTGAGAAGGCTTGTAGAAATTACACTATTTAGACGATTGAACATCCCTGTCAAAGAAATCAAGATGGCCATGCAGCAACCGGACCATGTACATCATCTGCTGGCAGAACATAAATCCAGGCTTGAAGCCGAGATGAAGCAGATGGAGCGGAGCAAGAACTTAATTGAGACGATTCTGGAAAATCCGGATCATAAATCCGAAGAGCTCATGAGCAAGTGGAAGCTGCTAAGCGACAGCATCGATCTGGACAACCGCCAGAAAGCAGGCTATATCAGGGAAAAGCTGCTTGAGTTATTCCCCGGGACTTACGGAGCAATGATTGTGCACCATTTTGAGCCCTTCCTTGACATTCAAATGGACAGCGAACGAAAAGAAAAAGCATGGCTGAACATCATAGCCTATCTGGATGAAACCGATATTGAGTATCCGCCTGGTTTTGAAGAAATGTTTAACGGAATGCCGGATGGTCTTCTTGAGCAATACAAGGAACAGCTAACCGATGATATGAAGAAACTGATGCATTTAACCAAAGAGGAGGAAAAGGATTACGAGGCCAAAGTTATCGAAGCGTTTAAAAGACTGACGAGTGGAAATGAGCAGGCCTTCAGCGAAAAATTCAAAATAGGCAAGGACTTCAAACAAGAGCTGTCCCGGAACGGTTATTATGATGTGTTTATTAAAAATTTCATCATTCTCAGCGATGAATATCGAAATTATCACCGTTTTCTGCGGAGACTGCAGAAGAAATTGCAAACGGAATTGCCGGAGCCTTGGAGCCGGATGGAGAGGCAGGAGTAGACATCATGCCCTTCAAGGATATGCAGTCATGGATAAAGCGCCCTAAAGCTGATCCAGAATTAATTATGGGAAAGTCCATCCATTGGCGGGATGGACTTTTTGCCTTTTACAGAGGAAGTCCGTACCGAGTGCTGCAATTCACTTTTTGCCGAAAAAGACGGCAAAATCAAAGTATTTGTACATGCAGTCCACCTCATGAAATCCGGCTTGCTCCATCGAGCTGATTTGATCCGCTGCAGTCGCATTGATATCCAGCTTTCTTCGTTCTATAGATGCCTCAATAGCTTCCCGGGAAAGGCCGCTTTGGTTAATGCTCTCCAGCCAGCGCCGTCTATAATATTCATCGGCCTGCGCCGTATGGCCCGCTACTTGGTCGGCATTCACAAATATACCGCCGTCCTGCAGCAGCTGATATATGGCCTTGAACAGCTGTTTTTTGGCCGGGTGAGTCAGATGATGGATCGACAATGAAGAAATGACAATGTCGAACGATTCGGAGAACGTGTAGTTGGTGTAGTCGCAGGCGATGTACTGGACGTTGCCCGATTGGCGGAATCTTTGCCGCGCGACCTCCAGCATCTGTTCGCTCAGATCGATGAGTGTGAGCTGCGCGTCCGGGTATTTTTGCAGGACCATGCTTGAAAATAATCCGGTGCCCGCCCCCAAATCAAGGATACGAGGCGCGGGATTCGCGGTTTCCACGAGCGACAGAGCCATGCCGTAAAATGCATCGAAGCAAGGGATGAGCTGTCTTCGCTGCCGGTCATAATCTAACGCGACAGCGTCAAACATTTTTTTCACGGAAAGTTCCAAATCCATCTTCTCCTTCGTGGATGATTTTCCTAATTATAACAGGGAGTTCTTCATTGGGGAAAGATATAAATGCTATTTACTATATAGGTATTTGCTATAAGGGGCTAAGGGAGTAACATAATTTAGTACTAATTTCTAATTATGGTATTATAGGTATGCGCTAGAACGCAATACGTCCTATTTTTAAGGGAGAGCACTATGAATAAGACTAGGCTTCAAATCATTTTGATTAGTACTGTAATTATTATTGGGGGAGTCTTGATTTACTTCTTGTTCAACCGAGCTACATTTAATGCGAATGTGGATACGTTGCCTGAACCCAACATTAAAATTCAAACTCAAACAGTCAAAGGCATCAAATTTAACTTAAGAAATGCGAAGTTTACAGACAAAGAACTCATGGTTGGTTATGAAGTTGTGGGGGGTAGCCTTACCAAGAATGATTTGGTTTGTATATTTTATAATGATGGGAAACTAATTGAAGATTCAACAGGAGGAGAACAATACAAGCTGGGTGAAATGCATTACTATTTAACTGCACGAATTTAAAAAAATTTAAATGATTTACAGATTTTCCGAACGGGAAAGCCCACTACGGGTGCGATAGCACCCCCTTTAGGGGTGGGATGATAGTGAGGTCGGATACGAGTGCCCTAAGAACTGAAAGGTTTGTGGCGCTTCAAGTATCCGAAAATTTCACTCTTTTTTATTGCATGTCCGTTTC
>NZ_JAIOGQ010000061.1 GCF_019904135.1 Paenibacillus caui | reverse complement strand
GAACAGAAATTCTGCAGGTCTGCCCTTTTTTATGTCCGAAGTCACCTGAGACGAAAATACACCACCAACTACTCCTTAGATTCTGCTGTCTAATTCTCAATCACGGAATTATGCAAAATGCTCATTTAAAAACACACAAAAAAAAGTATGTCCTATTTTCTCCCAGAGCCAAAAGAAAGCCTTGAAAACACCCTTCATTTTGAATATTCGCTCAACCTCGGAAAGACAGTTCTCTATAACCCATTCGTGAATGGAGGTCGTCTGACCAAAGGTTTGACTATTGGGCTCCATTGGATAGTGAACTCTCCATGTCCACATCCGATGTCTAATACTTTTTTATTCTGAACAAGTTGCGGTACTTCTTCTGTGAATATTGTTTCAGCATTGGGTTGGGCAATTGTGGAGCTCCAAGGATATGAATACTGTTCTTTAAATTTCCCAAGTTGTGCATACCATTCGATGGAATGAGGGCGTAACCAATCTCGGTTCTTGGGTCTAAATTTTTCCAGATTGTCAGTCAATACCATTAACTTGCAATCAAAAAAGAGGGAACTTTGTTCCTCTCTTGATAACCAACGCCAATACACCTCAACTATTAGTCTTGCTTTACTAACAGACTCATAGTAATGTTTCTTTCAGAGAATCCCATTTGCTTATAAAGTTGAATAGCATGATTTTCTGCAAAAACTCCCAGACGAATCTCAGGGTATCCCTCAGATTGCAGGTGCTCAAGGGCACTTTTCATTAGGTGCTTAGAGATGCCCTTTCCTCTGAACACTTGAGTTACGTATAGTTCGTATATAAAGCCAATCATCTCATCGGTGAATTGGTCTTTGCTTGACCCTATTAGAATCCACCCCATCAAATTATCTTCTTCTGTAGCAATTAAGTAATAGCAACCCTTCCCCAAAAGTGGCTCAACAAGTTGCTTGATTTTTTCGTCTGTTGGTCTAACTCTACCCAATGTCCCTTCAAATAAGGCTTGTGGTGAGAGTTTCAAAATGTTTTCAAGTTCCACAATGTTCGGTTTTCTAATCTCCATAAAATAGTGTCCACTCCTAGATAATAATAGTGAAACAAAAGAGGGGTTATAATTCCCCTCTTCACTTATGTCCGCCAATACATCTCAATTCAATTGTCTTTCCTCACCAACAGTGAACAGCACTCCACATGGCTCGTCTGCGGGAACATGTCCACAGGTTGCGCCCATTCGAGGCTGTAGCCGCTTTCGGTTAGCACCTTGCAGTCCTTCGCGAGCGTAGAAGGATTGCAGGACACGTACACGAAGCGTTTCGGCTTCGTGCGGAGCACGGCTTCGAGGAAGGCGGGATCCAGACCCGTCCGCGGCGGGTCGGCAATGATCACGTCGGGCGAGAAGCCGGACTTGACCCAGCGCGGGAGCAGCTCTTCCGCACGCCCCGTGTGGAAGGAGGCGTTGTCGCGGCCGTTTCGCTCCGCGTTGGCTTTGGCATCCTGAACCGCCTCCGGGATGGTTTCGATGCCGCGCACTTCACGGGCATGCGGCGCAAGCCACAGGCCGATCGTGCCCGTGCCGCAGTAGGCATCGACAACGGTTTCCTTGCCGGTCAGCGCGGCGGCGGCGCGGACCGATTCATACAGCTTGACCGTCTGGAGCGGGTTAAGCTGGAAGAAAGCGCGAGGCGACAAGGTGAATTCCAGGTCGCCGAGCGATTCTTCAATCGCCTCCGCTCCCCACAGGATGCGGGTACGGTCGCCGAAGATGAGCGAGGTGTTCTTCGGATTGACATTAACCGCGATGCTGGTCACCTCGGGCAGCGCCAAACGGATGGCCTTCACAAGCTCCCGTTCCTCAGGAATCTGGTCATGAACCGCGACGAGCGTGACCTGCAGCTGGCGGGACTGGAAGCCGAGCCGGACGACGATGCTGCGAACCAGCCCTTTGTTCCCGCGTTCTTTGTAGATCGGAATGCGGAGCTCCTGCAGCACGTTGCGCACCCGGTCGACGGACCGGTTGACTTCCGGATGCTGGATCGGGCAGCCGGTAATGTCGATAAGCTCGTGAGTACCGGCCGAGTAGAGCCCGGCAACGACGCCTTCCTGGCGTTCGCCGAGCTGAAGCTGGGCCTTGTTGCGGTAGTCCCACGGATACTCCATGCCCAGAATCGGCTTCATCCGGATATTTTCCAATCCGGCATAACGGGCGAAGGCTTCGCGGACCAGATCTTCCTTGGCTCTTAACTGGCCTTCATAGGACAGATGCTGGATCTGGCAGCCCCCGCAAAGGCCAAAAACAGGGCAGGGGGCGTCGATGCGGTAAGGCGATCTTTTTTCGATCTCGGTCATATCGGCGGTCATATATTTGGGCTCGACTTTGGCAACCTTCGCTTTAATCACTTCGCCGGGAATCGCCCCGTCAATAAACACAGCCTTGCGGCGGTAGTAGCCGACCCCCTCCCCGTTGATGCCAAGCCGTTTGATGGTGACAATGATCCTGTCGCCCTCGCGAACCTCCTCCGCATGCTCATGGCGGGCAAGCTTGGACTTGTCCGGCCGGTATGAGCCCTTGCTATTTTTGCCCGGATAGCCGCTTTGGCCCTTGGTTCCGGGTCTTGCACCCTGCTTGGCACCAGGCCTTCCGCCTGCGTGAGATCCGGATTTTTCGTAACGTTTTGCAGCCTTGTTCCCGGTTCCTTTTTGCTGTTTTTCTTCGCCAAGTGGATTCTGTACGGACTTGCTGTATAATTTAGCTCCCTTGCCGGAAGCATCGCTTGATTTCATGGATTCATTGCACCGTCCTGCATTAGTTTTATAATGGAATGATACCTTTATTATCCTGCCCGGGTCAATGCGGCGGCAACCGGCCGAAAATTAAACAGCCCAGGCGGAAAAGACAAGCTCGCGGTCAGCGATACTCCGTTATTGTGGACTTTGAATCGGACCGCCTCTTGTGTTGCCCAATTTATCAAACCCCGGTAAACTTAATAGATACAGAGTTTTGAATTTGCGTGAAGAAAGCTTCTAGGGAAGAGAAGGGATCACCGCCTGATATTGTGTTCAGGAGTGATCGGCAAGATTATAGCAAAGCTATTATGGGGAGCCTTAATGATATGAATGTACAAGCACCAACCCTGAACGAGGCGCGGGATCTGTTGCAGAAATACTACGGCTATCCCGATTTTCGGGAAGGGCAGCAGCGAATTGTGGAAAGCCTTCTTTCAGGAAACGATACGCTCGGCATTATGCCGACAGGGGGAGGCAAATCGATCTGCTACCAGATTCCGGCGCTGCTTCATCCCGGACTAACTTTGGTCATATCGCCGCTCATCTCGCTGATGAAGGACCAAGTCGATGCGCTGACGGCGATGGGCATTCCGGCAGCCTATATCAACAGCACCTTGTCGGGAAAAGAAGTGAACGACCGCATCCGTGCCGCCCGGCGCGGCGATCTGAAGCTGCTCTACGTGGCCCCGGAGCGTCTGGAGCTGGACTGGTTCCGGCAGGAAATGAGCGAGCTTGCGATCTCCTGCATCGCGGTGGATGAAGCGCACTGCGTGTCCCAGTGGGGCCACGACTTCCGGACCAGCTACCTGGCGGTGGCGCCCTTTGTAGAGAGTCTGCCGGAGCGACCGATCGTGGGCGCCTTTACGGCGACAGCCACGCCCGAAGTGACGGAAGACATGCTGAAGCTTCTGCGCCTGCGCGAGCCCGCCGTATTCGTAACGGGGCTCGGCCGCGACAATCTGGCCATGTCCGTGCTGCGTGGCGAAAACAAGCGGGAGTTCATCATGAACTACACGGCGAGCCACAGCTCGCAGCCGGGGATTATTTACGCAGCGACGCGCAAGGACGTCGACGACCTGTATGAACGGCTCAAGCAAGCCGGCATCCCGGCGGGCCGCTACCACGCCGGCCTTGCGGACGATGAGCGGGATGCGATGCAGGAAGCCTTCCTGTACGACGATATCCGCGTCATCGTGGCGACGAACGCTTTTGGCATGGGCATTGACAAGTCCAACGTCCGTTACGTCATCCATTACAACATGCCGAAGAACATGGAGGCTTATGTTCAGGAAGCGGGCCGGGCGGGCCGTGACGGGGAACCGAGCGAATGCATATTGCTGTTCAGCCCGCAGGATATTATGACCCAGAAATTTTTGATCGAGCAAAATCCCCAGGACGAAGGGCGCAAGCGGAACGATTACCGCAAGCTGCAACAGATGGTGGAATACTGCTATTCAAGCCGCTGTCTGCGGTGGGCGATGCTGGAGTATTTCGGGGAGAAGCACGACCATAAACCGTGCGGCCTCTGCAGCTCCTGTCTTGATGAGCGGGAACTGATCGACATGACGCGCGATGCGCAGATCGTCTTCTCCTGCATTCACCGGATGCGCGAGCGGTTCGGCGTATCGATGGTAGCCTCGGTGCTGAAGGGATCGCGGAATAAAAAGGTGCTGCAGTACGGCTTCGACAAGCTGCCGACCTATGCGATGATGCCGCGCAGAACGGAGCGGGAAATCGCCGAGCTGATCAACGAATTTATTGCGGAGGGCTACCTCGCGCTGAGCGAAGGACAATATCCGGTCGTCCGGCTTCAGGCGCGCGCAGCCGAAGTGCTGAAGGGACAGCGCCAGGTCATGCAGCGCGCGCCGCGCCCGGTCCAGGAGCCGTCAGGCAGACGGGGCGGCAGCGGTTACGATGTCGGTCCGTCCGCCGTCAACGAGACGGTGTTCGAGCAGCTCCGCCTGATCCGCCGCGATTTGGCGCAGAAGGAGCATGTGCCATCTTATATTATTTTCAATGATGCTACGCTGCGCGAAATGAGCGTCATCCTTCCGCGGACCGAACATGACATGCTGCGGATCAAAGGGGTCGGCGAAGTGAAGTTCCGCAAATACGGCAAGCCGTTTCTTGATTTTTTCCAAAATGAAGGCGGCGGTTCGCAGGACGATGAGATTGAAGATTTTTAAACCTATTTTTCATTTATAAAGAAGGTTGTGACCTATGAAAGTCATTGTGGCAACGCTCAACGCCAAATACATCCACACGAATATGGCTATCCGGCTGCTTAAGGCCTACAGCCAGCATGAGTTCGATATCGACCTCGCGGAATATACGATCAAGGACCCGGTAATGAATATCGTCTCCGATCTGTTCCGCCGCAAGCCTGCCGTTGTCGGGTTCTCCTGCTATATCTGGAATATCGAAGAGACGATCAAGGTTGTGGAAATATTGAAGAAGGTTATGCCGGAAACGGAGATCGTTCTGGGGGGACCCGAGGTTTCTTACGATACGGAGTACTGGATGCGGCGTATCCCGGGCGTGGACTACATCGTAATGGGCGAAGGGGAGGAGACGTTTCACCACCTGCTGCAGACGATTTCGGGGGATCGGAAGTTTCACTTTGTGTACGGACTGGCCTACCGCAAGGAAGGCGAGGTTGTCCTCATGCCGGGCCGGCCCAAGTCTGACCTGAACAGTCTGCCGTCGCCGCACCGTTTTCCGGAGGACGTGCCCTTTTTAAACAAACGCATCGTTTATTTCGAGACAAGCCGCGGCTGTCCGTTCAACTGCCAGTTCTGCCTGTCCAGCATCGAGGTGGGCGTGCGCTATTACGATATCGAGCGGGTGAAATCGGATATTCTGTACCTGATTGAAAACGGTGCGAAGGTGATCAAATTTCTGGACCGGACGTTTAACATCAACCGGAGCTACGCGATGGAGATGTTCAAGTTTCTGATCGAGAATCACCAGGGCTGCGTGTTCCAGTTTGAGATTACCGCGGACATCATGCGGCCCGAAGTGATGGCCTATTTGGCCGAGAATGCCCCGTCTGGCATCTTCCGGTTTGAAATCGGCGTGCAGTCGACGAATGATCCGACTAACGAGCTCGTCAAGCGCAGACAAAATTTCGCCAAGCTGTCCCGCACCGTGATGACGATCAAGAACAGCGGACGGATCGACCAGCACCTGGACCTGATCGCAGGCCTCCCGCTTGAAGACTATAACACATTCCGCAAGACGTTCAACGACGTGTTCGCCATGGAGCCGGAAGAGCTGCAGCTTGGTTTTCTGAAAATGCTGCGGGGCACCGGACTCCGTCACGACGCCGAGAAATACCATTATACGTACATGGACAACGCTCCTTACGAAATTTTGAGCAGCGAATGGCTGCCTTTTTCCGACGTGGTACGGTTGAAGCGGCTGGAGGATGTGCTGGAGAAGTACTGGAATGCCCACCGGATGGATCATACGATCCGGTATTTGATGAAGCATGAGTTTGCTTCCCCGTTCGACTTCTTCCAGGCGTTCGGCGATTACTGGGAGGAACAGGGCTGGCAGCGCATCGGCCATCAGCTCGAGGATCTGTTTGCCAGGCTGCAGCAGTTTCTGAAGATCCATGGCCTGAAGAATCCCGAAATGGTCCTCGGCCTGATGAAGGCGGACTATCTGCTTGCCCATAAATACAAGCCGCGTAAAATATGGTGGGAGGAGCCGATCCATAAAGCGGACCGAACAGCCGTCTACAGGCAGCTGGTGGAGCGGGCGGGCGAGGTGTCTCCCGAATTCGCAGCGCTCCGCTTAACCGAAAGGGAGCTGCAGAAATTCGCCTATATCGAAGAGGTGCCGTATGCCGGACTGAATCAGGCTTTGGTGGATGGGGCCGCTTCGGGCAAACGTGGCAAGTCGCTGCTTATTATGCTGTATCAGCAGAATGAGGAAGAGAAGCCTCTGCATTTTATAGTGGGTGCTTTCTTTTTGAAGGAGACGACGAGATAGATTCCAGTCAGGACAAAGACCGTCCGGAGAAACTTCCGGCGGTCTTTTATGCTCGTACGCCCAGCATGGGCGTCATCTACACGGTGAAAGTCCGGAATGGGGGCTGGCGAGCGCCTACCATTAGCCAAGGGTAAGGGTGTCCCATCGTGAGGTGGAATCTGAAGGAAGCCGGAGGCAAAAG
>NZ_JAIOGQ010000060.1 GCF_019904135.1 Paenibacillus caui | reverse complement strand
CCAGGCTTGATCCTGATTGTCAAACTCAATATGCGTTAGCTTCCATGGTTCTTCCAATTGCAAAGCCACTTTAAACATGTCCATGATCAAATTTTCATTACTGCTCAATGAGGTCCACATCGCCAATCCGCTCCTATTACTTATTACTGAGCAGTATTGACTATTTTTCTATGATTCAGACTTTAAGCCATTAAGTATAGCGACGAAGCATTTTCCTCCGCGTCGTATAGCCGGGTTTAATTCAGAGGTATTAGTTCTTGGAGGAATACCCGAAAAGGGGGATGTAGTTCTATTAAAACCTGATTTTAAACTACCCGATGGAACACCGATTGGGTGATCGATTGTTTCTGTAAAGGCTTATTCCACTTGTTTGGTTGTTAAAGGGGAAGGGAAGACGGCTGAAGAATTGAATAATAAGCTTACTGGCCTTGCCTTTGGTCAGGCCTTGCCGGAAGCAAAGAATTATGCCTATGTGGGCGGACCAAATACAACGGTTGAGATGGGACGGCGAGACGGCTTCATTTTTGGCGAAATGTGGATTCCGGTTGTAAGGAAATAAAGAAAAAATTTTACAGGAGGGTTGGGAATGTCCTACATCGTTGATTTTAAAAATGTGTCTACGATTGGTTTAGAGTCTTCACCTGTAGCAGAAGCGCTTGCCGGTTTGCGCGCTAATGAAGCCCGTTACTTCATGAACAAATACAAGCATGAATTTACGGTTGTGCCAGCTGGCGAAAGCCAGGAAACCCTCGATTATGTGAACCGGATTTTGAAAGAAGAACGCGATATTGGATTTTCGGCCAAACCATTAGAAACGTCTCGTTTTCAAGTGGAAAATATCCAAATGGCCTACGTTTTTTATGAGGACGGTCTTGCGGTCAACGTCATGTATACGGTTGATGACCCTAAGAAGCGGGCCGTTGGCTTTAAGCTTTCCGAGGGGATGGAGGTTCCAAAGGAGCTGGAAGGGAAGTTTAAGTTTGCCAGACAGAAGTCCAAACTAGCTGGAACTATTCGGGGCTCGTTTTTTGTAATTAAAGGAGAATATTGATTATGGGAGCAAGATAAACTCACAAATGATCAATTCGATCTGTAAGAGAATATCCCTATGGATCGGTGACGATTTATGTGTATCAGCAAGTTTATTCACATCATCCTTGACCTAGAGTATACTCTAGGTCCTATACTAAGAGCATCCTAATCATGGAAGGATGGTCTGGTATGCTAAATGTTGAAGGGAAAGTCGTTATTTTAACTGGAGCATCAAGCGGAATCGGTGAAGCCACTGCCAAAGTGCTTGCGAGCAGCGGAGCTAAGGTTGTACTTGCTGCAAGACGTGAGGAGCGCTTGCAGGCTCTTAAGTCAACCATTGAACAACAAGGCGGCACAGCAGTATATAAAGTGACTGACGTTACCTCTCAAGCGGAGGTGGAGAAGCTTGCGCGTTTTACCTTAGAAACGTTTGGACAAATTGATGTTCTGGTGAACAATGCGGGGATCATGCCGCTGTCTTTTTTGCATGAAAAGAAGGTAACGGAATGGGATCAAATGATTGATGTCAACATTAAAGGCGTGCTTTATGGTATTGGCGCGGTTCTCCCGTATATGCGGGAACGGAAACAAGGGCATATTATCGATGTTTCGTCCGTTACAGGACACATCGTAAGAAAGACATGGGCTGTCTATTCAGCAACAAAATTTGCCGTTCGGGCGATTACGGAAGCTTTAAGGCAGGAAGAAGCTGAAAACAACATTCGCACAACGATTATTTGCCCCGGAGCAGTAATCACGGAGCTGCCTAATACCATTTCTAATGAAGAAATCAAGAAAAGCATAACCGAGTCTATGCAAATTTCATTGCCTCCGGAAGCCATTGCCAATTCGATTCTGTATGCCATTTCTCAACCGGAAAATACGGCTGTCAACGAAATCATTGTCAGACCGACTAAACAAGAACTATAAGGAGGGGTAACCATGAGCTTTACGATCGGTCAAGTATCCGATCAAACCGGCTTATCTATCCATACACTCCGATATTACGAAAAGGAAGGAATTATGCCCATTGTTACCCGCAATGAAAACGGCATACGCATGTATGAAGCGAAAGACATTGAAGTGCTTGAATTTGTCTGCTGTCTTCGGGCGACGGGTATGACCATTTCCGATATAAAGGATTTTGTACAAGAAGACAAAACTATTGACCAACGTATTGAAATGCTTAAACAACAAAAAAAAACGTAAAATCCCAAATTGATCAACTGATGTCGTATCAAGCGATGATTAATCGGAAAATTGATTTCTACACGTCTTTAGCTCAAAAATGACCGGAGAGTGCAGGCTTTCTCCGGTCTCTTCGGTTCACCCGGGTTTTATGTGATTTATTTCTTACTGAATAACGCTGTCCATAAAAAGGATTCACCAAATAATGAGCTGACTGAACGATCTCGAAGTCCTTAAAGATGGCTTTAATCTTCTCCTCAGTATAACCTAATCCACCCTTTAAGCTCCGTTGCCGATATACTTCCCAATCGGTCATATCCGTACCCATGTCTCCTAATGCGAAGCAAATCAACCCGAAAGTTCCACCCGGTTTCAACCCTTTTTTCACTATATCAAGAAAACTAATTCTGCGATGGGGGAGGATATGATGGAAGCATCCGCAGTCGTAAATAAAGTCGTAGGCTTTTGGCTCGATTTTGAGGTCAAAAATATTGTTACATACAAAATTAACCTCTACGTTGTTTGCCTTGGCACGTTCTATTCCCCAATTTATAGCCTCTTGAGAAATATCGACCGCATCAACATTGCATCCTTGTCGAGCCATATAGACGGCATTTCTGCCGGCTCCACAACCTAACTCGAGAACGTTTCCTGCTTTTACATGCTGGTCATGAAAGTATTGAACCGCATATTCAGAATATCTTCCACGCTTTGAATGGTCTCACTGTTCATTGATTTTATACCTCCTTTTATTTCAGAGTCTTAGTCATGAAAAGTGATGGACAGATTCGGATAAGCCGCTAAGAGTTCATTTTTACGTTGATCCAGTTTAGTTCGTTCAAAACCAGTTCCAAACAACTCTGGATCCGGCTTAAAAGTAACGCTAGTTCCAGTGTCATTCGATATTCCAACAGTCAGTAGCCCGGATTGCGGGATACCATGTCTGTACTCTTGACGATAAATCTTGCCATCACGACGAATTTCAACGGTTAGTTTCTGCGAAAGGGCATTAACAACGGCAATGGTAATGCCTTTCTCTGCCCCAGGAACTTGGAATGGCGCACTGCTGCTAAATCTATTAATATCGGTTAAAGTCGATTGAACATTTGATATATTTGTGCTTGGAAGCGCACTGACAGGAATACCTCGACCATTGTCGGTTACGGTCACGCCTCCATCATCGTGTAGAAATAGGTCAACATCACTGCAAAACCCTGCCTGGTGCTCAATGAGTGAATTTTCAACAACAGCCCAAAGAAGGTGGTGGGCATCAAAGCTTTGCGTTGTCCCAAAATAAAGCCCGGCGTTATTCCTTGTTTCCATCATGTCTAAATAATCACTAGTCTCCAGCAAGTCGCTTACAGCAGCTAGTAACAGAAGGAAGGGGAGACAACGGTGATTGGGAAAGGCATACCGTCCCCCATGTTCTTGAACTAATAAATCAGCTCCTATTAAAGCCTTTAGGTGATGGTAAAGCTGACCGGTTGTTCCCATGTTTAAACGGTCGACGAGTTCAGAGCCAGAAAGAGGTTCATTAAGGACTGACCTTAAGATGTCCAAACGCTGCTTATTGCCAAGAGCAGCTAGAACTTTTGCAGCTTTCTCACTATTCAATTCAAGAAGCTGATCCATTAGGCGTTGTTGAGGCTCCCATCTAAACCCTTGTCCGTTAAGACGAACGTGACCAGAATAGAAAACAGAGCTTGAATCGTTGTCCGGAATACCTGATTCATTAGGTGTAGTCTCTGGAGAATTCAAATTTCCTGTTGTGTTTCGTTCAAACATAAAACGATGAACTAATTGTTGAAGGTCTGCCATTTGTTTCTTTAGCACATCGATTTCACTGCTCAAGTCACGGGTCATGATTTAAAATCACCAGCTTTACATTTGGATGGTCTTGAGAATTATGTTATTACGTAATTATTATATTACGTAAAAAACAATATGTAAATATTTGGATCATGGACTATTTTGCATATCGAATTAACACTTTATAACGAATATTAACATTTAGTGCACTTATTAATTGAATATTGTTAATATCCGTTATATAATATGAATCAAGTAAATGAGGTGCGCAACTCTTTACTGAAAAAATTAGGAAAGGTGAGTGATGCTATGTTTATGGAAGAACGCCATCAAGAAATTTTGAAGATATTGGAGAAAGAAGGCAGGATCAAGGCGAGTGAAATCCAAACCAGGTTTAATGTCGGATTTGATACGGCAAGACGTGATTTACGCATTCTTGAAGAAAAAGGGCTGCTCAAACGGACGCATGGTGGAGCGATTCCTGCTTTGCAGAGAGGCTACACTACACCACCTAATTATACGCCGCGTGACATTACGGAGATAAAAGATAATTATTTTGCTATCGCTAAAAAAGCAATTGGCTATATCAAGGCAAACGATGTAGTTTTTCTGACCGCTGCTTCAGTAGGTTATTTTATGGCCAAAAATTTGCCCCAAGAGTTCCCTTTTACGGTTGTAACGAATTCAATCATTATTGCCGATGAGCTCAGAAGCTATGACAATATCACAACCATTATGGTCGGTGGCGAATTGAGCCAGAAAGGCCAGTGCAGTGACAGTTTTGCTGCTGAGTTTGTTAAAAATATCAGGTTTGATATTAGTTTCTTAACAAGCGCCGGGTTCTCGGCTTCTTTTGGAATGTCAATTCAAAAATCCAAAGGGGTAAGTTTTTTACAAGCCGTAATTGGGAGTTCAAAATGCAATATGGCCCTGTACCCAACCGAAAAAATTGGGGTTGAATCCATATTAAAGGTCTGTTCCGCTGATACATTTGATAAATTAATCACTGATTGGGATGCGCCTGAAGATGAACTGGTTAAAATTGAGGAGTTAGGTGTAGAAGTAATCGTTGTAAAAGAAAAATTGTGAAGCATCCTACCACACTTGTTAGCAAGCCAAATCTCAAATGACGGCAAGTTTTTAATTGTAAAGCTCCGAGCCCCCATGATGCTCGTATTTGTCTGGGGGCTTGGAAAGGGGTGTTTGAAATAATGAATATTAAACCGCACACAACGATTCGAAAAGACTATAATGGGTTCTCAAAATATTGCCACGAAATTGATGAGCCGGTCGTGCTCACTCGCAATGGGGAAGCTGATCTCGTTGTTATGAGCCATGAGGCTTACCGCCGTATGGAAGCTCGCGTGAAATTGCAATCCAAGAAGACGATTATCCTCTAATTCAGAGAGGATATCGGTCTATCGTGGTTTCACCCTATTTGGTCTTTTACAGGAGCATTCAAAGCAAAGTTATCATCCATCGTATCCTGCATGCACGGCGAGATTATTTGAGGGAATTGTTTTAACTGAACTTAATGAAATTTTTGTCTACAAAGCTACAGTTAGCCCTCTTATCTCTTTTCCCATTCCTTCAAAGTCATCATTTTAAAATCTTCCTCAACATCTATTCGTAATGGTGAAATTAGTTCTAATGAATTCCCATCGGGGTCATTAAAGTAAATAGCTGCATGTGCTTGAGGATTATTCGGAAGCACTAAAGGTTGGTTTTCTGGACTAAAACCAAAAGCTGTTCGTACTTCAATACCTACAGATTCCAACCATTTTTTTGCTTTATTGATATCTTCTTTCTCCACTTTAAATGCTAAATGACGAATAGAAGGATGATACGAATAGTAACGGTTTCATTCTCCCATAATCCTAACCAACTTTCTCCTTTCACAATCCAAAAGAAAGCCAGTTTTTCTTGAGAATAGGCCAGTTCTAATCCTAATTTTTTGTAAAACTCTATTGAGTTACTTAAATTACTTGCTGGCAAATGTGCTTCATACAAGTGTGAAATGTCACACCAAACCATAATACCTCCATATCCTGGGTCTTTATCGCAGTCTTTTCATAACGGACCCTAGCGCAGATTCAACAATTTACTGCACCGCAAGTTGAACTCAAGCATCGAGAACGGCTTGATCATGTGATCATCCACCTGGCCGGGAAGGCTGTGGAGTCTGGATTTCATGGATCCGGCGGCGATCGCCATTACCTTCATGTGCTGCAAACGGCTGTCTTGTTTCATCTTCTTGAACAGCTCGAAACTGTAGATTTGAAGCAGCCCGATATCCATGATACACAGAATCGTTTTGGATAGCTCTTTCGGGAGGCTTCCTTCAGCCGCGGATGGCAGATGCGAGCTCGTTCCAAGTCATGACACGGTTTCGTCCGTATTCTTTGGCTTGATACATCACGCTGTCAGTCCTTTTTATCCATTCTTGAACCTTAAGGTCTGGACTTAAATGGGCGATGCCCGAAGAGAAAGTAATCCGAACATCTTCAGTGCCTGCCTTGGCAAAACAAACCTTCCTGACCTTCTCAAGAACGCCGTTCATGATTGTTGCGGCTTGCTCCTCGGTTGTATTGGTGAGCAGCACTACAAACTCTTCGCCGCCATACCGGGCTACCAAATCCGATTGACGCAGATTCTGTTTCAGCACACAGGATAATCTCTGCAGAACCTGATCGCCTACCGGATGGCCGTATGTATCGTTAATTTGCTTAAAATAGTCGATATCCACCAGCGCCAATGAGATCGGCACCGGATAGCGCTGATTTCTTTCCATTTCAATAACCAGCTGGTTATAAAAATATCTCCGGTTATACAGTCCGGTCAGCGCGTCGCAGAACGCCATTTGCTCAAACTGCTTCGACCTGGCCAAAATGCGCTGTACGCGCGCGTTCAGCTCTTTATAATGAAACGGCTTGGTCACATAGTCATCTGCCCCCATGCTTAAGCATCTTACCTTGTCGTCAATATCGTCGCTTCCGGACAAAACAATCAAGGGGACCCACTTTAATTTAGGGTCGTTCTTCACAAATTCAAACAGCTTATATCCGGATTCCGGCTCCATCATGAGATCCAGCAGAATCAATTCATAGTGGTTTTCATACAGCATTTCCTTGGCTTTTTGTACACTGCCGGCCTGATCAATGATCAGCTGCGAATGTTTAAATTTATGAATAATTAATTGTCTTAAATCTTCATCATCGTCCACCAATATGATCCGTGAGTTTGCCGAAACCGCATGAGCGGGATTGACCTGCTCTGGAGATTGAAGCCACTCATCTGTATGCTCATACATCTTCTTCATCAAAAATCACCACCACATGGTCTAGGAAATCTGCCAAAGTTTCCAGGTTATCGCGGATGAGCGCCTGATTTTGCGCTTTGGCAGCCAGTTCGATTTGGGCTCCGACTTCAGTAATCAAGTCAAAGCCATAGCCGGCCCCGCTGCCTTTTGCACTGTGGCCAATCACTCGGATCGTTTCGAAATCATCGGAGCCAAGTGCAGCCTCTATCGTTTGAATGTCCTTTCGTCTCTTTTCCAAATAGGCTGGAATGAGTTCTTCAAGATCTATATCAATGTGTACCGTATAATTCGATTTCGATAATTCCAAAATTATTCACCCCGACTCCATTTGTCAATAAACTCAAGCAGTTCCTTCTTCTTAATCGGTTTTGTCAAATAATCATCACAACCGGCTTCAAGGCAGCGATCCCGATCTTCCTTAAGCGCATGAGCGGTTAAGGCAACAATCGGTGTTCTGTGTTTCCGATGGGCTTGTTCTAGGCGCCGAATTTCCCGAGTTGCGGAATAGCCGTCCATGATCGGCATTTGAATATCCATAAATACAAGATCGTACTGACCTGCCGTGAACTTCTCTATCGCTTCATTTCCGTTTTCTGCAATTTCAATCCGATGCTTCGTCTTCTTCAGGAACGTAGTGAATAAAAGCTGATTATCCTCATGATCCTCCACCAGCAATATGTTCAAGCTGGATCTGGGATCAGCCAAAACGGAAGGCTGCGGTTTCAGGATGGGCAGATTTTCTTGATGCTGCTCTCCAATGGTTTCCCGGATCATTTGAATGAGCGGGCCTCGTTTGACCGGCTTGATGATAAAAGAGTGAAGGCCGAGCTCCTTGCAGCGTTTAATCGCTTGATGTTGATCATCCGAAGTAAGCATCATAATCGCCGGCTTCTTGGAGAATTCATCCTTCTGGATCTGCTCAAACATTTCAAGTCCATCGACATCCGGCATATGATAATCCAACAGGAGAAGCTGGAAAGGGCTTCCTTCCGAGGAAGCTGTTTTTAATAGTGGCTTAAGCCAGTTGAGCTCGCGAAGCGTGCGAAACAAAAATCCACCCGCTATGCGGGTGGTGTAGTCCAGGCTTATAGCAAAAAACCACCTGATGCGAACGTTATAATAGAGTTGTTCAAG
>NZ_JAIOGQ010000006.1 GCF_019904135.1 Paenibacillus caui | reverse complement strand
CTAAAGGATACTAATCTGCTGACCGGACGGGCATACCGATTGAAGCTGGCCCTGCAGGAACTTTGGACGACACCCCACATCTTTGCAGATGTCTATCTTCGGGAGTGGATCGGCTGGGCTACACGTTCCCAGCTCCCGCCTATGATGAACTTGGCCAAAACCATTAAGCAACATGAAGAAGGAATCTTACGATGGTTCCACAGCAAGATGACGAATGGCTTGCTCGAAGGCATAAATGGTCTTGTACAAGCAGCCAAACGTCGAGCCAGAGGCTACCGCAACGTAGAAAACTTGATCGCGATGGTCTACATGACCGCCAATAAGCTCCGTCTTCCGGGGCTCGCGGCACGCCGAGCATAATTCCCCTTACCGCCTTATTACCCCGCTTCAGATGTTGAAACAGCGGTCAAGTTCTTTCCTTGAGGGCTGTTTCAACATCTGAAAATCTCTTAAAGGCGGAAGGGGTTATGAAACTAACATTCAACATTGTACCCACCCAGTAGAGCGAAGAGCCGTGTTAATTAACATTACAACGACTACTAACGCTACAAGAAAAGAACTAGTCAGTTTCTTAATATTCATCATTATATTATCCCTCCCTATATTGTTAATTATAGGATAAAATAAAATAAATAGACTTTCAACCATAAAGAGGTAATATTTTTTTAAGTTTGTGCGATTATATAGAAAAGTAGTGAACTTGAAGTATATTAGGATTTACAAGCCAATCTATAAAAACACTTTATAATGCATAATTTCAATATTATTGCATTTATTTAGACGCAATTAAAATCAAAATGTTGCACAAGTAGGATGACGATTTAGATAAAGGTCTCATTTCTCAACCGTATACTGGGATCAATTCTTAACGATTTCGTTAAGAAGATGCGTATAGATTCACGCAGTTCCGTGATTGGCCGGTCGTCCCTACGGAAGAACGCCTGAGGTACCAAGAATGATTTAGCGGAATGCAAGATGAACGTTGAACCGTACAAAGAAAGTTTTAACAATAGAGGCGAGTTATATTATTGGGGTATTCGGATTTTATGGTGGAATCGACAGTTTAAATTTCCAATTAAATCTAAACTAATTCCTATTTATTTTTCCTCAGCTTTAGTAAGTACGATCTTATATCCATCTACCTCTTCGATGGGAGTAACTTTAACAGAATGCTTCTCCGTTTCAATGGCGCACTTTTCCGATTCTTCTAAAATTTTTTCGTATTCACCCGCACGGATAGATACTAGGGGGATGGTATCCCACATTTCTACAATAAATAATTGTTTCAAAATTTGCGTGCTCCTCTCATTATAAAATTTCCATTAACCCTCAAAAATGGATTCGGAATTGCTATCATTCCACCATAAAATCCGAATACCCCATATATTCAATTCCTCCTTCGCTATATGCGTCAGTAATATGCTTTGCGGCCAGTCATTCGCTCATAATAGGCTCCAATTACCCGTTCCGCTCCCGGAGGTACAGATTCTATGCTTTGGGCATCCATCACCCGTGCAATCGCACCTAACTCTATCTGCCCATGCTGGTAGTTCTTACGCTCGGCAGCATTGTTTGCTGTTTGAATCATCTTTTTCAGATTGGCGAGAAACTTTACTTCTTCCGGATCGGCTACTTCCATGACTTCACCTCTTCCTACGCTGTATGCGTCTACTATTCACTTTGTTTCTTTCCATTATCTTGTAATAATGGATTTTGCCAAGAGATCATTCCACTACAAAATCCGAAGAGCCTATTATTGAAATTGTTCCGTCGAAATTTTATGAATCAAAATTTTGAGATCCGCTTGATCATGTCCCAAAAATATACAAAGGCTGAATCATAACCCTAACCTGCTGTGATCTCTCCTAAGATCTTCTTTAAAACAGGAAAATAGTACAGGACAAAAAGGGGGAAAGTTTCTGCTTACCCGAACCCGAACGTACCTACACTTTGAGTCCAGTTTACTGGAAGCCGAATTTGCTCTTGTATAGACCTGAAGCAATATGAAGAAAAGGTGAATGAAAGATGTTTGGAGTAAAAAAACGCCTTTCGGCGTCCTTTCGTCACTGATCCCAGACATAAATCAGCAATCGGTTCACGGCATAGGCCACGACAAGAACAGCGCCTAGGCCCAGCCGGCCGGCGGCATAGAGAGCTGCGGCGGCCAGCCCGAAGAGAACAATTTCCATGATCAGCTGGAGGGAAGGGGCGATAGAAACTGCGGCTTTGGGGGAAAGGAAAGTTCCCCAGATTACAGCAGCAAGCAGCGGCGTTCCTATACCGAGCAATGCTTGCACAATCCCGTTCTTCCCGGAATGGAAGCCCCAGTAGCCTAAAGAGGCTAACAAACATAATTCCAAAATAAACCGAACCGCTAAATTGGCATATTTGATAATCTCCATGTTTTTGCCTCCGGCATTATTCTTTTTGCGTCAAACAAGTCCGTGAACGAGCTTTAAGCTTATGCTTTGTTAGCCGATTTGGAACGGATGCCTGCAAGAAATATATCAATGAGCAGTTCAAGACTGTCGTCCGGATGAAGCGGGATATTAAAATTCCCCGTTCGCGCAAGCGCCGAGAATCCGTGAAGAATGCTGCGCAGACCGCGGACGATATGAATTGCGGCATCTCCTTCCAGCCCATAGACACGGAAGATCCGAACGATTAATTCAATCGGTTCCTCGCCTGCCTTCTGCGTCTCCGGATCCTGCCAATCCGCAGCGCGAACCGTGGCGTCATACAATCCCGGATGCTCCCGGGCAAAGGTGATATAAGCTTTGGCAATGGCATGAACCGCATCGTCTTCCGAACGCCCAACCGCCGCGAAAGTCATTGCTTCGTTCAATCGCTTCATCCCATAAACCGCAAGCTTGTGCCGCAAGCCAGGGAGCCCATCGATGTGGTTGTATAAGGAAGGCGGGCGAATACCCAGCTTTTTGGCAAGCGAAGCCAGTGTCACTGCATCCAGTCCGTTCGTATCGGCGATTTCAGCAGCGGCCTGCAAGATCTGCAACAAATCAAGACCCAATCTAGGCGACATCCATCTTCAACTCCTCGTTTACGATTTGACCGTGTTATATTCTCCAAGATTTCTTTCCGCTTCTGCAATAGCCCGGTTTATGGCGTTACCAGGCTGCTTTAACAGTTCTCCGTGACCGACGGCCAAAAGCGTGGGCTTCAATTGCTCCAGCTTGCGTGCGCTTTCCAGAGAAACCTGTTTGCTCCAGGTCGCCATCGCGGGAAACGGAAACAAGGGGCGCACCTGACCGGCTACAGCGATTCCGCTTCTAGTTTGAAAAGCATCCCCGGCAATCAATACACCGTTTCGCTTGTCATAAAAGGACACCGATCCCGGCGTATGACCCGGAGAACTAATCGTGACCAAAGAACCGATCTGATCGCCATCCTCCAGCAAAATATCCGGCTTGGTTTGTATTTTACCCGGCTTCGGAACATCGCCCTTGATAGGGGTGTCCGCTTCGCCCGGATCCAGGGACAGGTCTCCAACGAGCAGCCGGGAATCCCTGCGTGAAATATGAACGGGAACATCCGGCAAAGCCTGCTTCAGCGTATCCAGCGCTCCCAGATGATCGCCATGAGCATGAGTCAGCAAAATGCGGGCGATGGGTTTCCCCAATTTAAAAGCTGCCTGCAAAATTCCTTTTGCACTGTAAGGAAGAGCCGCATCAATTAAAGTCAGCCCTTCTTCTTCTTCCACAAAGTAACAATTCACAGGAAAAATACGAGGCAGAAACGTGAGCTGATATAGATTTCCTTCTTTTATCACACGCATTTTCTTCTCCTCCCAGACAAAACTAATAAGATTAGTTTAATAATAACTAATGTTATTAGTTTTCGTCAACTGTTTTTTCCAATACACTTTGGATTTGACGTTCTTTCGTTGTCGCCCGCGATTTTGAAAAAAAAAGCCCCGAAACCCGCCTTTACGGCAGAATTTCGGGGCCTCCTTGCTGATGAGCTAAACCAGCTTACTGTTTAAAAGTTATGCATCCTGAGCTGCAGCCGAAACGGATTTAGCCTGCTTCCGCTGTTTGGCCGACTTATGGAAGTGAAGCAGTTCATACATGGCCGGAACCACGAACAATGTCAGAAGCGTTGCCGTCGTCAAGCCGCCAATAACCACGATGGCAAGACTTTGCGACACGATGCTTCCCTGCTCGGATTGCCGGAACAATAGCGGAAGCATGGCGCATATGGTCGCGATCGCTGTCATCAGGATCGGACGCATCCGCACACTGGCCGCTTCAATAATCGATTCACGAATCGTCATATGCTGTTCGTTATGCTTGATGCGGTCAATCAGCACGATGGCATTGGTTACGACGATACCGATCAGCATCAGGGCGCCGAACAAGGCGGTGAAATCCGGTGAAACTCCGGATACAAGCAGTCCGACAATCGCTCCAATAGCAGCCAGCGGCAGCGAGAACATAATAGCCAGCGGAGCGCGAAGCGTTTTAAACGTGAGCACCATAATCAGGTAGACAAGCCCGATGGAAATCAAAGCCGTCATGCCCAGGTCGCTGAAGTCTCCAGCCTGATCCGCAGACGCCCCTCCTGCAAACAGCGTTACGCCTTTCGGGAGCTCAATCTTGTCTGTCTGCTTTTTAATGTCGGCCCCGACAACGGATACCTTCTTCGGATCCACCTCTGCGGAAACGCGCACATAAGTTTTTCCATCCTTGTGATACAGCAGACTTGGTTCATTATTCACTTCAAGCTTAGCCAGTTTTGAAATCGGAACCGGCCCCCCAGCAGTCATGATCGTCATTCCGTTCAAATCCTGCTCGGTTTTTGGCTGCACCATAGGCTCAAGCATTACATTGGCCGAGTTGCCGTTCAGTTCGATTTGTCCGAGCGGCATCGGTCTCAGCATCGCTCCAAGCTGCTGGACAATTTCCTGACCGCCCGCCTGGGACGGATCCACATTAAATGTAAATACGGGCTTCGTCTCCTCCATATTGCTGGAGACCTTTTGTACCCCATCCAGCCCTTTTATTCCACTTTCAACTTTGGCTGCAACCGAACTTAGGGCATTGAGATCGTCACCGACAATATCGATGTACTCGACCGTTTGGCTGCCGCCAAAAATACCTGACTCATTGGCGGTCAGCGTTGCGCCCTCGTATTTATCTTTTTGCGCCAGTACATGGTCAATCAGCTTTTGCGCGTTGGCGCCTTCCTTGACGGCGATCGTAAAGCTGACTTGTGTAAGGGAGGAGACATTTCCCCACTGCGCCGAGTCGGAGCTGTTTCCGGAACTAAGCAGAACAGTCTTAACCTCTTCCTGTTTGATCAAATCCTGCTCAAGCTGTTTTCCCTTCTCCAGCACATTTCTGACAGGCACATCACTCGGATAGCTGAGCTGGACCGCAACAAATTCGGCGTCCGAAGAATCGAGAGCAGCCTTGGGCATCGTTATATAGGCCGCAATGGAGCCGGCAAACACAATCAGCGTTACCGTTAAAGTAATCCACTTAAACTTAAGGTTCCATCTCAGAAACGAGGCAAACCGGGCAGACGGCTTGGGCTCACGGAGATGCGAGTTTCTCAGCATCCAGGAGCTCAGCAGAGGAACTACCGTCATGGCGACTACAAGACTGGTCAGCAGCGAGTAAGTAACCGTCAGGGCAAACGGCAGCAGAAAGGCTTGCAGCGAACCGCGCAATAGACCCATAGGCAGGAATACGGCAACTGTAGCAATGGTCGAGGAAGTAATAGCTCCTGCGACTTCCTTCGTTGAACTGATGATCATATCCAAAGAGAAGGGCTCTTTCTGCAGCCTTCTGTAAATGTTCTCGATCACAACGATACTGTCGTCCACCAGCCGTCCGACCGCAACAGCAACGGCCCCAAGCGTAATAATATTCAAGGTAATGCCGGACATATCCAGCAGGTAGAGCGTAACGGCAAGCGACAAAGGAATGGCGACTGCCGTTACCAATGTTGCCCGCAGGTTGCGAAGGAACAGCAGAATGACGATTGTGGCGAACAAAGCGCCCATGAGCACTTCTCGCATCATGCTGTTTACCGAATCAACGACCATATCCGAAGTGCTGAATACGACTGCAACTTCCGCATTATTAACCGTTTTGCTGAGATTTTCGGCCTCTTTCTGCACCTTCTTGCCGACATCCACGGCATTCGCGTTGGCTTCCTTGGTTACAATGGCAAACAATACATCCTTGCCGTTGGAACGGCTGATGCTCTCCTTCTGCTGCTTCAACTCGACCGAAGCGACATCCTGTAGGGCAACGCCCGCCGCAACCGGCAGCTTCTTGAGCGTATCGACGCTATCTACGGTTGCCGTGACGTTCACGTTGCCCGCTTGCCCGCCGATCGTCTGCTCTCCGATCGAAGCCGATACGGTTTTGCCTTGAAGCACCGTCATGAGCTGCGGGTAGGCCACTCCTTTGGCTGCCATTTTTTGCGGGTCTGCCTTGACGCTCACAACGGACAACGGTTTTCCGTAAAGGCTGACATTGGCTACCCCTTTAATTTTCTGCAGCGCCGGAATAATCTCTTCTTCAGCAGTTTTGACGTTGGCTTCCGTTAAACCGTCCTTAAACGAAATGGTAACCTCGGAAACCGGGATCATCGAGGTGTTGAGCTGAAGGACGAAAGGCTTCATCACGCCCTGCGGAAGCTGCAGAGAATCGATCGCTTTCTGAACCTCCTGCGTCGCATCCTTCATATTGGTTTTAGAGTCAAAATTCATATTAACCTGAGCATATCCGTCCCCGGAGGTGGAGAACATTCCGGTCTTGCCCTTCACACCGCCAACAGCCTGCTCAATCGGCTTCGTTACTCCGCTCTCCATAGCATGTGCGTTCTGCCCTGGTCCGAGCGCCGTAATCGTGACTTGCGGATTATCCGCCTCCGGCATAAATTCCATCGGGAGCGATGTATAGCTGATCACCCCGACTACGAGGGCCATGACAATCAGCAGCCCAACCGCAGCTTTGTTTGAAAAAGCCCATTTCGTCAATCTTACCATTTCAGTTGTTTTCCCCTTCCACTCTGTGTTTGATTATGTATTTGAACTTTCGCTCCTGTAATTGTAAACGGAGTGAAAGCATTTCAGAAACCGACTATCGGCGGTTTTTGGACCTGGACCTAAGACGGAGGAGAAGTAAGACCCTGGGCTTGGAAAGAAACGGAAGAAGCAATCGATCGCGGGAGAGAGCCGGAAAGTTTTGCATTGGGACCGGCATCGGCAACTGCAGCGGTATGACCAAAACATAACATATTACGTTATAATTAATCCTATTAAAATAATTGGATTTGTGATATTATAATGTCTGTAAATCGATAGGGGCTGCTGTCCTCCTTATCGTAATCAGTTACGACATTATGCATAATTCAAGGGGGAAATGAAGTATTATGGATGCTTTGCGTATCGGCATTAATGTAGCTGTTATGCTTGTTCTGATCGGCGTTCTGTTATGGATGCAGAAGAAGCACATTTCTTTTACAAAACGGGTGTTTACCGGGCTGGGGCTCGGACTCGTGTTCGGGGTTGTCCTGCAGCTGCTGTACGGAGCGGGTTCGGAGGTCATTTCGCAATCCAGCGACTGGTTTAACCTCGTAGGCCGCGGTTACGTCGGCCTTCTGCAAATGGTGGTGATCCCGCTGATCATGGTGTCGATCATTTCCGCGATCATGAACTTGAAAGGCAAGCAAAACCTGGGCAAAATGAGCGGACTGATCATTGCCGTGCTGCTCGTTACGACGGCGATCGCCGCTTCAGTCAGCATCGCAACCAGCCTTAGCTTCGATCTGAAAGCGATCGAAATCACGGCGGGAGACAAGGAGAAGCAGCGGGGCGCTTCCCTGGAGGAACGTCTCGTCGATGTGGAAGACAAAACGATTCCGCAGCAAGTCCTCGACTTTATCCCGACGAATCCGTTTGCGGATATGACCGGAGCGCGCAGTACCTCCACGCTGGCGGTCGTTATTTTCTCCGCCTTTATTGGAGTAGCGGTTCTTGGCTTGGACAAGAAGAAACCCGAGCAGGCCGATTTGTTCCGTAAAATAGTGGAATCCGTATACGCGGTAGTTATGCGTATCGTCACTTTGGTATTGAGATTGACGCCGTACGGGATTCTGGCGCTCATCACGAAGGTGGCGGCCACGACAAACGCGGAAGAAATACTGAAGCTGATCAAGTTTGTAGGAGCTTCCTACGTAGCGCTGATCGTGATGTTCATCATTCACCTGATCCTGCTGGCGCTGTTCGGATACAACCCGGTGCAGTATGTGCGCAAAGTGCTGCCAACGCTTGTGTTTGCCTTTACATCGCGTTCCAGTGCGGCAACGATTCCGCTCAATGTAGAGACCCAAACCAAACGACTGGGCGTGCCGGAGGGAGTAGCCAATTTGTCGGCTACGTTTGGCGCAACGATCGGGCAGAACGGCTGCGCCGGCATTTACCCGGCCATGCTGGCCGTCATGATCGCGCCGACAGTCGGTATCAATCCGATTAGCTGGGACTTCATTCTGACGCTGATCCTCGTCGTTACGATCAGTTCGTTTGGTGTAGCCGGGGTCGGCGGGGGAGCGACCTTCGCTTCGCTGATCGTCCTGTCGACGATGAATTTACCAGTGGCGCTGGCAGGTTTGCTGATCTCGGTCGAACCGCTGATCGATATGGGCCGTACCGCCCTGAACGTCAACGACTCCATCACCGCCGGCGTCATTACCGGGAAAATCCTTGGCGAGAACGATACCGAGGCGTTCAAAAGCAAGGCTGATCTGGACGTCGTGCAGGCGTAAGCAGGCGTTCATCGTCCCCACGAAGATAACACATGTATAAAAGAGCCGTTTCCAGGCCACGAAGATGACCGGGAACGGCTCTTTTTTTACTTGCCGGAAAAGCTGTTCCAAATATTTTGGAACTCGGTAAACATTTGATCCTTAGTAATCTGCTTGCCGATATAAGCCTGAATCTGGCTGGCCATTTGAGAAGTATTGGCCTCATAGCCCGGATAACGCTGCCATAACCATGGAAGGGTCTTGCCTTCTTTGGTGTAAGTCAGAATATCCGCCGCCAAAGGTCCAAGCTGCTCGCTGCTCGCGTTAATGCTCTTGAAGGCCGGAATAAACTTGGCATCGTCAACAAGGAATTTCTTCCCGGCATCGGAGGTAACCATCCAGTTCAGGAATACCTTGGCTTCATCCTTCGCCTTGGAATTTTTGTTCACGACCCAGTAGTTCGGCACGCCGACCTGCAGCTTATCCATCGCCTGCTCATTATCGTTGATCGGCATCGGAAGAAAACCGATATTCAGATCCGGATGGATCTTGTCGATCTGCAGCTGTGTCCAGACGCCTTGCTGCATCATGGCTGCCTTGCCATTGGCAAAATCCGTTACCTGCGTGTTATAGTCGGTCTGCAGCGGGTTCTTCTGTCCGTATTGAACGGTCAGATCAACCAGGTTGGCCCACTCGTTCAGCGTTTCATTCCCGGGGATTTTAGCTTTGGCGGATTTAACGTCCTCGATATAGCCGACAGGGTCCTGCTGCTGGGCAAAACCGACATTGACGAGATGGTTCCCGAGCACCCACCATTCGGCATAACCGTTCTCAAACGGGGTGATGCCTGCCGCTTTCAGCTTCTCTGCAGCGTCCTTCAGTTGGCTCAGCGTTTTCGGCGGCTGGGTAATTCCCGCTTTATTGAACAGGTCTTTATTATAGATAAATCCCCATCCTTCAAGCCCCAGCGGCATCCCGTAAATTTTGTCCTCCTTGGTAATCGGAGGCTTTGCCAGATCAACCATGTCGCTCACCCAAGGCTGATCGGACAAATCCTCAAGATGCTCCTGCCACAAATCAAGGTCGCTAAAACCCGCCACAAAGAAAATGTCAGGCTCGTCGCCGGAACTGAACTTGGTTTTCAGCCCGGCGCTGTAGTCGCAGCCGCCGCCGCAGGTTTCGGGGATGACCTTAACCCCGGTTTCTTTCTCATATTCGGCAGCCAGCTGATTCAGTTGCTCGGCCACTTCTACTTTAAAATTGTACAATTTGACCGTTTTTCCGGAGCTTCCGCTGTCAGCGTTTTCATTTCCGGATGAAGAGCTTTGAGTTTGATTGCCATTGCCGCTGCCGCCGCACGCCGAAACGATCAGCACGAGTAGCAGGGTGAAAATGCCGAGCATGAAACGTTTTGATCTTCTCATCTGGTAAGCCTCCCTAATTGGATTAGATGGACGAGATACTGCATAATCAGTATAATCTGCCACAAAATTTCCTTCTTCTTATCCTTTTACAGATCCGGCCGTAATTCCTTCCACAATTTGTTTCTGCATGAACAGAAACAGCAGTACGATCGGGGCTACGCCCAGCACCAGCGCGGCCAGAGCAAGATCCCATTGTTTGGTGTATTGGCCGAAGAAATTATAGGTAGCCAGCGGAATCGTCTGTAACTCCTTGCCGTTTAGAATCAGGGACGGCAGCAAATAGTCGTTCCAAATCCACAGGCTGTTCAGCAGCACAATCGTGACGGTCATCGGCTTCAGCAGAGGGAAGACGATCCTCCAGAATACGCCATAGGTGCTGCAGCCGTCCACTACCGCCGACTCCTCAATTTCCCTGGAAATAGATTTGATAAACCCGTGATACAGAAACAGATTCAGAGGCAGGCCGAAGCCAAAATAACAGATGATCAGCCCTGTTCTGCTGTTGATCAGATCCGCCATGTTCGCAACCTTCACCAGCGTAATCATGATCGACTGAAAGGGAATGACCATTGCCGCCGTAAAAAGGATGAACAGAAACGAAACTATTTTCCCCGGAGAACGCACCATTTTATAGGCTGCCATGGAGCTCATCACGATCAGTCCTATATTGCTGAACACGGTAATCATAACCGAATTGGCGAACACTTTCGGAAAATCCATAATGGTCCATGCCTTCCGAAAGTTGTCCAGAATAACGGGCGACGGCAGCGCTGATGAATTCGACAAAATCGCCGCATACTCCTTCACGGAGTTGATGATAACGTAATAGAACGGAACAAGAAACAGGATAGCCAGGATCAGCGTGAACATATGCAAAATCATTTTCCCGGGACGGACCGCCAGCTTCCTGCCCCGTTTCTTGTCTAGTGCCACGGAAGATGACGAAACATGTGCAACGGGCCGGTCCATTAAGCCTGCACCTCCTTCCGCTTGGTATAAATCACCTGGGCGGTCGTCACTAGCGCTACGATAATGAAGAACACCAGCGCCTTGGCGGTTCCAAGGCCATAATTATTGTTGCGGAACGCTTCATAATAAATATTCAGAGCAACAGACTCCGTCGAATTAAACGGCCCGCCCTTCGTAAGCGCCAGATTCAGGTCGAACGCCTTGAAGCAGGTGGAAATCGTCAGGAACAGGCAGACCGTGAATGCGGGCATGCTGAGCGGAATAATGATTTTGCGCAGCACGGTCATCCGTGTACCCCCATCGATCCGGGCGGCCTCCAGCAATTCTTTCGGAATATTCATCAAGGCCGCGATATAGATGACCATCACATAACCGGCCATTTGCCAGGTCTGCACGATCACAAGGCCCCAGAATGCCGTCGGCGCGTCCCCGAGCCAGGGAAGCTCGAAGAACGGAAGATGCGTCAGACTGCCGAGCGAAGCAAATCCTTTGACGAAGATAAACTGCCAAATAAACCCGAGAAGCAGCCCCCCAATCACGTTCGGCATAAAAAATATCGTTCTGTATACGTTTCGTCCTCTCATTGCCCGGGTCAGCAGCAGTGCCAGTCCAAACCCGATGAAATTAATGAGAACGAGCGAAACCAGCGTGAATTTCACCGTGAACCAGAAATCTTTCCGAAACAGGCTGTCTGAAACAAGATGCGTAAAATTGTCAAACCCCACAAAGGTCACTTTGGAGCTTACTCCATTCCAGTTCGTCAGCGCGTAGTACATGCTCATGAAGAACGGAATGATCACAATCAGAGTAAAGAACACCAGCGCCGGTCCTATAAAAACCGCATACTCCGAGCCCGATTTCCATCTTCTCGCTGTCACCTCATCCGCACTCCCTTCCTCCCGAATGAAAACGGTTAACTCATTGCAGTTCTTATTATAAAAGACAGGACCAGCCGGCAAATACAAATAGCCGTGACCGATTTTGTGTAAATTATTGATCTTGGAAAAAGGCGGTGCTACACTGAGGACAAGCTGTCAGGAAAGGGATGAGCTGGAAATTCATGTCTATCAAGCACAGTATCCGGAACAAGCTGATAACGTTTTTATCCATTGCCATTATTTTGCCGATCGCGGTCTCTATTCTCCTGTCCTATCTTTACACGAAGGAATCCCTTAAAAGGGATGCCATACGCGAGAATTCAAACATCGTCTATCAAGGAAAAATGAGCATTAGCAATTATTTCGATCTGGTCAACAACATTTCGCTTTCCGCATACAGCAATATCCAAATGAGCAACAGCATTTACGGGATTCTGATCGGCGGTAACGACGACTTCAAAACGGAGCAGGAAATCTACTCCGCCCTGCACGGGATAGCCCAGTCGGACAAGGATATTCGGCAGGTGTATCTCTACTCCGGCAAAGCGAACCGATCTTTTCTGCTTGTTAACGGGTATTTGAAGCGCGTAGAAGGAAGTCCGGGTGTGGCCCCCGGGTTCGTCCCTCCTGTGAAGAAGAGCGATCCCGTGATTGAATCGACGCATCCTTTCGGCGGATACGGCATGAAGGACTTCTCTTCGGGCCCTCCTGTTTTCACGGTCCATCGTCCGATTTACCGCGCGCCGCTCAAAGAGCAGATCGGGCTTATGTCCATTGACTTTAGTCTTGATAATCTCCGCCGGATCTGCGATATGCTCTATACGCGGGGAGCCGAAAATATATACCTGCTGGATGGAAAAGGCGGTGTATTGTATTCCTCCCGTCAGGAGGAGATCGGCGGCACGCTTGCGGACAAATGGATGAGGCATATTCAGGGCCTTTCCGCCGAAACGGGTCATTTTGAATGGGATCAGGACGGTTTCAAAGGCATCACCGTTTACGGAAAAATCACGATGTTCGGTCAGTCGTGGATACTGGTCAAGCAAATTCCCGATCAGTACTTGTACAAAAATGCGCAGCAGCTGCTCATGATCAATGCGCTGGTCCTGGTAACCTTTTTAATCATCGCCATTATGGCCACTGTCTATATTTCCTTCAAGTTGACGTCCCCGATCAAACAGCTGACGAAATCCATCAAACAAATCAAGCTGCGGAAGCTGAAGCTGGACATCGATTCGAAAAGTACGGACGAAGTGGGCGTTCTGGCGGATGCCATCCGGTATATGGTAGAGACGATTGATTCGCTCATCATGCAGGAGCTTCGGCTGGAGCTGGCCAACAAGGACAATCAGTTGAAAGCGCTTCAGGCCCAGATCAATCCGCATTTCATCTACAACACGCTGCAGTCGATCGGAGCGGTAGCCCTGCAAAATAACGTTCCAAAAATCTATTCGCTGACCTCTTCGCTCGGGATGATGATGCGCTATAATATGAACACTAACGAGTCGGTCGTCCCGCTGTCCAAGGAACTGACCCATGTGGAATCCTATATTGAGCTTCAGAAGCAGCGCTTCAAGCAGCGCCTGAGCTTCGTGATGGAGTCCGGGAAAGAGGTGCTGCATGTCAAAGTACCCAAAATGATCCTGCAGCCGCTTGTGGAAAACTGCTTTAAACACGGGTTCGAACACAACAAGGAAGCCTGGGAGATTCGTCTCTCCGTTCAGGCCGAAGACGATGGGGTACGAATCGCGATTGAAGACAACGGGATCGGCATCCCGCAGGAACGCCTTTCGTTTCTGCAAAAGCAGCTGTCCAGAGCTCCGGCTTCCCCCGATACCGGCGGCAGCATCGGTCTGATCAATGTCGTATCCAGAATCCAGCTCTTTTTTAATCAGGAGGCCCGAATTGAGATATCAAACCGCGAGCCTTCCGGGTTTGCCGTTGTCATCTGGTTCCCTGCGGATAAGGAGGAGGAAAGAACCAATGAAAGTGTTGATTGTTGATGATGAAGAGGATGTCAGAGATTCGATAAGATTGCTTGTGGATTGGGATGCGCTCCCGATCGATCGGCTGTATGAGGCGCCTGACGGCGTGTCAGCGATGGAAATCATCAAGCGGGAAAAGCCGGAAATTATTTTCACGGATATGAAGATGCCTCAAATGGACGGCATGGCGCTGGTGGAATGGATTCACGAATATGCTCCAAGCTCCAAGACCATCGTCATTAGCGGCTATGATGACTATCCCTATGTCCGCCATACGATGAAATACGGCGGAATCGACTATTTGCTGAAGCCGATCAACCAAAACGAGCTGCTTGAGTCTCTGCATAAAGCCATTGCCGCCTGGAAGGAGGAAGAGTCCAAGCTGCAGGTGCATATTCGGCAGCTCGTCGAGCGGAATCAGAGCAAGCCCGTATTTCGGGAAAAAATGCTGTCGAGTGCGCTCTCCCAGCCCTCCTACTTCAAGTCGATCCAGGAGGAGCTTGTCAAGGAATTTAACTGGTCCGGCATCCGTCACTGCCAGGTGGTCGTGCTGAACACCGAGCCTTTGCCTCGCGGCACGTTAACCAAGTTTGAAAGCAATCCCGATTTGCTGTATTTCCTGATCACCAACGTCTGCAACGAGGTCATTGGCGAAACGGGCAATGGCTACGCTTTCAGGCACACCGGTTACGAGAATGAGATCGTGTTCATTCTGCTGCGCGATTTTGAGTCCTTGCCGCGAAAGCTGGCCGCAGCCAACGAAGCATTTCGGAAAATTCTGCATATCCGCTTCCATTTTGCCGCAGGACAGGTCAAGCCTTTTCCGGAAGGGTTATGCAGCTCCTTTGACGAAGCCAGGCAAACGTTGAAGGAGATCAATTATTTGCAGGGAAGAACGCGGCTCTATACGTTTTCCGGCGACAAACCTGCGCATGACGTGAGACTTCTGCTCGCCGACTACGGTGATCGGATTTCCCTGGCCATCCGGGGCGGAAACCAGAGGCAGATCGAAGCTGCGGTCGGCAGGTGGATCGAGGCCGTAAACAGCCTTGCGGCGATCACGCCCGAGCATCTGAACAGCTGGCGCTCCGAGCTTTATGTACTGATGAGCAAGCTGTTCCTGGAGGAAGGCGCTCCGCCCCCTTTTCAGGAGAACGACCAGCGCCTAATGTTTCCTTTCGATGAGGAAGGCACCTTCGATATCGCCTTATGGAAGAAAGAGCTGACCATGGCTTGCATGGAGCTGGCCGCCGCCTTGCGGGAGCGGAAGCAAAAGGATCACCATGTGATCCATGAAATTAAAGCGTATATCGACAGCAGCTATGATCAAAATTTGATGCTCCAGGATATCGCCGATCTATTCTTCATCAGCCGGGAGTACATTTCGCGGAAGTTCAAGCAGGAATTTCAGGAAAATATCTCCGACTACATCGAACGGCTTCGGGTCGAGAATGCCAAGGTTTTACTGTCGGGCGACCAATATTCCATTTCCCAAATTGCCGGCATGGTCGGGTATCAGGACAGCCGCTATTTCAGCAAAATCTTTGGCAGATTGACGGGGCTCTCGCCGAGAGAATTTCGGAAAAAAAATAAAGCGCCCGGCAAATGACATCGCCTGCCCAGGTAGGAATGTCATTTGCGGGTGCTTGTTCTCACTGCTCTTTTACCGGATCCAAAATTTCCATTTTGTACAGCTGCGGCGGATTCAGCTGCGGCAGCGTTTCGCGCTCGCCGTGGCTCTCCAGCAGCTTCAGCAGCATCTCGCGCATGACGATGCCCGGCTTATCCGAATACATGTGCGTCTCCAGCCGCTGCGTTACATCAAGCGCCACATTGGGCTCCGTGGACTCCAGCACCTCCAGGTCTTCAGCCACCACGGCGCGGTCGAAGGCGATGACCTTCTCCGCAGGCACCTGCTCCTCCGTATCGTTCCGGAACACAAACTGGGTCAGCATGCAGGAACCTTCTTCGATCGGCGTAACGCAGGTTACGATGGAATTTACCAGACCGGTCGGATAGGTAATATCCGTCTGGCGGATAAATGGCATAAACCATCTGGAATGCGTGGTGCGGACCGTCTCATCGCTTTCCACATTTATCGCCTTGACTTCCTTGTTCAGCTTGTTCGTCACGTTGATCTCGCTGAACATTTCGAAGCCCCATTCGTTCTGAACCAGATTGATCTCCGCCGGAATCGGGTCGTTGTTATCGCCGAACGTATTGTGATGCACGAAAGCGATATGGGCGTTGTCGAACGAGTTCTCCATCATCCGCAGCCCCGAGCAGTTCACCACATGGTAAAATTCATGAATCTGCCGGAAGCCGGGTTCGCCGAACCGCTTGAACTCTGGAATGCCCGTCAAAGGCTCTTCCAGCGCAACCCATACATAGCCGTAGCGTTCCTCGCACCGGTAAGCCTTGATTTTATATACCTTTGGCGGGTTCTCCAGTTTGGATTGGGGAAAATAGGTGCATTTTCCTTCCCCGTTAAAAGCCCAGCCGTGGTATGGACAAACGACGCTCCCGTTTCTGATCGTCCCCTTGGACAGCTTGGCGGAACGGTGGCAGCAGCGGTCTACGGCAGCGGCTGGCTTGCCAGCCTCATCAAGCCACACCACAAGCGGCTGGCCAAACATCGTGATCGGTTTGGGTCCATCCTTCAGCTCGGACATAGGGATGACGGGATAATAGAATTTTCGGAGTACGGGATGTTCGGTTTGCAGCATGAGCTTCTCCTCCTTAACGTAATCTTTGCATGGCGGCCTTAGTGAAAAGGGGAAGCTCCCGCTTCCCCTTATCCAATCCCTATATTATTTTGATGGCAGGAACTGAGTCGTAAACGCCTTGTTGATATCTTCGTTTTTCTTGATGACACCCACGTCCAGAAGCTGCTTTTGCAGTTCCGACCAGCGGGCTTCTGTAATAACCCCTGTTCCCATTGTTGCAGCATCTCCGCCATAGGCGAACTCTGCACCCTTCTCGACACTGTATTTCATCATATCGAGGCTCATATCAGGATTTGCCTTTTGAATTTCCGGGTTGATTTCGTCCGAATGATCCTTGTAGTAGTCCCAGCCTTTAACCGAAGCTTCAACGAAGGCCTTCACTTGTTCTGGATGTTCCTTGATCATCTTCTCGGTCGTAAAGTAAACGCCGGCGTAGATGTTATAACCGGAATCGGCATTCAGCAGAATGCCGTAATCTATCTTTTGCTGATTCAGCGTGTAAGTTTCGGAAGTGACGTAACCCTGAATCACGGCGTTCGGATCGTTGAGGAAGTTCACCAGGGAACCTGTATACTTCATTTCCTGCGCTTTATCCAGCTTGTATTTGTTCTTCATAAACTGCCAGTAGCTTGCTGTCGCTGCCACATACACATCATGGCCGTTTAAATCGGAGAAGTCCGAAATGCCCGACCCTTTATGATAGAAAAGAGCCTGCGGACTTTTTTGGAACGCTGTTGCGATGGCCACAATCGGAATGCCCTGTTCTCTTGCCACCAAAATGTCATCGCCGTTCGCCATGCCGAATTCCGCTTTGCCTGAAGCAACGATTTGGGTGGATGAAACGGAAGGACCGCCAGGCATAAGTGTCATATCAAAGCCTGCATCCTTATAATATCCTTTGGCAAGAGCGGCAAAGTTGCCGCCATGTTCCGGTTCCGGGAACCAGTTCAGAACGAGTGTTGCTTTTTTGACTTCAGGCGCCGCAGAAGCGCCGGAAGCAGCTGGCCCGCTTGATTCTCCCGAAGGACTTGACGAGTTTGACGACTTGCTGCCGCATGCGCTCAAGATGCTCATTAACAGAACAATACTGAGCAATAATACAACACTGCTCTTCCTGGAATTACGTGTGAAATAACCTTTCATGGTTCTCCCCTCCGTTTGGCCTCTTCTAATTTGTGTCTTGATTTTATACAAGGATTATAATTTTCACGTTAAAAATGAGTCAATCTATCTAACATAGAATTGTAATTCTCAACAATTTAAGAAGAGTAAATTGTATTTATTCCAGATATGTCATGTTATATTACACTATTATGTCAGACCGTCCCTATGACAACTCCCAGTTCTTTCAACCACCTGCGGTAGGCGACAGAAAAAATATCGACGCGATGATTCAGTTCGGCCTGCAGATCCAGCGGAAGCAGCTCGGGCTTTTGCGTCTCAATGACACGGGCATCCTGGTCGAAGACGATATCCTGAAATTTGATAAAATTCTCGTCAGGCACATCGAACCCGTAGTTCCGGGATACCATCATAAAGACCTTGCACTCGTCCGCGGACACCGGAGCTACCGTCAGCAATATCCACAGCGTTTGCCCATTGCTCGGATCGGTTTTGGAAAGCCAGCCGGATAAAGGACGATAAACCTCTTTGCGGTATACGTAGGTCGTCCCTTCTTTTTTATCCGAACCCGAATGCGCCACCGGCTGGAAAATCGGGATATTTTCGATATATATCCGGCCATCTTCTTTATGTACCTCGATCGGCGGCAGCTCCGCATAATCCGGATGTCCGAGCAAATCCTGATGAACGAACATCAGATGGGCAAAATCCGTAAAGTTCTCAACGACTCTTGTTCCTGCCGCTTTTACATGGTATGGACCGCAAGGAAGCGGGCGATACTCGGGATTCGCAAAATACTCCAGGTGGGGAACAGGGCCCGAGGGCTCGCCGATGCATACCCAAATAAATCCGTACTTCTCCTCGCAGGCATAGGCTACCGCTTTGGCTCTTGGCGGGATTCTCTCCCCCTTGGGCTGCGCCGGAATACAGACGCATTGGCCGGAGGAGTCGTACTGCCAGCCGTGGTAAGGACAGACCAGGGACTCCCCTTTTATCCACCCTTCCGATAGCATCGCGCCGCGGTGCACACACAAATCCTGCAGGGCATGAACGCCTTCGGAGTTCCGGAATAAAGCGATTCTTTCCCCCAGAAGAATTACGCCCACCGGCTTATCCTTCAGCTCGGAGGCCAAATAGACGGCGTGCCAATCATTTTCCAGTACCGGATCGTGAAGTCTGGTCGTTTGCATGGTATCATCCCATCTTTCTTGTTGGATTATTGTTAGAAGTCGCCGCCGAATACGGGATAACGCGCGGCCAGCTTGCCCCGCAGAACATCGACGCGGCTCTGGGCGCGGCGCAAAATTTCCGCTTCGTCAACGAGCGTGCACTTTCCGCTCTCAACCGCAATTTGGCCGTTGACGATGACCAAATCCACATCATTGCCGTTTGCATTGTATACGAGCGCGGAGCTGACCCGATGAACCGGAGCGATATGCGCCTTCATCAAATCCACGGTTACGACATCCGCTTTCTTCCCCGGCTCAAGACTGCCTAGCTCGTCCTCGCGGCCCATCGCTCTGGCTCCATTGATCGTTGCCATCCGGAGCACATCCATTGGAGGCAGCAGCGTCGCATCAAGCGCGTTCACCTTATGCAGACAAGCCGTAAACTTGAGCACCTCCAGATTGTCCTGGCAGTTGTTGCTGCCGGGTCCGTCTGTGCCGAGCGCCACATTAATACCCATCCGCTGCATTTCGGGCACTCTGGCAACGCCGGAGGCAAGATACATATTCGAAACCGGGCAATGCACAACGGTCGCCTTATGTTTGGCTATCGTCTCAAGCTCTCCGTCATCCAGCCAGATGCCGTGGACGACCTGCGTTTTGTCACCCAGCAGGCCGATATCGTTCAGCAGCTCCAGATTGCGCATGCCATAGTTCTGCATCGTATTGCCGATCTGTTCCTTCGTCTCCGCCACATGAACATGGGAAATCAGATTGCGGTCCTTGCTGAATTTGGCCGCTTTCTCCAGGTAAGGGCGGGAGCAGGCGTATAAGTTAAGGGGACCGAGCGCGATGCGGATCCGGTCCGACGCTTCGCCTTCCCAGCGGTCCAGCAGCTCATCCGTATGGCTGAAAATTTGCTCATCCGTTTCGCGCAGACGGTGCTCTCCGCAAAGATCCGATCCTCCTCTGGCCAAATGCCCGCGGATTCCCGAATCTGCAATGGCCCGCAGGACCCCTTCCGTATTCTCCAGAGAAGTATGGATATAATGATGGTCCATTAGATACGTAGCGCCGGATTTCAGATTTTCCATGCAGCCGATTACAGCGGCCAAATAAAAATCCTCAGGTTCCATCGCGACGCTGATCGGCCAAATAATTTCGCGCAGCCACTGCGCAAGCGGCAGATGGTCCGATACCCCCCGCATGAAGGTCTGGAACAGATGCGTATGGGTGTTGACGAGGCCGGGAATGACGGCCTTGCCTTCCGCATTGTAGCGAAAGGAAGCCTGTTTCAGCAGATGATCCAGGCTTCCATCCTCTTTCCATTCGCCGACCTCGCGAATAAGGTTGTTCTCGATGTACACATAACCGGGCTTGAAAATCCGGTTATCCGGGTCCATCGTCAGCACCGTGCCGTTATAAATCAATTTTGCGCTCAACGCACAGCCCCCTCTTTGGCCGGAGCGGTCACCGCATCATAGACGTCAAGCGCCGCCTGCAGCGCCTCTCCGGCCGGCAGCTTGTGCCCGCAGCGAATCAGGACGGCTTCCAGCGCGCCGAGCAGATGCAGGACATTCGTTTGGCGGCAGCTGTAGCCCATAGTCCCGATCCGCCATATTTTTCCTTTCAGCGGCCCAAAAGAGCTGGCGATTTCGATCCCGAAATCCTGCAGCAGCTTTGTTCTTACTTGCTCTCCGTCAATGCCGGCAGGGATGCTCACACAGGTCACGACCGGCAGCTTGGAGTCCGGATCTCCGTACAGGCATAATCCCATCGCCGCAAGTCCCGCCACCAGCGCTTTTTCATGCAGGCGATGACGGGCGAAGCGCTCCTCCAATCCTTCAGCCAGCACAATTCTTACGCCTTCGCGCAGCGCATATAGCATGGAGGTCATTTCGGTATGATGGTTCAGCCGGGCAGGGCTCCAGTAATCCTGCAGCTGGCTGAGGTCCAGATAATTGCTCTGGATTTGCCGAAGCTTCGGCCCTGAAGCCGCAGTTCCGGGCTCGTCCGGCTCCGTCCGGAGTCCCCGTTCTACTTGTTTGCGGGCGTTGATTTTGCGTTCTGCCCGTTCATTGTAAGTCACAGGAGCCATGCCGGAAGGAACGGAGATGCATTTCTGGCTTCCTCCGATCACCGCGTCGATTTGCCATTCATCAGTCAGGACCGGAACTCCCCCGATCGTGGCGACCGCATCGACGACAAGCAGGGCGTCCACCTCGCGGCAGGCCGCTCCGATTCCCTCCATAGGCTGCATCCGTCCGGTAGATGTCTCTCCATGCACCATAGCCACGACATCGGGACGATATTCTTTAATGGCGGCTATGACGTCCTCCGGCGCAAAGACGGTTCCCCACTCCCGTTCGATCGTTACCACTTTGGCGCCGCAGCGTTCCGCAATCTCATGCAGCAAATGACCGAACCGGCCGTAAATCGGGATAAGCACGGTATCGCCGGGCTCAATCAGGCTGGTCAGCACCGCTTCAATGCCGGAGCGGGAAGTGCCGTCAACCGGGAAAGCCCAATGATTGGTTGTCTGAAACAGCTCTCTCAGCATCTCCATTACGTCGTTCATCATATCCGTAAACTCGGGATCGAATTGGCCCAGGACCGGATACGACAAAGCTCTTAGCACTCTGGGATCCACTTCAACAGGACCCGGTGTCATAATCGTTCTTTGAGACGGCGAAAATTCCGCATATGGTTTCGTCATCGTTAACCCCCCTGTCAATAAGCAAGTTGATGAAGCAAGACAGCAAGCAAAGCGGCGCCTTCGGTCAAATGCTCCGGAGAGGTGAACTCCTCCGGCGAGTGGCTGATGCCGCCGCGGCTGGGAACAAACAGCATCGCTGACGGGCAAAGCGAGGCAAGCAGCTGGGCATCATGCCCGGCACCGCTCACCATCCGGCGGTAAGGCAGCTTGAGCTCGCCGCACAGCGATTCGAGCCGCTCCTTGATGGCGGAGTCCATAGGCACGGGCTCTGTTTCCAGCTGCAGCTGCAAATCCAGCCCCAGCCCACGTTTGCGGGCGATCTGCTCGAACGCCGTGCTCACTTTGCTGCAAAATGCCGTCAGCTCCTCCTTCGTATCATGGCGAATATCCAGCGTAAAGCTGACTTCGCCGGGAATGACGTTGGAGGTGTTCGGGCTGGCGGCAATTTTGCCGACCGTCGCCACGAGAGGGTCGCCGGCTTCACCCGCCATGGCCTCCAGCCTAAAGATCATTTCGGCTGCGCCGGCCAGCGCATCGCTGCGCATATGCATCGGCGTCGTCCCGGCATGGTTGCGCTCGCCGGATACCGTAACGGTATACCGGTGCTGGCCGACGATCGTTTCCACGATCCCGATCCGCTTGTTCATCCTCTCCAGCGCAACTCCCTGCTCGATATGCAGCTCAATATACATGCCGAGATCATCGCGCAGCGGACTTTGCTGCTCAGCAAGCCCAAACCCGGCGCCCAGCATCGCTTCCCGCAGCGAGATTCCCGCTTCGTCCCGTACCTTCCCGGCTACGGCCGGATCATGAAATCCGGTCACGCTGCCGGAGCCCCAGAACGTTAGCGGAAAGCGGCTGCCTTCTTCCTCGCACAAGGCGACGACTTCCAGCGTTCTGGACGGCTGCCCGAACTTCTCCTTCAGCTGGGTGAGCGCGGTCAGGCCTGCGGCTATGCCAAACGCGCCGTCATATTTTCCTCCGCTGCGCACCGTGTCGATATGAGAACCGGTCAATATAACCGGCAAATCGGCATCGCGTCCGGGAAGCCTTCCGTACAGATTGCCTACACGGTCAAAATGGACCTCGAGACCGGCCTCCCTCATTTTATCCGCCAGAAAGCTTTGCGCTTCTACCCAGGGCTTCGTATACAGCAGTCTTGTCACACCGCCGTCCTCTTCCATGCCAAAGCCGGCCAGTTCATCCAGCAGATTCACTACTTCGGAAAAGTCGGATTTATCCTGCAAAAGATGGGGCGAATTCATGCGAGAGGCCCCCTTTCCGCATTCCCGCCTGACGCCTGCGCCGGAGCGATCCATTTCCCTTCCGCTTTCGAAACGATTCCCTGGCCTTCGCGGTACACGGCACGCCCTCTGCAATAAACCTCCGTAACCTTGCAGGAAAAGGTTCTTCCAATGTACGGGCTATGCGGATGCCGATGCAGCAAATCCTCCCGTGAAAGCGTGTAGTTCCGGTTCGGATCGATAAGCACCAGATCGGCGTCAAACCCTTCGGCGATCTCTCCCTTGCGGGGATAGAAGCCAAAACGTTTAGCCGGATGCAAAGAGAGCAAGCGCGAAATGGCCGGCAGCGGAATTCCCCGTTTGTGCCAGCCTTCATCAAGCATCAGCTCCAGGCTGTTCTGCGCCCCGGCAATGCCTCCCCATGCGTCGAAAAAGGTTCCGTTCGCCATATCCTTCATGGATTCCGGACAAGGCGAATGATCGGATGTGATGAAATCAATCTTGCCCGCTTCAAGCCGTTTCCAAAGCTCCGCCTGCCGCGCTTCATCCCTCAAAGGCGGCGCGCATTTGGCCACCGGTCCAAGCTCCTCCATATCGGATGCCGTCAACACCAGATAGTGCGGACACGTTTCCAGCGTGACATCCATTCCGCGGCGCTTGGCGGCGTCGATCACATCCACCGCTTCCGGCGAGCTGATATGAACAAAATGAAGGCGGCAGCCGGTCTGCTCCGCAAGCTCCAGCGCTTCGGACACCGCCTCGACTTCAGCCTCCACCGGGCGCGATTCCACAAAAGCCCTGGCATCCGTCTTGCCTGCGGCTCTGGCGGCTTCCGCGAGCTTCGAGGTCATCTCTTCGCTTTCCGCGTGCAGGGCAAGCACGCCCTGTGCCGCGGCGATGCGTTTCATGCCTTCGTGCAGCGTCTTTCGGTCGACTTCGCGAAAACGGCCTTCCCCTTCTCCGCCCGGATTGGACATAAAGGCTTTAAAGCCGATAACGCCTGCTGCGGCCAGCCCCTCGATCTGATCCAGAAAGCCGGGCATCAGGCCGCCCCAAAAAGCATAGTCGACGGCGGAACCTTCCGCCGCCAGGCGCTCTTTGATTTCAAGCGCGGGAAGGGTGACGGTAGGCGGATTTCCGTTGAGCGGCATATCCGCAAACGCGGTGCATCCGCCCGCAGCCAGAGCTGCGGTTCCGGTCTCAAAACCCTCCCAATGCCCTAAATTCGGTTCATTGAAATGAACGTGAGCATCGATCATGCCGGCCATAACGAGCCGCCCCTCCGCATTGACCGTGTCTGCCGCAAGATGGGATTCGATATGGTCTGCGAGTGCCGCTATTTTTCCGTTTTGAATGCCGATGTCCATTTTACGAACCTCATCAGGAAGAACGACCAAACCTCCGTGTATGATCAAGTCGTAGCGATCGCTCATCATTCCGCCCTCCTCCAAATGTAGTTCTTTTAACTGCCCCGATATGTGCTGTAGCCGCCAGGAGCGACCAGCAATGGAACATGGTAATGGGCTTTGGGGTCGCTGACCCGAAAGCGGATCGGGACCTGCTCCAGAAACAGTTCTTCTTCTTTAAGCCCGAAAACCGGGCTTTCCCTGAAATAACCGCCGGCGTCAAAAACCAGCTCATAAAGCCCGGCTTCAAGGGCGCCTTCCGAAAGCAGCGGCTGATCCAGGCGGCCGTCCGAATTTGTGTCCGCCTCACGCAACAATTGCCTGCTCTCTCCGTCCAGCCTGAACAGCCTGATATGCATGCCTGCCGCCGGAACACCTCTGGAGATGTCAAGCACATGCGTGGTGAGTTTGCCCGCCATTCAACCTACCTCCAGCAATTTTTTTAATACGGCATTCCTGCCTCTTAATCTGGCTGTTAATCCGACTGTCAACCGACGATAATGTTGTTTAGTCTGATTTCGGTAATGCGCGCAATTTGTTTCATCGCCTGCTTACGCTCGGCTTCATAGCTGTTGTCAAGCCTTTCTTCCATGGACGCAACGATGTCCTCCTTGGTTTTCCCGGTAACGGCGAGAATGAAAGGAAAGCCGAACTTCTCCATATAAGACTGGTTTAAACGGGTAAAGCGCTCGAATTCCTCCGTGGAGAGCTGGCCCAGGCCGGCGCCCTGCTGTTCTTTGGCAGAGTAGGCGCCTACTTTCATGCGGGTGGCAAGGTTGGGATGCACCCGGATAAAGTCAAGGATTTTCTCCTCCGGCGATTCCTCAACTACGCGCAGCATCGCTTCGTGCAGCTCCCGAACCGACGCGAAAGGCTTCGCCTCAAAGGCACCCTCGGCTACCCAGGGAGAATGTTCGAAGACGCTGCCGAAAACCTCTACGAATTCAGGCTTCGACAGCGCATTGATCTCGGCAATCGTCAAATTCATGATCTTCCTCTTTTCTCCAGTGATTATTTGGCAATACGCCGCTGTGAATAATCAATCTTCGTCCGGAAGGACGCTTCTGACATCATTCTGAACGCTGCCGCCTGTGCCTGTAAAGCGATTTTTTCCTCATCCAATCCTACAAGCCTGCCCTCTTTAACGACGACTTTGCCGCCGACGACGGTCATATCAACGGACTGCGACAAGCCTGTAACGATTGGGAGCGCAGTATCGTCAAACAGCGCACCTGCGAAGCCGAGCTGGCGGGTATCGATCATAAACAAATCGGCCGCTTTGCCAACTTCGAGTGAACCGATATCGTCTTCCCATCCCAGCACCGAGGCTGATCCCATCGTAGCCAGATGCAGACTGTCCTCAGCGCTGATTGACAGCGGTCCGTGCATAAGCTTGTGCAGCAAATAAGCCGTTCTTGCTTCCTGCAGCATATTGGATCCGTCGTTGGAGGCAGAGCCGTCCACCCCCAGTCCAACCTTTACTCCCGCCTTAAGCATATTCATGATCGGGAACACGCCGGAGGAGATCTTCATGTTGCTGGTCGGACAATGCGCAATCCCGCAGCGGTGCGCGCCCAGCCGGTGAATTTCCCCTTCATTAAAATGAATGCCGTGCGCAAACCAGACATCCTCGCCCATCCAGCCGTTTTGCTCCAGAAAATCAAGCGGTCTTGCCCCAAGCTTCTCCAGGCAAAAATCCTCTTCGTCGATCGTCTCCGCCAGGTGGGTGTGAAGACGGACCCCGTAGCTTCTCGCCAGATTAGCGGATTCCCGCAGCAGGTCTGCCGTAACCGAAAACGGCGAACACGGCGCCACGCCTACACGAACCATGGCGAACCGCTCTTTGTTGTGGTAACGCTCAATCACCCTCTGCGTATCCTTCAAAATAACGTCTTCGCTTTGGCATACTTCGTCCGGCGGAAGCCCGCCTTTCGAACGCCCTAGACTCATGGACCCGCGGGTCGGGAAAAAGCGAATGCCCAGCTCTCCCGCCGCCCGGATTTCCTCGTCGATGAGCTCTCCCGAAATGCCGTTCGGGAAGCAGTAAAAATGGTCCGCGGCGGTCGTGCATCCGCTCTTCAGCAGTTCGCCGAGGCCAACCGCGGCGCTGATATAAACATCCTCAGGGCGCATATGCCGCCAGATTTCATAGAGTGTAATGAGCCAGTCAAACAAGGTGCAGTCCTGGGCAAACGGTATGTTGCGCGTCAGCGTCTGATATAGATGATGATGCGTATTGATGAGTCCGGGATAAACGATTTTGTGGCTGGCATCAATGACGGTGTCCGCATCCTCGTAGGGAATGTCTTTTCCCATCGCAATGATCTTCTGACCGTCCGCGTACAGGCTGCCCCCTTCGATCCGCCGGCGCTCCCCATCCATCGTTACAATTGATTTCGCATTTTTGATCAGCAATGTGGACATAGGCTCTCCTTGGAATTCGCGTTTTTTTGGACTGGTGTTTATCCGATTTTGCCGGGATTCAGCAGACCAAGCGGATCATTGACCTGCTTCTTGAGCCGCATGCTGGATACAGCTCCCCGGCCGCCGTTATCCAGCATCCAGGTGTGCGGGTCATAAATTTCGACGCCGTTGGCCAGAAACTCATCAATGATTTCGTACAGTCTTGCTTCCGTCGTAAAACGAACCACCGGCAGCGCGTTCGGCGACAGCACGCCTCCGTTTCGGATCCATTCGAAATGCATCAGCACTTCGTCCCCGAATTTCTCCTTGAGGATTTTGACCTGCTCCAGGTAGCGTCCCGGCGCAAATCCCGCCTGCAAATAAGTCCATGCCGGATCAGCCGTAAGCGCCCACAGCGTCGTGTGGTTCCAGGTGAAGTCCGAAAGCCCCATCGTTTTACGGTAACGCGCCGCTTCGATCACATGACCGGTCTTCCCGCCATAACGCTTCGCGAGCTCCGCCGTTTTATCCAGCGATCCATCCGCGATTTCAACGAAAACAACCGCAGCGTCCGGCTCAAGCACCTTGGCTAGCGGCTTGAAGAAGGACGGCAAGGGCCATTCCATCGGACTGACCAGTCTTTTCGGAATGGACATGTCCTCGCTCAGCGCTTCGCCAAACTCGACCGCCCCCATAAAATCCGCAAATTGAAATACAACCTGCACCCAATCCGTTTTCTGGGCCAGCGGAATGACGACCTCCGTTACAACCCCGGTTGTTCCGTAATTATGGATATAGTTGATCAGATCTTCACCTTTCACGACAAGCTTCTGCGGATGCTCCTCCATGGTGTAGGCCGTCACCTCAAGCACGTTGCCGTCCCACAAATTGCCCCAGGTTACGGAGCCTATGCCGCCCGAGCCGCCGCACACAAATCCGCCGATCGTCGCTTTGGCGAAGGTGCTGGGATAGATCCGCAGCTCCTGGCCCGCTTCTCTGGCCGTGCGCTCCAGCACGCCCATACGGACACCGCTTTGCACCCGCGCGTAGCCGTCTCCGAGCTCAACAATTTGGTTCAGCCCGCTCATATCGAGCACAATTCCGCCCTGCAGCGGAACAGCCTGGCCATAATTGCCGGTTCCGGCTCCGCGAACCGTTACGGGCACCTGAAGACGGTAAGCCAGGGCCATCGCCTGCTTGACCTCTTCCTCATTTTGCGGAGCAATGATGACATCGCCGCGCTTATCCTTCAGCTTTTTGCCGAGAACCGGAGAATACCAGTAAAAGTCCTTGGAGAACTTTTCAATGGATTCCTCATCGGTGTAGAGCTTCGCCGTCCCCAGGCTTTCATTTAAGTTCAAGTCCGATTTCCATTCGACCGACATGCTCGCCACCTCTTTCTGTGTGTAGATAAAATGATCTCTAAATGATCTATTGTTACTCTGCTCTGACCGGATTCCGAAGCGGCATGAACCCGTCGATCCGGCACTCCGCCGTGTCGCCTTCATGGATTTCGATGGAGCCCGGCGTTCCGGTCATCATGATGTCGCCGGGAAGCAGCGTCATCATTTTGGAGAAGAATGATACGATAAACGCAGGCGAATAAATCATATTCGCAACGCGGCTTTGATGAACAACCTTTCCGTTCAGCGCCGTTTCAACCGAAAGGTTTTCCAGATCGGGGATTTCGTCAGGCGTAACAAGCTGCGGGCCGAAGCTGAAGAAAGTGTCAAAGCTTTTGGACCTTCCGAGAAAACGCGGATTTCTCGCATGAATATCCTGTGCAGTCATATCCAGCGTCGTGGTATATGCAGCGATGAATCGGTGCGCCTCTTCAGGCTCGATGTTTTTGCAGGTTTTGCCGATCACGATGCCCAGTTCCGCTTCAGCCGTAACCCTGTCCGATTGCTTCGGAAGCACGATGGCATCCTCTTCGCCGATCAGGCTCGTGTTCGGTTTCATAAAGCAAATGGGCTCCTGGTCGGGAGGCGTGACCGCCATCGCTTCGGCTTTCTCGACATAGTTGGCGCCAATCCCCCAAATCTTGCCCGGATTGCGGTAGGGGGGAGCGTACCTCAGATCGCCGAACGTCTCCAACTGCTTGATTTGCCCATAGCTTTTGCTCTTGTACCAGCCCTGGATTTCTTCCAGTTCGCCGAATTTCAGAATGTCGAGCAAATCCGTATGCCACCGTGTTCCTTCGGCTTCATTGATGCTGCGAATTGCGATGTAACTGCCTTCCGTTATAATGGCTGCCTCTTCGGCGCCGCCGTGAATGACCGATGCTAGCTTCATCCTGTTAAACCTGCGCTTTCTTGTCCCTGACGTCCGAGACGGAGAAGCTGCACAGCTCCGTAAAGGCTTGGGCCAGACAATCGGTCACCCGCTCCTGAATGATTCGGCCTTTCTCCTCACTCGCAAGAGTGGCGTCTCCGCAAACTCCGCTCTCCGAGATATCCGGCGTGCGCCAGGCGAAACGGATTTTGCCTTCAATGGTCAGGAACCGGTAATCCGACATATCCGGAATATCCTTGACCGCCCATTCATCCTTAACCCAGCCCGGCTTGACAGCCTTGACGATCGAGGTTTCGTAGTCGCCGCCATGAATCCCGTATTCCAGCTCTTCCGCCGAGATCAAATCGCTAACGTCAGCCAGAGTCGAAGGGCTGAGTGAAAATACGGTCATGCCCGTTTCAATCCGGATTTCGCGCGCAACGACATTTAGCAAGTCGGTATTCCCGCCATGCGTATTAAAGAGAAGAAGTTTATGAAACCCGCTTGCCACGAGGCTGCGGGCAATGTCCATAATCACGCCTTGAAGGGTTGCGGCCGATAAGGAGATCGTTCCCGGCATCCCTATATGCTCATTGCTTTTCCCATAAGAAACCGGAGGCAAAAGCCACAGTCCCGCATCCCGATCCGCTTTATCCAGCGCCTGCGTCAGCGTCGCTTCGGCGATCAGCGTGTCGGTCATGACCGGCAGATGCGGACCATGCTGCTCCACCGCTCCTACCGGAAGGATGACCAGCGCTTTTTCCTTATCCATCTCGCGAATTTGCTTGCTTGTCAGACGTGGCAGAAACCGCTCTTCCCAAGCCCTGCCTTCATATCGCATAAACATCGGAATACTCCCCTTTATAGTTAAAATTAAGCCGATTTCGCCGCTTCCACCAGAGCGGGAGCCAGCGTTTCGTGGATCCATGCCAGAAGCTCACCGTCGAGGCCCCTGCCCGCGATGAAGGATAGTCCGATCGGCAGTCCGTCCGGTTCGGCAAAGGGAACCGTCACCTGCGGAAATCCGGTAAGTCCGGCAATGCAGGACAGCTGCATGACCCGGGCCCGCGTATGTTCAATTTGTTCGGAGACAAGACCGAGCTGCGGTGCCTGACAAGGCGCGGTCGGAATAATCAGCAGTCCGTCGTCTCCAAGCAGTTCTTCCATATATGAAGTGATTTGCTTGCGGACGGCTTTCTTCCGCTCGAAATCTTCCTGCGGAATCGTCTTCGTCCAGGCAAACCGCTCTGCAATATCCGGTCCGAATACCGGATGTTCTTTCTCAATCCATTCGCCATGCTCAGCCCAGATTTCATATCCCTGAATAGTCCGAAACGCCTGGAACCATTCAGGCAGTCCCTTGTCAGCAAGCGTCATCCAGTTTCCCTTACCCAGCAAGCTCTCAATTACCGGCACCGCTCCAAGAAGCGTTCCCCGGGATCCCGGCTCCAGCGTGTCCCAAGCATCGGACGCAAAATGAATCCGCTTAAATGTTCCAGTACCCTTACCGCTCTTCCAAGCTTTCAGGGCGTCTCCCACTTGGCGCAGCGTCTTTGGATCCCGGGCCATCAAGCCCACGGTATCAAAGCTTCTGGCCAGCGGAATGACGCCTTCTGTAGGAATCAGCCCGTGCGTCGGCCGAAAGCCGTACAATCCGCAATAGGAAGAAGGAATACGGATCGATCCTCCCGTATCGGTGCCGAGCGCGAAGTCGACCATGCCTGCCGCAACCGCTACCGCCGAGCCGCTGGAAGAACCGCCGGGGATCCGCTTTGGATCTTTGGGGTTCACCGGAGTTCCGTAGTGAAAGTTCTCGCCGTTCAAGCTGAACATCAGCTCATCCGTATGAGCCATACCTTGAAGCCTCGCCCCCTGCGCGAGCAGCGCCTCGACAACAGCCGCGGTCGCCTCGGCGGGTTCGTGTGTCCTCAGCCAATCCGGATTTCCGGCCGAATTGGTGTGCCCTTTAATCGCAATTACATCCTTGACGGCGAACGTCAATCCTTCTAAAAATCCTGTTCCGGAAGGCTCAACACTGAGATCCTCCTCGATGAAAGCATTCCACTTGTCTGACTGCATACCAAGCCCTCCATCTGCTATTTTCCTTTCAATACTGCCAGGTCGTCTTCGTCAAGGCTGGCAACCGGACCGGATTTGATCAGATCCGAAAACTTTTCATCAGGTACCATAGTTGTAAGCACATACAGCCGACCCTTGCCCGTGTTCCGCACCTCATGATTGTTGCCTGGCGGAACAATGAAGAAGGAGCCGGTCTTGATCGGCATTTCCATATCGCCCACGACGGCAATTCCCTCGCCGGAGATGACGTAAAAATATTCATGGGCCACCGCATGCTCATTGGGCGGCGTCTTCCCGCCTTCGTCAAAGATCTCGATGACCGAAACAAAAGGAACCTGCGTACGGTCGCATAAAAGCACAAATTTGTTGCTGTCTTTCGGAGAAATTTTACGGACAGGACACTGTTCGAAATGACCTGCAACCAAACCTTCAATCGCCATCGTTCATCATCCCTTCGTCTTTGCCGCGGCTATCCCGCTTAGTAAAGCTTCCGAGTCAGATACAAAGCCGTAGCATTGCTTGATATTGTATAAGGTTGCTTCGATGCAAAAATCCGGTGAGCTGGTAGCGCAGCAATCGTTCAGTAAAATCCCTATCTGGCGCTACATGGCCGATTCATGCCAGGATCTGAGCAGCCATTTGGATATGGCATTTACGATCAGGAAGAAAGCAATGCCGAGAATCGAAGCCGCCAGGCCGCAGGCAAACAGGTAAGGCGTTTGCAGATGGGTCGAAGCCATCGTAATCGCGTAGCCGAGGCCGCCGTTCCCGCCGCCGATCCCCGCTATATATTCGCCGACGATCGCGCCTACTACGGACAGGGAGCAGGAAATCTTCAGTCCGGCCATGATATAAGGAAGTGCCGCCGGAAAGCGAAGGCGTATAATCGTTTGGATTTTGCTGGCGTTATAGAGATAAAACAAATTTTTCATGTTCTGTTCGGTAGAATTAAGTCCGATCAGCGTATTTGATAGTATGGGGAAGAAGCTGATCAAAAAGGCGATAACCACAATCGCATTCATGCCGGCGCCAAACCAGATGACAATGATCGGCGCAACGGCGACGACCGGAATCGTCTGCAAAATAATCGCGTACGGATAAACGCTCCGTTCCACCATTTTCGACAGCGCCAGCAATACCGCAAGGGCAATGCCCAAAACGACGCTGACCACAAATCCGACAACCGCCTCCGTAATCGTGGTGCTGACGGAAACCATCAAATTATGCCAGTTATCCGACGCAGCCCTCACAATATCGGATGGCTTGGGAAGAATGTATGGCGGGGTTCCGATCAGTCTTACGACCAACTCCCAGCCGCCAACGAATATTATAAATACTACGAGAGACGGAATGACGCCACTCATTCCCTTTCTCAGCACGTCTTTGAAAGACTGGCCAGACCGCGATTTGGCTGACGGTTCTGCGGAAACGGACTGTACGGGCTCACCAAGTGTTCCTGCTGCCTTATCCACGTTCAATTTCTCCTTTCGAAACGGCGCTGCCGTATAGTTTAATGTTGTAATTCTTCCGAGATTTTGCGAACGTATTCGCCGAACTGCGGCTGCGTGCGGAAATCATGCTGCCGCGGGAACGGAAACGGAATATCGACCACTTCGGAAATCTTCCCCGGTCTTGGTGTCATAACGACAACCCGGGTTGAAAGGAACACCGCTTCAAACACATTGTGCGTAATAAACAAAACGGTCATTTTCTGATCCTGCTGCCAAATATTCAGCAGCTCATCCTGCAGGATCTGCCGCGTAATCTCGTCGAGAGCGCCAAAGGGTTCGTCCATCAACAGCAGCTTCGGCCGCGAGATGAGCGCCCTGGCGATGGAGACGCGCATTTTCATACCGCCCGAAATCTGGCGCGGCAGCACCTTGCGGTAGTCTTTCAGGCCCACCAGCTCCAGCACCCGTTCTCCCTCTTCAACCCGCTGTTTTTTGGGTACGCCCCGCAGCGTAAGCGGCATCGTCACATTATCTATTAATTTGGCCCAGGGAAGAAGCGTATGCTCCTGAAAAACAAAAGCGATTTCGTTGTGCTTCCGCGCTTCCTTGGGTGAAGTTCCAAGAACGGACAAATTTCCGGAGGTAGGACCCGTCAATCCGGCAATCATATTAAATATTGTAGACTTTCCGCATCCGGACGGTCCGACGAAGCACAGAAATTCTCCCTCACCTGCTTGCAGGTTCGCATGCTGGACGGCCACCGTTCCGTTCGGGTACACTTTGCCGACATCTTCAAGACTAACGAGCGTTTCGCCGGTTACAATCTGCCCCTTCCCCGGTTCCGCAGCTGTGAACATTCCCATCGTTCCATTCCCTCCTCGTTCATATCGAGCTAACGTTTTAAACTAACTTGTGTCACATTTTATAACGCAAGCGAGGAGACCAACAATCATTTTGACACACTTTTGTAAATAAAAACAAAGAAAACGCCTTGAAAGAGGGACGATTTACAATTTTAGAACCTATTCATGTAATGTTTTATTACACAATAAAAAACCTCGCGCAAAGTTCAACACCTGCACGAGGTTTAATCCTACCTGTCTCCTTACGGAACAACAGCTTCTTATTTCTCCAAAAATCCGGTTGTGCGCAGCGACTTCGCCACTTTGGCCACCCGGGTGCCCAGGCGGCCGGCCATGACAAGCTCCCGCTCATCGGGCGTTCTGGAGCTGTCCGGTCCGGCAAGCGTAGAGGCTCCGTAAGGAGTGCCGCCAATGGGGTCGGCCGTCAAATATTCTGGATTTTCCGTATAGGGGAGCCCAACAATCAGCATGCCGAAATGAAACAGCGGCACCATCGCCGTGAGCAGCGTCGCTTCATGCCCGGTGTGGATCGAACCGGCGCTCGTCATGATGCCCGCCGGCTTGCCTTCAAGCCCGCCCGAACCGCACAGATCGGTGGCGAACTCCAGAAAGAGCTTGACCTGCGACGGCATCGACCCGTATCTCGTGGGGAAGCCCCATACAATACCGTCCGCCCAAACCAAATCGTCATTGGTCGCAATCGGAATGTCCTGCTGCAGCGCAAGCGCTTTTTCGTATTTCTCGAAACGGGCTACCGTCTTGAACCGGGTGCCCAGCACGGAAAAGTCCGAGCCCCTCTCCCTTTTATCCAGATAGGGAGTACGGTTGTTCTCGGATTCCATTTCCGGGATACGGCGAATCCTGACTTCACAACCGGCCTCCTCCGCCCCCTTTGCCGCCGCTTTTGCCATCTCGAAAATATGACCATAGGCGCTGTAATAGATAATCAGTACCTTTGCCTGGCTCATGACTTGCTCCCTCCGTTCTCTATGAATTCCTTTGCCTACACGCTCACAATGCCGGGGCGGAATGAAAATTGGGCGGAGATTTCCTCCCAGCTCCGGTTAAGTCCCGGGTCCAGCCATCCGGTTTTGGCCATGGCCAGCTTGATGCAGCTTCCTCCGCGGCAAATCCAGCGCCGTTCCGGGAGCTGGGTGAACAGCTCTTCGGGAGTCTCACCGTCAAGCACCACAAAGTCCGCTTTGCCGCCGACTTTGACGCCATAATCCTCGAGCCCCAAAATGGTAGCAGGCGTCTCGGTCATCATGCGCAGCAGCACGCGCAGATCTGCGGGTCTTCCCATGTGCGCCGCATACGCCGTGAGCAGTCCGATCTGCAGCAGGTCGCCCCGGCCAAAAGGATGGAACGGATCGTGGATGTTATCCGAGGCCGTTGCAAGCGGAACGCCGGCTTCGAGCAGCGCTTTAACACGGGTCACCCCTCTTCGCACCGGAAAATCGTCGTGTCTTCCCTGCAAATACATATTGGCTCCCGGCAGCGTCACGGCGAACAGTCCGGCCTCCACCATGCCGGCGATCAGCGGCTCGGCTTCGGCCCAAGTCATGGCAGCGAGCGAGCACAGATGATCGACGGTTACGCGGCCTGAATACCCGAGCTCGATCGTCCGTTTCGTCATGTAAGCGAGTGTCTTGACGGTCGGATCGTCGCTCTCATCCGTATGGAAATCGACCGGACAGTCGTACTTCTCCGCAAGCTTGAAAATGCGGTCAATGTCCGCTTCAGGCGTAGGCGACAGATGCGGGGCGCTTCCGATACCCGTCACGCCCATGCGCAGCGCTTCCTCCGCGACACCCAGCGCTTCGTCCGTCAGCACATTATAAGGGAGCAGCGGGAACAGCTGGATATCGACAAAAGGAGCCAGCTCCTCTCTGGCCTCCAAAGCCGCCTCTACCGTGCGCATCACTACATCTGCGCCATATTTGGCATGGAAATCCAGGTGGGTCCGCATCGCGGTCGTTCCGTACGATACGGCCTGCATAGCCGAGCGCTTGAAGCGCGTTTTGATGTCGGCTTTGGTGATGTTCGGCACGAAATTGGAGTAATTAAGCACCGCTTCCTCCAGCGTACCCGATACATTCCCGACCTGCGGCAGGCAAAAGGACTTATCCAGATGCATGTGGGCGTCGACAAAGCCCGGCAGCAGCGTTTTGCCCTGCAGATCAAGGACAGGAACCTCCTGCCCGTCCCAATTGTCGATCAAAACGGCATCCGCTGCGGGCAGCTCTTCACTCTGCGCAGTGACCTCCGTCCATTTGCCGTCTTGAATCTTGAGCGTAAACAAGCTCATCTCGTCAATTAGCGGAAGACTTACATTCACCAGCTTGATTCCTGTTTGCACCTTAAGCCAACTCCTTTTCTGCTTGAGATTGAGGATTTCCCGTAGTCCCCTTTGTCGGTTGTCACTTGTCACTTGTCGCTTGTCGTTTTCTTTTTATCTCACCGGCAGTTCAACAACGGACGCCGCTCCCGGACGGCTTGACACCGCAACCGTAGCGATATGAAGGTCTGCGGCCGAAAGGCTGCCGGCATCCCGGACCGGCGCGCCGTTCGGATGGCGGATCAGGATCGGGAACGCGCTTCCAGTCAGCTCCAGCCGCAGCGCCGCGCCTTTAGGAAACTCGGCTGCAAACGGCCGCATGGGGATGTCCGCTTCTTCCCAAGGGCTGATCCCTTCCGCGCCATCCGCCTTGCCGATCTCGGTCCGTCCGACAGACAGAAACGATGCCGTTCCGTCCGGCAGCAGCATGGTCAGCACGGCAACCAGATCCGTCGGTCCGTCCATCGCCTGGCAGGATACCTTGACCTTCGGGGCACCGATCACGTTCAGCGGCTCCTCGAACGATCCGCTCGTATAAACCAGAATTTCCGGGCGGTCCTGCTGAACGCTCCGGTCATCAGGCAGCCAGGAAGATAGCTGCATAGGCAGTCTTGCATCATAAACAAATACATCGGGGGCGGCATTCTCTTCAATGTCACCGGCGGCAGCCGTCAGACGGCCCCCTCCCAGCGCACCGTTTGCCGGCGTTTTGGCCGATGATAAATAAAACGGTTTGCTTTCGGCTCCACGCGTCAGGTCGGGCAGAGCTTCCGCTTCCTTCCACTCCATGCTTCCCCGCTCGTAATAACGGATCGGCGGCTCTTCAAACATGCCGTTGTCCCTCTGCCCCTTCAGCCAATAGTCAAACCATTGAACCTGTCTCACATGCATATTGCCTCCGGCATCCGGTCCATGGTCTTTTCCGCCCGGCTTTCTTCCCCAAGGAATATGTACCCAAGGACCGATATCCAGCTTGTGAAAGAAGTCGGCCGAGCGGGTCTGCCCCTCAAGCTTGCTGTAGGACTGAAGCGTACCGTCCAGGAGAAAATCGTACCAGCCTCCGATATGAAAAGCCGGAACAGGCTTCTCAAGAAACCGCCCCATCCAGTCCAGCCGCGCCCAGTATTCGTCGTACTCCGGACGGTTCACCCAATCGAAATACGCCGGGCAATATTTCTCCAGAATCGGATGGCCCGCGTTGTAGGGCAGCTGCCCCAAAACCGCTCCCGGATTCCCCATCACCTGCGAGCAGTAGCTTTCCGCCTCAGTGTCGCCGGCCCGCCGGGCGGAATCCCGCGCGAGCTGGTAAGCCCACGGCAGGGCGCTCTGGACATAAAAGCTGCCGTAAGGATACATCCAGCCGTGATAAAGATCAGCGGCGCACATGCTGGGCGCGATGGCGTATAGCTGCGGCGGATGCTGCGAAGCGGCAGCCCACTGGGCCGAGCCTTGGTAGGAGAAGCCGTACATACCGACGCGACCATTTGATTCCGGCAGCTCCGCCGCCCATTTTACGGTATCGAAGCCATCCTCGGCCTCATGCATAAATGGGATGAACTCCCCATCGGAATCCCCTCTCCCGCGCACATCCTGAACAACCACGATATATCCCTGGCCCGCATACCAGACCGGGTGGGCATGGCTGACTGTTGAAGCGATTCTTCGTCCATAGGGCTGTCTTAGCAAAAGCACGGGATACTCCCCTGAAGCCGCTGGCCGATACACATCGGCATAAAGCGTCACTCCGTCCCGAAGCACACAAGGGACCTTCCGTTCAACCCTCACATTTCCAAACTCCAAATCCGCAGCCCCTTTCAATTCCAGGATTTTGAACATTTTTATGTGACTTTTTATAACATATTAAAAAGGGGGATCACAGCCTAAAAGCATCTTTTTGTATACCACGACAATGAAAGCGGTATAGTATCGGTAATTTTACGAAATCAGGTCCTTCCCATGTTAGCTTATATAACCTCGATCTGTAGGGCAGATATATTGGCGTAACCAAGGACATGGACTTAAAGCCGGCCACCAAGCAGAAGCACTCTCAAAATTGATCGCAGGCAGGAAAGGAGCCCAGGTTACAACAAAAGCACCTTCAATTCCACGTGCAAAGTGGAGATGAAGGTGCTTTTTATGGTGAAATAAAGCTCTAAGCGATGGACCAAGCAGAAACGGAAAAGCCGTCCTTTACATTTGAAAAATCACAAATCGGCTTTTGGGACAGCCCCTCAGGGTTTACCAGCCGATGGCCGATCCGTCGCAGCGCGGATCGCAGCCGCCGAGGCGGCTGCCGTCCTCTTTGATCATAATGGCCTGCGCGTGACCGGTAATGCCGTCGTAATCGCCAACATGTTTCACCGCATGTCCGGCAGCCTTCAGTTTATCGGCGACTTCGGAGGGGATCCGGCTCTCCAGCTTGAGCTCCTGCGTTGCTTCTCCCCAGGTGCGTCCCCAAACCCACCGCGGCGCGCTGATCGCTTCCTGCGGGTCCATGCCGTAATCCACCATTCTCGTAAGCAGCGCGGTCTGCGTCTGGGGTTGTCCTTCCCCGCCCTGCGTTCCGTACAGCAGATATGGGCGATCCTCCCGCATGGCCATGGCCGGCATCAGCGTGTGGAACGTCCGTTTCCGCGGTTCCAGCGCATTCACATGATCAGGGTCAAGCGAGAAGAACGAGCCCCGGTTCTGGAGCAATATGCCTGTTTCTCCGCCCACAAAGCTCGATCCGAACTCGAAATAGAGGCTTTGGATGAAAGATACCGCGTTGCCTTCGCTGTCGACTACGGCGGCGTACGCCGTATCGCTGCCAAGCGGAGCACCGTCAAGCGACAGGGCCCGCTGCATATCAATCTGCGCCGCAAGCTTGCTGCAGTAGGCTTTGTTAATCAGAGAATGTACCGGAATATTCCGGAAATCCGGGTCGGTCAGCTCGCGGTTCCGGTCCCTGAAGGACAGTTTCAAGGCTTCAATCAGCAGGTGATAATATTCATAGGAACCATGCTCGATATTGCCCATATCGAAATTCTCCACAATATGCGCAGCCATAATGCCCGTAAAGCCCTGCGAATTCGGCGGCATTTGATGCAGGCGAAAGCCGCGGTACGAACCGGTAAGCGGAGTTACCCAGTCGCCGGAATGATCGGCGAAATCATCGGCAGTCAGCACACCGCCGGCATTTGCAAGGGATCTGGCGATTTCCAGGCCAATCTCCCCCTTATAGAAGGCGTCCCTGCCTCCTGCTGCGATTTTTTGTAAGCTGCGGGCCAAATTGTGCTGTACAAACCGGCTTCCGCGCTTGGGTACCGCTCCCGCCGGAGCATAAATCGCCGATGTTTCCGGCATGCTCAGCAGCATTTCCAGACGTTCCGCCGTATTGTTGTGCTGGTCCAAAGAGAACGGAAATCCTTTCTGCGCATAAGCAATAGCCGGCTTTAGAACCTCGGCCAGCGTCATTCGTCCATAGGCGTCAAGCACCGCCGCCCAGCCGTCCACCATTCCGGGCACCGTTACCACGCTGCGGGCTCCCCGATTCGGAATAGCTTTCTCGCCCAAGTAGGCTTTACGGGTCGCCTGATAACCCGATCTCCCGCTGGCGTTATAGCCGCGCACGGATTGTTCCGACTCGTTGTACATGAGCCAAAAGGAATCGCCGCCGAGTCCCGTCATATGCGGATATACGACGGCCAGACACGCGCTGACCGCAACAGCCGCATCATAAGCGTTGCCTCCACGCTCCAGAATTCTCGCCCCTGCCGTTGAAGCAAGGGAATGCGGACTCACTACCATAACATCTGTCCCAACAGCCGAACGCAGCATGTCAATCTCCCCTTCAACTCGAATTGCTAACTAAAATATCATGAACCTCGCGGTTCGCACAATCCTTATTTCAAAAAAACGTAAACAAAATTAAAAATAAATATTGATATAGAAACCATTAAAGAATATATTTATACAAAACGAAATTAATTGATACCATTTGCTTTCGTACCGAAGCGTGAATCAATCAAATTTCCAATTTTTGATTATACAACAAGCTGCAAAGGAGAAAAAATGCATGAAACATGACTACGGAGATTTATGCGCCGCGATGCTGCGGACCGGACTTCTTGGTTTCGGGGGCGGCCCATCGACCATACCGCTGTTCCGGCATGAAGCCGTAACCCGGTATGCCTGGATGGAGGACGAAGAGTTCGGGGAAGTGCTGGCCATCGCCAATACGCTGCCCGGACCGATTGCCACAAAGCTTGCCGCTTATCTGGGATATCGTCTGAAAGGCACACCCGGCGCTGTCATTGCGGTTTTGGGACATATCCTGCCTACGTGCCTGGCGATGGTGCTGCTGTACTCCTTTATTCAATTTTTCAGTTCTTCACCGCTTTTAAGAGGAATGATCAATGCCGTGACCCCGGTGATCGCCGTCATGCTCGGCCAAATGGGCTATCAGTTTGGCGAAAAGGCCGTCAAAGGACTTGGGATCTATGCCGCTGCCGGTTTCTTCCTGATTTCTTTTGTTTTGCTGGAACTCGTCAAGGTTCACGCCGCCATCGTCATTGTCCTGTTTCTGGCCTACGGGGCCTTTCATTACAAGCTTCTTGCGAATCGAAAGGCGGCAGGCGCCAAGAAAGGGGAGCGAGGCTTATGATTTGGCTGTATTTGCTGCTCGGCTTTTTCCTGTCCAATCTGTTTGGATATGGAGGCGGGCCGTCTACCATTCCTTTAATGTACCGTGAAATTGTTCCGCATTACCATTGGCTTACGAATGCCGAATTTAACGATATGCTGGCTCTCGGCAATTCCCTTCCCGGTCCGATCGCCACCAAAATTGCGGCTTATGTAGGGTATAGCACCCTGGGATGGTTCGGTTTTGCCCTGGCTATTTTCGCCACTGTCGCGCCATCCGCCATCGCCTTGATTCTGCTGCTGAAGGTGCTGAGCAAATACAAGCAATCGCTTGTAGTCAAGGGAATGACTCTGCTGGTTCAGCCCGTCATCGCGATCATGATGCTCGAATTGGTATGGCAAAGCGCCAGGGACTCCGTGCAGACGATCGGTTACGTGCAGTTTATCATTATTGCGGCTGCCGCCTACTGGCTGATGCAGCACCGTAAAATGCATCCGGCTCTCGTGATTGTCATCGCGTTTGTGTACGGAGGTATTTTTACTTACCTTAACATTTAAACCATTTTATGTCTGTGTCAAGTTTTATTACATCCCTATAGCCGCCTGGCTCTTCAAAGGTATATAATAAACCCAATACCGGCTGCTGCCATTTTCCTTCATACCACAACGAAAGGGTGAACTGCCATGTACATGACCGTTGAAGATGCGTTGTCCATATATCCGCTCTCAGAAGGCAAGCTTATCGCCGGCAAATCCGGCCTCCAGCGAATCGTCAAATCCGTGAATGTCATGGATGCTCCCGATATTGTAGACTGGGTTCATGAAGGGGAAGTGCTGTTTACTACCGCCTATCTGATAAAAGATCGGCCCGAAGATGGCGTTCAGCTCGTTCAGAAGCTGGCAGGCAAAGGAACTGCCGCTTTAGGAATCAAGCTGGGCAGATTCTGGACCACTGTCCCCGAATCCATCATTGAGGAAGCGGATCGCCTTGGTTTTCCTATTATCGAGCTTCCTTTTCAATTTACGTTTTCCGATCAGATGAACGGGCTGTTCCGCGCAGAAATCCAGAAAAGCACACATCAGCTTCAGCGCATTCTGGAAAAACAGCAGGCGCTTATCCGGTTTGCCCTTATGAACCGAAGCAGCGATTTCTTTCAGGGGCTTTCCGCTATTCTGGAATGCCCGATGGCCGTCATTCATGCCCGGGGACGATTGCTCTTTAACAATCTTCCCCTCACCGAAGCGCAGCTGCTGAAAGGCTGGCCATGGAAGCCGAATGTGCAGTGGCGGCGCAGCGAAAGCGGCAAGCTGACCTTGATCCCGCTGCGGGGCAATGATGCCCAGCCGATCGGATTCGCGGTGTTCCGTTCTCCAGATGGATTCCCGTCCAAGGAAGAAGAAGGGCTGTACCTTCAGGCGGCCGAGATTATTTCGTTCCATCTGGAAGCGATGAGCCGCAAGCAGTTTGTCAGCGCCGCCGATAACGAGCTGGCCTCGATTCTGCGAAGCTATTTGCAGCAGGACGTGTCGATCGATGCGGTGCTTGAGTGCGCGAAAAAAATGGACGTCACCCTTTGCGACGGCCCTTATCAATGCTTGCTGACAACGGTTTCGGAGAAAAGCGGCCGCAGCGAAGACAATCTGCTGAATACGATCCGGCAGGAATTTCAGTATCATCCGCTGCTTAAGGATTTATTTCATCTTCATTTTTTCATAGACGGCGCTCTCTTCTCCATCTTCCCCGCCAGCATGCCTGCAGGGGAACGCAAGCTTTCCGATCTGCTGACCAAGCTGTTTGCCAAAACAGCGGCTGAAACACGCGGCTCTCTTCGTTTTTCCCTGAGCCACCAAAAGGAGAAACCCGATCAGCTCGGCGATGCTTACCGGGAATGCCTGAATGCGAGCGAGACGGCAAAGCAGCTTAACTTAAGCCAGCTCGTCGTAGAGTACGGCAATGTGGAAATGGCCTATCTGTTCCAGTCCGTTCCCCGCGATAAAATGAAGCGGTTCTGCCAATTTGCCCTTGCGCCCATTCTGGAGAAATCGCCCGATTCCGCTCAGGAGATGATTAACACGCTGAGTCTCTTCATCACGCATAACGGCCAAGTAGGCGAAGTCGCCAAGGAGATGTTTGTCCATCGAAATACGGTCGCTTACCGTCTTGAAAAGATCAGCGAGCTGCTGCAAATGGATCTCAAAAATTACGAGCATCTGCTGAAGCTGAACCTTGCCTTTCTATTCCAAAGCATTCTCGAACAGGAAGTTGAGCTAGTGTAAGCAAAATAAATAATCAAAGGGGCTTACTCCAAGGTTGTGTAACCTCGGAAACAGCCCCTTTTTTGTGCGAAAAGCGTTCCTTCCAATTCGTTTATTCAGCTCACATCGACATCCGTCAGCCCAGCTGTTTGATCATGCTCCTGTGCGGAATGCCCACCTCGGTAAAAGGCTCGCCCACCTGCACATATTCCAATTTTTCATAAAAAGGAACCGCAACCTTCCGGGCATGCAAAACGATTGTCTGATATCCGGCTTCCGCGGCCAGCCGTTCGGCAAAGTCCACCATCTGCCTGCCCACGCCCGTTCCTCTTACTGAGTCATCAACGGCAACCTGCTTCATTTGCAGGGTGATTTCGTCTACCTTCCGCAGAAAAAGCACTCCAACTACCCCGGAATCCGCTGCCGCCAAAATATGAATATCATTCTTCTCGCCCTTCAGGTCGTCATTATAAATACTCATCCCGAGCGGTTGTCTGAGCACTTTGTCTCTTAATTTCAACCCTTCGGAATATTGAGGCGTACCCCATTCCACTTTTTCCAGTACAATCTGACTACTCAAGCTCCTATCGCCTCCTGATTTCCGCTTTTCTTCCGTTCGATTTGCATGTAGCTAAGGATCGATCCGGCACAAGCCAGTACGGCCAGCCCGGACGCAAGCAATGGAACGGAAGGCAAACCGGCGTAAACAATGATTCGCCCGCCAAGAAATGCGCCGGCCGCGTTGCCCAGATTCAGGGCGGAGTGGGCGGAGGTAGAGGCAAGCAAAGGCGCTTCATGGGCCAGATTCAGAATACGCACCTGTACGCCCGGCATGATGCCGAAAGCGGCAACGCCCCATACAAAAACCGTAATGACCGCCAGCACGGGGTTAGGCAGCATCAAGCTCAGCACAGCGAGAATAATCGCGAGCGCGATAAAATTGCCGATGAGCGACGGCATCAGCTTCCAGTCCGCGAGTCTTCCTCCGATGATGTTGCCCAGCGTCACTCCAACCCCGAACAGAACGAGAATCCAGGTCACCTCATGCTCCGCAAAGCCGCTGATGGACTCCAGTTCAGGTGTGATGTACGTGAACATGGAGAACAGGCTTGCACAGCCGAATGCCCCCGTCAGCAGCATTAGCAGCACCTGGGGGTTCACCAGGCTGCGGAATTCTTTGGCCAGACTTGGAACCTTAGACTGTGAAATGGCAGGGATGAACCGGATAATGCCGAGCAGCGAAAAAAAGCCAAGCACGGTAATGGCGCCGAAGGAGGATCTCCAGCCAAGCTGCTGGCCGATAAAGGTTCCGAAGGGGACGCCGACGATGTTCGCTATGGTCAGTCCGGCAAGCACCATGGACACCGCTCCGGCCCGTTTGTCCGGACGGACAAGCCGCGAAGCCAGCAGGGAGCCTACGCCAAGAAACGTGCCGTGGGCAAGCGCCGTCATAATCCGCGCAGCGATCAGAAGCTCATATGTAGGAGCAACCATCGACAGCCCGTTGCCGAGAATAAAAATACCCATCAGCAGCACAAGCAATTTCTTCTGCGGCATTTGGTGGGTCAGCACCGTAAGCAAGGGAGCGCCCACGGCAACTCCGAGCGCATAGCTTGTAATAAGCTGGCCGGCCTGAGGAATGGACACATGCAGATCATGTGCCACGTTAGGCAGCAGGCCCATAATGATAAACTCGGTCATGCCTATGGCGAATGCGCCGAGCGTCAGACACAGCAGCGACAAGGGAAAACGGCCGTTCCCTGAAGCGGGCGGCTGCTCCGCAATGGTTGATGAATTCAAGCGTTTCTCTCCCTCTCTCTATATTGATGCGTGCCTTTAAGAGGGCGACAGCCAGCATAGATGCGTATCCGAGTCTGCCGCTTCTTCGGCACCCTTTTATATTGAGCATATCATCCGCGTCAAGAGCCGCAAGAAAAGACCGCTTTGCTTATAGTGCGTGTTCAAAAAGTAAGCTTTTCAGCACATGACATTACCACTTGGAGCTTCCTCCACTGCTTCCGCCGCCAAAGTTGGAATCTCCGCCGCTGCTTCCACTGCCATAATTGGAATCCCCTCCGCTGCTTCCGCTGCCGTAGTCTGTACTTCCCCCTTGGCTGTTTTGGCCAAAGCTTGAGTCTCCGCCGCTGGAAGAGGAACGGTTATCAGCGCTGCTGCGTGACTCCTGACCGCTGAAAGGTCCTCCAAAGGATAGGTCAGGCTGTCTAAACTCTCTTTGGGAAACCACTAATTTTCTCCTGAGCTCTTCCTCATTCTCTTCAAATTTGTCTTCCATTTCACCCACAAGGAAATGGCCCTTGTTTACATACCGGCTGACCTCTTCAAAATTCAGCGCAAGCAAAGCCTCACTCGCAGACTCCCGGATCTGTTTAAAGTCGGAGGTGTATTCTGCGGACTTCAGCCACCCTAATTGGCCCTTCATTTTTGAATAGCTGCGCTCAAGCTCTTCCAGCATCTCTTCAGCATTCGCCTTTTCCTCCTGCACCTTTTCGAAGACGATGTCCAGTCTGTTTACCGCTCGCTCCGCTTGATCTATACACTTGTCCAGCTCATTCAATTTACGCGGTACCGCGTTCACAGCCGCCTCAGCCGACGTCAGCGCTTTATCCGCTTCCCGTCCTCTTTGCTGAATGCGGGGAGCAGGCATCAACTTCTCGTCCTGAATTTTTTGCACAGTCACATTATATCGCTTTTGCAGAGCGCGAAGCTGTTGGAACCATTTATCAAATTTTTGATCCAACTTCGGTTTCAGCCCTTTAATCCTCTCCGCGGTATCCTCAAACTGATCAAGCTGGCTAAAGACCTGCTCCAACTCCTCTTTGCAAGCGGCGTATTTCTGTTCAGTCGGCTGATAGCCGGCCTCGACACTGGAGATCTGTCTGGATATATCCTTAACCTTGCCACTAAATTGGTCCAGCAATTGCTGATGCTCGCTCCAGAGCGAATGATCGTATGCGGCCTTTACTTCATCCAAGCACTTTTCCAGCTCGGCATACAAATTTTCTGCCTTGAAATGCGATCCTTGGCTGACGCAAGCATGCTGCCTACCCAATCACGTGCCGCAATGGTATCCTTGACGATGGCAAGCGCAGTTGCCCGGTCCTGCTCCAGTTCAGAGGCAAGTGCGTCTCCCTTCTTGATATCTGCCTTTTCAATGAATCTTGCAAATTGCTGAATGCGGCTCTCCGCAGCATCGAGCAGTTCATAAGGATTCGCTTCGGACAAAATCAGCCCTTCTTGCTCTGCAAGCTGCTGTATCTCCTGGCGAAGGAGCTTCGGGAGCTCGTCCCATTTCTCTTTCAGCGCAAAAAGGGAGGCTACATCCTGCTTCCATTTTCCAATCTGCTGCTGCATGGTGTCGGAGAATTTTTGAGCTTCCAGCGGATCAAATGCCAACGCACCCTGACTTTGTCCCAGCCGTTCCTTCAGCGCCTGCCCTTTCCGAACAAGCTCCTCAAATTCATTCCCCGTTTCCCGGATTAACCGGGCCAGCATTTCGTTCGTCTCATCCCAATCCTTATGCAGGGATTTAAGTCCGACAGTAACATCGGCTTCCAGATCCCGGTACCTCTCCAAAGCGTTCCTGACATCCTGAACTTCCTTGGCAATAACCAGTACTCTGCGTTTGGCTTCCAGATAGCTTTTGGCTTTTTTGCCAAAAATAAAGTTCCTGGCTTTATCATTCAGGATAACAGGCGAATCCGCAGTAGCCATTTGAAGCAGTCTGTTATACTTGCTTTCCACCTCGGTCAGGAAGGCTTCGGATGTTCCATCCGACATTTTAAGCAGAGGACCGATCTCCTGCTCGATTTGATAGAGACCGGATAAATTTTCCTGATGCTGTTTGGAGATGACAAGAAACTCTTTCGTCAGGTTTCTTTTATTTTTACGTAAATAGAAGATTAAGGCTAATGGCGATAATAGAATGCCTAATGCCAAGTTGAGCAGGAAAACAACAACAATGGTGCCAATAATATTGCCAACTCGCTTAGCCGTTGCCGCTGAATTCGAAGACGCTGCTGAAGACGGAGCAGTTGTAGCTGGCGCTACGCTGGATCGCTCAGCGCTTGCAGGTGCGGCGCTGGATGGAGCAGATGTAGACGGGGCAGTGGCTGCCGGTGCGGCCGTCGCCGGCGTGGCCGGTACCGCCGTCGCTGGCGTGGTCGTTGCAGCCGCCTGAGACAAGGCTGTCCCATTCTTATTCCCGGCTGTATATGTCTGTTCCAGTTCACTCATTCTGCTCATCAAAGAAAGGGTTCCGGAACCAAACTCCCCATCCGCCGCACTGGGGATAAAGACATCGTCGAGCAGTCCGGATACAGGATTAGCATTATCTTTATAATCCGGCGACTCCAGGATGGAGCTCTGCAGGTCGCTGCCTGTTGACAGCTCCAAGCGGGCCTCCCTTTCATCCATCGACACGAGGAGCAAGCCGTCATCTTTACCCAAAGACCAGGACTTAAACACGGATGAGGCGACCGATCCGCTTGTCTTGCCATTCAGGCTGTTGATGGTATAAACATACAAATGAAAAGGCGCAGTGCCATTTCTCTTTACAATCTCCGCCTCATCATCCTTGCTCAAAATATCCGCTGTATCCTGGACATAGCCATTTTTGGCAGGAATGGTTGCTGCAAAAGCGGAAGAAGCATGGACGAGCAAAATCGCGAACAGCACAAGTACCCCTATCGAAATTTTCCTTATTCTCATGAACATTCCTCTTTCTATTAATGCTATAAATTGCATCACTGTATCAACATATAGATTTAAAAAAGCCTGGAAGCACAGCATACTTCCAAGCTTCATTTACTCTTTGGTGTAGAACCTACTTCTGGTTCAGCTCTGCTTTAAGCTTAGCGAGCTCATCCTCGATTTCGTGATCCTTGCCTTGCTTCGCCAGTTTCTCGAATTTATCGTCGAGCGACTGCCCTTCATTAGCCAGCTCCTGCGCAGCTGAAGCCTGGTCCTGAAATCGCAAAATTTTATCTTCCAATTTGGCAAATGTATCACTAAGGTTGTCATCGCCCACGCCGCTCATCGTCTCGTTGATGGTTTTCGAGGCTTTGGCCGCTTCCGCCTGGGCAACGAGCGTGCTGCGCTTCAATTTCATGTCCTGAACCTTTTCCTTCATATCTTCCAGCTGCTCCTTCAGCTTGCCGGAGCTCGCCTTGGCTGTCTGGTAATTCGCATCAAGCTCTTCCCGTTTCTCTATATAACGCTTCTTATCGATCAGCGCCTCACGGGCCAGCTCCTCTTCTCCCTGAGCCAATGCCTGGCGGGCCTGGGCATCCCGCTTCTCGATCATGGCATCCGCCTCAGTCAGTTCCCGCTCGAACCGCTTCTCAACCGCCATCTGGGACGTAACGGCAGTCGTTACCTTGGCAATATTCTCATCCAACTCCCGGAGCACCTCGTCAATCATCAATATCGGATCTTCAAGGTTGTCTAGTGCCGAATTCAAGTTTGCACTCGCGATTCTCTTTAATCTTTCAAAAAACCCCATCTACTTTCCACCTTCCCCTAGAGATCATTAGGACGGACGACACCGTTTCTCTTTTTAGGAAAAATTTCCTACTCAATGCAGCCAGTTTCTCACAATTTGGCCGTTCCGTCAATAAGTGAACAGCATCGCCAATTTAGATCTACAGGCAATGTTTACCATTATATACGGGACTTTAGGCGGATAGTTTCATTTTATGGAATGATATTAACGAAGCATATATTTGCGGGTGCCGATTCGGGCAGCGCCTTCTTTCAATTTACGGATATGCTCAAAGTCAAGAATAAGCACTTCATCTATTAAATAAGCGGACGTCAGGCTGCCCGGCTTTCGTTTCGAATTCAATATAGCGATCATAGCGGCAGAAGAACGGATCCCCGGTCCATGCCCATAAAAGAGATCGGGTCCCAGCAGAACGGCATTTTCCCCCCGCCAGCCCGGTGTGGCCGGATCGAAATCAGGGTTGTTGAAATAAAGCACATCTCCCGGATAAGCCTCCGGAAGAGTCGTCCTGTTAAACCTCAAATCATTATCGTAATACCAGGTATAGAGCAGCAGGTCCTGAAAATAAGTGTTGAACGTGTTCCTGTCAATCAAATCCAGAATCGCCTTGTACATAACGATTACAATCGCTGTCGCGCATTCGAAGGCATAAAGACGTCCGTTCTGAAAAATATCATTAATGCCGTCAGCAGGCGAAACGCCGCTTTTTAACCGGAATCCGCCCTGGTTCGTGCGCATCCAGAATTGCTCGTTGCATTTGCTGCGTTTAAAATCCGAAAAGCTTGCGCCGCTCTCCTGCAAAGCTCTGGCCGATTGTACGATTCGGGTTCTTGCGTTCATTTCGAATTTCAAGCTTTCAAGTGAACTGTACCGGTACTCCGCCGGGCTCATTTGCTTCATATTTACAATATTCCGTTCCCATGGGGTCAGGTTCAAACCGGCGATTTGCTGCGCATCGCCAGACAAAAGAATAATCATATCAGGCCCTCCCATATTGTACATATAGGTTATTGTACGTGGAGAGGGCTTGGCTGGTGTTTTACCGGACAGTCCTTTTTGGCCTTCTTCCGGTCAAACGAAAGAAGCCCGGGGAGATCCTGCTGCATGACCCAATCAAGCAGCGTATGATCTGTCCCGGACTTAAGCGTTAGAAGAGCAAGGCAACCGGATCACTGTCCGCCTTGCCCGGCGGAAACGTTACCTGGGGGACGCCGGCTATACAGCAATACAGATAGAGTAGCTTGATATGAGTCAATTACAACCTTTATTCGGCATCCTCATAGCCTTGTCATTCAGCTTTCGTGCTTATATGGAATGGAGATACATTAGAGAAACAAAAAGCCACTTCATTTCATTGGTTTTGGTTGCTGTTTCACTCATTTTTACAATAGCTTTTTTTATTTTCCGTTGACCTTTACAGGAGCAGGCCAATTTGTTTCTAGGAGTGATCAGGCGGCGCGTCCGGCGTTCTTCCAGCTCTAGCCCCCCTGCCTACAGCTTAGAAAGCGCAACTGCCGTCTCAGCGGCGGCGCGGGCTGCTTCAACAAGGAGAGCCCTGTTCGCTTCGGCCGAACGGCCCTTGGTATGCTCTTCAATGGCCCTGATAATATATGGGGTTACTCCTTTGCCGCCTGCCTTACCTTTTGCCTCCTGCAGGGCGGCGGAAACGACGGACTCAATTTCCTCAGCATCAAATGCGCTTTCTTCCGGAATCGGCACGCCCAGCACGATGCCTGTCTCCAAGCCGAGCTTCCAGTGGGCCGAAGCCATGACGGCAGCTTCCGTCGCCGAATCGACCCGCAGCTTTGCGAATGCCGAGCGGGGGGTGAAATAACCCGGAAACCTGTCGCTGCGGTAAGTCCAAACAGGCACGCCCAACGTCTCCAGCGCCTCCAGACTTTTGCCGATATCGAGAAATGTCTTGATCCCGCCGCAAAACATCAGAACGGGATAATGCCCCATTGCGCTGAGATCTCCGGAAATGTCCCACGTTTCCCCGACATCGCGATGCACTCCGCCAAGACCTCCGGCCAGAGCTACCCTGATACCCGCCCGGTGGGCCATCCAGGCTGTTGTCGCTGCGGTCGTTCCGCCGCTGCAAAGCTTGGCGGCTGCAGATCCCAGATCTGCGAGCGTCAGCTTGATGGTACCTTTAGCCCGGGCCAGCCATTCCTGCTCCTCGGGCTCCAAACCGATGCGGAGCTTGCCTTCCAGCATGGCGAAGACCGCCGGCTCTGCGCCTTGCCCCCGAATATTCTGTTCAATGTCCCGGACAAGCTCCAGCGATTTCGGGTATGACAGCCCGTGAGTCAGCAGGCTCGACTCAACACCGACTACAGCTTCGCCACGGGCCAGTGCAGCCTTGATTCGTGGCGATATCTCCATCTCTTTTCCCCTCCCGGCTTACTAAAGATCAAGCATAAATTTGTAGTTTTCAATGACGGTCCGGCCCCCGCAGACAAAATGGCTGATGTCCGAAGGGCCGCAGCGGTGAACAACGGAGGAAACCAAGTCGTGGCTGTATGCCAACGAGTCCCGGTTCTTGCCAAGGACCAGGAAGGCAGCTTGCTTTCCGGGCTCGATCGAGCCCATAAGGCGGTCAAGCTTGAGGGCCTGTGCCCCCGAGAGCGTCGCCGATTTGAGCAGGTAGCGCGAATCCATCGCCTGCGGATTCTTGGTCAATCCGCGCGCGGCCCTGCTGGCCGTATCCATTTCCCTGAACAGATCCGGACTGGAGAACATCATGTTATCCGATCCGATCGAAATCGGAATCTCCGCGGCATAAAACTCGTGCAGCGGCGGAATGCCGTCCCCAAGCAGCAAATTGGTGCGCGGACAGGTTGCAATTCTTTGGCCGCGGTTCTTCACCTCGGCAATATCCGACGCCGTCGCATGGGTTAGATGGACCATCAGATCCGGTTCAAAGGCGAAGGCGCGCTTCACTTCGGTTTCACCGAATTTTTGCAGGGAAAGCTCGTGATCCCGCGGAGATTCGCTGATATGAATGGCAAACACCTTGTTCCCGGTTGTCAGCTCCCGGATTTGATGGAATACATCGAGACCGAACGCCCCGATGCTGGATATCCCGAATCCGTCCGCTTCTTCCACGACGGCTTCGAGCTCCTTGCGGGTCAGCTCGTATCCGGCCTTGTAATCGGCCATTGGCCGACCGAGTATAACGGGAGTAATCGGCAGCCCCTGGCTTGCCGTCCGCAGAGCGCGGATGCCGTCAAGGCCCCCTTCCCGGAAATCGCCGAAGGCGGCAATGCCGGATTTCAGCATTTCCTTCAAGCCCTGCCGGATCGTTTCAATCAGCTTCTCTTCCGTTAATTGCTGCAAATACCGGTGCTTCAGCCCGTTCGGCGGAAGCACGGCGTCCTCCACCAGCAGCCCGACGCCAAGCTCTTTGGCCCCGGTATCGGCAATATGCGTATGGGCATCCACAAAAGCCGGAATGACGAGCCCGCCCTGTAAATCGATTCCGTGTTCCTTGGACTCTTCCTCGATCGCGACGATTGTTCCATTTTCCACGATAAGCGTTCCGTCCTCAACAAGGTTAAGATCCGGGCCGGCCAAAATATTTGCATGAATGTAAACTTCCATTTAAGCATCCACCTCGTTTTTTTGGAAAATAAGCTTATGCTGCGCAAGCGTAGCTTTGATCTCCTGCACGGAAGGATAATGCAAGGAGCTTCCCGAACGGCTGACGGCTACGGAAGCGGCCGCGGTCGCGTACTGAAGCGCCCCCTCGATGCTCTGATCCTCCAGATAGCGATACACAAACACGCCGGCAAAAATATCTCCCGCCGCCAGCGAATTGTTCGTGACGACCGGAATCGAAGGACTGAAGAAAAGCCGGCCACCCGCCGAAGCCGTACTTCCGTGCCGCCCCCGGGTGCAGACAACCACTGAGGGCCCCCAGTCCGCAATACGGCTCAGCTTTTCCGGCAAATCTTCGCCTTCCGGACAGAGCATGCTGACGGCAGGCTCCTTGATGAAAATGATGTCGGTCAGCTTGAGCAAGCTTTTGACTTTCTCCGTCCCCCACCTTCTGACGGAAGACGGCTCTATGTCAAGCGAACGGGAAATGCCAATTTCCCCGGATGCCGCGAGCATGCACTCCACATAAGGGGCCAGAAACAAGTGGGTATGAATATGATTCGTACCCGTCAAATCATAGGCCGCCACTTCCTCAGGTTCGGGAAGCCGCGAGCGGTCAATGGGCGGAGACAATACTACCGCTTTCTCTCCTGTACGGTCCACCATAATGATGGCAGTAGGGGTCTGCGTATTTAAAATTTGATGAAAAACCGGCTTGACGCCTTTGGACTCCAAGGCCTGCTTCACCTGCAGGCCGATGGTATCGTCACCAACCCAGCCAAGCACGCTCGCATGCGAGCCCAGCCTAGCGGATATCGTCGCGAAATGAATCGCCGGACCGCCGGGCGACCAGGATACCGTATCCGCAAATGCCTTCTCGTCATAGCCGGGCATTTGCGACAACATGAACATGCCGTCCATCACGACGTTGCCGAAACATAAAATTCGTTGTTGTTTCATAGCTCCCTCAATTCCCGGCACCGGAAAGCAGCGCCGTTTCCTTGATCGTAACGCCCTGAACCGCCAGCGTAGTCGCTCCGTCGAAGAGCAAGGCGTTTTCCGGTCGCAGCTCCAGCTCGACCCGCTCGCCCTTTTCCGGTATCCATTTGTTGTGAACTAGCGCTGTGACCCGCGTTCCCGTGGATTCCGTTCGTGCATGAATCAAAGCCGAGGCTCCAAGGTGCTCGGTCACCTCGACGACCGCCGGAACCCCCGTTCCTTCGCCTGCCTCGCGTACCCCGATATTTTCGGGACGAATGCCGAGCACAAGGCTGCGTCCTTTCCAGCCTTCCGCCAAAGCGAGTGCCGCGAACTCGGCTGCAAAGAACACGCCCAGCGCTTCGACACCCGGCGTCCCCCCGCGAATGACGCCGCTGCAGGGCTCCAGATGGATGGGCGGATCGCCGATGAAACCCGCCACGAACAGATTGGCCGGCGCATTGTACAGCTCAAGCGGCCTGCCGATTTGCTGAATGAGGCCATGCTGAAGCACAGCGATCCGGTCGCCCATCGTCATCGCTTCTTCCTGATCATGCGTAACCATAATCGTGGTGATGCCGAGTTCCTTCTGCAGCTCGCGCATTTCAAGACGGATCTGTCTGCGAAGCTTGGCATCCAGGTTGGAAAGCGGCTCATCCAGCAGCAGCAGCAACGGCCTCAGCGCTATGGCCCGCGCTATAGCTACGCGCTGCTGCTGCCCGCCGGACAGCTGCTTCGGGTAACGCTTCTCAAGTCCGGTAAGACCGACCAGCTTCAGAACCGACCGAATCCGCTCGGCCATCTCGGCTTTCTCCGTTTTTTTGCATTTCAGTCCGAAAGCGATGTTCTCTTCCACCGATAAATGCGGAAACAGCGCATAATCCTGAAATACAAAACCGATATTGCGGCGGTTTGGAGGCAAGGCCTGAATCTGCTCGCCCGCCAGTGAAATGGTTCCGGCGTCGGGTGTCTCAAACCCGCCGATCATCCGCAGTATGGTGCTTTTGCCGGATCCGCTCGGTCCCAGCAGGCAAATAAATTCGCCCTGCTCCGCCTGAAGAAATACATCCTGAAGCACCTCTACGCCGCGAAATGTTTTGGACAGACGTTCCAGTGTCAGTTGACTCATGATCGGTTCCCTTCCCTCTGCAGATTGCTGTAATCCAATATTTCCCGCGAAAGCTGCATTTCTCAAGCCTTCAGCTTCAGCCGTTCATCCAGCAGCGCGATGCCGTCAAGCGCCGTCATAATGGCGTGTTCGAATCCGGCTCCGGCCACAAATTTCTCGCCCGTGACAAAGTTGTCGCCGATGGCGTTGACCACGCCTCCTCGGAGGCCGAACAGCGTCGTCAGCGTCAGCAGTATCGACGCCTCCCTTTCCACGTTGAGCACGCCCGCCCGGTGCCACATTTCAAATTCCTGCTCATGCTGCTGGAGCAAATAGCCGTTTCGCGCCGGGCGTCCGACGCCTGCATATTCAGAGTCGCAGGACCGGGTAATGCCGAGATGGTGCCGGTATCCGCGGTCTTCCGCCGCTTTTTTCATGGCTGCAACCAGCTCATAATCGGCGATGGCCGGGAACTGCCCCGGCACATAGCTTCGGCTTGTTCCGTCATCCCGCACAGCTCCGGTCGCGATGACCAGATCGCCGACCGATAGATGCTCCTGCATCGCTCCGGACCCGCCAACTCGAATAAAGGTATGCGCATTCGAATGGGTCATGAAATCCATCAGAATGATTTCAAGCTCAGGCGCGCCGCTGCCGCAGGAAACCACCGTAATGCGGGCGCCTTTATACGTTCCGGTATACGTCTTGGCCATGCCTGTGTCCGATACCAGCGTATGGGTATCGAAATGCTCGGCTACCTCCTCCGCCACGTCTTTGTCACACCCGTGAAGCGGGTCCTTCACAACGAAAATAACGTACGGCCCAACCTGCTCGGGCGTAATTCGGGTAAACGCCGGCAGGCCATCTATCATAAAAGGCCCGATTTTATTGATCATGCTCCGTCACCTCTCGTAAAGTAATGGATTAGAAATAGCGGGACCAACCGGCCAATTTTTCGCCGATCAGCGACAAAATAAAGATCACCAGCGTAATGATCGCCGACCAGGCCAGCACGATCTGGTTGAGGCCCTCGCTGCGCTGCTCCGAGTAGACGCGAACCGGGAAGGTTGGCGAACCGGAACTGGAAATAAACAGCGTGAGCGTGACATCGGTAAAAGACATCAGATAGCCGAACACCGCGCCGACGAGGATGCCGGGAACAATCAGCGGCAGGGTGATTTTACGGAATGTTGTCCATTTTCCGGCCCCAAGGCTGTACGCCGCCTCCTCCAGCTTCGGATTGCCCTCGCGCAGACTCTGGATGATGATCCGGAAAATAAACGGCGTAATCATGACCGTGTGAGCCATTAAAAGAGAAAGAAACGATCCGGACAGACCGATCATGCCGTAAAATTGCAGCAGGCCGAGCGACCAGATGACCAGCGGAAAAAACAGCGGCGCAACCAGTACGGACTCTACCCACTGCTTGCTCCTGGTCCGCAGGGACAAGGCTGCCGGCATGGAAATAGCCAGCGAAAGCAGAGTGGCGAATAAAGACAGCTTCAGACTGGCCATGATGGAGCTGCGGTACTCGCTATTTTCGGCCATCTCTTTGAACCAGCGGAAGCTGAATCCTTCAAGCGGAAAAGAGAAAAAATCGGCTTTATTGAAAGCAACGAGCATCATGAGCAGCATAGGCGCCAGGACGAACGCAAATGCCAAATAGACGGCGATGCGGTAAAGTACCGCGAGGATTCTATGGGGAATCTGGCTACCGGCTGTTGACTTCATCAAGCTTCCCTCCCTTTACGGCCTGCCAAACGGGTTAGAACCAGCACGGTAGCAAGCACCAGCAGCAGGACGAGTGAAATGGCCGAAGCAAAGGACCAGTCAAAGACCTGAATGGCCTGCTGGTAAATGATTTGGGCCAAGAGCTGGATTTTACCCTGTCCAACGATGCCGGGAGTGGCGAAAGAGCCGATCGTGCCTCCGAATACAAGCACGCTGCCTGCTGCCATTCCCCCCTTCGTAAGCGGGAGAGTCACTCTAACGAAGGCCGTGAACTTGTTTGCGCCAAGGCTGGCCGCCGCGTCAAGCAAATTCGCCGGAATGGAGCGAAGCGAATTGACGATGGACAGCACCATAAACGGCAGAAACCCGTGTACAAGCGCAATCGTAACGGCGCCGTACGTTCCCAGGAAGTTGAAGGGTTTCGTGAGAATCCCGGTGTCTCTTAACAATACGTTAATGGGTCCGTAACGGGCCAGCAGCAAATACCACCCCAGCGATTGAAGCAGCGCGCCGCTGAACAGGGGAGTCAGCACCACGGTAATCCAGGTCGTTTTGGCCAGCGATTTGGCCTTGTAAATGTGATAGGCGAGCAAATACCCGATCATAAGCGAAAAGAAGACCACAACGACGCCCATCAGCAGCGTGACTCCGATCACCTTGATAAAATAAGGGTCGGAGAAAAAGCGGGAGAAGCTGGTTAGCGCCCATCCCCGCTCCCACATTTTCTTCTCCGGCTGGTTCGCTTGGAAGCTGCCTATAAGCAGAACCAGCGCGGGAATCATAAAGACGACTGAGTAAATGAATAGTGCGGGAGACAGGAGGGCCGCACCGGACCACGCCTGTCTGCGTCTGAGCTTTTGAAGCGTTCGTGACTCCTCCGCCGTCTCCTTCATCCGTCTCCCCTCCTTTACGGGTACTACCATCATTTTGCGAGGATTTCAGTGTTCCATTTCTGAGTCCACTCGGAACGTTTGGAGATGATATAATTCCAATCCAAAATTTCCAGCTTGCTGACCGCATCTTCGCCATAGACGATTTGCTTGGCCAAATCATCGGACACTTTCACTTCCTTGTTCGTCGGACCGAAGAACAGGTCTTCTGCAAAATGCTGCTGGGTTTCCAGTCCGATCGCGAGATTGACAAACTCCTTCGCCAGCGCTTCATGCTTCGTGCCCTTCGCAATGACAATGGTATCCTTGGCCATGACCGGTCCGGGACTGTTTGGCGAGACAAACTCGACCGGATAGCCTTTCTTGATATATTCGTTCGCATAGCTGTTAAAGATCGGTGCAGCAAGCACGCTTCCGTTCTTCATTTCCAGAAACAGCTCATCCAGATTGGAATAGGTCATAGGCACCGGCGTCAGCTCCTTGAGCTTGTCAAAGTTGGCCTGATCGTCCTTCTCGGTTTTTTCGAAAGCTTTGCCGGCCATGGCAATGAGCGCGTCTCCCTCAAAGCCGGGATAGGTCGGAAAAGCGATTTTCCCTTTCAGGTCCGCCCGCCACAAGTCGGACCATTCCTTGATCGGCTCCTTGACCAGGTCTTTGTTGTACACAATGCCAAGTCCCATAAAAGTCATGCCGTACCCGTTCTCTTGGGCTGCGGGATACAGCTGCGGGAAATTGGGAAGGGTCTTGTCTACGGGCTCTCCGACACCGTCTTCGATGGCCTTTTTGGCTTCATAAAGATTAAGGAAAGCTACGTCCATGGACGGATTGCCCTTTTCGGCATACAACTTGGAAAGCCTGTCCCCGGTTCCGCCAAGCACAAGCTCGACTTTCGCGCCCTTGGCTTCAAGCGGTCCGGCCACATATTTCTTGATCGTATCGCCGTAGGATCCTCCCCAAACGCCAACAACCAGTTTCTCCCCTTTATAAGGCTGGTCATTATCGCTGGCAGCCGCTGATGACGTTTCCGAAGGCGCTGCCGAAGACGATGGCGCGCTTCCATCCGAACTTTTACTTCCACAAGCAGACACAAGCAGCATCAGCATGGCCAGAACAAATGACATGACAACTTGACGATGGTTTCTGATCCTTTTCACTAGTAGCCCTCCTTGATATTTGAATGTTAGGTTTTGAGGAGAAGTATAAAGAACTCCGGATTTCCCCGTCAATTAACCTGACACCAATTTGGATACGGATCTGAAAAAACCAAAAACGATTGGTTTTTTGTCTAAAATGTGACTGAAAAATATGAAAACAAGTGAAATCACCCTGCTTTAGTGTTATATTTTTTAACACATATAGTGGGAGAATCTAGTGAAATAATAGAGATTTGAATCTTGGCGGCATGCTGAAAGGAGCGCATTTATGAATACCCGATATGAAGGAAGCGTGTGGAACGATCGCTTTCTCCCGGCACTTACCACAGAGCAAATCGCCGATATTTCAAAAGAGAAAGCGCTGCTGATCCTGCCGGTCGCTTCCGTTGAACAGCACGGCCTGCATCTGCCGGTGTTTACGGATTCGCTGCTGAACGAAGCCTTGATCACCGGTGCGCTGGATTTGCTGCCCAAGGATGCTTCCATCTGGCTGCTTCCCCCGATTTCCTATGGGAAAAGCAACGAGCACGCGGGATTCCCCGGCACATTCTCGCTCTCAACCGCTGCGATGCAGGCTGTTCTGTCCGACTTGATGCGCTGCATGCATGCAGACGGCTGGAAGAAGCTTATGATTGTCAACAGCCATGGCGGCAATCCCGAAATCATCACGCTGGCCGCCCGGGATGCCCGTGTAGAGCTGGGGCTGCAGGTGTTCTTCATCAATACGGGAGGACTCTATCAAGATGCGGAGATCACAGAAAGGGAAATGGAGTACGGCATTCACGGCGGTGCTTTGGAGACCTCGCTTGTCCTCGCCATAAAGCCGGATTGGGTGAAGCAGGATCGTTACCGCTCCGAATATCCGAAGGCTGCCGAATGCTCCTGCTTCGGGCTTGGCGGAAACATCGGTCTCGCCTGGGCGACCCGGGATCTGTCCGAAACGGGAGTCATTGGAGACCCGGCGCCGTCCACCGCTGAAATCGGGCAGCGGATATATGAAAGAGTCACGCGCCAAATGGCCGACGCCATGCTTGAAGCCGTTTCAACCGATTATTGACGCGAAGCGGTTTGCGATGGAGAAAGGATAGCTACATCACGTGAGGGGGGAACCTGAGAAATGCGTCTCACCATAGAAGAAGCTCTCCGCATATATCCTCTGTCCCGTTCCAGAATTGCAGCCGGCGCAAGCGGCTCGGGGAGAGTCATCAAGTCCGTCAATATCATGGACGCGCCGGATATATCCGATTGGGTAAAGGAAGGGGAAATGCTGTTTACAACCGCTTTTGCCATCAAGGATACGCCTGAGGACTTCGTTCATCTCATCCAAATCCTGAGTAACCGGAAGGCTGCAGGCCTTGGCATTAAGCTGGGACGGTATTGGAAGGAGATCCCCGACATCGCTATTGAAGAAGCGAATCGACTCCATTTTCCGCTCATTGAACTGCCCTACGAATTTACCTTCGCGGATCAGATGAACGCGCTTGTCCAGGCTGAAATTGAGAGAAGCACCAAGAAGCTTCATGATGCGCTTGACAAGCAGAAAAGGCTAATGCGGTTCGCCATTGAGCCCGGTGAAACCTCAAGCTTTTTTGAGCGGATTGGCGAAATTCTGGCCCACCCCATGGTCGTCATCGGATCGCAAGGCCAAATTCTGCACAGCACCTGCGACTGGCCGGAAAGCGAAGTGCTCCGGGACTGGCCATGGGCCACCAAATTTGATAAAACCCGCACGCTCAGCGGATGGCGCTGCAGTGTGCCGCTTCTGCAGGAAGGAGAGTGCTGCGGCTTCCTTGTTATCATGCCTGTCCATACGTCCGCCATTCAGGAAGAAGAGGGGCTGTTCCATCAGGCCGCCGAAATTATTTCGTTCCACATGGACCGCTTTCAGGACGAGCGGCAGTCCGTTGCCGGATACCAGTGGACCTTAATTTTGGAGCGCTATTTGCAGCGGAAGATCTCCCCCGAACAATTCATGGAGCAAACCCGAACTGTGCTGAAAGACGACTACCAGGGCGCTGTTCACCTGTGCGTGACAACCTCTCTCATGCCGGGACTGCAGAAGCCGCCAACCCTGCAAGGCCTACGGAAAATCCGCCGGGAGCTGCTCTATCATCCCTATCTGTCTAATATCGATTCCCATCATCTTGTGCTCGAGAACGAAATGGTTTCTCTCTTTGCGCTCCGAGCAGACAAGCTTGCCGTTTCCACCCTCATTCAGCATATCGTCGAGGCTTTCGGCGAAGTGCTGCATAATTTGCCGGATTCGGGCTTTCACAGTTATGTCAGCAATCCGAAGCTGAAGCTGATCCATGTTCTTGAGGCATACGAGGAATGTAGACACGCCGCAAGGATCAGCGAAAATCTGCCCGTCGAACCGGCTCCCACGGTCATACTCTTCTCGGACCTGGAGCTCAGCTTTTTGTTTCGGCATATTCCTAGAAAGGCACTGGCCGACTACAGCAACAATTTGTTTCTCCCCTTGCTTGAGAAAGACCCCGAATATGCGGGCGAGATGTTTACTACGCTGGAAGCTTACATCCTGAACGAAGGAAATATTAACGATACGGCCAGACAGTTGTTCCTTCACAGAAATACGGTGCTGTATCGTTTGGAGAAGGTTGGAGAATTGCTGGACATCGATTTCAAAAAGATCAGCGATTTGCTTCAATTGAAGCTTGCCCTGTTGTTCCGTCAAATTCTGGAGACGGACAGCAAAACCCAGCGCTTGCGCCATGGCTAGAGCACGAAGCGGATCCTCGTCGGGATCCTTGGCGATTACACGCGAGGCCTGTAGGGCACAATCCACACCCTTATCCGACTTCAGCTTCCATTCATGCACATAAGCACAAAACAGCAAGCCCCGAAAGTGGAAGCTTGCTGTTTTGAATACTTTGCTCTATTCACTTGGAATCAGCTATAAAAATTGCGGATCCAGCGGTGCGGCTTAAGCTTGACAAGCTGGTCATTAGGAAGACCCCGCCCATCGCCAACCTTCACGTTCCGTTCCACATTCCGGACCGATCGCATGCCCGGAATGACCGTTGACACTGCAGGATGGCTAAGGACGTAGCGCAGCGCCGTTTCGGCCATCTCGTCCGCCGAGATTCCCAGATCCTTCGTGATTTGAAGGACCCGGTCGTAAACCTGCTGCTTACGGTCACCCCTGAAATAAGAATTACGAAAATCGCCTTCGCTAAAAACCGTATCTGGCGTTATCGTTCCGGTTAATCCGCCTTCATCGAGCGCAACCCGGACAATAACGCCAATGTTATGCTTCTCGCATGCAGAGAGCAGTTCGTCTTCCGGACTCTGCTCAAAAATATTGTAAATGACCTGCACCGTATCTACGACGCCGGTTTCAATCAGCTTGATCGCATTGCTCGGCTGGTAGTCATTGATGGAAACGCCGAAGAAGCGGATTTTTCCCTGCTCTTTCAGCTTCTGCACCCCATCAAGCCAGTCCCCTTGCCCGATCCACTCGTCGGACCAAACATGAAATTGCTGGACATCAATCGTTTCAAGCCCCAGGTTGCGAAGGCTTTGCTCTGTGCTGGAAATGACATACTCGGCCGTAAATGCCTCGTCTGCAAGTACACCGGCGCGAGCGGGCCACTGTCTGTTCTTCGGCGGAATTTTGGAAGCCACAACAATGTCCTTCGTCCGCTCGCGGACAACTTGCCCGACAAGCTTCTCGCTATGCCCGTCCCCATAAACAAGCGCTGTGTCGATAAAATTGAGCCCCAAATCAATGGAGCGGTTAAGCGCCTTCAGCGATTCGTCATCGTCGGCGCCAATCCATGCCGTTTTGCCAATTCCCCATGCTCCATAGCCGATTTCCGATACTTTGAGTCCTGTTCTGCCCAATGTTCTGTAATTCATGGGTTTCTTCGAGCCTCCTCGGATATTCAATTTGTCCAGCTATTCCCATTATACTTCCTTAGGGTAAACGGATACAATCATCGCTTCGCCAGCTCTATTACTAATTAGACTAATTAATAGAAATGGAAGTATTTTTCTTTCGACTATACTAATGAACAGATAAACTAAGAAGCAGAACAACACGGATCACTCACATGTGAAAAGGTAATATTCCCTGCACCGGCAAGGGATATAAATATGCTCATGATACAGAAGAAAAATTAACGACAATGCAGACGATGCCAGATTCGTTAATAGGGCATGAGTATTACCATCCAACAACTGAAGGTTCAGAAGCTAAGTTCAAACAAAGACTTGAAGAAATCTCGGAATGGTATAAAAGAAACAGCAAATCATAGTTTGAACGAATCATGTTCTGATATAAAAATAATGAGGTATGGAGTGAATTTACGATGACTAAAGATGAAATGATAGATTACTGTCTATCCTATCCAAGCTCTTATGAAGACCATCCTTTTGGAGAAGGATGGACTGCAATTCGGCACAACGGGAATAAGAAAATATTTGCACTGATCTTCAATTATGACGAACACTTATGTGTTAACCTTAAATGCGAACCGGAGAGGGCTCATTTTCTACGTGGCCTTTTTGAAGAAGTAAAGCCCGGGTACCATATGAACAAGGAGCATTGGAATACTCTTATCTTAGATGGGGAACTCCCAGAGCCTGAAATTCATGATATGGTGAGGTATAGCTTTGAACTAACAAAACCAAAAGGTATAAAAGGAAGCACGTCATTGACGGGTAGAACGGATCAATAAGTATAGGAGGAGAGCTCTGATCGAAATAAATGCCATTGTTTCAAAGAAAATCCTTACTGAAGTTAAGGGTTATTTGGATATTGGATTTACGCATTCTTTAAATCCTTATAGCGGCTGCGCTTTTGCCTGCAAATACTGTTACGTGAGAGAAATGCCGATTCAGAAGTTCAAAGATATTCCTTGGGGAGATTGGCTTGACATCAAAACGAATGCGGCGGTTATTTACCTAAAGGAAGTCTCTAATCTTCGTCTCAAAAACAAACCGATTAATCTTTTTATGTCCTCGGCAACAGATCCCTATCAACCAATTGAACGTAAGGCGGGGATCACTCGTAAGATTTTGGAAGAAATGTTGGATCATCCACCTGATTTCCTTCAAATTCAAACACGGAGTCCACTTGTTGCAAGAGATCTCGATTTGTTAGTTGATCTAAATAAAAAATGTGAAGTTCTTGTATCCATGACCATAGAAACGGATCGTGAGGATATTAGACGAATTTTTTCTCCTGTTGCTCCGGGAATTAAGTTACGGCTAAAAGCACTGAAGAAAATATGCGATGCTGGTATTGCCACTCAGGCTGCAATTTCTCCAGTGTTACCGTTCACTCCTGATTTTCCTAAACTTTTGAATGGAATAGTGGATCGAATTTATATTGATACCCTTAATATAGGTGATGGTGCGATGGGAAAACGATCCGAACGTTTAGGTATGCCCTTTTTATTCAATGAGAATGAGCTTTCTGGTTGGTACCAAAAGAATATTCATCTCAAGGTCGAGAAATATTTCAAGAAATTCTTCCCTGATGAAATAATCTATGTGTCAAAAGATAAAAACTATCCGCTGAGAGGGAAGTGATAAAAAATAGTTTTTCACTTCTCTCGAATCTATATTATATAGAAAATAGCTAAATCCACTTCTCCATAAATATTAATTCATCTCTTGTATATCCTTGTTTTTCATAGAAACTCTGCACTTTATGATTGCTTGGCTCAATCAGCAGATTGATCTTCTCGCACCCCTCTTTCTTCAAGAGTCTTTCCAGTTCTCCGATCATTTCTTGCCCGATATTGTTTCCTTGGTACTCAGGGTCGACCGCCAAATGGTTGATCCAGCCTCTTCTTCCATCGTAGCTTCCCATGACAACGCCAATGATCCGACGATCTTCTTCCGCCACAAAGAACAACTCGGGATCTCTTCTTAACTTGTTATGTAGGCCTTCAATTGTATCCGAGCGGGAAAGAATTAAACCAGCCTTTTTCCATAAATCAATCACGGAATCAAAATCATCCAATGTAAAAGCTCTAAATTTCATATCAGCACCCCGTTTTCGTCTCTCTTCAATTTTCAATCAAATATATCCCCTGGCTCTAAAACCTCCGCATTTTGCGGCCTTTTCGGTTCGAATCTATTCCAGGTCTTGAGAATTTGATCCATGAACTGCAGCAAGCGCTCAAACCACTTCCAGCATGCCAGCGAGCCCTCGTCTTAAAAGCGAAGTATACCTCCTAATACAAGCGAATAAAAAACGGCTTTATTCCAGCCGACCTTATTCTGTTAATTTTTGCCTGTGCACTCTTTCGATATCATAATACCATTAAAACAAAAAAATAACCCGCCCGGGGTTTGTCCCCAAAACGGGTTCCTCTTTCTTGTTTGATCGCATTAACCTTGGGATAACAACGCTCTTCCGATTACCGATCACAGCATTCTTCTCCCCAGCATGATGATCTGTTCAAAGAGGGACGGCTTGGGGGCGATGATTGGCGCTTCCCCATTCAAGCCGGCCGACTCCCTTTTCAAAAGCCTCATATGCTCTGCCATTTTATAGCGCTCCAATTCCTCGCGAACATTGTTGTAGTGCTGTTTGGCAATATCATCGTTATTCATGTATAACATCATGATCAACCTCATTTCTTTTAAAGCGAAAGCATTCCAACATTACCCATACCTAGAAACTCCTCTTCTGTGCCCTTTTCTATAATACCGCCAGAGTTGACGCGAAGATAAGGGTACAAAACGGCTTTAATTCTTTTTTCCGGGATGATGATTTCGCCAAAAAGGTCGATGGCCTGAATTTTTTCCTTGAGTACGTCATCCGTCACATCGCCATCCAGAATCAGCTCGCCGTTCACGATAAAATTGACAGGCTGATCCAATGCCAGAAACTGATCCCTGGACCAGGTCTCTTCATCCTCAATCCAGACGAACGAATGTTCAAAGCTCAGAATTTCCGTATCCAGATCCGGGCAGCGTTCAAAGGCAAGATCTTCGACATCCTCGCTGCAAATAATGAACGACGAGGACTTGATGTCCGCAATCGCATGGCTGAGGGCTTCCCTGGATACGTCTGCTTCGATAACAATCGGCTTTCTTGTAAACAGCTTGTGGCCGTTCAAACGCCGGATGGAACGGGCATTCAGGCGAAGCGGCTTGGTCAGAAATTCGTATCCCGCCGGGATCAATTGAACGGAACAGCTTGAGAAGGATGAATTTTTTTTATAAAAATAAGCGGATTGCTCTTCGTATACCACCGCTTTGCCGTTCACGCACAAGCGGTCTATTTGGGCTGCAAATTGCTCCATATTCAAATCCTTCGAAAGCTGGAGCGTACCGTTCACCACCAGATAAAGCGACTCTTCCGCCGACTCCAGATAGGCGTTTGTCAGCAGCAGCGTCCCTTTTTCAAAACGCGGCGGCGCATACTCATAAATATGAATCTCGGCGGCATCCCCACCCGCCTTTGTTAGCGCGGCGGTAACAGCGCCGGCCAGATGCGAAGGGCTGTATATTTCTCCATTGACGATCAGGTGCAGCCACTCTAATCCCTTTTGAAAAGTGTCAAGGCTTACATTTCTATCTATGATCACCACACCGTTGGCATACAGATATTCCGGCTGCTTTAGCAGTTCAAAATAATTCTCGCCCAGTTGCAAAGTACCGGTGCTGTATTGGTATCCCCGACATTGCCGATTTGCTTGCTCATTTCACATCTTCCTCCCATACTTTTCTTAATTTTTTGATGGCGGTTTGCAGCTTGTACCTGACTGTCGCTGCGGGCATCCCCAGCTGTTGTCCGATTTCCTGACTGGACAGTCCAAGCCAGTAGCGCTTGAACACGATATCGCTCAGCTCTTGAGGCAGGCGGCCAAGGAGCTCGGCGACCTCCATACGATGGCTTGCCGCGGGCATTACCGCGAAATCCAAATCTTCATCCCACGAAGTGATCCGCTTCTCATGCCGGCTAATGTCAATCATGCGATTTTTGATGACTTTGAAGAACCAGGCCCGCTGCTTGTAGTCCGGTAGCCCGGCCAGTTTCGGCTCCTGCAATGCCTTCATAAAGGCATCCTGCACCAGATCCTTCGCTTCATGCTCATGCCGCGCAGGCTGACCTTGCGTAGCGGTACACATCGTCCTTCAGCTTTTCGTAAAGATCGCTCGCTTCCATTAGCCCACCACTCACTCCCGCGTTTTGTTGTTCTCGTTAAGATAACGACTCAGGAACCCGAATTGATGGGATTTTCCAATTTTTTTCATAGAATACAAAAAGAAAACGACCGCCTTCGTTGTTTACACAAAGGGGTCGCTTTGGACTTCAGTTCGTCTATTTACCGCAGCACTTCTTGTATTTCAATCCGCTGCCGCAAGGGCAGGGCTCGTTTCTGCCGATCTTGGTCACGCTGACCTGTTCTTTTTTATTCGGAAAATAATGGGCCTGATGCAGCGGCTTCACTACAGCACGGCCAGATCGCTTGCTAAGCTCAGCCGGGGTATGGCCTCCGTTTGACCATTTTCTCGTGTTGTTGTATACATCCACAATGAGTGAGGTTACCTTCTGCGCCTGATCCATGCTGTCAAAATGAATTTGCCGTCTCTCAAATTCATAAATGATTTCTTGCAGGCTCGCTTCCATGGAGCATGCCAACTGCACATCATCTACTAAATTGTCAACGATCTCAGTGTCGGGGCACATGTTTTGAAGCACATAATTCCGAAGCGCCTTAAGCTGCGGCGTGATTTCGAAATAGCTGTCATCCTTGTACTTAAGAAGTGTATCCTGATCAGGAATGTAATAGGGTTTGCCTGCAACATTTGAAAGAAGAGCCTTCAACTCGTCGTCGGATTCATCAGTCACAAGCGAAATATCCACAATGTATCCTTCATGCCAGGTAAAATATTCATCCCGATTCAGGAAATGATTCAGGCAAGCTGCAAACTCATCCTCGCCAAGCGGTACCTCTTTGTTCTGGGCGTTAAATATGTTCACCAGCCTGTCCGGCTTATAAGCGCCATACAAATTCGTTAAAGCCAATACATAATCATGGATGAGACGATATCTGGCCAGGGTATTCCGGAATTCAGCCTGGTCGATTTTGTTGAAAGCGTGCTTGATTTCCTCAGGCATCACCAGATACAGCTTGCTATCCTGGTAAAAAGTGAAGACCAGGCCATGCTCCAGCAGATAGGCGTAATAGCCGTAAGGATAGCCATTGTCTTGCAGCATAGGCTGGCGCAACAGCGTCTCGAACAGCTTCCATTCCACATCTTTAACAAGGAGAAGAACCGGCCTGATGGACGCAGGATCCTTCATTCGCTCCACAAGCGCCTCCGCAAGCTGCTCCTTCTTCATCTTGGAACGGCCGGCCACATTGTATGCTGACGCAAGATAAGACAGTTTGGCTTTGGTTTGGCAAAGGAGCGCCTCAGCCAGGCTGGAGGTCGGGTCGCCCTTGATGGCATGCTCAATATTGATCTGTTCATATAAAGAAATCGTTTCACTTAACATTGCAAAGCCCTCGTTTTCATAAATTTCCCCGTACGTCTTAATTAAATCATATTTGCACACAACAATGTAAACGTCAATAAAGAATATGTCAAGTTTGTCAATCCTTTTACGAGGAATACTTGTCGTATCAATGGTACATGCAATTATTCATATTGCTCGATCGTCTGCACATACTGCTGCCGCAGCTTAACCAGTCTGGCATTCACCGATTGCCGGACTGTCCCGAGCTCTGACACCATGCTCTCCACTTCCGACTGCTTGCTCTCCACCTGGTCCAGCGTTTCCTTAATTCTTCCTTGCACAAGCCAGTCTGAAATGAGACCATCGAAGAAATAATCCGAAAATTTCAGCAATTCGCTGACGTTAAATTCCGCCCGCCAATTTCCCCCTACATCGTCCAGTTCTTCCTCGAAACGGCGAAGGCCGCTTTCGGCAGCGTAAATATGCTCCATCGCTTCGTCAACGCGGCTGTGCTTGATATGGGTAGAAATCATGCCGCCTCCGAGCATGTCATACGTCCCCCAATTTTTGGCGGAGCCAAGCTTCTCTTTAGCCCGGCTTAAATCATACCGGACCGACTCGCCTGCTCGTATCGCCTCTCCCAGTTCCTTGTCCTGGGCGGTCAATTCGGCCACTTCCTCGGCCATTTCCCGAAGTGCCCCATTCTCCTGGAGAAGCCGGGTTTCTTTGGTCTGAAAGATCCGGTCATATTCGATTTTCCAGTTTTGGACTTCCTGCAGACTGGCTCGGAGCTGGCCGATTTGCTGGCGCGCCTCCCTGAAGGCTCTCTCTGCCGCCTCGTATTTCAGCTTTGCCTCGATCGCTTCCACCTGCTCCTGCTTAAGCTTCTCCTCCTTTTTCCCGACCACCGCGTACAGAAATGCCGAAATAGAAAGGCCTTTCAGTCTGTCCACATCTTGTTCCTCGGCGGCCAGTCTCTTTTCCCAATGTGTTCTAAACGTCTCAAGCCGCTCTAATTCCTGCTCCAAATAGGTGAGACGCTTCTCCCATTTTGCCTGTTTCAAGCTCTGTTCTTTGACCTCAGCAAGTCCCTCGTTCAATGCTTCGAACAATCCTCTCTCCCCTTTTCATCCGAAATGAAGTGAAAGCCAATTTAAACAGCAATACGTTTCACTTTTGAAAATGTTGCAATTTTTTTCCACCCATAGTGCGCGATCAGGCACAAAAACGGACCACAAGCGCCTGCTTTCGGGAGCAAGCCGTGTGTGATCCGATCCGCTTGCCTTATGGCAAAGACGTCAATAAAGCCGGCAAATTCACCAAGGCCTGCTCAGCCTATGGAAAAATTGCCCGCCCCTGTGGTAAGTTATTGGTACAGCTTCACCTTGTCCGGTTCACCTGATCCATATTTCTGATGATTGGAGAAACAGTGATGGAACAGAACAACAACTCGTCTTTTTCTAAAGGCTGCCTTTGGAGTCTCATCATTTCCATTCCCGCATGGATTGCGCTCATCTGGGCATTTGTGCGTTACGTTCTGTAGCAGTTCCCGGTTTCCGTATTGATCCAAGCTTTCGCCTGCTCATTTTCCGGAATACATCCGCAGCTCATGGATCGACCAATAGTTGCCCCCGGTCCCTCTCTGTGAGATGCGGACGAACCTGGCTCTTACCTGCGCAAATGAAATGTCCGTCCTCTCTTTCTCTCCTTTGCCCACTGCTGCCTGCTTCCAGTTCATCCCGTCCGCCGATACATCAACCTCATACTGGCGGGGATAATCGTAAGGCGATTTCGCATATTCCAGCGTGATCCGGCCGACCTGCTCCAAATCGCCCAGATCAATCTGATAATAGGAGCCGGGGGTCTGGTTGCTCGCCGTATCCCAGCGTGTACGCGGATTTCCGTCAATAGCGCCCTGCGGGCCGGATTTGCCCCTGTCTATATTGGAGGAGACCTTCCATCCCTTGCGATCCAGCTCCGCTTCCCCGGTAAAGGTTACTAAGGAAGGAACTGACATGGCTTCCGAACCGTTCGCCCTTACCGCATAGCGGTAGGTCGTACCCTCCGCCACATCGTGATCCGTATACTCCGTCTGCTTCACCTCACTCGCAATCGTCTGAAAGCTCCCCGAGGGGCGATCGGAGCGAAGCACATCATAACTCTTCGCCCCTTCGGATTCCTCCCATTCCACCAGCACCCCTGCTCGATTGTCTCCGGAAGCATGCACCCAGGCAGGCGATTGAGCCTTGACTAGAGAGGAGGGCTGCAAAATATATTGGACAGCCTCTCCCGGTCCGAGCGTTACGTTAAACGTTAAATCCGGTGTCGCTTCAAGTCCTGTAACATACGTTCTCGCCTGTTCGTAGGTCTCCCCAGGACCAAACCGTTCTCCTTCATAGACGAGCTTCTCCGGCATGGTCATCTTCACCTTAAGCGTCTGCGCGGAGTTCTCGAAATTGACGAAATTCAGCAGTATCTTGTTCGACGTGGCGCCTGAGCCCGCCAGCGGCTTAAGGGTTGATGTATCCACCGCCCGCACGTAGACCAGCTTATCCCGGGTCTCCTCCGTATTCAAGACCTGGTATGGAAGCGGCTTGCCGTGAGTCGCGTACGCCAGGGTCAGTCTTCTCATAATATCGACCCGCGAATCGCCTCCGGATTTGAAACCGTAAATTTCGGTTTTGGCCGGATTATGCTGCGACAGGTCAAAGCCACTGGCAAACAGGGAATAGTCCTTAAAGAAAGCGGCGTGCTGGATGAACATGTCGGCAAAGCCGATATGCGCGCGCATGATCCGGTCGAAAGCCGCGGACTGCGGCTTCGAAGCGCCATAGGCCGGCAGATCGGTATGGCTATCCGAGGTGCCGAACTCCGTCGTCAGCATCTGCTTGCTAAAGGCATCTTTCGCGCCCTGAAAGGTCAACAGGTTCTCCGTGAGGCTTCCCCCTTCAGGATCGGCGTAGGAGCTTCCGTAGGCATGACCGTTCGTCAAATCGGTCACGCGCTCCAGCTCAAGGCGCTGCTTCGGGTCTCTTTCCCAGCCATCCGGATCTCCGCATGTCCGCGTACGGCCGCTCTGGTTCTGGCATGCGTCGATCGAATAGGCCGGCCAGTAGGCCCAGCCCGGAGCGACCGTCTTCAGGTGGGGTGCAATTTGCTTGCCTTGCTTGTTAAGCCAGCGGGCAACCTCCATATCGACAGCTTTGGAGCGATTGAACAGCCCCGGCTCATTATCCACTTCGTAATATTGGAAGTAGGATCCGTATGCTTTGAAATAATCCGTCAGCTTCCGCCGGGCTGCCTCCGGCAGCGAACCGTCAGCGTTAAGCTTGATGTCGCCCGTGTACAAGTACATGGCAACAGCCTGTGTATTGTACTGCTTCAGCACCTTGTAATAGTCCCCGACGCTCGAACACGCATCGCCGACATTACTGGCGCAGCTGACCCGCATCATATTTCCGCTGTAAGCCAGTCCCAGCCATTTCAGAATATACGGCAGATGCCGGACAGCTCCTTCATCGTAATAAAATTCGTAATTGTTCACATTCGTACCTGTCAGCACATAGCTTCCGTGGATCGGTTCATCAGCCGGAGCCGACAAAGCTTCCAGACTGAGATCATCCCAGCTCAACCAGGTATAAGGGTCTTCGGCGGAGGAGCAATAAAGGCACCGTACGGTTTGAAGCTTCAGCTCATTGCTTCCGGTCTGAAGCTGTTCCTTGGGAATATAGAGCTCATAGGCCTTGTCAAACGAATAGCCGCTTCCGGTGCCGCTCGCGCCCCCGATTTGAATAATCCCGGAGAGCTGACCGTTGGAGAAGACAGCCATCTGCGGTACCGATTTATAGGCATTCAGGATTTTAACCCGAAACAAGACCCCGTATTTCGGGATCTTCTCGAGATTGTACTCAATTTGGAATACCGGATTGACGGAACCGTTCAGACCGGACGGTACTGATCCCGAAACCGCGGTCTCTCCTTTAGAGGCAAGAGTGACGGAATGCGTATTACTTCCGCTTCCCGTAAATTCTTCCGCTGATCCGTCTTCCGTTCCGAGCTGCCACAGAAGCGGATTATTGCCTTTCGTGCTAAGCAAAGCGAGATCGGTTGTCGAAGCCCGGCCCGTAAAAGATAACAAGACGATAAGTCCGATGAGTTCCAGCAAAAATATGAATAGTTTAGCTTTTGAGATACGCCCTATTACCATATTTTGTTATTCACCTCACATTTGTCAGCCGACGAGCAGAAGAAACCGGTCGTCTTCTAAATGCCTGCAGCCTTTTTAGCGAAAAAAACGCAGGAAGCGCAGGGCAGCTGCCTATTTTTGTGTCCGAACATGGCTAAAGGGCTGGAACAACGCGCCGGGGGGGACGATTTCTTTGGACTGGCTCGGGCTCTCCCACATCAATTTGACCATGCTGTCGCCCCTTGCCTCATAATATTCCACTTTGATGTCATAAAGCTGTCCGGCACTTAAATCAATCTTCCCCTTTCGCTCCACCCAGCTTTGCCTGAACCAGCTGTCGATAATCAGATTGCCGTCGATCCAGACGCGAATTCCGTCGTCCGACAGGGTGCTGATCGTGTATTTTTCACTGTAGAGCGGCTGAATCTTTCCCGTCCATCTCACCGAGAAGAAGTCCTTCGGAATTGATAATTCGGGAGACCCGTTTCGCCAATTGAACTGAATGCTGTCATCCTTTCGCATGATGGGGACGCCAGAAAGCTTGGCGTTTGAGAAATATTCCCCATACAGGCCGTTCTCCAAGGGAACAGCCGCTTTCGCGAACGACGATACATTTTGTTGTACAAGCACCAGCTTATCCCTGGAAAGAACATAGCCGCTGTTCATGAACGTACTGATCCTGGATGCCGAGTTGTTCTCGGTCAGCATTTTCCCCCAGGTCATCATATAAGCCCACTTATTCTGGGTGATTTCAAGAGCCTCCAGATCGGGAAGCTCACCGCTTTCGCCGATGGCAATCGGCTTGCCTTGCGCCAAGCTGAGCAACCCGTCGTAGTAGGACTGCCGAAAATCGCTATTGTAAATGTCAATGGCAAGCACATCCACCTTGGCTAGACCCGGAAAATACAGGGAGTAAGGTTCAGCATAGCCGTTTGGCGCGTTGGGACTCCATACCCACAGCAGATTGTTCAGCCCGTGTACATTGACGAAACGGTCATACATGACATTCCAAAGCTTGTTGAAATGATTTTTTTGCCCCCACCAAAACCAGTCGCCGTTCATCTCATGGTAAGGTCTCCACAAAACGGGAACGCCGGCATCGCTAAGCTTCTTGAGGGAGGCAGCCACACTGTCGAGATCCTGAATCAGCTTCCCGTATTCTGCCGTTCCTGGAGTTACGTACTTGTCAAATTCCGATTGACTGATGGACTTCTGGACGTTAGACCAGGCTTTAGCTGTTCCGGGCAAGCTTTCGTGGAACGTGATGCTGACCATTCCGCCTGCTTTGTACCAGCGTATGGCGCTGTCAACAACACTGCTGCGCTGCCGGGCGATCTGATCCTCGGTTTGACCCGAAATTGCGCCGAGCTCATAGCCGTGCAGACCGGCATATTGCCCGCTGATTTTATTCAGTTTGTTATTTTGATCGTCCGGACTTTCCAAATAGTCGTGCTGCCCTGCAATGATATTTTCCCCGGATACGTGATATAAGGTGTTCAGCAGCTCCCGCGCCTCCCTGGTTACCTTCGGATTAACGGGGCTCATCATCATCGCAGCCCAGGACGCAGGAGCTCCAAGCGATGAAGAGCAGAGAGACAGCAGCAGGGAAATGGATAAAATTCGATAAATAAAACGATACATACGTGTACTTCGTATCATGATCTCACCTTTCCTTGAGCGGAATACCGTATGTATTGCCATTCCTTTGGATACGGGTTTGATTAAGAAATAAACTGCTGCAGCACAATATCATTCCAATTCATGCAAATCCGGACAATATCCTCCTCTACCAGGTCGGAGCCTGTCTGAACTTCGATAAACTCCACATCGCTGACGGCAAAAATACTGTGCTTGGTCCCCTCCGGAATCCGCACAACATCGCCGGCCCGAACCTCGTACATTCTTTCGTTCAGAACGACCTTGGCCTCTCCGCTGACCACCGTCCATATTTCGCTCCGCTTATGGTGCAACTGGTAGCTGATATTTCTGCCGGCATGGATGAAAATCCGCTTGGTCAGCACCTTTCTTCCGTCATCATATTGGATATAGTCGACGACCCGGTAATGTCCCCACCGGCGTTCCTCGTACATCGGTCTTTGCTCGAAAGACCCCAGCACCTCTTTGATGCGCGGGCTTGCATCCTTTTGGGTGACCAGGATGCCGTCGGGACTTGCAGCGACGATCAAATCCGGCGCCCCGATGACCGCAACGGGAATATCCAGCTCATTGATGAGACAGGTGCTGGCGGAATCGGAGGTCATCATTCCTTTTCCAAGCTGCGGAGTCGCCATTTCCTCCGTCAGCGTATTCCACGTGCCGAGGTCTTTCCAATATCCGTTGTAGGGAACAACGACGATTTCGCTTTCCCGTTCCACCACTTCATAATCGAAGCTGATTTTCGCCAGAAGCTTGTATTGCTTCTGCAGCTCTTCATAATGGACCGGAAGCCCTTTTCCGCGCAAAATATCCAGCAAATACCCGAGCCGGAAAGCGAACACGCCGCAGTTCCACAGGGCCTTCCGCTGAATCAGCTCCTTGGCCACCGCTTCCGTCGGCTTTTCCTGGAAACGGCTGACGGGCATATACCGTGCTCCGGCAGTCTCCGCAGGCTCAGTTTCTGGAATGATATATCCGTATTTCTCCGATGGATGATTCGGTACTACGCCGATCAGCGCCAGGTTCGCTCCGCTTTCAGCCAACGCTTCCTCCAGCTTCGCCACCGTGTGAAAGAACGCATCCTCCACGTAGGGATCGACCGGCAAAATCGCCACCGCCGTCTCCGGCGAAACCTTCTGGACAGAGTGAAGATACGCGGCTGTCAAGGCAATCGCGGGGAACGTGTCCCTCCGTTCCGGCTCGACGATAATCGGCACCTCCATGCCGAGCTGGCTCTGAATCATCTCAACCTGCGCCCGCCCGGTAGCCAAATAAGCGGAATCCGCCAATCCGGCTTCGCCAAGCTGCCGCCATACCCGCTGTACCATCGACTCCGGCCGCCCTTTCGGATCGTGCAGCACCTTCAAAAACTGCTTCGAACGCGAATCATTGGACAGCGGCCACAGTCTTTTTCCCGACCCTCCTGACAGTAGTACCAATTTCATCATTCACCCGCTCCTTTTCACAAAGCCTCCGCAATTTTGCGGGGATATTCGTAAAACTCGCCCATCTGCGGTCTGCCAACCGAAATATACTCAAGCCCGGTTCCTTCGATCTGCTTCTGTTCATAAACGTTGCGACCGTCAATGAGAACCGGCTGCCTCATCAGGCCGACAAGCTTATGCAGATTGAACTCCTTGAACTCGTTCCAATCGGTGAGCAGGCATACCGCATCGCACCCTTCCGCCGCTTCTTCCGCCGATCCGCACCAAAGCAGCCCCGGATGGTCAAACTTTTCCCTGAACCGGCCGAGGGCAATCGGATCGTACAGCTTGACGACCGCTCCCTCGCGAACCAGCGTCTCGACGATTTCGAGCGACGGCGCATCGCGGATGTCATCCGTTTCCGGCTTGAAGGCGACGCCCCAAATCCCGATGCGTGCTCCCCTGAGCCGCTCGAGCGATCCCTTCAGCTTGGCGATCACATTGTAGCGCTGATCTTTGTTCACCTCTACGACGGATTTGAGCAGCTTGAATTCATAGTCCACATTTCCGGCAATCTGGATGAGCGCGTTGGTATCCTTTGGAAAGCAAGAGCCGCCGTAGCCGATCCCTGCGTGCAGAAACGAAGAGCCGATTCTGCGGTCGCTGCCCATGCCCTTCGCCACCTCCGTCACATCCGCCCCCACCTTCTCGCAAATATTGGCGATTTCGTTAATGAACGAAATTTTGGTGGCCAGAAAAGCATTCGAAGCGTATTTGATCATTTCGGCGCTGCGGATATCGGTAATGAAGATGTTGTCCGTAAACGGGCGATGCAGCTCCGCCATCGTAGATTCCAGATCCCGGTTATCGAGGCCGATTACGATCCGGTCGGGCTTAAGCGTATCCTGTATGGCCGAGCCTTCACGCAGGAATTCCGGAACCGACACGACGTCAAACGGAAATGACGTATGAGCATCGATCACTCTGCGGATTTTCTCGTTCGTTCCAACCGGTACGGTGCTTTTCGTTATGATGATTTTGTAGCTATCCATCGCAATGCCGATGTCGACAGCGGCTTGCTCAATGTACTGCAAATCGGCTTCACCGTTTGGCAGGGAAGGCGTTCCTACAGCGAGGATGATAACGTCTGAGAGCCGAACCGCCTCATGCAAATCACTGGTAAACTTCAGTCTATCTTCAAGCATATTCTGTTCAATCAGTTCCTCGATGCCGGGCTCATAGATCGGCGACAGCATCCGGTTCAGTTTGGCAATCTTGTTCTCATCCTGATCCACGCATATGACCTGATTTCCCTTCATTGCAAAGCAAACTCCCGACACCAGTCCTACATAGCCGGTTCCAATGACTGCCAGCTTCATTTCCATCATCCTCCCTTGAGAAAATTCACATAAGACTCTTCCACATACCGTTTGAGCTGCTCCTTAAATGTGCGTTCATCAAATTTTTTGGCGTGGCTCACAATTTCCCCGACGTCCCAGGCGTGCCTTTCCACCTCGCCGACAGCGGCCAGCAAATCGTCAACCTCCTGGTTCTTAAAGAACACGCCGTTCACATACGGCACGATTGTGTCCAGCGCCCCTCCCGCCTGATAAGCGATGACCGGGCGGCCGGCGGCGTTGGCCTCCAGCGGCGTAATCCCGAAATCCTCCTCTCCGGGAAAAATAAACGCCCTGCACTCCGACATCAGCCCGTTCACCTGGCTGTCGTCCAGTCTGCCGAGGAAGCTGATGTTGCTTTTGGCCATTTCCGCCAGCCGCTTGCGGTCCGGACCGTCCCCGACGATATACAGGGGAAGTCCGCTCCGGTTGAAGGCCTCCACGGCCAGGTCGATCCGCTTGTAGGATACGAGCCTGGAAACGATCAAATAGTAGTCGCCGATCCGGGCCGAGCTTTGGAAGCGCGAAGTGTTGATCGGCGGAAAGATCACATCGGCATCCCGCTGATAATAGTTTTGGATTCTTCGCTTCACCACCGAAGAGTTGGCCACGAACTGGTTCACGTTGACCGCTGTTCTTTGATCCCAGGACTTAAGCTGCCGAATATAGATTTTGAGCAGCCTTTTGATCACCCCGGGCTGGCGCTGACGCTCCATATAAGTGTCGTAATCCCATGCAAACCGCATCGGCGTGTGGCAGTAGCAGAGATGAAACGTATTTTTCGGCACCTGAATGCCCTTTATAAAGGCGCTGCTGGAGCTGAGGACGATATCGAAACCGCGAAAATCGAAATCACGGATGGCGATCGGATAAAGGGGCAGCATCCCTTTGAAATAGGTTTTCACTCCCGGAATCCTTTGCAGCCAGGAAGACCGGATATCCGCGTCCTTAAGGGTATCCAGCAGGCGGCTGCTGCTGTAAACCGTCGTAAAGATCGGCGCCTCCGGATACATGTCATGAAGGACCTCTACGACCCGTTCGGCTCCACCCATTTGAATAAGGTAATCGTGCGCAATCGCAATTTTCATCCCAATCATCCTTTAGCTTAAGGAGGTCGTTTCATATCGTGGAGAGCAGACCTTCATAGTAATCAACAATGTCCTTGACTGTATTCTCGATCACAAAGCGCTCCTTCACCCGCTCTATTCCTTTGCGGCCCATCTGTTCGCGTTCCTCGGGATGTTCCAGCATCCAGCGGATCGCTCTGGCCAGATGTTCCGGCTGTCCCGGCGGAATCAGCAGGCCCGTTGCTCCGGGCAGGACGATCTCCGTCGGACCGCCTTCATTCGAGGCGATTACGGGAAGCCCGGCGGCCATGCCCTCAACGATCACCTGGCCAAACGGCTCCGGCGTGATGGAGGTATGAACCAGCAAATCCGCGGAGGCCATCAGGCTCTGCACGTCGTCGACATGCCCGAGCAGGGACACATTCGTCAGCCCGTGCTGCCGGATGTAGGCGATAAGCTCCTGTCTATAGGCTTCTTCGCCGAACAGGGCATCCCCGGCGATCCAGAACTTGACCTTGCGTTCGCTTAGAAAAGACCGCGCCGCCTCCAGCAGCACATGCTGTCCTTTCCAGCGCGCCAGCCGGCCGACAAGCAGCACATTGAACTCCTTGATCGGGCCGGATGTTCTGCTTCGTTCGCCGCTGATCGCTTTGGCGAAAGCCGAGTAGACGACCAGCGTCTTTTTGGATTTCGGCAGCGCCAGGGCGTTCAGCGTGGAGTTGGAGTTGGCGATTATGCCGTTCGGCAGCGTTCTTGACAGCAGGCGGATCGACTTCGCGACAATCGGCTTCAGGTACGGCGGGCCGATATGATCCCGGATATGCCAGATGAGCGGAACGCCTGCGCTCTTGGCAGCCACCGTGCCGTAAAGAGCCGACTTCAGCGAATTGGTATGAACGCAGGCGACCCCTTCTTCCTTCAGCAGCGGAGCAAGCTTTCTGCCATAAGCGAGCAGCTTGATGGCTGCGCCTGCAATGCCCGGGCTCAGGGCGTTTCGGCCCCGTGTTCTCACCTTTTCATCCAGGGGAACTACGCGGACATCGATGCCTTTCTCCCGCAGCCGGTCGGCCAGCGCTCCTTCCTCGGCAAGGATCACAAGCGGCTGAACCTGCCGGCCGACGTTCGTCAGAATGTTGAACAAGGCAACCTCTCCACCGCTCCATTTGGCGGTGTGGTCGATGTAGGCGATCTTCATCATCCCGATGCCGCCTCCTTTCCCAGCGCTTGCTGGAACACAGCCTCAATCCTGGTCGCTACGCCTTCCCAGGTGTACTTCTCCAGAACATGCTCCCGGCATTGTTCGCGATCCGGAAGCAGTCTCCGGTTGCTCAGGATGCGGAGCAAGCCTTCCGCGATATCCCCGCTGTCAGTGCTCTTGAACAGCAGGTCGGGGCGGAAAGCATTCAGAATCTCCCTGTTTCCGCCGACCGGGGTGGCCATGACCGGCAGTCCCGCCGCCATCGCCTCAACGGTGATCAGGCCGAAGCCTTCGAGCGCCTGGGTAGGGACGACGAACAGGTCGGCGGCCTGATAATAGGACGGAAGCTCTTCGTCCGGAATGTAGCCGAGCAGCCGAACCTTGCTGACCAGACCATAGTCGGCAATCCGGCTTTCCAGTTCGGCCCGCAGCGGGCCCCGGCCGCCGATTAGCAGAATCGCGTTTGGAAAATGAGCCGAGACCCGCTTCCATGCGTCGAGCAGTTGCAGCAGCCCCATCCGGTTCACAAGCCGGCGCACGGTGAGCACCGTTGTCGCCCCTTCCGGCAAATTCAGCTGCCTGCGAATGGCCAGACGGTTCGGAGCGGGAAAGAACCGGTTCACATCGGCCGCGCCGGGGATTATGACGATTCTATGGAGCGGCACGCCGTACAGCGAATGCAGAATATCGCGGAACGTTTCGCTCAAGACGATAAACCGGTCGGCCAGCCGGTAAGCTCTTCGCTCAATCGCCTTCGCGATCGTCGTCTTCACGCGGTGCTGAAAGCCCTTCCCCTCGATCTTCATCTCCTCGTTCCACGGGCCGTGGAAGGTCATGATCACGGGAATGCCCCGCTTCTTCGCTTCAATGGCTGGACCGATGCCGTACGGGGCGAAATGGGAATACAGGATGTCCACGTTCCCCTCGTCCATCCTTGCCGCCGCCAGCCGCTGAAAAGCCTCTTTCCGCTTCCAGATCGTCATCCCCGGGTCTCCGGCAAGATGCATGCTGAGGCCAGGAGGGGCATCCGGCTTCTCCTGGCTGCAGATCAGAGCCTGCACGCGGTTACCCCTGGACAGCTGCTCGCAGACCGATTTGAAATACGTGTTGAGTCCTCCCGGCTGAACCGAGGGCCAGCTTAAGCCTGTGGTCATCACGTCCAAACCGTCATTGTACGGCATAACTCGTCTCTCCTTTCTTTTCCGTTTCTTCCGGCTGATGCTGATGCTGATGCTGGTGTTCGTCGAGACGTGTCCGCCCAATCGTCAGCTCATAATGCTTGAAGCAGGAAAGAAATTCGTACATCATCCAAAAGACGGCTACGGCCAATCCGGCTACTCCCTTCCGGTACAAACCGTGAAGGAAATATTTCTGTACGAAGCGGGCCGGCGGACGGAACAGCAGATTGACCACCCGGAAGGACTTCCCTCTGCTGAAGGCTGTCTGGGCTTCAAGATCCGTATACTTGTTGAAACGCATGACATGATCATTAATGCTTCTGAATCCGTAGTGCCACAATACGCCTTTCAGCTTTAAAGTCCGTGAATGCTCAACATCCGGCATCTCGTGCACAAGACTGTCCGTAATTCTGTATTTCCGGCGGTTATAGAGCCGGACCAGATATTCCCCGCGATCAAGCCATCGGCCCAAAAAGTCTCCTATGCGGTACACCGAATAAGCCGTGTCCGGATCGGTCAGTTCCGGCTTCCGTCTGAGCAGGTCGGCTGCAAGTCTGGGATCCACCACCTCGTCCGTATCGATGAAGAAAATCCAATCATAGGAGGCCCGGTCCTCCCCAAATTGCCGCTGTTTGGCATACCCCGGCCACGGGTTGCTGTATACGCGGCAGCCTAGCGCCTCGGCGGTTTGCACCGTGCCGTCCTCGCTTCCGCCGTCAATCACGATAATTTCATCGGCGAAAGATCTGCAGGAGGCAATAGCGTTAGGAATTCGTTCTTCATCATTCTGGGCAATGATGACAACCGAAATCCGGTTGTTCCTCGAACCACTGACCAATTGAGGCATGGTGTCTTCCCTCTCCTCTCTAAACATTGACTGATTTTTTGCGCATCATGGAATTCATTGTCCCACGCAGCCACCTAATATCTTCCCGGGTGACCCAAAGCGGTGGAATTTTCACCTTTAGCGTATATTTGAAGTTAAACAGGATGAACGCGAAGCGCAGCAGCACCGATGCCAGCATGGCATATCCCGCCCCGACGAGCCCAAAACGCGGAACCAGCAGAAACAGCATCGGTACGACCAGCGCAAGCCCAAGTCCCTGCAGCAGGGTGACCACCTTCGGCTTGCCAAGGGCCATGAAGGCCTGAGCCAGCACCATCGTCCCTCCGCCGATCGCGACCTGGAGAAGCAGAAAGCGAAAAACGGCAAGCGCCTCCTTGAACTCCGGTCCGTACAAAAGCGTAAGCACAAACGGGGCGATCAGCATGAGTGCCGCGGACGCAAGCAGAGCTGCGGCGGTGCTGATCCGGAAAGCCCGGAACGTAATGTTGACTGCCTCTTTTTTGTCAAGTCCGCTGGCCTTCGGGAATAGCACCACGATAATCGAGGTAGAGAAAACGTTGACCATTCTCGCCAGGCTGACCGCCACGGCGTACAGTCCCAGATCGGCCGGCTTCAGAAGGCCGGCGATCAAAATTTGATCGATATAGTAGGATACCTGCCCCATCAAGTCGTTCCCGTAAGACCCGAGTCCGTAGGTGAACAGCCGTTTGAAGTGCTGAAAGCCGAGCTTTAATTTCGCTCCGTATACTTTAAGCATCCGGTAGGTCATCCCGATATAGAACGGAACGGAGGGGAGCAGGTAAGCCAGCGCCGACGTAAAAGCGTTCATGAAGCCTGTCACGATCAGCAGAACGAGCATCGCCAGCGTTGTCAGCGGCACCAGATACCTGAGCCGGTTGTACTGCTTGTATTCGTCCCGGACCTGGAGAATCGCGTTATTGATCTGGGAAATAACGATCAGCGGGCACAGAATCATGGACCACTGGGAGAACTGGACCACATCGGAATGAAAGGCTGTAAGCCAATAGGGCAGGACGATGATGCCGATGATCATCGCGATCCCGCCGCAGCCGGCACCCATTGCCAGGGCGGTCGCATATAATCCGCCGGTGTCCTCGGAACGCCGCTTCGAATTGTAGACCAAAGCGGAAGGAATCCCGAAGGTCATGCAAAACGCGAGAAACTGCGACCAGTTAACCATCGCCGTCTGCTCTCCGCGTCCGGTGGGACCAAGGTATCTTGCCGTCAGCACGCCGGTCACGATGTTGATCATCAGGATGAGGATGCTGAAGAACATCGTCTTTAATGCCGCCGAGCTGTGGGCCTTGCTCCTGGCAAAGCGTCCTACGCTTCTGAACACGGCTCTACCGGGAAACGACTTCACGTTGGACTGCTCCATGACCGCTCCTCCTCCTTTCCGGTTCGGATGATTTCCTTCGCGCCAAGCCCCATGCCGATCAGCATCCAGATCAGGTATCCCCGCATGCCGGGAAAGCCGTTGTCGGAAATCAGGCTGGCAATCGCCCCGGCCCAGACCGCCAGGGATAACCGGGCGTACAGTTGCAGCGGCCCTTTGCCGATGATGACGGCAATGATTTCTTTGCCGAGCGTTCCAAGCGCCCCGAAGAATAATATGCCTCCAGCCAGGCCAAACGTAAGCAGCAGGGCCAGAAATCCGTTGTCCATAATGCCATATTCGCCGAGCGCCCCTTCGTTCCCCAGCTTCGTTCCCGTTCCGACGCTGCCGATCCCCTCTCCTACCGGATTGTGAAGCACGGTTGGCAGCATCGTGTGCAGCAAATCCAGCCGTTCATTGTAGGAATGATCCTCTTCGATCGAGGTTAGCGTCTGCATCCGGGCTGTCAGTCCCTCGGCGCCGGGCAGCTTGGGGAGAGCCCAGGCGACGATCAGCGCAACCGCCGTCAATTGAACAAGCGTTCTCCACTTTCTCCGTGAAGGGGATGTGGCGATATAAACCAGCAGCATCACAATAATCATCAGCCAGGCCGACCGGACCAGCGTCGTCAGGAGACAAAAGGCCACCAGCAAGGGGCCGATCCATCCGAGCGTCCCCCTCCATTTCTTCTCAAGCACCATCGGAACAAGCGCGCAGGCCAGAAAGGCGGCAGCCGGTCCCGGAGAGTTCAGGGTGGAGAACACCCGTACTTCCAGCGGTTCCGGAACACCGATGGAGTTCATCTCCACATGGTTCATCCAAAAGGCGTCCCATGGAGGCACGGTCAAATACTGAATGATCCCGTACACCGAAACCAAAACGGCGATGTTGGCATAGCCGGACAGCATTTTATCCGTATCCTCCCCGCTGAAGCGCCTGACGGCAAAAAACGGAAGCAAGAGCAGCGGAATGCCGTAGTTGGCAAGGTCATACACGGAACTCGTTCCGTTCCTCGCAAGCCCGATTACGCTCCCGTACAGAAGCGCCGCCGCGAAGAAGAGCAATACTCTTCGGCAGGATTTCTCCGCAAGATGAATCCCCCGCAGCACCGGGATGATCGTCATCGAGCTGGCCAAGAGCGGCGCAAGACTCAGTATGGAGACTGAAGTGTATTCCCCGCTTGCCCAATCGGACAGGCGTCTAAGCTCCGGCCCTATCGCCCATACAAGCAAACAATAGGTAATCAACAGCCTTGAGCCGCTGAGAGCAAACAGAAAAGCCGGGAACAGAAGAACAAGGAGAATCGTTCCCTGCTGGCTCATGGCGGGACTGAGCTTCGCGCTGGCTGACCCGATCACAAGCGGCAAGGCCACGCAAACCGCCGCTGCGGCTCCGTAAGTCCAGTACGAACGGAAGCGACTCCAGAAGCCCGTCAGGACCGGGTTCACGATTCTCATGGCAGCCTCCGTTTCGCTGGCGGTATTTTTCGGATCCGCCTGGATTTATACCCCTTCCATCCTGCATACACAGCAATGCCTATCAGCGCTCCGGCCGCATCGAGCAGAACGTCCTGCGGACGCGAGCCCCGGTCTTTCACGAAGATCTGATGATATTCGTCCAAAGCGGCGTAGACGGTACAAAGGAGAAGCGAAGCCAGGGCCGCGGAGGAAAAGCTTGTTTTGAACAAGGTGATGACCGCCCAGGCCAGGCACAGACCGAGTATCGCGTATTCGATAAGATGCGCGAGCTTGCGCAGCAGAAACTCCGCAATAGCGGCGGAGCCCTCCGTTCTGCCGTCAATGGTCAGCGTGCCGTAATGGATCGTCATTTGGGATAAATGACGGCTTACGCTGCTGCCTCTCAGCCATTCCGACAGTGGCTCCTTGATCGACTGGCGTTCGTAGGACTGGGACGAGAACAGGAAGATCATAAGCATGACAGCGATGGGTATGCAGAGCAGCCGAACCGGCCTATTCATGGTCGTCAGCGGAATTCAGCACATCCGCCCCCTCCCTTCTCCTCTTGTTCTGCTTCATAAGTTCCTTCATGAACAATCCCAGAAACTGCGCGTCATCAATCAGGTATCTCTTCCACAGGCGCCGAGGCTCCTGGGCCAGTCGCCAGAACCATTCGAAGCCCGCCTTTTGCATAAAGTCCGGCGCCCGCTTGACAGCTCCCGCCAGAAAATCAAAGGTGGCTCCTACGCCAATCGAAACGGGCGCACGGTACTCAAGGTAATTGCGGTAGATCCACTTTTCCTGCTTGGGCGCCCCTACGCCGACGAAGACAATGTCGGGCTTGCAATCGATCAGCATGCGCACGATATACTCATTCTCTTCCGCATTTTTCTCGAAGCCGTAGGAAGGGGAGTAGCAGCCGACAATGTTCATGTCCGGATACGAACGCTTGAGGTTGCGCGACGCCATTTCGGGCACGCCGCTGGCTGCCCCGAGAAAGAAGAGACGGTACTGTCTCGTTTCAAACGCCTCGCCCAGCCTGCTAAAGAGATCGGAGCCGGACACCTTTTGCTTCAGCGGCCTGCCCAGAAGCCGGGAGGCCCATATGATGGGCATGCCATCCGCAACGACGGCACCCGCTTTGGCATACACATTCCTGAATTCGGAATCCTTGCGCAGCTTGACGAGATGATCGACGTTGCAGGTCAGAATGTAGGAAGATTTCTGCTGCCGGATGGAATTGTCGATATAGTCAAGCAAATCCGAAAAATCATAGTTGTTGAAGTTAACATCAAACAGGTTTATTCGGCTCATCGTATCACTTCTCTTTAAGAGGAATCGGTTGCCGCGGGCCTTGAATACCGGTACAGACAGTTCAAATACCAGCAAAACGGGATAATGAACTGCACGGTGGACAACGTGTTGTCGGAGAACGAGTAAATCAGAAAAGCCAGAATGAATCCGGCATAGTAGGGCTTAATCTGCCGCGGCAGCACTTTGTTTACCTTGATGAATACTGCGAGCAGCGAAAGGAACAGCAAGCCGCAGCCGATAAGGCCGGTATCCACGTAGAAGCGGATATACTCGTTATGGGGAACGACAAACCCTTTAAACAGGGAGCCGTCGTTCGCCACGGTTACGGAGCCGAGTCCTCTGCCCGCCAAAGTATGACCTTCCACTTTACCCAGGAAATAGGTCCAGGCTTCCGATCGGCCCGACAAATCGATGCCTGTATCCGTTGTCCGTTCGAAGGAACGCTTCTTCAAATTGTTCCATTGCAGAAGAACTGCGCCGAGAATAACGAGAACCGAACCGGTCAGCGGAACAATCAGGTGCGCTTTGCCCTTCAGATACTGCCGCAGTGTATCGTAGAAGTAATACAGGGCGATGAAGATCATCGCCAGAATCGGCCCCCGCGTCCCGGTAGCAATCAGTATGGAAAAATTTACAACTATAACGATGTAAAAAAATACCGGCTTCGCCCCTACGCGCTTCAATTCCACAAACGGAATGGCGGTCCCCAGAAAGGCCAGCATCGCCAGGTGAGGGGGAATATTGGCCCCCTGCAGCCGGATCGCTCCTGTAAATTCCACATCGAGCATGGAATGCAGATGCAGGAACTGAAGGACCATGCCTACACCGACGCTAACGGCGGGGAGCAGGCAGATGATTTGCACCTGGCGCTGCGCCACCTCTTTCCTCCAGTTGATCAACAGGAAACAGAAGGGCAGCGAAAGACCGATAAACGACTTTACGGCAATCGACGCCGTTAGAAGCGGCAGCCAATCCGAGACGAAGAAGGTTATAAACACCATGGCGCACAGGGCCAGAACCGGGTAAGCGAATTTTAGCGAAATGCCGTATACCAGAAAGCAGGGAACCAGCAGCAGCAAAATACCGAGCTTGTATAAGGACAGTATTTCAATGCCAAACAATGTTCCGGTATACAAATAGTCGACGGAAAGAGCTGTCGACAGCAGTACGAAATAGCTGATGCGCTCCGGATGCCGGATCGTAACGGCAAGGAAAATGATCGCAAGAGCCAGAGCCGCACAGAGCGCCGGCTGATAAATGACTGCTCCTCCGAGCAGCAGGGCGGATATCAGGAAAACCGCTCCGTACGAATAAATGCTCCGTCTATCGCTCCATAGATAATTGATCATAGGGGTCCTCACTCCGTACCGGGCTCCCTCCCACGGTTCAGGACAATGTGGAGGGTACCGCGGATGCTTTCCATTCTGCATTTGTTCAGAAGCCTCCCGGCTTCATCCCGGGCGAACAGGGAGCTGGCGGCGACATACAGCGCTTTGGCGGCTGTTTTGCCGAGCAGGAAGCAGGTCGACCACAGTCCTTCACGCTTCATTCCATTCGAAATACCCTGGAAATAATAGCGCCTGATGATCCATTCCTCTTTCAGACGGCTTGAAGGTACGAAATGCTCCACCTCCATGTCCGGATGATAGATGATCTTCCCTCCGGCTTTGCGAATTTGCTCAAACAGCCACGTCTCCTCGCCGGAAAGAAGCAGATTCCCCTTCCTTCCCAGCTCCAGCGGAAACATTCCGCCTTTAAAGGCCTCTTTGCGAATCGCCATATTTGCGCCATAAGGGTGCATGGAGGCCGGATATTCCTTGACGGAATCGCCCAGATTCACAATCGTGTAAGGGAGCTCAAACGGCCCCACCAGCCACTTCGGCCGCTCGCTTTCGAAGAAGGGGCGGATTTTCCCGCCCATCGCGGCAACATCCGGATTGTCCTCAAAAAAAGACAGAATCGTGACGATCCACTCCCGGCATGGAATCGCGTCATCGTCCAGAAAAGCCACGATCTCTCCACGCGCTGCGGCAATCCCCGCATTTCGCGCCGCCGACAGGCCCTGAGTTTCCTCAAATATGTAGGTGCACTGAATCGTTAGCCGGTTTCGCTTGATGAACCGCCTGACGACCTCTTCGGTATCGTCCGTGGAACGATTATCCACGACGATGACTTCGATCCGATCCAGATCGTCAAGACTTTTCAGCGACTCAAGCGTTTTGCGCAGCAGAACGGAACGGTTGTAGGTGCACACCACGATCGAGAGAGAAGGCAGGTTAGTATTGTAATTCATCCAGACTCACCCGACTTTCCATAAGAGGTTGATCCAATCGTTAATAGGCGTCTTTGGAGTAAAACATTCGAAGCCCGGTCAGCAGTATAAGTTTGAGATCCAGCATAATAGAGCGGTGCTGAATATAGGCCAGATCCAACTGGACCATTTCATCAAAACCGACGCTGTTTCGCGCGCTTACCTGCCAAAAACCGGTGCAGCCGGGCGTCACCGTAAGACGCTGTTTGTGGTATTCGGTGTACTGCGCAACTTCGTCCGGAAGCGGCGGCCTCGGACCGACCAGGCTCATATTGCCGATCAGCACATTCCAGAGCTGGGGCAGCTCGTCAATGCTCGTTTTGCGCAAGAATTTGCCGATCCGGGTAATACGGGGATCGTTTTTCATTTTGAACATCGCCCCGCTGACCTCATTGAAAGCCAGCAGTTCCTTCTTCAGATCCTCGGCGTTTGCGACCATCGATCTGAATTTGTACATTTCAAACGGACGCTCATCCTTGCCGATCCGGGTTTGCCTGAAGAACACCTTTCCTTTTGGATCTTCAAGCTTAATGAGCAGGGCCACAACCAGAAAAACGGGAAGCGTGACTAAGAGGCCAAAGAGTGAAAGCAGGATATCAAGAATCCGCTTCATGATAAGATAAGCAGCAATATGTTCGCTTCGCGGACCGGCATAAGCCCTGTAAAACATTTTTTGGCCGGGCATGGCATAATCCATTTCCTCAGGAAGCTCAGGTTTGGGCATGCTCATCTATCGCATCTCCTTTCAACCTGTCATCGGCGTTCTATGCTCAATCCGGCTCATCCATTCGGCCATCGCGTCCAGAACGGGATAACACAAGTCTTCACTTTGCATGGCGAATTCAAGGGTGGTCAGAATATACCCCAATCGTTCGCCGACATCGAAGCGTCTGCCTTCGAAGTTATAGGCGTATACCCGCTCGCTCTGATTCAGCTTTTGAATCGCGTCGGTCAGCTGGATTTCGCCCCCCACCCCTTTCTCCTGAAGATCCAGGTATTTGAAAATTTTAGGGGTGAATACGTATCTTCCCATGATGGCCAGATTGGACGGTGATGTGCCTGGCGATGGCTTCTCCACGAAATTGTTAACACGGTACAGCCGGTCCGATTGGAAATCCGGCTCGATAATGCCATAACGGTGAGTCAGTTCATCCGGGACGACCTGTACGCCAATGACCGAATTTTGCGTTTCTTCGTACTGTTCGATCAACTGGCGCAAGCATGGTTTTTGTCCCGTTACAATGTCGTCTCCAAGGAGTACGCCAAACGGCTCGTCCCCGATAAACCGGCGTGCGCACCAGACGGCATGGCCGAGACCTTTGGGCTCCTTCTGGCGAATATAGTGAATATCCACTTTGGCTGATCGCTGAACTTCTCTCAGAAGCTCCAGCTTGCCGTCTTCAAGCAGCCGGGATTCAAGCTCAAACGCGTTGTCGAAATGGTCTTCGATTGCCCGCTTGCCTTTACCGGTCACAATGATAATATCTTCAATGCCTGATTCGATCGCTTCCTCGACAATGTATTGAATGGTCGGCTTGTTGATGATGGGGAGCATTTCTTTGGGCATGGCTTTGGTCGCCGGCAGAAAACGGGTGCCCAGGCCTGCTGCAGGGATGATTGCCTTCTTTACCTTCTTCATTTCGTTTCTCCCTCTCCACTTGTTTTTTTAACAGATTGGGCCTTCTCCTGAACGGTTGTTACGAGCCCTTTCTGTTTATTTGACCTGATTCATTGCGATTCCGAGTACGCTGACTCCGGCTTGATCCATATACTGCTTCGCTTTGCGAACGGCCTCGCGTTTCGATCTGCCGTATTTCACAACGAGCACGGCTCCGTCGGTGCGGGCCGCGAGAACTCTCGCATCGCTAAAATCCAGCACATTCGGGGAATCCAGCAGAATGATCTCATATTCCTGCCTCAGCTTGACGAACAGCTTCTCCATTCGTTCGCTGCCAAGCAGCTCCGACGGATTCGGCGGCGCTTCGCCAGCCGTTATTACGGATAAACCGGGAGTTCCGCAAGGACGGACAATATTCTCCGCTTCTTCATTCCCGATCAGGTAATCTGTAAGCCCGTGTCCATTATTCAGGTCGTAGATCAGGTGCAGCGAAGGGTTACGCAAATTGCCGTCCACCACGCAGGTCTTCCTTCCTTCCTGGGCAAAAGACACCGCCAAATTCGCGACCAGGACGCTCTTTCCTTCCCCCTCATGGGCTGAGGTAAGGAGCAGCACCGTTCCTCCCTTGCTTTCGCGCAAATGCTGGCGGATATAAACCCGCAGCGACCTGACGGATTCGGCAACAGACGAAGTAGGATTGCGTTCGGCTACCAGGCTTTCATTTAAGCACAGCATATGAAGGTTCCTCCACTCTTCCGGTTACTTGTTCCGGCTTATGGCCGAGCTGCTTTCTTCGGATCATCGGAACGCTGGCGATAACGGGAACGCCGATCAACTGTTCGGCCTCCTTCTCCGTCCGGAGTGTGCTGTTGATGCTTTCAAGGAAGACGATCGCTCCCAGAACGACCATCAAAGATACAAAAAAGCTGATCAGCATGTTCATGACGACGCCCGAATTGGCTGGTTCGGGCTTGTGCCCAGTGTCTGCAGGCGTGAGCAGCTTGACATTATTCAAGTTCATAAGCGATGGGACGGCTTTGATAAAAGTTGCGGAAACGGCGTTAACGATGCCTGCGGCCTTCGTATAATCCCCATCTTCCGCCCTGAGATTGATGATCTGGCTTTTGTCCGAAGTTTTGACTTCCAGCTTTTGGGCGATCTGCCCTGCCGTGAGGCCAAGTTCAGGATAGTTCGCAGCAACCTCATTCATAATTTTGGGAGATAAAATAATCTCCTTGTAGCTCTGAATCAGGTTCAGGCTGACATTCACCTCGTTCAAATTGTTGCTGCCCTGCGTTTGGCTGATGTAATTGACAATCAGTTGGCCGGAAGCAGCATAAACCGGTTTGACAAACGTTCGGCTCACATAATAGGTCGTCGTACAGGAAATCAATACGAACACGAGTATAAGCCACAGCTTCTTTTGGATTAACTGAATATAATCCAAAATCGTCTTTTCCATCGGTATCCCCCTTCCGTCATAACCTGCTCACAGCCTTCAAAACTTCCTGCGGCGCCTCCCTGAACTATCGCTTCATCAATTTATGTACTCATTCTAGCACTCACATGTAAGATTACATGACTCCACGGATTACTTTGATTTTCACTTTCGGATAAACGTGGCTGCTACTTGAGAGCAGGAGAAGGGTATACTTTTGTACCATGCCGAAATAGAAGACTACCTGTCTTGTGGGGACCCCGGAAACTAATAAAGCTAAAGCCAATATTCTTGAAAAAAAATGCGCGGATTTCCGTATCCGCGCATCCTTTTCTATGCTTTGCTGCCGCCCGTTTGCGAATGATGCAGGAGCGTTATGAATTTGTCGCTTCGTATTTGCACAGTCCGATTGAATTGGCGTACAGGGCGGCCTGCGTCCGATCGGCCACTTGCAGCTTCGCCAAAATCTGACTCACGTGCTTTTTCACCGTATATTCGCTGATAAACAGTCTTGTTGCAATTTCGCGGTTGCTGTATCCCTGGCCCAAAGAAATGAGCACTTCCTTCTCTTTTGGGGTCAAATCATCCGCCGGGCTCATCTCATTGTCCTGCATTCGGCTCATCACGAGGCCGGGATCATAATATTTCCTTCCCTTGTACACCAGGTGAATCGCATAAAGCAGTTCTTCTGGTAGGGCTTCCTTCATCACGTATCCATCCACTTGAATCTCTTCCGCCCGTCTGAAATCCTCCCTGCTTGCCGAAGAGGTCAACAGAACGAATTTGCTGCGGATCCCCCGGCTCCGGGCGGCCACAATCAGGTCGAGACCCGATTCGTCGGCCAATTTCAAATCAAGCAGCACCAAATCCGGACGTGTAGTCTCAAGAACAACCAAAGCTTCACGCTCGTTTGTCGCCTCGCCTGCGAACTGGACATCCGGTTGCATGGATATGACGGCAGCCAGCCCTCTCCTTACAAGCGGATGGTCATCAACAATGACGATTTTCATCTTTAGCAGCCTCCTAAGCGAACTTTATTTGTATTCAAGTACGCCGACAGGGATCGATAATTCAATTTTTGTTCCCGCCCCAACGTGGCTGGATATGCTGATATCTCCTCCAAGCGACTTGGTTAAATAACGCATATTATGCATTCCGAGTCCGTTTTCATTCTCCTTTTTGGGTAATCGCTCAACTTCAAAGCCGGACCCGTTGTCCGTAACCGACAGCTTGACAAGCTCCGGCCGCAAAGACATATCCACGCGAACCAGCCGGGCTTTGCCATGGCGAATAGCATTGCCGGTTGCTTCCGAAATGACGCGAAAAAGCGCCTTTTGATAAGGGTAAGGCAGGCCGTAATCGTCCCCGCTTACCCGAAGGTCGATCTCCACGTCATTCAGCCGGGACAGCGTGTTGAGATGGGTTCTTACCGTCCCCAGCCAGTTCTGGCCTCCGCTTTTCTTGGAGCTTAGGCTGTGAATGGTTTTGCGCAGATCTTTGGCAACCATCGTAGCGCTTTCTTTAATGAGATCGATTTGTTCTTCAAGCTGTTCTTCCGTCAGCTGACGCCAAACCTGCTTCAGCGAATGCGCAGCATATACAATGCCGAACAGGCTTTGGGATACGCTGTCATGCATCTCGTCGGCAATCCGGTTCTGTTCGTTGATGATCATCAGGCGATTCTCCGTAATCACAAGCTCATGACGCTCTAAAATAATGGAGCTGAGCTCCTGAAGAAGAATGAGCTGCTGGGCAAGCCACCTGCTCGCCTCCGCCCTTTCGACGGACTCCAGCCTAACGCCTATCATGCCTACAAAGCGGGTATTCATCCGTACCGGCATCAAAAGAAAGTCCCCAAAATCGTCTAAATTCCGGTAAAAAGGCTCATCGTTTCTTCTCCATTCCTCCAGGTGTTCTTCCAAATAGGCGAACAAGAGGCTTTCTTCCGTTGACATCCATCCGGTCTGCCGGCTGGCAGGAACGGTTTCACCCGCTCTTTGGGCGAACCAGAAAAACGCCTTGTTCAGTTTTGTCAGCTTGACGACACAATCCGCAATGACTTGTCCGATGTTCATAAATTCATGTTGGCTTGCTGTTTCTACGATGTGATAAATGGATTTGATATGTTCCAGCGTTTCGTCGGTTCGCGCATTTGCCTTCTCCAGCTCGCCGATCATCCGGCCGATCATCTGCATGGCGACAACGGTTACGACCAGTGCGGCGATAAGCCCCGTATTCTCTGCTGCGAAGGCAGGAAAATTTTCAGGCGCAAAATTGAAAAAAATATAAAAAATGATGCCAATAATACCGATATAACTGACAAGAAGACTCCAGGCAAATAACGAGGACAGAAGTTCCGAGGCAACCATCAGTGGGTTGAGCGCGTACCACTTGAAGGGACTGTCCATTCCCCCTGTCGGAAGCAGCAGCAAAACAACACCGATCATCTCCATGATGACGGCAAACCTCAAGGCAAACGGACTCGTGCGGCAATGCTGATAAATTCTGACAGCTACGTTGACGGATAGGACAAGCAAGGCAATGACGGCCAGCCTGGTAATAAGGGAAGTGTTCGAACGATCAACTAAATAAACAAGCGATATTAGGGACAGCGAACCGTAACGGGCAAATAACCATGTCCTGTATTCCAGGGCTGACTTGGTTTTCATCTCACCACCCTATTCTCTCTTTGCAGTACCGAATTTTCGGCCCTGTGTACTAGGTTTAACTGGATCATACATAAAAAGGAAATTGATAACAAGACTCACCTTTTACAAAAAGCGCTTACATTCGATTTTAGAATCCAAATTCCTATATTCCGGTCAATCAAACGTACCATCCTGCATCGTTTGGCCTACCAAAGTATAATATTTCTTTACATATTTTTCCATAGTACTAAATACCTGAAAATAAATGCAACGTAAAGCAAGCATGAAAAAAAAGGCAAAGCCGTCCTCGCACAAAAAACGGATACCCCTGAAGGGAGGTATCCGTTTTTGGCAGTTCTGGCATGTCCCGAGAAACTTGACTGCTGCTTAGCAAAACGTCTAAGTCGAACTTTGCGGAATTGCCAAAATTTTTCCGTTAAGTTACGACAAATTCCACGACTACCGGAGATCCGCCGCTAAGCACGTCTCCGCCCGGAATGGTAATGGAAGTGGTCGTTACGCTTGAAGTATCGGCCGTTTGAAGAATGCCGTTCAGATAAAGATTGTAAAAGGAAAAGGCCGCCGGAAAAGCGGTAGCTGCCACCCCGGCATCATTCGTAAACGCCGTTGCGGCTATGGCGAATGTTGCGCCCGTCCCCGTTCCGGCTGAGGCCGTTGAAGAAAACCGTACGCTATTTAAAAATGGTTGAACGATAGGCATGTTTGCACCTCCCTTCCATACTTCATGAGATGCCGAAGACGCTGAATATGGAAGGCCCTTTCCCTTGATGGAAATTACCATTTTTAAGGAAGTATCTGAGCCGTTATTTCAACAATTTTTAGAATTACAGGTTTTCCTGCGTTAATGACGCCGCCTACCGGATTCAAATTCAGAGCCTGGGGACAGACGCTGTATATTCCGCCCGGCTGCAAGATTCCGTTGATGTACAGGTCGCTGCAGCTGCCTAGGCCAAGTCCTTGAAAGAAGGGCACGGCCGCTCCGCTATCATCTGAAAATTCGGTTGCGGGTATAGAGGCGGGAAAAGCCAAGTCGATGTTGGCGGGTGGAATATATAAATACCTGTTTACGGTCGGAGTGATTGAAACGCCGAGGATTATATCACCGGGCTGCCCTTGCGGGCCTATTGGCCCTGGAGGGCCCGGCACCCCCTCAGGTCCTGCCGGGCCTGGGGAGCCTGGAGCCCCGGCAGGACCTTGCAAGCCCGGGGGCCCGAGGGGCCTTGCTGCCCCTGAGCCCCTGCCGGTCCTTGTGGTCCTTGTGGTCCTTGTCGTCCTTGTCGTCCTGGATGGCCCTGTGGTCCTGCCGGGCCCGGCAATCCTGAAGGACCCCGAATTCCTTGAAGGCCTTGCAAGCCTCGCGGTCCGGAAGGCCCGACTATTGTTCGATAGTGAGTGAAGGCTAGCGGTTTGCAACCCGGTCTCTCTCCGTGGCGCTTTCTTCGCCTCCTGATGTTGCGCAGCATCCAGGGGGCGGGGTATTTGTATTTATAACGGGCTGTTTTTCGGAAGTGCCTCTTCCTTGCAAGACGAATTTTTCGGGTCCGGGCTGCCCGTTTGCCAACCTTTGCATATCCTGATTTCTTCATCTTCGTTATCCTCCTTCCTCTCTGCCGGATAATTCTGAAGCGGATGTTACATCCTTTAGATTCCAACAGGATCGTCAAGCAATATTGGATATTCGCTTATAATTACGTGATTTACGCCTGCCCGGACTGGATGATTAACCACTTGGCGGTAGACAAAAACACCAAATACAGGAAAAATAGGCAGCATGCTTATGTTTATCAAGCTCAAGTTTGGGACTTCCCGAACAATTGTATTTTTCCGTACGACTATGAATCTGACAATTCGCAAGCGTTAACTTTTTACTATTTTTTTCATATAATTATATAGAAGGAACCAGGAAAGTCGATCAATATTCCGAAACATAGGGCTTACAAGTCAAACTTTCGCCTAAGTCTTGGTTCATTCTGCTAGCACAAAAATCCGGTCAGACCAAATGACAGTTATTGTCGTATTTCGAGAGGAAACTATGAATCTTACAACTGATTCCCTAATCCTAAAAACAAAGATCACCCTTCCCGTTCTCAAAGAGCATCTGGCCCCGCGGGACAGGCTTACCGATTCGATCAAGCCCGGGGGCAAACGCGAGACTGCGCAAGGAAGCCGAAGCTCTCCGGCTGCTGGAGCTGCTAAAGCCCCAGACAGCAAGGGAGCAGCAGCTCACAAGCATTGTCGAGATCTCGATTCTTCAAGCCGTGCTTGAATACAGGGCGCGGGCCGCGGATGGCAGCGCAGGAGCTGGGGCTGCTCGAAGATTAACGACTTTACGCCGGATTCACGAATTTTATTTTCAACATTTCAAGGAGGTTCTTTCGAATGAAAAACAAAGTGATCCTATTGACTACGGACAGCTGGGGACATGGTGACGAGGAGCTTGGCAAGACGATCCTCGAATCCTTTTTCTCGCTAATCAAACAGGAGGAAGGCTTGCCCGCAGCCGTATTTTGCGTGAATCGGGGAGTTCTGGCTCTAACGGACATGTCGCTCGCCTCCCTTCATTTAAAGGAGCTGCAGCATAAGGGCGTTCCCGTTCTGGCCTGCAAAACGTGCGTGGATTATTACGGCATAGCGGATAAGCTGGAAGCCGGAGAAATTTCCACCATGAAGCGCTTTATCGAGCTTTCGGCGGAATACGAAGTGATGACGGTAGGCTGAGGGTCATGAACCGAACATCCTGATCCATCTGTACCGGTTTACTTTGACAAGCGCTACAAAGCACTTGAGAATCTGGTCCGATTTAAGGCAAATAAATATAACGAGCGGAGGCAGGTTCCATACGAATGCGCACAGGGCGGAAGACGGCAGAACAACGAGCCACATAAAAATAAAGTCATTATACAGCACGAACCTCGTATCCCCGCCGCTTCTGACCATTCCCGTTAGCGCCGGCATCTGATAGGCGGTTCCGACCACTGTGACGGACAAAACCGTCATGAACTGAAGGGCTAGAGCTTTCGCATCATCCGTGATCGTATAAAAGTTCAGCACAAATCCTTTGCCGGCGAATAAAACGATCCCCGTGCAAAGGCCGATGATGAGATACAGCATCTGCAGCGTTTTGGCGTAGGGCTTGATCCTCTCCATTCGGCCTTCGCCGATCGTTTTGCCAATAACGACGGATGTTGCACTTGCTGAAGCATAGGCGATTACCGTTGCGATTTGAAAGATCGTCGTGGCAATGCTGTTCGCAGCGATGGAAGCCGCCCCCATGTGGCCCAGGATCGCCGTCTGTGCCCCCATGGCAAATCCCCAAACCGTGTTGGACATCAAAATAGGCGAACCCACCTTAATGTATTGCTTGAGCAGCTCCCTGTCCATATTCAGAAAATCCCGCAGCTTCAAGCGGATTTTGGCATCGAAACCTTTGATGAACGTGACAACGATGAGGCACTCTATAATTCTGGCGATAAGGGTCGCGATGGCCGAGCCTCGTACGCCAAGCGCCGGGAATCCCAGCTTGCCGTAGATCAATACATAATTCAAACACAGGTTGATCATCAAGGTTGAGAGTGAAACCATAAATCCGATCCTAACGGTTTCAACGCTTCGCAAGGAAGCGAGCAGAATATTGGTCACCGCAAAAAAGACGTATGAGAAACAGATGATCCGCACATATTTCACGCCTTCGGAAAGGACGCTTTCATCACTGGTGAACAGGGACAGCGAACCGTGAGGGAAGAAAAACACGATAACCCACAGCACAAGACTGAGGAAAAGGGCAATCCGCATCCCGATGCCGGCCACTTTCCGGATCAGCAGCGTATCCTTCGCCCCCCAGGACCGTGAAGCCAGAATCACCACACCTTCGCCTGCGCCCATGACAAGCATTTGCAGCAAAAATTGAATCTGGTTGGCAAGCGCCACGCCCGATAGCGCCGCTTCGCTGTAACCGCCTAGCATCACATTGTCCGACAGGTTGACCCCGAACGAAATCATATTTTGCAGCCCGATAATCAGTGTCAGACTAAAGAATGTTTTGTAAAACTGCCTCTCGCGTACAAATAACTTCAAGAATGAGTACCTTCTTTATATCGAAATGTAAGTTCCTTAACCACTATATAACAACTCACCCGAATAATCAGCCTATTTTTAAAATAAGATCGTAGAGTAGAGAACTGAAATTTCATTGGAGGGCGATTGTCCTCCTTTTACTTTTCCAGCTCCCCCTTCATCAAACCGGAGGGAGTTTTCCCTCATCCGGCTTTCCGATGTTCTTCTTCCTTCAGCGTTACGGTACTTTCCTTAATTGGCGAGCTTCTTAAGTCCTGCAAGCTGTGCCGCCACGGTCGCTTGCCTAGACTTGCTGTATTTGTTACGTCGATTGCGTTTCTTGTTCCAGAACAAGGTGAGGCGCTTTCGAATGTACCAATCGATTTTGTTCAGGAATTTATCAGCGAAGGAGTCTAGTTTGTAGTAGTTCTTCCATCCTTGTATCTTCGGGTTCAGCTCCTCCACCATCTCATTCATTGACCAGACTCATCCCATAACTTATGCCTGATGATGTTCTTGTTCCCGGGTCGGAACCTAGCTAATCGACATGCGTGGCGTACCAAAAAAGCAGCATACCGAAGTAGCTGCTTTCAGGATAAACAAGGGCTCATTTCGTCAATTTGTTGATCAGTTCCGCTTCAGAAATATTCGTTTCCTTAAATGCAGACTTTATCTTATTGTCATTGATGATGGCTACGACTTTATTGTTTTTTAACTGGAAAATATACGGTTCGATCATGCCATAATAACTTGTTGGGCCGGAAGGAGATTTCGCTAACGCAAACACATATTCTTCCCCTTGAACCAGGGTAGCGCGTAAGCTAGATGTCTCTCCTTTATAGCTACCACCAGGAACTGCAACATTGATGTTACTGTTAGGCTTTAAATCACCTTTTAAAACTTTGCTTACTTTCACAACATAATCTGTACCAGGGACACTGACACTTTGGTCCTCTTTGGTTGGATCTACGGAATCCCTTCTTAGATTCCGGGGCTTGCCTTCCCCATTTATAACTTTTCCGATAACGACCACTGGAGAAGTATCCAAAGCAGCATCAATCGTAACTGCCGTCGCATTTCTTGTTTCTCCATGTGAACGGTTTAGTTGCTTGAATCCTGTATAAGCCAGCGTTGCTAGCAGAACCGCCGCTAATGCCGTCAAACCGATGCTTTTAATCGCTTTAGCCTGCATGAAAGTTTCCCCCCTTTATTTTAAGGATATAGCGCATTGACGCCATTAATATCATCTTGCAAAGGTACTGTATCCGTGTACAGCCCGGTTGCCCACATTACAGTAGGTGAGACAGTCGAGTGACCTAAACCAATAAAGTGACCGATTTCATGTAATGCTGTATTGATTTGCAGATTAGTCTTGTTTAAGGAACCCGAGTAATTATAAAACCACAAATTATTTAAGCCCGCTGTTCCGTTATTGGCTTTGGAAGTAAAGATGGTGCAATACAGGAACGCGCGCCCCATATTGGAACCTTCCTCGTTGTAAATTCCAAAAAGATTAAATGATTTCTCGGAGTAGTCATGATACAAATTGATTTTGGTTGGAGTATTGTTCCATCCTACGACCGCGGTTCCAAAGATGGTCCTATAATCGCTCGGCGTATCTGTAATAAATCTGTAGTCGATGCTTCCTGGTGAACTCCATGTCCCGCACATATTATCTGCATTATTATAGGCAAACGCATATGACCCAAAAGTAAAGAAAAACACCGAGACGAAAACTAGGGCGTGTAAAACCTTTGCTTTTTTCAACATCGATCTTCCCTCCTGTTCGTTGGCAGAATACTATTGTAAATCAAACCTTAAACGACCCGTTTCCCTTCCCAAAACACTCGTTTTCATCCCTAACGTTCGATGATGTCGGAATGTTTCAGGGAGGTTGTCTGTCTTACAAAATGATGAAAGCGCCTACCTCCTTTCGAACTTGTCGGGATGTCTGCACTTCCTAATCTAGGTGTATACTTATTAAACGTTTACACTCTCCACTTTCTAACGACTGATATGCCCATCAACTCCGATGAAATTTCATCTGTTTGAGACCTTTTTAAATAATTCCTCATATTTCCAACGTTGGTATATACTTAGAGTAAGGTTGATGCCGAGAAAACTCTTTCCGGCTCCTATTAAATATTCGGGGGAGTATTATGGAACAATGGTTTTATTTTCTACGAAGTCCACCGGACGACCTTGATGCCACAATTCAAGAGTTGGTCTACCGTTCCTTTTACCATTTCATTTACCGGGATACGTATTTTATAGTTCGTGACCATGCGCTTACGGAGGATATTATCCAGGATGCTTTCATGAAAGCTATAACCAAGGGTCCCAAAATGCAATCCGACGATAACATCCCCGCCTGGATCAAACAACTGACTCGCAATACCGCCTTGGATTATTTAAGAAAAATAAAAAGGGACCGTCAGATTTTTGCCGAACCTTACGGTCATATAAGTTATGCGGCCTTCGATGAATTGAGTGTGGCAAACGAAGTCGAATCCAGAGAAAGAGATGAACTTCTATATCAGGCAATGGACGAGTTAAAATCTGAATATCGAACGGTTTTGCTCCTATTTTATGTGGGGGGAAAGTCGTATCGAGAAATCTGTCGGGAGCTAAACGTGACTGAGCCTGTCCTTACCCAGCGTTTGGCAAGGGCGAGAAAAAAACTGCTTCAACATTTTATACGAAAATGGACTGATGAAGATGAATGACTTAAAGAACCAGGATCGTATCATGCGAAAAGCGCTGCAGGACTACTACAACCACATTGAAATTACGTTTCTACGGTAGGGAGAGGGATAAAACCAAAAAGCCGTCCCTCGAGGGACGGCTCCTGCATTTAAAACGGCCTATACCATAACCTTGCAAATATCGTTCGTAAATTCAACCGGATCCTGAATCGGCAATCCTTCGATCAGAAGGGCTTGATTGTACAGCAGATTCGTATACAGGTTCAGTTTCTCTTTGTCTTTATCGAAAGCATCCTTCAAGGATTGGAACACCTGATGATGGACGTTGATCTCCAGCACCTTGTCCGCTTTAACATCCTGACCGTTCGGCATGGACCGGAGGACCTTTTCCATTTCGATCGAAAGCTCGCCCTCGCTACTCAGGCAGACCGGATGGCTTTTCAGCCGCTTGGACGCCTTGACTTCCTTCACTTTGCCCTCCAGGATCGCTGCCATGGATGCGAACAGATCTTTGTTTTCGTTCTCTTCCGCTTCGGCGGATTTCTCACTTTCATCGGATTCGATGCCGAGGTCGCCGCTGGAAACGGACTTAAATTCCTTGTCCTTGTAGCTCATAATCGATTTAAGCGCAAATTCGTCGATGTCGTCGGTCAAATAAAGAATTTCATAGCCCTTATCCGCCACCAGCTCGGTTTGCGGCAGCTTGTCGATCCGCTCGATGGAATCGCCGGTTGCGTAATAAATATATTTCTGATCTTCAGGCATGCGCGCTACGTATTCGCCCAGCGATACCTGCTTTTTCTCTTTGGAAGAGTAGAACAGCAGCAGATCCTGAAGGTCATCCTTGTTGGCGCCATAATCGCTGTAAACACCGTATTTCAACTGTCTGCCGAACGATTTGTAGAACTTTTCGTAGTTCTCTCTTTCATCCTTCAGCATGCCGAGCAGCTGGCTTTTGATTTTATTTTTGATGTTCTTCGCGATTTGCTTGAGCTGCCGGTCATGCTGCAGCATTTCCCGAGAAATATTGAGCGAGAGATCCTCCGAATCGACCATCCCTTTGACGAAGCTGAAATAGTCAGGCAGCAGGTCCGCACACTTGTTCATGATCAGTACGCCGTTCGAATACAGCTCGAGTCCCTTTTCGTATTCTTTGGTGTAATAGTCGAACGGTGTATTTTCCGGGATGAAAAGAATCGCATGATACACAACGGCACCGTCGGCGCTGATATGGATATGCTTCAAAGGCTTGTCAAAGCCGTATCTTTTCTCAAAATAAAAGCTTTCGTAATCCTCGTCCTTAAGCTCGTTTTTATTTCGGCGCCAGATCGGAACCATGCTGTTCACCGTCTGCTCTTCGGAATAATCCTCGAACTCGCCCTCTTTGCCTTCCACCGCTCTTTGTCTGGTCACATCCATCTTGATCGGGTAGCGGATGAAGTCGGAATATTTCTTGATGATCGATCTTAATCCATACTCCTCCAAAAACTCATCGTACTGCTCATCTTCGGTGTTTTCTTTGATTTTAAGAATGATGTCGGTTCCGACGGAATCCTTCTCGGCAGGCACAATCGTATACCCGTCGGCTCCCTCGGACTCCCATTTGAAAGCTTCGTCGCTGCCCAGCGGTTTGCTGATTACCGTAACGGTATCCGCTGCCATAAACGCGGAGTAGAAACCAACGCCGAACTGGCCGATGATATTGTAGCCGTCTTTAAGCTCGGTTTCGTTCTTGAAAGCAAGCGAGCCGCTCTTGGCGATAACGCCGAGGTTATTCTCCAGCTCTTCCTTCGTCATCCCGATCCCCGTATCGGAAATCTTTAGCGTCCGGGTTGCCTTGTCTGCCGTTACTTTAATGTAGTAGTCCTCTTTATTAAACGTCAGTTGATCGTCCGTCAGCGCTTTGTAGTAAATTTTGTCGATAGCATCGCTGCTGTTGGAAATGAGCTCTCTCAGAAAAATTTCTTTCTGCGTATAGATGGAATGAATCATCATGTCCAGCAAACGTTTGGATTCGGCCTTAAACTCCATTTTTGCCATGGAAGAGAAATCCCCTTTCTAACTTTTTTTGAAAAAGATAGACCCAAGCGGGTCATTGCTAATAAGAATAAGAAATATGTAACGTTTGACGAGCTTCGTTAGCACTCTGACAAGACGAGTGCTAACCCTCTTTTTTATATATCATCATTTATTTTCGATGTCAACCGCAATCCCGGAGTATCTCCAGTATCCTAAGCATGAGTCAAATGCCGGCATAAGCATGACGGCTTAAGACCGGCATCTACTATAACTACAGACTGGCAGAAATCAGCTTTCAAATTTGTACGTCCAGTAGCCCTCCGTTCCGAAACGCCGCCGGATTTCCTGATCGTTCAGCTTCTTCCGGCCCAGCAGCTCGGCAGCCTGGAATTGGGACTTGTGGGCCTGCATCGACTCCATTTTTTGCTTCAGAAAGTCCTTGACATCCACCGTTACATCCGGCTTGCCCAGCTCCTCCTCGCAGTTTTTGGAGAAAGCCACGCAATGGACGACAGGTCTCTCGTTCCGGGGCAGCTTGCCTACGCTTCGAATCACCGCCGCTCCGCATGCGTCGTGATCGGGATGAACGCTGTATCCGGGGTAGAAAGTAATGACAAGCGAAGGCCGAAGCTCCTGAAGGAGTGCGTCGATGCTTGCATTCAGCGCATCCTGGTCCTCAAATTCGATCATCTTGTCATGAAAGCCGAGTATCCGCAGATCCTGTATCCCGATGGCCCGGCAGGACGCCTCAAGCTCTTTCTTCCGTATGGCAGGGAGGGTTACCCGGCTGGCAAAAGGCGGAATGCCCATATTCCGGCCCATTTCTCCCAATGTCAAACACGCATAGGTCACCTTGGCTCCGTTATGCAAAAGCTTGGCCAGCGTTCCGGAGACGCCAAAGGCTTCATCATCAGGATGCGGCAGGATTACAAGTACTTGCTGTTCCATCTTAAGGTTTCATCTCCTCATTCATTAAAAAGGCTCCCGGGACAGCTGCAAAGCCACGACCAGCTTGCCCTCGTTGTCATGGCCCGCCATGATCAGCCTATCGGACTCGCTCTCTTCATAATGGGTGAGCCCTTCCGCGTAGATCCAGCCCCGGTCCATTTTCAGACCGACCCGGTACGGTCCGCTCCCGGATATCCCGCCATGGGAATACCGGATTACGGCGTTGGTGATAAAATTGGCGGCAGGATGCTTGGAGCTGTCCAGGTGGGCAGCGTAGGCTCCGGTTGTCATTTCAAGATGAATATATAGGTCCTGATTCACGAATTGGTCGATCATAAGCTGTATTCGGGACGGTTCGATAGACTGCATCTCGTTCTCCTTCTATCAGCTGCAGCTTGCCTGGAAATGACCGGCAGAACGCGGTCATCCCGGGTAAGCCGAAGCGAATGTATATTAGCCCAATCATTTTACCATATTTGGTTGTCAGTTTGCTTTGGTGAAGCAAACAAAGAGCGTAAGGCTTTCGCATGTTCTTTGTTGGTTCACACTCTGTCATGTCAAGGCCAGACCGAGATACGGGGGTTCTGCCCGCGTCCTTCCGGCTGACTATGTCCACCCGGCATTTGACAGGCAAACGTGAAGAAAGGAGGACCCATATGCTGTGCTCTACAGTTTAAGTGTCAAGCCCACCTGCTGGACGACAATGCCGGCTTCCGACAAGGAGCTGCGGATTTTCCCCGCAAAATCTACCGCATGAGCGCCATCGCCATGGATACAGATCGTATCGGCCTGAATGGGCACATCCGTATTTTGCTGCGAGAGCACCTTTCCTTCGGAAACCATACGGATCACCTGATTAACCGATTGCCGGTCATCGGTGATCATCGCATCCGGAAGCCGTCTAGCGGTGAGCGAACCGTCTGATTGATAGGTACGGTCTGCGAATACCTCGCTTGCTGTCCGCAGTCCGGCCTTTTCCCCTGCCCTGATCAGCTCGCTTCCGGCAAGGCCGAACAGAATAAGCTCAGGGTCAACGCTGTACACCGCTTCCGCAATCGCTTCGGCCAGCCCGGCATTGCGGGCCGCCATATTATACAGGGCGCCATGCGGCTTCACATGCTGGAGCTTCGCCCCTTCCGCCCGTACAAATCCCCACAGTGATCCAATTTGATAGACGACTATATCATGAGCTTCTTCCGGCGAAATATCCATCTCCCTGCGCCCGAAGCCGACCAGGTCCTGAAGTCCGGGATGGGCTCCAATCGCCACATCATGCTCCAGCGCCAGCTTTACCGTTCGGCGCATGGTAGCCGGATCTCCCGCATGAAAGCCGCAGGCGATACTTACGGAGGTCACGAATTTCAAAATCTCGCTGTCCCTTCCCAGCCTGTAAGCACCGAAGCTTTCCCCCATATCGCAGTTCAAATCCACTGCCTTCATCTGGCTTGTCATATTGCTTTTGCCTCCCCTCGTCGTTGTGGATTCAATCAAATCCGGCGCTCCGCCCGTCTTTCGCCTACTTCTGCAGTTGCTCCAGTCCGCTGCGCAGCGTCCGGATCGCCCTCTCCCGGGCGACGTACTGTTTCTGGGCTTCCCTCAGGGAGATGAGGCGAAACCGTACATGTCCTCCCAGGTTTACCTGAGCAAGCAAAGGCAAATCCGCCGTGATCACCTGGGCGATTTTGGGATAGCCTCCCGTCGTTTGACGGTCAGCCATCAATACGATCGGATATCCGTCAGACGGCACCTGCACCGTTCCGAAGGTTACGGCGGACGAAATCAGCTCCGTCTTTTCCCTGAGGGTAAGCTTGCTGCCCGTGAAGCGGTAGCCCATCCGGTCCGATTGCGGCAGCACATCGTACCATTCGTTCAGGAAACTGCGCAGGCTTTCTTCAGAAAATAAGCCGTATTCTTCTCCCTCAATGACGCGTACCGTCGGGTTTGGCGAATAGGGCGGCAGCATGCCCGGGGTGACTGACCAATGGCTGACAGCTCCAAAATCCCCATCCGCCTCACGAGCCAGCAGGCCCATTAAATTCAAACAGCGAAGGGATGCAGCGCCAAGCGGGATTCGGTCGCCTTGACGCAGGGCGCGGCCGCAAAATCCGCCGATCCCCGCCCTCAGGTAGGTAGTGCGGCTGTTCATTTCCACTGGCACATCCAGTCCCCCGCCAACGGCGAGATAAGCACGGCAGCCTTGCCGCAGCTTGCCGAACGAAAGGCGGCTGCCCTTTGGCGCCAGAACCGTTCTCCACAAGGGAAGGGGCTTTCCGTTCAGCTTCGGGGATAAATCCCCGCCGCAAATTGAGATGAGAGCTGTTTGCTCCATTAAGATATCCGGGCCCAGCATGGTGATTTCGAGGCCCGCGTCCGTTTCTTCGTTGCCGACCAGCAAATTGGCCATCCTTAGGGCAAAAGTGTCCATAGCCCCGCCTGCAATGACCCCGTATTTTTGTACCCCGAATCTGCCCAAGTCCTGAACGGTTGTCAGAAGCCCTGGCTTATTCACGAACAGACTCATGGCTTCGTCCCCTCCCACTCATCAAACTCCTTGCGGGAAATCGGATAGAAGCGGACAATATCCCCTGCCATCAGCAAAGTTGGCGGCATGAGCTTCGGAATGAACAGCCGGGTCGGCGTCTTGCCGATTAACTGCCAGCCCCCCGGGGTGTCTATCGGATAAACCCCTGTCTGTCCGCCTGCGATGCCAACAGTACCTGCCGGTATTGAAAGCCTAGGTGTTTCCCTCCTCGGTGCAGCGATTCTCTCCGACATACCGCCCAGATAAGCAAATCCCGGGGCAAAACCAAGCATGTAGACGAGATAATCGGCGGAGGTATGAATATCGATGACTTCTTCCGTCGAGAGTCCGTTGTGCTTGGCCACCACATCCAGATCCGGTCCCAGATCTCCTCCGTAGCAAACGGGAATCTCTACGACTCTGGCCGGCTGAACTGGAATGTCCTTAAGCTGCCGCATAATCCGGGTTACGACAGCTGTGGCGATTTGGTACGGAAAGTCCCGGTCCTCCCGATCCACCAAATCGGCATATTCTGCCATCAGCTCCAAACCGTCGTAATAGATCGTTACCGACGCAAAGGCCGGCACATATTCGATCATGCCTTTAAAAGGATGCTCCTGCAGATAATCCGATAACTGTCTGACCTGCTGATGGGTATCCAGGCTGATGGATTCCCCCCATTTCACGACTAGCGCCGAATCGCCAAGCGGGATGATCTTCATCTCATTGGACCGGTTCAATCCGGATCCGGAGCCTCCCGGGTTCATCATACCGGAACCGAAACCGGAACCTGGACCGGCGCCTCGCAGCCGCCTAAACGGGTGCATGTCGACCCGATGCCCTGGTCCCCGCGTATTGGACGGCCATTCAGCCTAACCGTCCTGATGGTCATGATGGAAGTTTTCATCATATCCTCCCTGAATATCGGAATTTACGGTTTCAAATGACCGATCAACGAAACAACGAATAAAATGATATACGACCATTGTAGTAGCATTTGGGCTGATATCAAAGAGGCTGCTTGCTCCAAAAAAATCGGCAACCGCTCTCCGTATGTTGGAGGCGGTTGCCGCATGTTTCTATTTTTCATATAGCTTTGGTGAAAGAACGATCGTCCTCCCGGCAAGACCGGGCCGAAACCTCACTTCGGATGCCGCGAAAACAACTAACGCTGCTCCAAAAGGAACTCGGAATTTCCTGCTTCAGCACGGGCATCACATCCTCGGCAAAACGATGCAAGCTGCTCCAGCTGCTCCAGCTGCTCCGATTCGGTCAAGCCGTTTGGGAAGATTCATCATCAGGCTGAACAAAGCTACTTTCATCCTGTACAAGTCTCCTTTCAAGGCTAGATGCTCATCAAGAACCCATCCGACAATCCGCGCCATTCCCTAAAACCCGGATCAGGCATGGGCGGCGGCTGTATTGCTGTTTTTGCCTGCCTTCGCATACCGGTTCTCCGGAACGGCCAGCCCCAAGTTGCCCCGCAGCGTATCGCTTTCATATTCCGTTCGGAACAGTCCGCGCTCCTGCAGAATCGGAACGACGCGGTCGACAAAATCCTCCAGTCCGTTTGGTACGGCGGCCGAAATCATGAACCCGTCGGCCGCTCCCGCCTCAAACCACTCCTGAATCCGGTCCGCCACCTGCACGGGAGTGCCGATGAACCCGCCCCGCGGCGTCGCTGACTGAAGCGCCACCTGCCGGAGCGTAAGCCCTTTCTCCCGGGCATCCCGCTTGATTTTGTCCGTGCTGCTCTGAAAGCTGTTTTTGCCGAGATCGCCTAGATCGGGGAACGGCTCATCCAGCGGATATTGGGAGAAATCATGATGCTCGAAAAAGCGGCCCAGATAGTTCAGGGCGTTCTCAATCGTCACCAGCGAGGCAACCTCGCGGTATTTGCGCTCCGCTTCTTCCTCCGTGCTCCCGATGATCGGTCCGATCCCCGGGAAGATGAGCACATCATCCGGATTCCGTCCGAATGAAGCGGCTCTTCCCTTGACGTCCCGGTAAAACTCGGCCGCTTCCTCCAGCGTCTCTTGTCCGGTGAAGATGGCATCGGCTTCTTTGGCGGCGTAATTTTTGCCGACTTCGGACGAACCCGCCTGAAAAATCACCGGCTGGCCCTGCTTCGAACGCGCGATGTTCAGCGGGCCTTTGACGGAGAAAAACTCGCCCGCATGGTTCAGCGTGTGCATTTTCGCCGGGTCAAAAAATACGCCGGACTCCTTATCCCGAACAAAAGCGTCGTCCTCCCAGGAATCCCACAGACCACGCGTCACCTCCAGATATTCGGTGGCGATTCTGTATCTTTTATCGTGGTCCGGATGCTCCTTTTTGCCGTAATTCAAAGCAGAGCCTTCGAGTGGGGATGTGACGACATTCCAGCCGGCCCGTCCGCCGCTGATCATATCGAGGGAGCCGAACTGGCGGGCAACGGTAAAAGGCTCGCTGTAGGAAGTGGACAAGGTGCCCACCAGCCCGATATGGGTGCTGACCGCAGCGAGCGCGCTGAGGATGGTAATGGGTTCAAAGCGGTTCAGAAAATGCGGGATCGATTTTTCATTGATATACAATCCGTCCGCGATGAAAATGAGATCGAGCTTGCCGGACTCCGCTTTCCGCACCCACTGCTTATACAATTCAAAATTGACGCTTGCGTCCGGCCGCGCATCGGGATGCCGCCACATCGACGTACTTCCCCCAACGCCGTGAAGCATAGCTCCGAGCTTTAATTGTCTCTGCCTGGCCATGATCCATCCTCCTTGTCTGTTTCGGTATCGTGATTTGAAACTAAACGGCCCCTAGTCCTGCCTCTACACGGAAGCTGCTGCGGCAGCCTGTTTGATGCGCTCGATTTGTCCCAGATGCGTCTGGACATGCCGGATAAAAAGACCGGCAATGTCCGCCACGCTCACCGTTTCGCCCTTCGCATTGACGCCGGTCTTCTCCCACTCCGCAGCGCTCAAACGCCGGAACAGCCGGGCGTTGTTCAGCAGGAGAGCATAGAACGTGTCCAGCAGGCTCGCGGCATCCCCGTCATTGGCATGCTGTCCGCTGACCCAGGCATCCTGGTTGAACGCGGGCAGCCTAACGGTCGTTTCGGCCAAAATATCGCGAATCCGGAAAGAGACCACAATGCTGTGATCCACCAGGTGGGAGAGCACCTCCTTGACGCTCCACACCTCCGGCGCCTGCTTCCAGCTCAGCTGCTCCTCGTCAAGCCCTGCTGCGGCTGCCAGCAGCTGCTCGTAAGTGTCCAAAAAAGCCCCAATATTCACGTCGCTCATTCAATCTCCTCCTAATTGGTGCCGCTGCCGGATCTCACCCGTGCCCTTGTCAAAACGGGAAAGCGAGAACGGGCTGATATTGCGGCGGGTTTCGCCGCGGATGATCAGATCTGCCAAAATCTCGCCTACCACGCTTGAAAATTTGAAGCCATGGCCGGAAAAGCCTCCGGCAGCGATCACATGATCGTAAAGCGGATGACGGTCGATGATAAAATCCTCATCCGGCGAATGCTCATATTTGCACACCGCGCCTTTCAGCAGCTTTCCGGCAGCGCCCGGCATATAAGCTTCCAGCAGGCGGCGAAGATCGCCTTCGTCTTCTTCGCGGCTGCCGAATGGCGCAAGCGGCTCTCCGGGCGACCAGGTTTCGCCGGTGTCATGCCTGCCGATCTTCAGCCCAGCGCCGCCGATAGAGGGGAACCCGTAATACACGCCCTCATTGGTGTTCAAGGTGAAGCCCGGAAAGCGCCCGGCCTGGAAAGAAGCTTCCGCTTCGAACCAGCCGACAACCTTGCGCACTGCCCGTACGGGCAGTGCCAGGAACGGCGACAGCGAGCGAAACCAGGCGCCGGCGCTGACAATCGCCGCCGATGCATGGTAATTGCCCCGCTTCGTATAAACCGTCACGCTGCCGGCATCAGCGGAAATGTTTCCCACAGGCGTACCTGTCAGGAGCTCTGCTCCATGCGACAGAGCAAGCTCTCTGTAAGCGGCCAGGCACCGCTCGCTGTACAAGTAACCCGCCGCCGGTTCATACATCGCTTCAAAGCGGTCCGGGATGCGGATACCCGGCCAGCGCCTGCGGATTTCAGCCGCATCCAGCCGCTCCACGGCTATATGGCTGCGCTCGGCTTCAGCCGCCCGGGAAGCGAACGAATACAGCTCCCGGTCCGCTATGTTCAGCACGCCGGACTGCACAAGCAGCTTCGTTCCCGTCAGCTCCTCGATCTCGTTCCAGAGCTCGTGAGCCCGCAGCGCCAGATCGATGTAGGTTGGATGTCCGGTGTAGGCATGCCGGATCAATCTGGGCTCGCCATGATGGCTGCCCTCAAGGTGCGGAGGGTCAAACGCGTCAATCAGAAGGGTTCGTACTCCCTGCTTCGCCAAATAGTAGCCGGCGCTCATGCCCATCGAACCCGCTCCGACAACGATGACGTCGTAGGTATTGGCTGCAGCTGCTATTGCGGGTCACCCCCGCTCCCGCTGACGGACAGGCGCTGCAGAGCTCGCTCCGCCAGCAACGCGAAGAAGCGGATGCTGACCGGCAGCGCCGCCTCGTCCAGATTGAATGCCGGGTGATGCCATTCATGCGTACCGGCGGTTCCCATGAAGACGAACAAGCCCAGCAGCCGCCGCTGGTACACGGCGAAGTCCTCGCCCGCAGGGGACGGAACTGGCGTCACCGCCTGAAAGCCCGCTTCGGCGGCCACTTCCTCGCCCAGCCGGGCCAGCGCCTCGTCATTGTGAACCGGCGGCGGACCGCCGATCAAGCGGACGGACGCCGAAGCGCCGAAGGCGGCGGCTGTGCCCTCCACCACCTGCTGAAACCGCTCGAGAACGCGAAGCCGCACGTTCTCCTCGAAGGTGCGGATCGTTCCCTCCAGCACCGCCCTGCCTGGAACGACATTCCAGGCCGTGCCGCTGTGGAACTTCGTTACGCTGATGACCGCGCTCTCTCCCGAGCCCACATTGCGGCTCACAATCGATTGAAGCGCCGTCACGATTTGGGACGCCGCCACAATCGGGTCAAGCCCGGCCTCCGGCACGGCAGCGTGGGTACTCTTCCCGTCCACCTCGACGATGAATCCGTCGGCCGCGGCCATCAATGGGCCGCTCTTGATGCCGATCGTCCCTACGGGAAGATCCGGCTTGTTGTGCATCCCGAAGATGGCCGCCACTCCCTCCAGCGCTCCGCTGTCCAGCACCTGCTGCGCGCCTTTGGCCTTCTCCTCCGCCGGCTGAAAGACGAGGCGGACGCTCCCTTTCAGCTCGCTCTCCCGCCGCTTTAAGACATATGCGGCGCCGATCAGGGCAGCCGTATGAAAATCATGCCCGCAGGCATGCATTTTGCCCGGAACAAGCGACGCGAAGGAAAGACCGGTCTCTTCCTGAACCGGCAGGGCGTCAATATCGGCGCGGAGTGCGATGACGGGGCCTTCTTTAAGGCCCCCCACCTCCGCGACCAATCCGGTCTTCAGCGGATAATCGGTAATCCGGATCCCCGCTTCCGCAAGGCGTGAACGGATAAAGCGCGTCGTTTCAAACTCCTCGCCCGACAGCTCCGGATGCTGATGCAGATGACGGCGGATTTCCACGAATTTCCCGTAGTCATTCTCCGCTTCTGTTGTTACGGGCTCAGTTGCCATAATTCTCTCCTCCCCCTGATTTCTTTGAATAGGCCAAAGCGGGGCTCATGCCTTTGCAGACACTTCAGCCAAAGCTTCACTCAGCAGCTCAAAGGAGCGAAGCCGCTTGGCGAATGGGCTGATGTTGCTGGTAATTATGAATTCATCTACGCCAAGAGCCTCCTGCAGCGCAAGCAGCTTCTCCCGAACGGCTTCTTTCGTGCCTTTCGTAATGGAAGGCTCCTTCTCTTCGATCGTATAAGGCTCGCTCGCCTGCCTGGCGAATTCTTCCGCCTGCTCCTGCGTAGCCACGGTCAGCGTCTTTCCGCTGGCCAGATGGATTTTGACCAGCTTGTGACTGCCAGCCAGCTCGGCGGCTTCCTCTTCGGACTCCGCCACAACCACGAAAAGGGCTACTATGATTTGCGGCTTCGTTCCGTAAGCCGAATTAAAGGAGCTGCGGTACGCGTGAACGGCAGCAAGCGCCTGCGATTCATCCCCGTTGATAAACAGGGAGAAGACGTAGGGCAGACCCAGGTCGGCTGCAATTTCGGCGCTGGCCGGACTCGCGCCAAGCACATACAGCTCGGGAGCCGACTGCGGAGCCGGCGTCGCCCTTAGGCCCGCGAGCGGATGATCCTTCTCCAGACGGTTCTGCACAAACTTTCGAAGCTCCACGATTTTGTCCGTCAGCGTCGCATGATCGTTACTGCCCCTTTGAAGTGCCTGCGTGCTGCGCGGCAGACCTCCCGGGGCACGTCCGACCCCCAGGTCGACTCTGCCGGGAGCCAAAGAAGCCAGCACATTGAAATTTTCCGCCACTTTGTATGGGCTGTAATGCTGCACCATCACGCCTCCCGAACCGATCCGGATCGACTTCGTCTTCGCGAGCAGGTAAGAGATGAGCACCTCGGGCGAAGAGCCCGCCACATGGTCGGAGTCATGATGCTCCGAAACCCAGAAACGGCGGAATCCCAGCTCCTCCGACCTTTGGGCGAGCTCCACCGTATGCGCGAGCGCTTCTTCCGAAGTCTCCCCCGGGTAGAGGGGGCTTTGATCCAGCACGCTGATTGTGATCGCCATATAAACAAGCCTCCTATATGCTGTAGTTAAGTTCCGGCGTGATCCGCTTCAAAAATTGCCGCGTCCGCTCTTCCTTCGCGATCACTTCAAGCACTTATTTACCCCTTCTTTGTACGGATCTCAATATATTTATAATACCTATCGAATTAGTGAGGATTATATTGGTACTAACTTTACCGTGATTTTAATCACCCGTCTAATAGAGTTTTTCTATTCACTAATGCAATTTTCTAATGCTACAATTGTCCGCCCAGCTCCAGCAGCGATTGAATCACCCCGGCATGTTCCCCGTTTAACGAAATCAAATTCGTCTGGAGGGTAATTCCAGCCGTTTCGGCAATGTTAACCGGCACCAGTCTTCCTTCCTCCACTTCCTGGCGGGCGCATACCCCTGGAAGAAAAGCGATTCCCGCCCTGCCCAGCACAAGCTTCTTCGCCGTCTCCGAATTATCCACCTGAAAAACAATATTCGGCGGTTCCACCAGACTCTCGAAAACACGGTGGATTCTCATCCAGTCCAGGGAGCCGCATTCGAAGAAAACGAGATTTTCCCGGTGAATGTCGCGGATCGAGGCGCTGCCGGCTTCTGCAAGGGGATGTTCTTTATAGACATACAAGCGGATCGGATCCTCCAGAAACGAATAGGATTGAAAAGCCGGATTGATCAGTCGCCGGACAAAGGCCAAATCAATTTCTTTGGAAGCGAGCTTTACCGCCAGTTCCTCCGTTGGGGCTGTGGTCAGCTTGAAGGTCATGTTCGGAAAGCGCCCGGCAAGCGTCATCAGCAGCTTGGGCATGAGATAATTCGACACGGACACCGTGCTGCCGATCCGGAGTTCGCCGGGAAGCGATTCATTGGAATGAATCTGATGTTTGCCTTTTTGATAGGTATGAAGAAGCTGCTGGGCATAAGGGAGAAACAGCTTGCCCTTGTCCGTCAAATGGATTTGTTTGCCCAGTCTGTCGAACAGGCGGCAGTCAAGCTCCCTTTCCAGCGATTGAATACGGGCCGTCACCGTCGGTTGGGAGAGAAACAGAATGTCGGCCGCCTTGTTGAAGCTTCCGTAGTGGTTGATATAGACAAATGCTTCGATGTTTTCAATATTCATCATTAGTCCTCCTAATTATTTATAATTCCAATAAGTATACAAGGTTTTGAAGGTGAAAAATTACCTTAAATTATCATTATCTTAGGTAGTGTACCCCGTATTGTCAACGATGGAATCCGTTATGGGTTTCCGTTGACGGTGAACTTGTGAAAATTCAAGTGGTAGAAATGCAGGAGTTAGGAGAAAAACGCTAACAAGCCAAGGATAGTTGTATGAAAAATATCATTTTTGCCCGAGGATATCTCTAACTAGATGTGAACCCCCGACAAAACTAATTTGTCTCGATTATTTTAGCACTCAGTCGACATCTTTCATTGAAGATCGGCCCATCTTCTGACATAATAGTCTGAACATCAATAACGCCGCACCAGCGGCAATTCAGGAAAGCCAAAGGGGGCCGTTTTCGTTGAAAGGCATCATTACCGTACTGGGAAAAGATAAGGTAGGGATCATCGCCAAAGTCTGCACCTACCTTGCCGAGCAAAATGTTAATATTCTCGATATCTCGCAAACGATTGTTCAGGATTATTTCAACATGATGATGATTGTGGATGTTTCAAAGCCAGCCAAAGCGTTTGAAGCGCTGATTGAAGATCTGCAGGGGATCGGGCACGAGATCGGAGTCGAGATCAAGCTGCAGCACGAGGATATTTTCAACAGCATGCATCGTATCTAACACGCAAACTAAACCTGCACCTGACGTGCCTTATTTGCCATATTAAGGAGGAAATCAATGATCTCGCTTGTGGAAGTCCAGGAAACGAACAAAATGATCCGTGAAATGAATTTGGACGTGCGAACCATAACGATGGGCATCAGCCTGCTTGATTGCGCTCATCCGGATCTCGCTGTTTTTAACCGCAATATCTATGACAAAATTACGAGACTCGCCGAAAACCTGGTCAAGACCGGCGAAGATCTTGAAAAACAGTTCGGCATCCCGATCATCAACAAACGCATATCCGTGACCCCGATCGCCATTGCCGCGGGCGGCGTACATACCGACACGTATGTACCGATCGCGGAGCAGCTCGACAAGGCAGCCAAGGAAGTTGGCGTCAACTTTATCGGCGGTTTCTCCGCCCTTGTGCATAAAGGCTTTACCAAAAGCGACCGGATTCTGATTGACAGCATTCCCGAGGCGCTGGCCGTGACGGATCGGGTCTGCTCTTCGGTGAACATCGGTTCTTCCCGCAGCGGCATCAACATGGACGCCGTCAAGCTGATGGGCGATATCATCAAGCAGTCCGCAGAGCTTACCGCTGACCGGGATTCGGCCGGTTGTACGAAGCTTGTCGTATTCTGTAATGCCGTCGAGGATAATCCGTTTATGGCAGGCGCCTTTCATGGACCCGGGGAACCGGAGTGCGCGATCAATGTTGGGGTAAGCGGCCCCGGCGTTGTGAAGAGAGCTTTGGAGGAAGTGAAAAACAAGGACTTTGAAACCCTTTGCGAAACCATCAAGCGGACAGCGTTTAAAATAACCCGGGTCGGGCAGCTTGTAGCGCAGGAAACGTCCAAAAGACTGGGCATTCCTTTTGGCATCATTGACCTGTCCCTGGCCCCTACTCCCGAAATTGGCGATTCCATTGCGGAAATCTTCCAGGTGATGGGCCTTGAAGAAGCGGGAGCCCCCGGCACGACGGCCGCGCTGGCTATTTTGAACGACAACGTGAAAAAAGGAGGCGTCATGGCCTCCTCGTATGTCGGCGGACTGAGCGGCGCGTTCATTCCGGTCAGCGAGGACCACGGCATGATCGAAGCGGTGCAGCGCGGCGCCCTGACGCTGGAGAAGCTGGAAGCGATGACCTGCGTTTGCTCCGTTGGTCTCGATATGCTTGCCATCCCGGGCGATACCAAGAAAGAAACGATCGCGGGCATCATCGCCGACGAGGCTGCGATCGGCATGATCAACAACAAGACGACCGCCGTCCGCATTATCCCGGTCATCGGCAAGAACGTCGGCGACATAGCCGAATTCGGCGGCCTGCTCGGCAGCGCCCCCGTGATGGCGGTGAACCCATTCAGCTGCTCAAGCTTTATTAACCGGGGCGGCCGTATCCCTGCCCCGATTCACAGCTTTAAGAATTAAAGCGGACAACCCTAAGCAGCCGCATCGCGCTTTGGCGCGGTGCGGCTTTTTCTAATGGAGCCCAATTCAATTCATCCTGGAACCCTGCAAACCATTTGATGACTGTCAGGTCTTGGCTTGGCTTGGCTCAGCCAAAATCTCATAATATCATCTCAATAAACAAATGCTACCTTAAGAGGTGGTGTTCAATTAGCGACCCCATCAGGGGATGAAATGGATTATTCACTGATTAGCTATATGCCTCCTGATTTTTGGCTAAAGCAGAAACAAAGATGAGAAGAACGCGAACCGCAATTGTCAATTTGCATGCAAAGAATGGGCAAGAATCTAAGGAATTGGGCTGGGTATACGCATAGGATGTAGTGTTATCACCTAACATGAGGAGGAATAAGCTTGTATCAAACGTATGTCCCGCCCCGCCGAACAACCCGAAATCCTATGTCTCAACAGCGTTTAATTGAAACGATCCAAAATTGCGAAGCTACATGCGAATTTACGGAGTCCATGATTCTGCAAAAGGGGGAAGCTAGCCATAGGCGGGAGCAGCTAAAATTGCTCAGGGATTGTGCAGATATTTGTACGCTGACTGCTAAATCTATTGCCCGTCAAAGCGGCTTTTCAAAGTCACAAGCCTTGTTATGTGCCCATATTTGTGAAATATGAAATATGCGGGAATCATTGTCTGAAGCATCCTGACGAACTGTCTCAAACATGCGGCAAAATATGCCTGCATTGTGCGAAAGAATGTCGGGCTTTTGCAATGTAAGCCAATTTGGGTCTGAACAAATAGAAACGGCAAAACCGTCATTTAATAGACGGCATCCGTTTCTGCGACAACTATAAGAAAGTATAAGGCTTCGCTTATACTTTCTTATAGTTTGAGTAAAGGGGCGGCTAAGTCGCCCCTTTGTCATTATTGGCAGTTCGTTAAACATCCCCCGTCATGAAATGCTACTGCTTGCGCTGACGGAGCAAAAGGAACAAAAAGTAAGGTCCGCCGATCACGGCAGTTACGATGCCTGCGGGAATTTCCATTGGCGGATTGACGCCCCGGCCAAGCATGTCTGCCAGAAGCAGAATTAATGCGCCTAACATTCCGGCTGCAGGCAGCAAAAGGCGGTGTTTGCCGCTGCATATCTTCCGCGCCATATGCGGTGCAATCAATCCAAGGAAGCCGATTGTCCCGACAGCCGCAACGCACACGCCGGCAAGCGATACTGCCAGCAGAAGCAGCACTTGACGAGCGAGCTTGACACGCAGGCCGAGCCCTAATGAAACCTCATCGCCCAGACTTAGCACATCTAGCCAACCGCTTAGCAGTATACAAATCGGCGTAAGCAGAATAAGCCAAGGCAGAAGAATCGTGGCCTCATCCCACCCTCGCCCATGGAGACTTCCCGCCAGCCAGATAAGCGTACTGTTCGCCGTCATCGGGTTTCTCACAATGATATATTCGATTCCCGCCTGACAGACTGCGCCCAGCGCAAGACCGATGAGCGCAAACATTACCGGCCTTCCTCCCGTTTTGTAGGATAGAGCCAGCAGAATTACCGCAACCAGGACGGCTCCGGCAAAAGCAAAAACAGGCAGCAAACCAATAGGCAGGTCCGTAACGACAACCAGAATGACCACGGCGGCCAAGCCTGCCCCTTTGTTGATGCCAATGACGTCGGGAGAAGCCAGCGGATTCCGGATAATGCCCTGAAGAATAACACCGGACATCGCCAAGCCTGCTCCCGCAAGCATCGCGACAATGACTCTTGGGATTCGGTATTGCTCCACAATAAAGGATACATCCGTTTCCTTGCCCGAGAGCACATCCAGGACCTGAAGCGGAGTTAAATAATTGGCACCAACCCCTAAGCTGAAAAATGCACCCAGTAGAAGCAGGAAGCCTAGAACGAACAGCACTGACAAGCCTTTAAGCCGGAATTTGCGAGCATTGTTTGTTCTATTCATGTCTATTTCATCCCCTTTCCTTTGCTTACCGCCAGGTAGAGGAAGAATGGCCCGCCAAGAAGGGCTGTGACAATGCCTACAGGCGATTCATACGGATACGCAATAAACCGCCCAAGCACGTCCGCCAATGTCAATAGCCCGGCTCCGCATAAAGCGGATAAAGGGAGGACACGGGAGTAGTTCTCGCCGACCAGCATTTTTACGATATTGGGCACCATCAATCCGACAAAGCCGATCGCACCGGCCAGACTGACCGAGGCCCCTGCTAATATGACAACAATGAGCGCAATAATGAGCCGCATTAACCTAACGTTTAGGCCGAGTCCTTCCGCCGTTTCCCCGCCCAGACTAAGCAGGGAAACCGGGCGAGAAAGAGCTATGGCGAAGAGAAGTCCGGCGACCGACCACGGCCATACAATCGAGATAGCGCTCCAACTGGCCCGGTCCACCGATCCTGCCAACCAATAGAGTACATCTGAAATCCGCTCATCGAAAATGAGAATACTCTGGGTAACCGATGCCAGCAGCAGATGAACCGCCATCCCGGCGAGCGCCAATTTGACAGGCGTCATTCCGCCTTTGGCAGAGAAAGAGTAGACAATAGCCCCCCCGAGCACGGCACCGAGAAAAGCCAGATATATCAAATTGGAAGAGCCGATATTCGGCAAGAAAGCAACAGCAGCAACTACGATAAGGGAAGCTCCGCTATTGATGCCGAACACCTGAGGCGAAGCAAGGGGATTTCGCAGCATGGCCTGCATCAGCGCCCCGGCTACGGCCAAGTTGGCTCCCACGATGATGCTTGCTACTGTACGAGGCAGCCGAATGGTCATAAGGATGGAATAGGACTTCGAATCTGCGCCTTTAAAGCCCTCCACCAGTTCCTTCCAGCTAATGGATGCTACACCTACAGACAAGCTTCCAACTATGGCGATCAGGAGCACCATGATTAAAATGATTGTCACCCAAAGGAGATGGACTCTTTTCGGTATTGCCGACCTTTCAATCACAAAAACACATCCTTAACCACGAAATAAGAGAAATAAGCAGAAACGGCAAAGCCGTCCTTTTCAAAGACGGCAAGGAGAACAGCCAGAACGGCGCTCTGGCTGTCTTTTCTGATTATCCCTTTGGATACAGGTGATCTATGGCTTCCTGGGCAATTTTCTCAGCTGAATCGAGACCGCGGAATCTCGTCCATAAGCTGCGATTCACTTCAAAGACCTGCTTGTTTTTAACGGCATCAATATTTTGCCAAAGCGGGTTCTTCGACCATTCGTTCAGCAAGTCGTCGTCGGCCTCAGCCATGAAAATGACGTCTGGATTCCATTCGACCAGTTGCTCCAGACTGATTTTGGCCGTTGCGCCAGGAGCATTCTGAATCGCATTGGGGATGTTCATGAGCTCCAGCAAATTACCGTCAAAAGATTTTGCGCCATGCGCTGACAGCGAATCGCTGCGGAAAACGCCAACCAATACTTTGCGGTTTTCATTAGCCGGAATTTCCGCTTTCAGCTTCTCCAGTTTTGCACGGTGCTCTTCAAGTACCCTGGAGCCCTCTTCCTTCTTCCCTACCGCTTCAGCAATCGTTTGGAAGGCGGAAATGACTTCCTCGTAGGACGCATTGCGACTCTTCAAAATAAGGGTAGGCGCGATCGCGCTAAGGTCTTTATAGATAGCCTCATGACGATTCTGATCCGCAATAATCAAATCCGGCTTCAATGTGCTGATCGTTTCCAGCGAAGGCTCCGCCCGGGTACCAACCGACGTATAATCAATCTTTTGACCGAGCATCAGATCAATATCGTCCTTATTCTCATGGGCAATGCCTACAGGCTTGATCCCAAGCTGCCAAAGCGCATCCACAAACGAGAATTCAAGTACGACGATGCGCTTGGGCTCCGCCGGAACAACCGTTTTGCCAGCCTCGTGCTGAATCTCTTTCGATCCGGCTGGGGCTGCATCCTTCCCGCTGCTGGAGGCATTCCCTCCATTGCTTCCGCAAGCCGACATAATTATTGCTGCAACCAGCATCACGCAGAAGACAAAAGCTCCACGTTTTCTTTCGACGCTAAACATCTGCTAACCCCTCTCGATGATTTTCAGTGAGAATCATTATCAATAGCTGGATTTAATAATACCATCGAGTGTCCCAAGAGGCAATAACAAATATTTAAAAAATAATAGAAATGGCACATTTCATTTTCCGGGGGAGCTGCCATGAAGGTCGGAGAGAAGAACATGATATGTCTCCCAACCCATTTCAAATCAAGGTAAACTATAAATACACAAAATGATAGATGTTTGGGGGAACGATCATGAAAGACGATTTAGTTTTCGTATACGGTACGCTGCGCGAAGGAGAATCCAACCACGGGTTCATGAAGGGCATTGAACGTGTTGCCGAACAGGCTCGAACTACCGGCACGCTATGGGATACGGGGAATGGATATCCGGCTATGACGGTGGATAATGGAAGCGAGAGCTTCGTTTATGGCGAGGTCTATCGGATTCCGGAAGGAGGAATGGACGCGTTGGACGTCCTGGAAGACTACTATGGGCCAAATGACCGCCGCAACGAATATGAAAGAATCAGTGCGGCGATCCAGGTAGATACCGGGACCCTTCAGGCATGGACTTATATTTATAAATCTGAGCAAATTGCCGGACTTACGCCTATTCGGTGCGGAGACTGGAAAATGAATCGGCTGCTGGATGAAGGGGAAGAACCCTCCGTTCCGGCTAAAGAACTGTTCTATTTCGCATACGGCTCATGCATGGATGACCGCCGATTTCTCCTTCAGGGCGTGGATCGCCATTTTCTGAATCAAGCAGGCCGGGGCGTCGCAAAAGGATACAGACTTGCCTTTACGTACCGCGCCACTGACGGCGGACGTGCCGACATCATCGAAACGGGCGGCATCGTGGAGGGCAAGCTGTACCGGATCGGAAACGAAGCCTTGGCTTATCTGTGGCAGCGTGAAGGTGTTGCCGCAGGTTCATATCGCCCCGCTTTCATCCGTGTGGACAGCGACGAAATGAAAGGCAAGGTCGAAGCTCTAACCTTCATCGTCCTGGATAAGAAGGAAGAAAGTTCTCCGCCAAGCTGGTATCTCGAAGAAATCATTCGGGGCGCCGCCACGGTTGTAAGCCCAGCCTACTTTTTGCAGCTAAAAGAGATGTTCCGTACGCGGTTCGGGTATGAGTACTGCTAGCAAAACACTCCGTGATTCCCAAACCTTTCACTCCCTTCCCCGAGTACTCTTATAGTAGGCTGCGGGCGAAAGGTCTGTTATAGGAAACAAACCCCATCCACATGCCAAACCTCAGGAAGTCGTTTTTGTACAAAAAGAGTCTCAATCCGCCATCCCCATTCATTCCGCCAAAGACTATACTTACAGAGAAGTTTTTACAAATTTAATTGGTTAGGGTGATGATGAATGGGGAAATTAAAAATCGGTATGATCGGGTTAGGCGGAATCGCCAACTTTCACAGTGAAGGAATCCTGGCCAGCGAAGACGCGGAAATCTGGTCCATTTGCGACTGCGACGAAGAGAAGCTTATCCAAAGAAGCAAGGAGTGGAATATCCCGGAATCACGCGCTTACTTGAATTATTCCGACTTGCTGAAGGATCCGGAGGTGGACGCCGTAACGATAGGTACTCCCAACTTCAATCATTTTGAAATTGCAAGCGCTGCCATTAAACATCGCAAGCCCTTTGCCCTCGAAAAACCGGTTACGATGAAGGCCGAAGAAGCGGCGGCTCTTAAAGAAGCGCTGGAGCGGGAACCCCTTCCCCACATGATCTGCTTCTCCTATCGTTACAAGACTGCCGCGCGGTACGCAAAATGTCTGATTGAAGAAGGCAAGCTGGGAACGATTCATCATGTGTACAGCCAATATTTTCAGAGCTGGGGCATTAACGAGGATGTCCCGCTTTTATGGAGATTTCAGAAAGAGCTTGCGGGGTCGGGAGCCATGGGGGACTTGGGCTGCCACATTCTTGACCTGAACCGGTTTTTGGTAGGTGACACGGAGCAAGTTTTCGCCGATGCCGGAACGATTATCCATGAACGCAATCATCTGGACGGGTCTGGCAAAGGACAGGTTGACGTTGATGATTATTGCCATGTCCTTTCCAGAATGGAAGGCGGAATTTCTTCCACCATGGCCATTTCCCGATTTGCTTACGGCCGCGGCAATTACCAGCAAATTGAGGTTTATGGAACCAAGGGCGCTCTTGTGTATAATCTGGAGGCGGAAGATTCGCTCAGGGTCAAATTGGCCGATGAAGGCGATCAAGAGTTCCGCAAAGTCCAGATTCCCGATTCGTTCAAGATGGGGCAAATGCAAGCCTTCTTCAATCTCGTGGGCGGCCATGGAGACGGCAAAAACGCGACAATGGCAGACGGGTACATGAATCAGCTGGCTGTTGACGCCGTTATCCAATCCTTTACGGAACAACAATGGGTGTCCATCCAAAAAGAGCACAGCGTTACCGGATGAACGTGAGCATCGTTACGAATAAGCTATGTTGACACAGGAAAAAAGGGTATAACCGTATGGAAATACCCTTTTTTTTGCAATCTTATTATTTCCCGTTCGCCGCGCGCCACTCGTCAACCTGCTTCTGCGCTTCGGCCATCAGTTTGTCTATACCTGCGGCCTTGAGCTTGTCGAGCAGCTTTGGAATGTTCTCTTCCGGATCCAGTTGGCCCGATCTCAGGCCGTCATCGAATGACTTCTTGGCGTTATCGATGGCGATCAGCACGTCTTTGACCGGCTCCGGGTCAAACACAAACCCGAAAATTCTGGACTCCTTCTCGGCAACCTTCTTGTTGAACGCCTCATAATTCTCGTATTTCTTCGGATCTTCGCCTACGCGGGTGTAATTCAGCATCTGGTTCCCGATTTGCCACATATTATCGTGGTAATACCCTACGGTATCGGAAGTTTTGCCGTCAGGCAGGGCAATTTGCCCATCCTTCACTACATAGTGCGTTCCCTCGATGCCGAAATTGAACAAGGTAAGGAGCTCTTTATCCTTAAAGAACAAATTCAGGAGCATCATAGCGCGCTCGGGATCTTTGGAAGTTTTGGATATCGCTTGCATCGTCGCCGCCATTTTTCCCGTCTGCAGTCTGTCGATATTCAGCGGAACCTGAATAATATGCGTTCCGGTCACAGCGGTTTTGCTCGGCATCGGCATCGGAACGCCGATATCCAAATTCGCTACAATATCCATGTCGGCAACTGTGGCAAACGCCCGCTTGGCCTGGAATTTCTTCCAAATATCAAGCCCTGCCGTCGTGGCGTCCTTATTGATATAGCCGGCCTCGAACCATTTATGCGTCAGCTTGGCAAGCTCCATATACCGGGGGACTTCGTACGTATTCACAACTTTGTACATATTCTCCGGGCTCGTGTCCCGTATATCTAAGACCGCAACGTTAGCCACCCCGTCGGTGCTGCTGCTGCCATAATAGGCATCCAGCGGGAAGCCCGGACCGACCAGGGGCGTGACACCCGGTTCGTTCTCTTTGATGATCTTCAGCATCGGTTCCAGATCCTCGACTTTCCCGGACTTGAACACACTGAGATCAAACTGGTATTTATCCACCAGTTCCTTGCTGAAGGCTAACCCCTGCGGATTGCCGAGTTCCTGGTGTGTATGGATGCCATAGAGCTTGCCTCCGCGTTTGGCGGCATCATGGTAATCTTTCTCCACCGCCTCAATATCCGGGCCGTATTTGGCAAGCAATTCGTCCAACGGAAGCAGAGCGCCCTTTGTGACTTGTTGTTGAAAATTGAGCCAATCTGCCGTAAAAATCAGGTCAAACTTGTCTCCAGAAGCCATCATCAGATTCGTCTTGTCGCTCCAGGCGCCCCAGTCGATCGGATTCAGCTTGACCGTAACGTTCATCTCTGGATAAGTCTTGTTCAGATAATCGTTGATCGCGTCCTGCACCTTCTCATTGTCCTTCTGCGGCGCATCCGGATAGACCATAATCACTTCATACGGCTTCAGTCCGCTTCCTTCGTTCCCTCCCGTACCGGATGGCTGGGACGAACCCGAACCATCTTTCGTATTGTCCGAACAGCCCGCAGCCACGATCGCAACGGAGAGCATAAGCGAAGACAGGATGACCGCACCTTTCTTATACCATTTCATAAGTAAACCTCCCTAATCGTTTCATAGCTTTATACTAATCCGTCCAAAAAACGGTATTAGCCTTTTACCGCACCCACTGTAAGCCCTTTCACAAAATACTTTTGCAAAAACGGAAAGACGAGCACGAGTGGTCCGATCGCCACCATGGCCATCGCCATCCGAATCGATTCCAAAGGCTGGGTAATCTGGGCTGTAGAACTGTATGCCTTATTCGCAATCGTCTGCAGAAATGAAGCATTCATCAAGGTCTTGTTAAGCAAATACTGCAAAGAGTACAGCTTCTCGTTCTGAATAAACACCAGGCTCGTAAACCAGTCATTCCAATAGGATACGGTGATGAACAGGCCGATCGTCGCCATAACCGGCAGCGAAAGCGGCAGAATAATGCTGAAGTAGGTTCTGTAGTCGCCGGCGCCGTCTATTTGCGCGGAGTCGATCAGTGACGGCGGAATGCTGGTTGTGAAGAAGGTACGCATAATAATTACATTAAAGCCGCCGATCAAGCCCGGTATAATTAAAGCCAGCAAGGTATCCTGCACATGAAGAAGACGGGTATACACCAAATACCAGGGCAGCAGTCCGCCCGAGAACAGCATAGTGATCAAAATATAAATGCTTAGCGCACCCCTCAGAGGGAAATCCCGGCGGGACAAGGAATAAGCCATCGCGGAAGTTACAAACAGGCTTGCTATGACCCCCACAACGGTTACGAAGATGGACACCCCGTACGCGCGGACAATTGTCCCGGAATCCTGGATCAGGTATTGATAGGCGACAAAGCTGAACTTTTCAGGCCAAAAGCTGTATCCGTTTCGCAGCACTTCATTCTCGTCGGAAATGGACACGGTCAGCACCAGCCAGAACGGAATGATGCAGGCCAGGCTGAACAGAGACAGAACAACAAGGATCAGCGGATTCGTCCGTTTTTTAGTAGGCATGCTTATCCTCCTAGAACAAAGCGTTCTCTTTGCTGAATTTTCTCACGATGAGATTCACCGATATAATCAGTACGAAGCCCACTACGGATTGAAGCAGGCCAGCTGACGAGGCCAGGCCGGTGTCGCCGGTAACGAGCAGCGCATTGTATACATAAGTGTCGATAACGTCCGTCGTCTCCTTCAGCATGCCGGATGCCATGGTTGCCTGGTAGAAGAGCCCAAAGTCCGCATTGAAAATTCTGCCGATGGCAAGCAGCGTCAAGACGATAATGACCGGGGCAATGAGCGGAATGGTGATCTTCGTCATCTGCTTCCATCTGCCTGCGCCGTCAATGAGAGCGGCTTCATAATATTCCTGATCGATCCCGATAATGGCTGCCAGGTAAAGGATAGCGGCGTATCCTACATTTTTCCATGCGTTTACAATCGTTAAAATATAGGACCAATGTTCCGGAGCAGCATACCAGTTCACCGGCTCGTATCCCAGAGGTTCCAGGATGAATTTGTTGACAAAGCCCAGTTCGGGATTGAGGAATCCAAATACGAGGTAGCCCACAATGACCATGGAAATGAAATTGGGCAGAATAATAGTGCTTTGAAAAAACTTGGAAAGTACCCTGTTCTTCACCTCGTTCAGCAAAATGGCCAGAAAAATCGCCAGTACTGTATTGATGACAAGAAAGGCCAGGTTGTAGAAAATCGTATGCCTGATAATCCTCCACGCATCATTGGAAGCAAACAAAAATTTGAAATTGTTCAGCCCAATCCACTTGCTGCCCCAAATGCCCTCGGTGTAATTCAGGTCCTTAAACGCCAGAAAAATGCCGAACATGGGCAGATAATTGTTGATAAACATCAATAAAATGCCGGGTAAAGCCAGAATAAGCAGCGACCGGTGCTTCCACAGCTTCCCTTTTCTTGTCTTCGTGCGCGTCACCGCCGCATTCGCTTCCAGCACCTCTACCGAAGCCATATACCCACCTTCTTTTGATTTGATATGGCTTCATTATACGTCCCGTCTCCATCGCCGCCCTACCGTTTTTGTAACCTCAGTCCATTCGTTTTGTGACTTTCCGGTATTCCTGCGGATTCACGGCAAATTGCTTTCTGAACATTTTGGTGAAATGGGAAAAGTTGCAGTAGCCGACCTGCTGGGCTATGGCGCTCACCGTCATGCCTGTGGTGTCAAGCAGCTCCTGCGCCCGCTTCATTTTGGCTTCAATTAGGAAGTCGATCAGATTCTGTCCGGTTTCCTTCTTGAACAGCCGGGACAGGTAAGCGGGATTCAGACCGACATGCGCGGCCACGTCCTCCCGCGAAATATCCTCTTCTACATTCTGGCGGATATACCGGATCGATCTTTGGATCAATCCCGTTCTCTCGTCCGGTTCAAAGGCCGCCTCCATCACAGCGGAAACCAGACTCTCCGCCCAATGCATATAATGGCGCAAGCTGCGGATTTGGGCGGATGCCCACACGTGAAACTCGGGAACCTGGTTGGCGCTTATCCCTTTTACCTGGAGAAAATAATAAATCATCTGCAGCGTATCCTGATGAAGATTCTCCAAATGCTTGCCCTGAACATTCGGCGTCGCTTCCAGCCTGAAGGCAACCCGGTGAATGAGCCGGATCATCATCTCTTTGTCCCCGTCCAGCATATAATGGGCCCATTCCGAAATATTGATTTCGGCGGGACTCGAAGAAGGCATCGCGACAGGCGTTTGCGGGGTGTACAGCAGAACCGGCTGTGTCCGAGTAATGTTATTGCGCTCCATTTTCTTCAGGCTCTCGCAAAGTCCCGGCAGCTGCTGAAGAATAGCATAGTGGCCCACATAGCACGTAACCGAGCAGTAAAAAAACTGCCGGCACACTTCAATAAAACGGCTGCCCATCTGGATCCATTTGTCCAGTCCTGAATCCGGCATGTGTTCCCCCGTGATGTCTTCCGCTAAGCGGGAAGCGTAAACAAAGGCAAACATAACGCCGGTTTTGTCCGTAATGACGTCTCCAGGCTGATCTGTGAGCCAGATTTCCTCCGCCGCCTTCTTGACCGCATACTCCATAATTTCCTGATTCCGGGAATTCAGCGGTTTGCTCCATTCTTCGATACTGATTAGAACAGGCAGTACCCGATCATCCGGATGGAGGTCGATCTGCGCGTCCTGAAGCGCGCGTTCCAGGAAATCTCCGAAGGAAAGAATCCGGCGGGACAGCAGATCCTGCCAGAAGCATTCTACCAGCCGAGGCTTCTGTTTTCTCCATAGGGCAAAATATTTACGGTACATCTCGTTGTAGCCCATATGCTCTTCTTTTTCCTTGATGGCTCGCAGCATACGGGTAACGGCCTGGGCCAGTTCCGCTCCGTCCACCGGCTTCAGCAGATAGTCGGAGGTTCCCAAATTGATGGCCTGCTTGGCATAGGCAAATTCCGAATGGCAGGTCAGGAACAGGGATTCCGTATGCGGAGAGCAATCTTTGACCCAACGGACCAGCGACAGTCCGTCTTCATCAGGCATTTCAATATCGCAAATCAGAATGTCGATCCTGCGTCCCAGCATGATGTCCCTGGCCTCATCGGCGCAGCTCGCTGTATGCACCTGGTTTATCCCAAGCGCTCCCCAGTCGTTGCAAAGCCGGATTCCTTCCACCGCAAATTTCTCATCGTCCACAATCAGCATCTCAGCCATTTTCTCGTTCCTCCAATGCTTGGGCTGGCAAAACCATCCTTACCCGGAAGCCTCTCGGTTCGTTATGACAAAAATGAATTCGGGCCTCTTCCCCATAACGCATAGCAAGCCGCTTCTTCACATTCCATATCCCGATATGTTTACCTTCGGAGGAGGGAACATACCCCAGGGAGTTCAGTTCCTCCAGCATTTCATCACTTGCTCCTTTGCCGTTGTCCCTTACTTCAATGGACATCAGCCGATCCGTCCCTTCTGCCTGGCTTGCTGAAATGTGAAGCCTAAAAGTCTCTCCTTTCAGAGTGATGCCATGAATCATGGCATTTTCCACGAAGGGTTGAACGGTCAGGGAGGGAATGCAGGCATGGAGCAGATCATCCGAAATCTGAATGTCAAAGTCAAAGGAATGCTGATAGCGCATCTTCTGAATTTCCAAATAATTTCGAATATGTTCCAGCTCCTGGCCCAGCGTAATCAGATCCCCCTTCGCATACAGCATGAAGCGGAAATAATGGACCCTATGCCGAACCGTCTTTTTCACCAATTCATATCGTTTTAAATCCGCGAGCTGGAAAATAATATTTAACGTGTTGAGAAAAAAATGGGGATTGATCTGCGCTTGCAAATGCTTGAGCTCCGCCTTCTGGGAGTTCAGCCGCTCTTCATACACATCGATCTTCAAATTATGAATTTCTTCTACCATACTGTTGAAGGCATGATTGATAATTTGGAATTCGGCGATACGGGAATCCGGCAGTTTCGTCTCCATATGGCCTTCCCTGATCCGGCGGATCGCCCTTAACAATTTCAGAATGGGCCTAACAACCGTTCTGCGGAAAATATAAAGATAAAGCAGCAGGATCAGAAATACGATCAGCGGCAGCACATTCACAAGGGTCTGAAAATGATTGAGTCCCTGCAAAAGCTTGGAATAGGGAAGAACGACCGTCAGGTTGATTCCGTTCTCGGGAGATTGGCTGGAAATGACAAACAGCTTTCTTTGTCCGTCCGAAAACGAGAAGGAAGAGTTTTTGTTCATTTTCTCCGCCGGAAGCCGAAATTCAGTCCCGAGATCGGGAGATGGAGTGGACAAAACCGTTCCGTCATTGCCGACAAACAGGACCTCCCCTCCCGCCTGCAAATTGAGATTGCTCAAAGGAAACTTCAGCGAATTCATATTAATCAAGGCTCCTATATAGGCTCTGTTGCTCAGATCATCGCTAACGATCCGGTTCAGATAATATTCTTCCCCGATGCGCACAATAGACCATTTATACAGCAGTTTCTCCAAGGATTCGGAGTGGTGTATGGAGGCAGTGAGCCAATTCCTAATGTTGTCCATATAGGTTTCCGTAGCTCCGAGTATATTGGAAGTAACCAGCAAATCATTCGGTTTGGAATACACATAGAACATATCAACGGTATGATAGTAGGATTGATAAACCTGATTGCGCTGCACCAGCCCCACCCGGGCAAAATAATAGTCGGAATCGGACAAGCCCGCCTGCCCGAATCGCTGAAAATTCTCATCATGATCAACGATATCAATCATATTGATCGTAATATCATCCAAACTCTTGTCGATCATCTGAAGATTAGTGTTGACCAAATTTTGATAAGACTTGGAGACCTGTGCAAGCACTACATCTTTGGCATAATACCCGGCCGCAAAAAGAACGAGCAGAAGGGGGATCATGACGGCGGCAAAAAGCAGCATTAACCGAAATCCGAGCGTATTTGTTTCGATTCTCATGGGCATCCCTCACATCTTGATTTGGAATTACCATCCAACCCGAATTTATAATACCCCAGCCTCACCGCTAAGTAAACGTTTACATTTATCTAAGATAAAACGTCAGTGTGGATCACCCCTGACGTGTCCCTTTTCGTGCTATATGATACGTTTGTGCGTGGGAGGGGAATGGGTGTAGGGTTCCACCGCTGTTTAAATCGTGTTCTATTCAAATTTATTAGCGGTAATAACACGATTTCAAAGGCGGCCGCTACGCTCTCCCCCCAACACCCATTCTCCTTTCTGATTTCGGATACATTTCGTAAAAAGAAATAGGACGCCATCTGACATATCGCTCTTGCTATCTTTTTCGCGCAACAATAAACCCGCCGACAAGCGGCGGGATGGTTCGTACCGGTTCATTTTTTATCCACCTGAAGAAGGGTTACGCTCTTGACCGAAAACGTATCTTTTATCTTCTCCTCCGAGATCACACGGAGTTTGATCAAACTGGCGATCTTGGAAGAATCGGGCTTGGAGAGCATCCGCCATACGCCGGGATCGGGAAGTGCTTCATACAGCTTGTTGTCATCGTACTCCTTCCGCTCCTGAAGGACAAGCTTCGCTTTGTAGCCTCCCGCCTCCAGCTCGGACAGGCCGTGCTCCCGGCAATGGTCCATGATTCCGCTGCGCAGCTCGGATAATTCCTGCTCTATCTCTTTTTGCTTTTGCTTTAATTGATAGTAACGTTTCAACTTCTGCTCCATCAATATCACGCTCCTCTTCACAACATATGTATGCGAAGGGAGCGAAATTAGGACAGGTTCTTGCCGGCTCCGCCGAATTAGCCCACATGGAAGCTTGTATAGCTATACCCTTCCCGGGTCTTCTTCACTTCCAAAATAGCGGGGATCGCTTGTTTCAGCTCCTGGACGTGGGAGATGACGCCGATCATACGTCCCGATTGCTGCAGATCGACCAGGGTATCAATGGCCTTGTTCAGCGATTCTTCGTCAAGCGAGCCGAAGCCTTCGTCAATAAACATCGTTTCAAGCGAAATGCCGCCTTCATAAGCCTGAATGACATCCGCCATTCCGAGCGCAAGGCATAAAGAGGCATTGAATTTTTCCCCGCCGGACAACGTTTTTACATCCCTCAGTTGACCGGTGTAATTATCATAGACGTCAAAGCCAAGTCCGCTCTGTTTGCCGCGTTTCTCCATTCTGTCGCTTCGGACCAGATAGTACTGTCCCCCCGACATCCGCTGCAGCCGCTGGTTGGCATTATGAATAATCTTCTCCAAAAATTCAATCTGCAAATATCGTTCAAAAGAGATCTTCTTGCTGTTTTCTCCGCGGACGACGTCATACAATTCCTTGACGAGCTGATACTCCCGTTCGGCATTCCTCCAGTTGCTCTCAGCCTGTACAATATCCGCTCTGCCGTCCGTTCCCTTCCTTAAATGATTCTCGGCTTGCATTTGGTCGCTTCGTATAGACTCTATATACTGCTCCAATGCCTGAAGCTGCTGTTCGAGCACGGCAAGATCCTGCCGCTTCTTACCTTCCAGGGCTGCAGACAAATCCTTGATCTGAGCGATAACCGCTGCCGCCATAGTGTTGTGCTTCTCAATTTGGCGTTTCAGTTCGGCACGCGCGGCTTCCGGCATTTTCGCCGACTTATAGGCTTCTTCCGTCTCAAATCCAGCCTTCTCCAGAGCTTGCACGTAGCTGTCATACGCTTTGTCTCTGCTGCCCGCCGCCTCAATCTTCCCGTTCTCCGCCTGACTGCGGCTTTCGATCGCCTTGATATTCCGTGCATTCGCCTCTTGATATTGCAGCTGAGCGTTCTTCCAGGCGGCTTCCAGCTGCTGCTTGAGGTCCTCCGCGATCCGGATTCGCTCTTCAAGCTTCTCAAGGCTTCTCACCTCTTCAGGCAGGGCAGCCAGTGACTGGTCATAAAGAGCCTTCTCTCTGGCATGTATGGTCTTCTTGTCATTGTATAAAGCGAACGCGTCTTCCTTGCGCTTCCGGAGCTCATCCAATTTGTGTTCCAACGTTTCAAGCTCTGCCTTAAGCGGCGCAAGCTTCGCATTTTCTTCCTTCAGCTGCTTCTCGTCCTCTGCCAGGGCTTTTCCTTCCCTCACCAGCTCCGCGAACAGCTCCTGAATCCCTTCCAGACGAAAGCCTTGTTCTTCCACTTGCCGCTGCTTGTCCGAGAGCTGCTGCCAGGTAGCATGGAGCGCCGCTTCCGCTTCCAGATAAAGCTTCTCCGCCGCCGACTTGTCCTTGCGCAGCCGTTCAAGCTCTTCTTTCGTAGGCATATCCGCCGTCCCGGCTGCCTTCTTCGGATGCTCCATACTTCCGCAAACGGGACAGGCTTCGCCGTCATGCAGATGGCTGGCGAGCAGCCCTGCCTGACCTTCGATAAAGCGCTCCTCTACCCTTGAATAAGCTTCATCCGCTTGCTTAAACCGGCCTTGAAGAGCCGCCGCTTCTTGCTGCTCTTTCGCGGATTTTTTAGAGAAGTTCATATACTCCTGCAAAATGGTTGCCTGCTGCCGCATCAGGAGAAGTCTCTCTGTCTTTTGCGGCAGATGAACGAGCCTCGCTTCCAATTCCTTAACTTGCGCCGACCTGGCCGTCCGCACGGACTGCAAGGATTCCAGCTCATGCTGGATATCCGCTACTTGCTTCGCCAAATCCTTCATTTCTGCCGCAAGCTTGCCCACCAGCTGCTCTTTCTGATCGATCTCTTTGACTGTCGGCAAAAATCCCTGCAACCGGTCCAGTTCGCGCAGCGCCTGTTCTCTCTGCTCCTGCCTGCCCTCTTCCTGCTTAAAATGCACCGCGGCCGCGTGGAGAGCGGCTTCAGCTTGCGCGCATTCGGCGATTGCAGCTTCGAAGAGTTTGGCTTTACGGACGAGCTCTTCCCTTGTCTCCGCGTAGCGCTGCTCATACAGCTCCAGATAAACCGCCTGCTCGGCTAGCGAAAGCTGTGTCGCCTTTTGCTCGATATCATGTGCCTGGGCAGCGAGCTGCTTTTGTTCCGCAGCTTTCTGATCCAGGAGATCGAATTGCTCGTTTATATTTTTCGCTTGATGATATTGTGCCGTATGCTCCTGGTGCTTGGCCGTTTCCGCTTGCAGTTGCTGCTTCTTCTGCGTCATTAGCCCCGCATAATAATCGATCTCTTTATCCAGCGCTTCAATCACTTGATGCGTATTGTAATATTCCTGTTGAAAGACCTCATACAGCTCGGAGCTTTGACGCCCGCCCAATGAACTCTTCAAGCTGCCCATATGAAGCTCCCTGGTCTTCTCCATGCTTGTGCAAATTTGCTGCATTTCCTTGCGTTTGTCGTTCAGATGATCAGCGACATATTTGTACAGTCCGGTCTTGAAAATACGGCGCAAAATCTCCTCTTTATTCTCCGTCTCCGACGTCAGCAGCTTTCGGAATTCCCCCTGAGGCAGCATGACGATTTGGCTGAATTGCTCCTTCGTAAGTCCAATAAGCTCGCGGAGCTTCTGATCCACCTGCGATACGATAAAACGATCCGTCAGCGGAACTTCCTCCCCGCGCTCCGTTTCATACAGCTCATATCTTTCACCGGTTGCTCCCTTGTTGCCTGCTTTAACATGGGCCAGTTGTCTGAATACCCGGTAGGTGCGGCCCTTCAATTCAAATTCAAAGTCAACGGAGGTGTGCACCTGATCATCGGCGAAATGACTGCGGAGCATTTTACTGTCGTTCCTGTCTTCGCCGCTGGCGTCCCCGTATAAAGCAAAACAAATGGCGTCAAAAATCGTTGTTTTCCCGGCCCCCGTATTCCCCGATACAACAAACAAACGGTGACCCTCCAGCTCGGAAAAATCTATAACCTCCGTATCCTTATACGGCCCGAACGCTGTCATCGTCAGCTTCAGAGGTTTCAACGCGCTCACCTTCCTTCCCGTGGATCTCCTGCAGCGTTTCGATAAACAGTTTCTCCGTTTCCGGCGACAGCTCGCTTCCGCTTACTTCCTGGTAAAATGCTTTAAACAGCGAAAGCTCATCCATCTTCGCCCGTCCGCCAGCTGCGGAAGATTCCCCGACCAGCCCGGCAATCGCCCTTTTCCGTTCCACATGCATCGCATTCGGATAAACGGAGCGGACTCTCTCCATCGGAGACAGCACGGCCGCCTCGTCAAGCAGCCGTACGAACACATAATCTTCGTTGACCGGATGCCGCTCGATATCCGCCATCAAGCCCTCCACAGTGCGCATGTCGCGCCTTGGGGAAAGGTATCTTTTCTCGATCTTCGCCTGACCCTGCTCATCCAGTTCGACGATCAGATAGCCTTTCTTGTGATTTTCCTCCGAAATGGAATACTTGAGCGGCGAACCAGAATAGCGAACCGTTTCCACCCCGACATGGTGCGCCTGATGCAGGTGTCCAAGGGCCGTGTAGTGGAAGCCTTCAAAATGCTTGGCGCTCACATACTCCGCACCGCCGATGGACAGCGGCCGTTCCGAGTCGCTTGTATTCTCCTCCGCCTCGCCGAGGGGAGTGACAAACGCGTGGCCCACCAAGACGTGGCGGGCATTCGGATCCAGGCTCTCCTTAAGGCCATCGGTCAGCTTCCTCATCGCATCATCATGTGTCCGGATCTCGTCATCACCGAGCAAATAGCGCACTTTTCCCGGCTCGGCATACGGAATGAGATGAAAATGAACCTCGCCATACTCGTCAGAAAGCACCACAGGATTCAGCGGATATGTAAGCTCGCCTGCAATATGTAAACCCGCCGCTTTCATGATGCCGCTGCCAAAATCGAGCCGGCTCGGGCTATCATGGTTGCCTGCGATCGCTACAACGGGAATTTTTAACTGAAGAACGATTTTCTCAAGCACGCTGTCCAGCAACTGCACAGCCTCTGTCGGCGGAACCGCACGATCATATAAATCGCCCGCAATGACGACCACGTCCGGCTGCTCCGACTCGATATCCAGGATCAGTTGCTCAAGTACATAGGCCTGATCCTCTGTCATATAAACGCCTTGAACCAGCTTGCCCAGATGCCAATCTGCGGTGTGGAATATTTTCATAGACAACCGCCCCTTCCTTTTGTCACTCTATTATATCAGAAGCCGGGCGGATGCTACTTGTCAGCGAACGGTCGTTTGTATAGGGCGAAGCGAAAAACGCAGTAATCTCTATTTACAACGACGATTCAATCAATTGCATAAGCTGCCGTTTGTTTTGGCTTAAATAGCTTCTTTTTCTGGAAGAATATAATATGCCAATAGGAAATTTGGGATCGAATCCATTGACCTTAAAGGGTATGGTGCTTTTCTCTAAAACCGTCCCCTTAGGTATGATGCCGATCGCATCCCCGACGAGCATTTGTGGAATAAGATGCAGCGCATTGCAATTGTAGACTCTTTAAAAAAAGGTGAGCACTAGCATTCATCGTGCATTCATTGCACATTTTCACGTCCCGGAACAGGATTACTTTCAACTGTTTGTTCCATACCCCGTTAATCAATTTTTTTACGATCCGTCTTACCTGCTGGAAGGAGCGGCAAAGAGAACTGAAAACATGATCCATGTATTCATTACATGCGGGCCGGGAAGAACGGTAAGTCAGAAAAGGAGTTTGTATCAATCTATAACGCAAGCTATTTCTGATCATCTAAACATCTCTACAGCCGATATTTTTATCACATTAAACGAGACATCTGCTGAAAATTGGTCATTTGGTCAAGGCATAGCGCAATTGGCAAATTTGGAGGAGGAACAAGAACGTGAATAATCGTGTCGAAGCCCATATTCCGCAGAAAATGAGAGAGCTTGCTCTCGATTTTGTGGATTACAGTGAAAATATTTTGTTCGAGCAAGTATGGAGAGATCCTGCTCTACCGTCAAGAGAAAGCAATTTGAGTTTGATTACGCTGTCTGCTCTGATTAGTATTGGCAATACGATTTCAATCCACGCACTTACATGGAGTGCGACATCGGCTTACCTTTGACTACAGCACAATCAAACGAATTTCAATCCACGCACTCACATGGAGTGCGACGAAAATATTCCTTCGTTGCTATAATAAGTTTCTGATTTCAATCCACGCACTCACATGGAGTGCGACATCGTCCTCACCACGGACGTTCTTAATAATTTTTCATTTCAATCCACGCACTCACATGGAGTGCGACGAGGATATTGGCCGGGTGTGGGAGATTTCAATCCACGCACTCACATGGAGTGCGACGTGAAGAATATTTCAAACGATGTCATTGATATTTTGATTTCAATCCACGCACTCACATGGAGTGCGACGTATTTGGCATAGGAGACACGGAGGGGCTTATCCCATTTCAATCCACGCACTCACATGGAGTGCGACGATATGCAGCCTAGGCCGTATGGATTCTGCATCTGATTTCAATCCACGCACTCACATGGAGTGCGACGCATGATGGAACAATTTGTGCAGCAAATGAGTCCAATTTCAATCCACGCACTCACATGGAGTGCGACCATGGTTACATCCACAACTTATGCTCACACCAGAATTTCAATCCACGCACTCACATGGAGTGCGACCTGGAATTCACTGGAGCCGTTGCCGATTCCTGAAATATTTCAATCCACGCACTCACATGGAGTGCGACGCCTTACGATTTGCTACGGCATCCATAGCAGTCAATTTCAATCCACGCACTCACATGGAGTGCGACCTGCGCCTACCGCGAGTGCAATCGCGCCAAGAATCGATTTCAATCCACGCACTCACATGGAGTGCGACGAGCCTGGCTTCTTATCTCAATAAGTCAGAGCAAATTTCAATCCACGCACTCACATGGAGTGCGACGTAGCAGCAGCGCTAGATATCATCATTTTCCAAAAATTTCAATCCACGCACTCACATGGAGTGCGACTTAATTGAAATAGAGGATTTGTACATTAAAAAAGATTTCAATCCACGCACTCACATGGAGTGCGACCGGGACATCAGGACAGAAAGTTACCGACTGCTGGAAATTTCAATCCACGCACTCACATGGAGTGCGACGATGAAGCAATCTCGTTGTTTGATATCGTTAATTCTATTTCAATCCACGCACTCACATGGAGTGCGACGAGATATAGTCGCCTCCGTTTGGTTCATCATTTCGATTTCAATCCACGCACTCACATGGAGTGCGACCGATCCACTCAATCAATACAATACGGTGGCTTGATTTCAATCCACGCACTCACATGGAGTGCGACCGTTATAGCTTACTTCGATCACGCCCTCATTTGGATTTCAATCCACGCACTCACATGGAGTGCGACTAGATTTGCTGCTGTTGTTACTTCGGGGATAAACACTTTCAATCCACGCACTCACATGGAGTGCGACTAGATTTGCTGCTGTTGTTACTTCGGGGATAAACACCTTTCAATCCACGCACTCACATGGAGTGCGACCTTATATACCTCAAGATAAGCAATTTTTCGGTATAATTTCAATCCACGCTCTCACATGGAGTGCGACGGCGAAAAAGTGCCCAATTAATCCGGTATTGGTATTAATTTGGCACCTTCTCGCTATAAATCTTGCAAAAAAAGCATGAGTGAATCATTGACTTTTTTAGAAGCATGATAAAAAAGTCAATTTTCGACAATATTCGAGGTGCGAAGGAACCGGGGAAATCGTGGGAGCTTGCGGTTCGCACCTTCTTCCATCCACATTTTCACATTTTAGAGAATCAAAGGACCTTCCATATCGTAGGACGCTTTTACTCCAATATGTTCGACTTTGGTCTTATGCTTGTCCCCCAGATTATAGAAGCGCAAACTGTCCGTGTTTTTGTCGATCAATTCTTCCAACTCATATTTTAAACGGCGAAACTGGGTCGTATCAAGAATACATTCAAAGACTGAGTTTTGAACCCGTTGACCGTAATCCAAACACTTCTTGGACACTTGGGTCAGCCGTCTTCTGCCCTCCCTGCTTGTCGTGCTTACATCATAAGTAACAAGGACTAACAAGCTAACACCTACTTCCACATAAATGGCGGATACTCATCCAAATCGCCTCTAATATATCTCGCCAGGAGCAATGCTTGCGCATAGGGGACAAGTCCCCAGGATATTTTTTCATTCAGATAAGGATGCATGATCTTCTCTTGTTTGCGTTCTTGCCATGCCTTTAAGACTTGTCTTCTTGTCTCTTCATCCATGATGACGGCACCATTCTCTTTCTTATAGAAGCCTTTAGATTGAATAAGCCGTTTATTAATCATTGAAAGCACGAATCGATCTGCGAAAACTCCCCTAAGCTCTTCCATGACATCCAGAGCGAGCGAAGCCCGCCCCGGCCGATCCCTGTGCAGGAATCCTACATAGGCATCGATGCCGACCGACTCCAGGGCGGCTTTCACATCATTGGACAACAGCGTATAGACGAATGACAGCAAGGCATTAACTTTGTCAAGAGGCGGACGTTTATTGCGTCCATGAAAGAAGAAATCGTCTTTCTGCTGCAAAATCAAATCATCAAAAACCGAGTAATATTGAACCGCTGCCGCTCCTTCCAGCCCCCTCAAAATATCCAGATCCTCCACGTCCCGAACCAATTTCATCGTCTCGGACAATGAGGCCGTGATCTGCTTAATTCGTGTGACATCAAGGCGAAGGGAGTGATCCCTGGCGGCACGCTCAAGAATCCACTTGCTGTTGTACAATTTCCCCAAAATGAAGTTTCTTGCGACAAGAGCGCTTTTGGCCTCGTTATCCGATATCCGGTACTGCTCCTTGCGAAGCACTACATTCCCTCTGCTCTCGCCAATTACTCTTGCAAGAAATCGTCCGGTTCGCGTCATAAAGGTCAAGGAGATATTGCGCTCCGCGCAAGCTCCCATCAGGGCAGGGCTTGCCCCTGTATAACCGAACGTGCATACGGCTTCCAAATTGTGCAGCGGGTAGCGAGCCATAATGTCGTCTTCATGTTTGACAACGATATTCTCCCCGTCAAGCGATAAGTACGTATCCGGTTGGTGACAAACAGGGTATTTAATAGCTTCTTCATTCCCTTATTTTCCCTTCGACATAACTTTTTACGCTCCGTTTATTCATCAGCTCCGGCAAACAAATCGAATGAAGAGAACAACTATTGCAAAAGGAACCGGTCTTCACCTTTGGTGTATATCTGCGCTTGTAGTAATCCTGCATTTCCGCAATAATCAATTTCACCTTATTCTTAATCGTAAGCGTCAGGGGTACTTCAACCCGATGTTTAATTTCATTGTAAAACATATAGCCAGCGTTGACATCGCACAGCAGCATTTCTTCCAAACAAATAGCTTGAGCCGCTAGCTGCAATAGATCCGCATCGTCCAGCTTGGGTTTTCCCCTTTTGTATTCGACCGGATAAGCTGCATATTTCCCGTCGGCACCATTGATTTCAACACCATGCTCGTCCCTTACAAACTCGACGACATCACAAATGCCTGTTATTTTAAGTTCCTCAGACTTCACGGGCATTGCCCGAACGATAAGCTTATCCCCTCGCTTCTCCCGCTTTCCGGTGAAGGTGCTGTCCCTCGACCGTTCTGACATTTTCCTCCCATTGCTGTTCAATGTGGATCAGTGCCCACTGACGCTTGCAAAATTGAAAATGCTGAATTCCCGATAACATTAAATAATCGTCATCATCATTTTCATTAAAGGCCATCTACAATCTCAACCTTTAATCCTTCAAGCTTCGTTAATTCAATGGAATAATCATCAAAAGATTTAGGTTCTTCCACTTTTGATTTTACCGAAAGAGACCGGTGTACTTTGGCCGAAGAATATTGCCCCAGTTTGGAAGAGTGTTCCCACCAATATGCTTTATGAACCTCCATGCTCCCATCTGGTCTGGCTGCAGAGGCATCATTTTCGAACAACGTAACTAGAGCCTGTTTGATTTTGTCCGCATCTTCGTTTGTGAAGCCGGTTTTTTCGGCCAATTGGGTGTTGATGCTGCCATAAAAAACATAAAGTCCGAAATCTACCCGATGCTTCATTCCCATGGTATCCGAGCTTTTCTTGTTCGGATCTTTTGGCGTGACCGCATTGACGCTTTTGGTAATCTGCATGCTGGAAATATCAATAGGGTCGATGCTTACAGCGGTATGAATGGATACTGGCCCGCGAACTCCGATGGATACGCCGCTGGATGCATCCGAGCTGCCAAAAGCAAAGACTTGTCCAAAGCTGCGCACGTCCATCCATGCCTTGCAAGCCGCCTCGGCGTACAATTCATTATTTTGCTTCTTCCCTTTAGCAAATTCTTGCACTTCCGCATTTGCATCCACTCGATCCTTAATGCTGCGAAAAGCGTCGCTCCGTCTCTCATCGGACTGTACGAGAATCGGCTCGCCCATATCCTGAAGGCGATTGCGAATTTTTCTTTTAATACAAACGTCGGAGATTTCACCGTGTCCCTCATAGTTTTGACGCGGACGATTGCCGTTCAACGGGTCTCCATTCGGGTTGGCATTGTGGACGGCCAGAACTACGGCAAAATCAATTTTGTGATCGAGTATGCTCATTTTACATCTCTCCTTGTTGAGTATTTTCATTTTCGTTCTCTGCAACCTCTTTATCTTTCTTACTGGTATACAAGTCATTTCGCTGACTATAAAATCCGAGCAGATACAATCCGCTTAACGATCTGTCTGAAAAATCCTCGGGTTTCAGCTTTGCGCCAACCTCATTGAGCAATCGATTGCAATAATTAATGATTCCATCCATCGTTCCCATTTTTGCCTGATAAGGCTGAAGGTTCGACTGGATTATAGACCAGGTTCGAGCCGGATGCTGCGCAAAAGCGTTCATATAGCGAATAGCATTCGTAGCCCGCTTCTCCTCCTTGCCAAGCGCCTTTCTTTCCAATACGTCGGCAATCGCCAGCATTCTCCCGAACAAGTAATCGCGGTCTGAATTGTGGACGTCCAAACTCACTTGATAGTCCTCCTTCTCATAGGTTTTGTTCACTAGCGCGCAGGTGATGCTAAGTGTTTTTTCCCATTCCAAATCATCCATCCCTACGGGATTGGAAGCTCGGCTGATGGCGCTTCGTACAATGTCGAGCGGGATTTTGCGTCCATCGACAATCGACGGAAGCATCCTTTCCATCAGATTTTTGACGATTTTATCGCTCGCTCGTGGACCGTATGCAGCAAAGGCTATATCGCGTGTTGCCGGCGCCCCGATAAACGAAACGAAACGTTTTTCTTCATTTTTCCGGTAACGATGCTGCCAGCAGCAGGTTTCGTGCCAATTCTGCAGCCGGTCCAGGAACAGTTGCTTGTTCAGCTCCAGATAGTACATAATGGACAGCCGTCCCGGCGTTGCTGCGTCCAGTACCATGATGATGACATCAGAACGGTAGTCATCGTCATACCTATAACCGCCAAAAGCGCGCCGGATCTGGCCCGCATACTCTCTATGCGTCGCATCTCCGGAAACCTGCTCAGCTTCGTCTTCATCCCGATATAATGTGAAAGTATCGCCGAAAGGGTCGGGAAGATCCAAGCTTTCTGTCCCCCATACGAGAAAAACTTTACCGTCGATTGTAAAGCCCTGCCGATCGATCAGCCATTTCAACGCATTATGGCCTTTCTGAGACACTTCGTAACTGACCGCCGCCGCATCCCGGCTGTTGCGGAAGCGGCCTCGAAACGTAAAACCGCTCGTGTCGTTGGCTGAGATTAGCTTGGATTTGTCTGCAGAGTTTCGGATTCGGGACGCATGTTTACCAGCATAGGGTAGATATTCTCCAGTTACGTAGCACAAATCCTTCTCCTTCAGCTTCATTTCATAAAAATGAATGAACGACTGCTGTACTGACGAATCGCGCCATAGGCGCGCTTCCGCTTCACCTGGCACTTGTACGGAAAACCGGACAAACGCGGCGCTTTGATCCGAGGCCATCACTTTAAAAATATCCGGCTTTTCCCCATATTTTTGTTCTAGCGCCGGCGTCCACTTATCAATCAATCTGCCCCGTTCATCTGCCCAAAGCACTTTTTCCCGGATCAAATCGCCCATTAGCGTTCCTTTAGCAAGATATGCATAAACACTCTTCACCTTCGGATGGGCGGCGGGAGATTCGCACCAGGACCCGAGTTGCTCCATATAATCCGCATGCGGGTTCCCTTTCACCTTCCCGTAATAGCTGGTAAAATCGCCAGCTACATAAACGAGTTTGTCAAACAGAGGATAGGGGACCGGAGCGCTTGTCCTGCTGGCGGAAGCTTCCGTACAGGGAATAATCGTATTCGCCTCGCTCTTGTCAACGACCTTGGCCGAAACAAAGTTCCCCTGCCCGTCCAGATTCACTTCAATGTGGGCGCTTTGTGTCGTATGCGAAACGGGAATCAAAGCGTATTCGCGGTCGTTTTTCTTTTTCTCAAACTGTCCAATGAAACGGGAATTGTTCTCATAAGTTTTGTACAGATTACCCAACCAGGTCATTCGCTGTCCTCCTCCCCGAATAAATCCGCATATAAGTTGTCCACAAACTGCATATTGCTGGAAGTAAACGGCTTGATAGCACCCTCGCCTGTTTTACGAACTATTGTACATTCCTCCGGACGGATAAAGCGGATTATCCCGTACTCCATCTTTGCTCGCCATAAACGAGTCTCCATCTCCGGCTTTCCAGTTTCATCCGGATAATTTATGCCATGAACCATTATGCCGAAATCAATTTCCGGAGTGTCATCGTAAAAGCCCCTTCCCTCTCCAAATACAGTCGGTTCCACATAGCCTTGACATTCGCGAGTTCCTAAAAAAATATCCCTCCGTCCTCCCGCCTGCACTGCCCGTTTCGCAATGTTATGATGCTTATTTTCGTTACGGTCAGCGATCAGATCTTCACGATAAGGGTTAAATTCAAAATGACAGCGGACCCGATATTTTACGTCTTTCAAATAGGTGTAATAAGCTAGTGTGTTCCCGCCGTTATACTCGATGGGGCGGATGCCTTTGGACTCGGTCTGAATCGAATTCATCACTCTCAATTCATCGATATACCAAATTATGGTAGGTTTCCAGTAAACTGATTCGACAATCCCTTTCAGAGACTGATACGAAGGAATTTGGTATGTAAATTTTTCTCCTCCGATTTTAGTTAAAGGATCCGTGAAGAGCGCATACTTGCCACTTACTTCAAACTCAATTTGATTTCTCACCGGCACTACCTCCTTTCTTATATATCATTATTTAATTTTCATCAGATACACATAAATTATAATACCTCTTCCAAATTAATACAACTGGTATGATAAAATTGCTTGTAGCAATTTGTCTGTGTTAAACTCATTTTGTCGCTGTAAAGCGTGGATTGAAAATTATAAATCATCATTTGCATGATTGGAGAACCCGCTATAAGCGGGTTTTCTCCCTATATCATCGCTACCCGCCATTCGCCTTCTCCTTCCGATTCAACCCCAAATTCCTTGGAATAAGCCGTTTCGCGCAATGTCAGAACATGACCGTTAAGTAGTGGATAAATGTCCCCGTTCTTCTCCAGCTTCTTCAATTCATGATCATAGACATTGACCACATATGGCTGCAGCTTCCGCATCAGATCACCTAATTCCCGGATTTCCAGATCTCCGTTCAATGCCAGTATCAAGCTCTCCGCCTCTGTGTTGAAAGGCACAAGCACCGACGTGGCAGCATTATTTATAACTTCAAAATACTGCTCCGCGGTAGCAAAAGCTGGACGACTCAAAATACCAGAATTTTTTCCGTGCTTATTCCCATAAGACGCAAATAAATCTTTATTTCTATCCAGCAAATCAAACAAGTTCTTTCCGAGCTTGGGAATACGATAATTTAGCTCTTCCTTAATGTGCTCGTAGTAGTATTTGAAGTAGAGTTCCATCGCCGTCGCCGACAACAAATCATGACCGAGCAGTTCCGGCTTCTTTTGAAACTCTCTTAGCAGCCGTTCCGTTTTTTCCGCTCCAATCTTAATTTCCGGCAACCGCATCAGGTTCTCATCGGCGGATTTAACGATATACACCTGGCGCAGCGGATCTTTACCATGACGGTTGCATCTGCCCGCTGCTTGCGCAATGGAGTCCAGCCCAGCAAGGGAACGAACGACGCATGCGAAGCTGATGTTCACCCCGGCTTCAATAAGCTGAGTGCTGACACAAACGACCCGTTCTTTTGCCTCAAGCGCTTGGTTCACCTCCGACAGCACCTCTTTCCTGTGAGCTGCGCACATATTGGTGCTCAAATGAAACAGTCTTACGCCGCTTTCAGAGGTCCACTCCTCTTTGTTCAATTGGACAAACAATTTGCGTGCTGCTGATTTCGTATTCAAAATAACCAGTACGCTGTTCACTTCCAGCATCTTCTCCTGGATAAAGGACGTCAGTTGTTCCGTTTCCCATCCCGATGGAGTTGTACAGTCGATAAGCTCCACTCGCTTGAATGCTTTACCTACTTCGTCCAAATTCTCAATCATTTCCGCCTGTTCCGGGAGATGGAGGTTATATTTGACAAAATCAAGCGCCGGTTGCGTTGCCGTACAAAGCACTAAACTTGAACGGCCAAGAAAATGTAAAAAATTCAACGCAGCGTTAAATAGAGAGACGCACTTAGGAGGTACAGATTGAACTTCATCAAAAATGATGACGGCATTCGATAACTGGTGTAATCTCCGTACATTTCGGGTTCCTTTAGCGTAAAACGTATTTAAAAACTGCACCATTGTTGTAAAAATGAGCGGTCGGTCCCAGTGATCTTTGGCTAGCTTGAGTTTCTTCCTGCGAATATCATAACTGTCGTCCTTCGGATCTATCTCCTCGACCACATTGGAATGATGTTCCAAAATCATATCGTTATCCTGTAAAATGTCCCGAATTTCCTTCGCATTCTGCTCAATGATCGTTGTATAAGGAACAATGTAGATAATTCGCTCTTTTCCGTACTCCAGCGCATGCTTGAGAGCATATCGCAAACTTGCGAGCGTTTTTCCTCCTCCTGTTGGAATGGATAATGTGAATATTCCAGAAGGTCGTAGCGCAAACGCTTCGCACTGCCGGGACATCTCGCTTCTTAAACGGTTGATGGGATGATCGGCATCCTCTGCATCATCAAACGCTGCGATCACTTCCATTAATTTTTCGTAGCTTCTGTGAAAAAAAGGCAGGCTGTCGCTTCTCCGCTCCGTTTCTTCCTCCTCTTCAAACTGGCGCGTATTCGTACGATCCGCATCAATCAAGCAGCTGAATATGTATTTGATAGCCAGCGAAGCGACAATGGGAGGCAGGCGATGCTGTTGGATGACACCCAGAACATGTCTCAGTTCCGCTTTGGCGCTTGAAAAATAGCGGTCGATTTCTTCCTCCGGTATATTTTCGAAAAAAGCAGTTACAGCCTGATCGTATTCCTTAAGCTCCCTCTGCGCTACCCGTTCCAGAAAAGGCGATGTCCAGTCAGGGCCGAAAAAGTCCCTTAATCCTTGATGATGAGAAATAATACAATTGGCGATCCATTCTGCCGTCACCTTGTCTTCATAGGTTACAGCCTTCTGATGATAACGACGATAAAGTAATCTTCCGCCTGCAGTCGAATGATCGACGCTTCCTCTCTTTGGAGGAGAACCCGGATTGTTCACGGCTTCCAATATGTAATTTCTGAAAGCATCCGTATACTTCCCCATATCATGGAGCATACCAGCCAGTCCGGCCATGTGCAGGAGATTTATTTTTGCTCCGAATGCTTCTGCCAAAGCTTTGACGCCCAGCAGATGTTCCTCCACGGTTTGTTCCTTCCGATCATTTTCACGGATGTGGGCAATATAGTTCATTTCATTGCTCCCTTCCTACTAGGGTAGTAAAGACCTATGGAAACAATTATAAAAGAGTCAAGATACAGCAAGTTGTCACCGAACATATGTTTTTCGTGTAAGCATATTGATTCTACTGACCTATACTAATTTTCAATTAATTCAATAATAACACAAAAACCGCAATGATCTGCGGTTTTTTACATAAAATCTAGGACTTAAAAACTAATTTGGAACACTATTTCAATACAAAAGAATATCGAATATTGATCTCTAATCATCGTTTATCTATACTTGCTACTAGGTCGAAAATAGATAAACAACGTTATTTCATTCTTGAAATTGCATAACCCAGGAAAGAAGGACTGCATAATGAAAAAATACCCGGTACTCGCTCTGCTCGTTCTTGCCAACTTGTTCTGGGCAGGGAATTACGTGTTTGGCAAATATGTCGTCGCCGAGATGACCCCCGTTCAAATGACGTTCACTCGGTGGCTGATCGCCATTCTTTTGTTGTTCCCTTTGGCCCAGTGGCTTGAACAACCACAGTGGAAAAGCGTCTGGAAAGAGTGGAAAATGCTGCTGCTTCTCTCCCTGCTCGGTATAATCGGATATAACCTTCTTCTCTATGAAGCGCTTCGCTTTACGACGTCGCTGGAGGCGGCGCTTGTTAATGCGATCAATCCCGCCATGATCGCCATTCTTGCATTTTGGCTGCTGAAAGAGAAGCTTTCCCTTCTGAACAGCTTTGGGATCGCCATTTCCCTGATCGGGGTGCTGCTGGTGCTGACTCGCGGGCATCTGCTGCAAATTTTTCAAATTCATTATAATTGGGGCGAGCTGATGATGCTGCTAGCCATTACCGTTTGGTCCTTCTACACCTTGCTTGGACGAAAAATGAAACACGTGCCGCCAATCGCCGGAACCGCGGTGTCTGCCACGCTGGGGCTAACTGTGCTGGCCCCCTTTTTTCTGGCATCCGGTTTTTCATTTCGGCTCGGCACGCAGGCTGCAATCGGAATCGTTTATATCGCTCTCTTCCCGTCGGTTTGCTCGTTCGTCTTCTGGAACAGCGCGATCCGCCAAGTCGGCGCGAGCCATGCAGGTATTTTTCTGAACTTAATTGCCGTCTTTACGGCCATACTCAGCCTGCTGCTTGGAGAGACAATCACGGTTCCCCAACTGGTCGGCGGACTGCTTGTCATCTTCGGGGTCTACCTGACCAACAAAAAGAGAGGCAAGCCATCTGCCTCCCCGAACGAATCGCCCAGCCCTTAAGCTCGAATCTCATGCAAGCTGCGCCCCCAGCCAATCCATTCTATTTACTAACGCAATTTCTCCCTTTCTTCTTCGCTCGGTATAAAGCCTTGTCGGCAGCCTTCATTACCGTATCCGGTGTTTTGCACTTTTCGCTTCTTTGCGAAACGCCGATACTTACGGTGATGTAAATTTGTTTTGACGGTTTTGAGCTCTGAGTTCTGCGTTTCTGCTTGTTTTGGGTTTTGCCCTTGCTGCGCAAAGTAAAACCCTTCTTTGAAATTTTCTCACGCAGTTCTTCGAGATGAGGAAGGACATCACTTATGCTTTTACCTGGAAAAAGAATCGTGAATTCCTCTCCGCCGTAGCGGAAGGATTTTCCTCCCCCCGTCACATCCTTGATCGTCGAAGCCACCAGCTTTAATACGTCATCTCCCGTGTCATGTCCATAAGTATCATTGAATTTTTTGAAGAAATCGATGTCCAGCATAGCGATGGAATAGTTAAAGCCCAATTTCATCATGTCCTGTTTAAGCGCCCGGCGGGACGGCAGACCTGTGAGTTCATCGGAAAATGCCATCAAGTACGAATCCTGAAGAATGGAAATGATGAGTATAACGCCTGAAACGGCGAAAAATATGGGATAAAGCATAGGGTGGCTATTATCGTGCAGCACATAAAACAACGCAAACAGCACGCCGATAAAGGAAATATCCTGCGAAGATTTCACTGAAATTTGCCTGAAGACCAATATGATGAAAGTGATCAAAAAGGCTATGATCGGAATCTGCGGCACTGAAGTTATGGAATGAAGGTTCACGGGTACCAGGTTTTTATTAATCAGATCGAGAAACTCTCTTTGTCCAGAGCCTATCAGCCAATACGAAACTATGAATTGAGCAGCAATAAAGCCTAACCGGCTAAGCCCCCACAAGCTTAAAATTCCCCGTTCTTTAAAAAAGGAAAACAGGCCGATGTTGACAGGGATCGCCAGACAGATGATCGAATAGGCATCTTCGGTTTTTATGTATAGACCCAAACTCTGAGACAAACCCGTAATGAACGACAAACACAGCGTCAGGAGGATAAACGTGAAAAATTTCCGGCTATGATTGAATTTCCAGGAAATAGCAGCCCCGATGCAGAATACCGCGTAAGGAGACATCCTTACAATATCCAATTGCGATTTTGACATCGTGTCCGTCTTTGTAAAAAAGATATACGCCAAAGCAATCAACAGAAACGGCAGTATGATCAGAAAAGCAGTTTTTATCGTAGTCTTCAAGTTCAAAAATTCCCTTCGTAGGTGTCGCTTTGTTACATTACATTATTATCGGTAATAAACAGTCGCCAGATTATACTTTTGTCAAGTTTCATCCTTACCCGTACGCTCTCCTTTTTCGATGGAGTCAGGAGCGGCTGCGCCGTAGACGAAACAACCCGGCCAGAGATGCAGTATCCCTGGCCGGGTCATTTTTCGAAATACGGTTATGCTTAATCTTCAGAGCGGAAGTTCTTTAACGCCAGCATTCCAGCAGAAAATCGACCATTTCAGTCAGCTCGCGATCAAACTCGGAATGATCCCGGCTTGAATTACCCAGAAACCCCTGTTCGATAATGAGACTCTGTATGGTACTGAGGAACTGCCGGGCCATCAGTCTGCAGTTAACCTGGCGAAGTTCCCCCTTCAGAACTCTCTTGTCCAACAGGGAGGAAAGATGGGAAATAATAGCCTCAAACGCCTGCGGAAGCCACTCCAAATGTTTATCCAATAACGACGGTTGTTCCCGTATCAATATGATAAGAAGCTTCCGGTCACGGTGAGCATCCTCAGCGATTGTCTTGGCGATATTGAGCAGCTTATCCCGAATCGGAATTTGATCGTCAGTTTCCTTGATCGCCTCTACGATATTCTGAAGTCTTCCTTTGGTCGATTCCTGAACGATCGTATGAAGGATTTCGAGCTTCCCTTTCGGAAAGTAATGATAGATGAGTCCGTCAGCCATTCCGATCGTCCGGTTGATTTCTTTCGTTGAGGTATTGTGGAACCCCTTATTGGCAAAAAGCTCCTTTGCAGCCTCCAGCAGCTGGTGTCTGCGTTCAGCGGCTTGCAACTCCCGGCTTGTCAGTCTTTCCTTTTCCGTAGAACCCATCTTTATCCATTCACCTCATATTTAGTGAAAATGTTATCTGTCTTTTCGGTGATTGTCAACGGGTTTATTTATTTCAATTCACCAATATCGGCAAGCTTTTTAAACCGTATATAAATGGACTTCTAATCGGATCAATCTTGTAACCCTCTTGAAACGAAATATCCGAATAACTGTTGATAAGTCTGGTTAAAGCAATTTTCGCTTCCAGCCGGGCCAGCGGAGCGCCAAGGCAGAAATGGATTCCATTCCCAAAAGCAAGATGGGGGTTCGGATCACGTGAGAAGTCAAAATCCTCCGAGTGACTGAACTTCTTCTCATCCCGGTTCGCGGACCCAATCCAGGCGATTACCGTGTGGTTCGGTTTTAGAACGTGACCTCCGATAGTAGTCTCCGCTTTTACCTTTCGTGTCAATGCTCTTACTGGCGACCGATAGCGCAGCACTTCTTCTATGACATTCGGAACGAGGTCCGCATTTTGCTTTACCTTTTCCCAGATCGTCTTGTTTTCCATGAAGGTGTAGACGGCATTGCTGATCAGGTTTGTTGTCGTTTCGTTTCCCGCAACCAATAGAATGATACAGAAAGCTAAGAGCTCTTCTTTAACCAGCTTACCTTCATTTTCTGTTGCCTGAATCAAGACGGAAATAATGTCCTCTTTCAAATCTTTTCGTTTTTCCTCAATTACAGAATCAAAATACTCCAGCAGCTCGGATATTGCTCTGTTACGCTTATTTATCGCATATGATAGCTCCTCTTGCGAGGAACTTTCGATCACAATCGAATTTGACCATTCTTTAAATTGCTTTCGGTCGCTTGAGGGAATCCCTAATAACTCGGCGATAACCATGACGGGTAACGGAGAAGAAAAATGCTCGACAAGTTCAATCATCGGTTGTCCGCTTACCTGTTCCAAGAGGTCGTCAGCAATCGCTTGAATCCTCGGTTCCCAATCGGCAACCATCCTCGGAGTGAACGCCTTGTTGACCAGAGAGCGCAGACGCGTATGATCCGGCGGGTCAGCGCTGAGAACCGTACGCGAGAGCAATTGCGGATCATCTCGTTTACTGGAAAAATAGTCTTTATCCGAAATAACTCTTTTTACATCGTCATACAAAAACACATTCCAGATTTCCTGATGGGGGTCCAAATAGACCGGAGACGTTTCCCTCATCCTTTTGTACCAGGAAAAAGGGTTATATTCGTTGTCTTCTGTGTGCAGCATAGAAGTTTCACTACTTAACAGCCGTTCAATATTAGTCTGACTCATTAAAACGTTCCTCCTTTCAATTTGCCAATCTTTTTTAAGCGAACGATTCAACAACCAACCTATTGAAGCGGTCTAAAGCATATCATTTGCCATAATGTTCACCGACCGTTCAATGAAATATTATTATTTAATTAAAGTATCGTCAACCTTTTTTTGGAAAAAAAAATAAAACACCTGTTTAATTAACAAGTGTTTTAAAACTGTAGGGTATAATATAACTGTTCGTAATCCGTACGGCTTTTCCCTGTATCGGAATCCAGTGAAATCAAAATGGACATCCATCCCCAAACTTGCGGGCACATTTGCTTATTTGATCGAATACGGAAGTTTGAATTGCCAGAGGATCGTCCCATTTCCTTGCTCCGTACTTCCTACGCCAAAATCGTTGTCGTTGACAATCGTCAGCAGATTGCCGCCCACTAGAGACAAGCCTTCGATTTTTTCATACGGGAAACCAAATTCCACCGCATCGAGCACGGTACTCTTTACCGGCGTCTTGATCCCGGCTTTGGTCATTTCGGCCACCGTCATTTGCTCCAATGTTTTGCCTGCCTGTTTCGGGTCGTCAAATTTACCGAGAAGATTGGTGGCCCCCTTCAAGTCCGTCAAGTAAATCTTCTTCAACTGAGCGGCATCGCCGGCGTTCTTATCGCGTTCATCGATCAGCAGCGTATGCTCGCTCACGGCGACCAGATCGGAAATCACGATATCCGACTGCTTCAGATCCTTAAACTGAGCTGCGTCTTCAGTCAGATATGCGTATTCGGCGACTGCCTTCAGCGTGCTCAAATCGAACTTCAAAATCCGCAGTGCCCGCGAATTGTCCGTCTTCTTATCCGGATTGCGGAGCGGGCTTTGCATTGCGGCGAACATCCACTTGCCGTCCGGCGTAATGCTGAGCGCCTCCATGCCGCGATTCTTGCGGCGATCCAGATAAACTCCTGGAATCGATTCGACCAACGGGATGGCCGGAGAGTCCAGCATCGCCTTCATCCCGGCGGGGACGATGCGCTGCAGGATCGTTCCGTCGCGTTTGACCTGTATGATACTCGGGCCGTATTCCTCCGAGATCCAGAATGTATCGTCATTCGGGTTATAGCCTATTCCCTCAATATCCACTCCGTACGGATCATAGCCAAGCAAATTTTTCGCTTCCGTGTCGTAAGGGACCTCGTCCCGGGAAGCAACATTCGGCAAACCGGTGATATTCGCCGTCTTGGACACCGGGTCGACGCCGTTCACTTTAAGCGGGATGGTCTCTAAAATCTTGATCTCGCCATCATTCACCTGGATTTTGTAAATCGAAGGCGTGTAGGAAGCGAGCGGGAAGGTGCGGCGCTCTTCGCCGTCCACTTCCACCTGACCGTTGGGCCCGCGGTCTGCCGTGGAATAGAAGACGTTATCAGGATCTCCGGGCAGATGAGTCAACGAAGAACCAACGCCCATTTTGATGCCTTCCGCCAAGTCTTTCGCCTTCAGTTCATATTTGCCGAGCAACTGGGGTTTGTCCGTCAGGATAACTTTTTTCGAAGCCGCATCCCAATCCACGTATTTCCCGAGCACCTCGGCAAGTGCGCGAATCGGCATATATAGACGCCCGTTAACATCCACAGCCGGCGCACCTGGCGTCATTTCCGTTCCATTCCAGGTATACTGCACGTCGTCAGCGACATTGGCCGTTATTTCATTGCCAGCCGCGTGCAGCGAAGTTCCGGGTGCCGATAAAATCAGGATGGAAGCGAGACTTGCGATCATCCAATTTCGTTTCATATTTATATAGTTCCCCCTTCAGAAATTATGCCTAGCAAAGTTAATATATCAAATGGGTATAAACGGAAATCCAAATTGTGTTAAATGAATGTAAAAAAATATAAAAAAACAGATAACCTCGAATCAAACCGAAGTCATCTGTAAGAAGCTTACTCACTTTACCGCACCAATATATCTCTCTCAGTCAATTCTATATTTCTATGTACTATATCCTGTACATAATCAATGGCTTCTGAATGATTGATAACCTCAAAATGCTCGCGCAGCTTTTTGCCGGCTATTGTCAAACCTTCTTCCAGAACAAACTTGGTTTCAAGGAGGGTTAGTGTATTTCCTTCAATGGCATTGGATGTAAGTCCACTCTATACGGTAGACCTCTTCCAGATTTCTAAGAGCGGCTGCCGGTAAAGGCCTTAGCGTATCTAATTCCCTTTTTAATTGGTCTATTGTACCAAAGTCCATATCCGCCTGTCTCCCCTCCCTGCTTTAATTTTCATTATATCATTGTTGACGTTTTTTAGACCGCGATTCCTTAATAAATTCGGATAGCTCTACATCATAGACTATCATCTCGTCGGAATGAATTTTACGAAGCTCAGGATCAATGCTGAATCTGCATCTCATGGTAAAAGAGATCATGGATATGTATTTTGCCGATTTAAATTTACTCAAGATGGGATTTTTTTCGCTGCGGTTTTGTGGAAGACTTTCTCAGTACCTCCGTATTCTTCGGATTCTCTTTTTTGAATATGGCTAATAATTTACCTACTCTTCAACTCTCTTCGTTATAAGAATATGTGATCCGAAAGCACGTTAAGAGTTACATTTGTCCTCTAACTAACAAAATCGAAATTTGACACAAAATAGCGAAGTTTGTAACTTCTAACCACGCGGAAATTATTATAGAATAAATTGGAAAGGAATATTGCCCAATTAATTCGACAAGGAAGTGTAAAATGTCATTTAAAATACAAACAACACAAGTGCTAAATGAAAAATCTGTATTAGCCGCACTGGAGCAATCGCTTGCGATGATTGAATTTAATATTCAGGGCGAAGTACTTTGGGCAAATGAGAATTTTGCTCATGCGATGGGCTACCAAATGTCCGAGTTGGAAGGAATGCACCATCGGCAATTTTGTACCGCAGAATTTGTCAACAGTTCAGAGTATGAGTCGTTGTGGAATAACCTTAGAAAGGGTAACAAATTTCAAGAGAAAATCGTTCGTGTGACTAAGGACAGAAGTATGCTTAATCTTGAAGCCACGTATATGCCAATTCAAGATGAGAATGGTAAAGTAGTGGCAGCCCTGAAGGTGGCAACAGACATAACTGAACGCGAAACTGCCACAGTACAAGTAACAACCGAGTTACGAGAAATGTCGGAAGAGTTGCTTATACGTACAGAAGAAGGCATATCACGCAATCAACAAGTAGCCTTGGCAATTGACCGTGTGGTGAACGACAATGAGAGTAACTTGAATGATCTTCAAGACTTGGAACAACAGAGCCTTGCTGTTCATCGCATTGTGCAGACGATTAGGGATTTTGCATCGCAAACCAATCTACTCGCCTTAAATGCGGCAATTGAAGCGGCACACGCCGGGGATCATGGACGCGGCTTTAATGTTGTAGCAACCGAAGTAAGGAAGTTAGCGAATAACGTACAAGAAGCAACATTAGAAATTCAAGCCACCGTTGAGAAGATTTTCAAGCATGTTGATAGAGTCAGTGAGGGAACGAAGACCTCTCAGAAAGCAATTCTCAATAGTCAAAGCCAAATTCAGCAAGCACTCGATGAGTTTGCACGCATTGGTGAAGCCGTTGGCAAGTTAGATGTTCAGGCCAAGACTTTAAGCCAAATGATGTAACAGGGGATAAGACTGTAAGCTATGGGAAACGAGAGTCGAATAACCGCAATTTTTCCCGATCCGGCGACCTCCTGTTCGATTCGAACTTCCAACATAATCTGGCCGAGCATATTACGTCCGGTTCCATCCCCATTGTCAGCCCAGAAGGAATCGTTGGATGTAGGTTCGACTAAAAGACAATTGCCCGTAGACATCATGCTTTGAACCTGCAAACTTCATGGCTTGAAAATAATGTTCGGACGTTGGCCACAGCGCCGGATCTTCCGGGTTCCTGAAGTCCGCATTCCATATCGGGCCGAGCAAGTCCAAAGTTTCCCGATGCCTCCCGGCCTTGTTGCATTCCTGGCTGCAATCATTAGCTGCTCAATGCCCTAGTCCGCCTTGTTTTTCGCTTGTCTCAAATAGCTGTACGCCTGCTTCAAAGGGATTTGGAGGGCATCCGCAATGTCCTTTAATTTCATTCCTTGCTCGCTCATCGACTTGATTTTCCGGATCAAAGCCTCTTCCTGTTGCCGTGCGGATCGGTAGCTCGGTGCGAGCAGGGCTTTCCAGGCATCCGCATGGGCGTATTCGTCTGCCTCCGCAATCTCCGCGACAACAGCGTCCAAATCGGCGCAGGCGACGGGCACATTCGTCCGCTCCGGTTCTTTGCATGTCATCAAAAGCCTGACCTTGGCTATTGCGTCCTTGCATTGTCCGATCGAGCCGGCGATATAGCTGCCCGCATCCCATTCCTCCATGCCGTGCATAAGGCAGGCAACAGGCTGTCCGGCTTCGCGAGTATCCACAATGATCGGGTCCCCGGTGAGCTCGACACAGCCGATGACGATCCATCCCGGCTGCCAGGCCCCTTCTTCATCCGAGACCAAGCGATTGCCCTCAACATCCATGCTGTAGCCGATCTGTTCGCGTTCCAGCTCCTCCAGAGCATAAATCGAAATACCGATGAATTCCGAAGCACGGTCACATTCTGACTTCAGTTGACTTAACTATTCTGCCATTGCAGCGCCATTGCGCATTTCCTTATGACTCCTTCCGGGATCGGTTCAATCTTTCCTGCAGCCCATCGGCAAGCTCCCTCCAGCGTGTGTTCTCCCCGGACTCTTCAAGCTCCACCAAGTCATGCTCCAGCCAGTAATCCCCATCCAGCAGGTCGTACATATCCAGCAGCGTAATTTCCGGGCAGGCCGGATTCCAGAATGCGGCGAGCATCGGCTCCGGGCCGTTATCCCAATTGTAGCTGTTCACGACGGCATGCAGCAGGACAGGGGAGTCCGGCCGGCTGATTTTGCGGCACATCGCCTGTATGGATTGCTCATATACGATATCGTCCAGCGTATCCTGCTCTTCAGCCGTCAGTGTCAGTCGGACCGCTCCGGTCGTCCCCAACAGCAGGTCGGCGATCTCCTTGCTGCGGCCGCGAGCCAAATTCCAGGCCGTAGCCAAAATGCCGTGCGGCGAATCGAGCTTGGCGCCTGCCTCGATCAGCTTTACGATCGCTTCCTTCTGCTGGAATTTGACCGCTTTCTTCAGTGCCGTATCTCCAAGCTTGTCCTCTGCCTCAAGGTCGGCTCCCCGCTCGATGAGCAGATCAATGGCCTGGACCGGCATGTGATTCGTCAACAGCAGCATGAGCGGCGTCCGGCCGCGTTCGTCCCGTTCATTGACGTCGAGCTCTGTGGCCGCCATGCGAACCGCTTCAAAATCTTTCGCCTTACTGATCTCCGTCCAATTCATGACTTTAGGCCAATCCTTTCCTCATTTCCTTGAGCGAGCGGTCAAGCAAACTTCCTACCAAGCGGGAAGGTAAGGCTTGTACCGATGACCCTGGCACCGAATACTTTGCACTCCGGATCGGCTTTGGCCGCTTGCTCCAGCTTCCGGCGAATCCGGTACAATTGTTCTTTTGGCAGGTGCTCCTCCCATGTTTTATTCCAAAAGCCTTCCTGATCATTTCAGCGGGATACTGTAAAGTTGGATCGCCGTTTGTATGGAATGATGAAGCCGGCGAACCGTTTCAAAGGCCGGCTCCAGGCTCTCTTCGATGCCATCGATAAAAAGGTCCATATGCCATTTCAGCGTCGTTCCCAGCTGCCTTCCGAGGGGAGTTTCCGGCGGAAGAGCAAAGGGCCTAAGCTGGACTTTCGTTCCGCCCCGCGCGCAATCCCTGACAAACCAGGCCAAAAACTCTAGGGATTGCAAGCTATCCGGCGAATAGTCGAAGGCAAGCTCAAACTGGATCAGCACTTCCTGCTTCAGCCCCCCGCCGGTGCGCAGCAAGGCGGCGTGGGGAAGATGGGCGCACGCGCTGTACCCAAGCATGTCCGTATCGATCGGCTCCAGGTTCTCGACTCCGCTTTCGATACCCGTAATGCCTCTCAGCTTGAAAAGTGTATTATGAAATTCTTCAATGACGATGGGATAACGGCTCATATTCTTCTCCTTGTTATACGGCATCATTGGCTAGCCGATTATCGATACGACATTTCCGTCCTGGTCTTTAATATAGGTTTTGACGATTTGAATGGTCATCCCTTTAAAGGACGACAACACAATCGTGCCTTCCTTCGGCAGCAGCTTCCGAGATAACTCGACGGCGCTCGCCTCATCGAGCTTGAGACGAACCTCATCCTCCCCTTCTTCGAAGCCCGCTTTCTCCCCCGGCTCCAAAACGACCTGAATATCCGGACCTGTCATATAAAGCGATTTTCCTTTCAAAATGCGGCCTGCCAGCAGTTTGCCGACGATCCCGGCCTGCTTGGCCCCTAGCCTGAGCGCAGCCGGGGTCTTGCCGAGCAAACGCTTCTTGGCCGGCTCCCAGCCCAATTGATCCACATATAAAAAGCCCGTACTAGACCCGTCCCGTTCCATCCCTCTTTGCACCGCTTCGGTGATCGCAGGCTCCTGCATGAAGGAACCTCGCGTCAGATCCGTTATGTAACGGGGCATGTGCTCCTCGCAAGCCTTCAGCATGCCGAGCGTATTCCACGTCTGCATCGCTTCGAGTTCGCAGCCCGTAATGCCGACCATTTGCAGAAACTGCACCCGCCCGTTCGGCGTGTCCGCTTCCGGAAGCTCGGGGTCCTGGGCAAATGCCAGCGCCGTCAGCTTTGTATCGGATCCAAGGCAGATCGGTCCGTTGGCATCCAGGTAATCGCCCGACCGGAAGATGTTCCCGCTCTTGAAAACATATCTTCCCATATTTTGCAGCAGGTTCAGCGCCCAGGCCGGAGGTTCTTCCTCCGTTTCCTCGCGCGCAAGCCGAAAGGTCAGTTCAAATCCGTATCCGCTTTGCTGGTCATCGTCCGATTCTTTATCGTACAGCTCCGAAAACCCGAACGTAACAATATGCCAATGAGGAAAGGGCTGCTCCGCCTTGTATGCGCTGATGCCGTCGAGCGGATCGGGTCCTCCCAGCATATATGGAATAAGCGTGCCGTAATGTTTCGGCTCCTGATCTCCGTAGAGTCTGGACATGGCCTGTTCAATGGCATCCCATCCAGCAGATTTTGCTTCTTCGTTCATCGTCGTCCCTCCCATTGTTGCGTATGCCTATTATAACAATTGTATTTCATTGCCACTGGACAGTGAAAAGTTCTAAGGGTTAAGAAGCCAGAGAATCGCTGTCAAAATCAAGCTGCTCTTGCTTGGAGCGGATTATTCTCGTTATGGATAGATGCGGGTTGCGAGCAAACAGGTGAAAAATA